>NZ_ALJC01000043.1 GCF_000282975.1 Pseudomonas psychrophila HA-4
GAGCGGGGTCGCTGCCGACCGGCTCATCCTCGATCCGGGGATGGGATTTTTCTTGAGCCCCGCACCGGAAACATCGCTGCACGTGCTGTCGAACCTTCAAAAGCTGAAGTCGGCGTTGGGGCTTCCGCTATTGGTCTCGGTGTCGCGGAAATCCTTCTTGGGCGCCACCGTTGGCCTTCCTGTAAAGGATCTGGGTCCAGCGAGCCTTGCGGCGGAACTTCACGCGATCGGCAATGGCGCTGACTACGTCCGCACCCACGCGCCTGGAGATCTGCGAAGCGCAATCACCTTCTCGGAAACCCTCGCGAAATTTCGCAGTCGCGACGCCAGAGACCGAGGGTTAGATCATGCCTAGCATTCACCTTCCGGCCGCCCGCTAGCGGACCCTGGTCAGGTTCCGCGAAGGTGGGCGCAGACATGCTGGGCTCGTCAGGATCAAACTGCACTATGAGGCGGCGGTTCATACCGCGCCAGGGGAGCGAATGGACAGCGAGGAGCCTCCGAACGTTCGGGTCGCCTGCTCGGGTGATATCGACGAGGTTGTGCGGCTGATGCACGACGCTGCGGCGTGGATGTCCGCCAAGGGAACGCCCGCCTGGGACGTCGCGCGGATCGACCGGACATTCGCGGAGACCTTCGTCCTGAGATCCGAGCTCCTAGTCGCGAGTTGCAGCGACGGCATCGTCGGCTGTTGCACCTTGTCGGCCGAGGATCCCGAGTTCTGGCCCGACGCCCTCAAGGGGGAGGCCGCATATCTGCACAAGCTCGCGGTGCGACGGACACATGCGGGCCGGGGTGTCAGCTCCGCGCTGATCGAGGCTTGCCGCCATGCCGCGCGAACGCAGGGGTGCGCCAAGCTGCGGCTCGACTGCCACCCGAACCTGCGTGGCCTATACGAGCGGCTCGGATTCACCCACGTCGACACTTTCAATCCCGGCTGGGATCCAACCTTCATCGCAGAACGCCTAGAACTCGAAATCTAACGTCCGTTCGGGCATCGAGGTCCATGTCGGGGTGGGACGGGCCCGTGGCTTCAAGATCACTTGCAGTCCGACCGCGATGTCTTGGTTGCGCGAGAGGTTGTCGATATCCTCCACTTCCATCATCAACCCTGGATAATGCCGCCGCCGTCATCGCCGCCGACGCCCGTGCCGGGCTTTTCGGGCCTGTCAGGCTTGCTCGGCCTTCAGCCTGCCTGGGCGAGATCTCCGGCGGACGGATTAACGGCGGAGCTTCGCCGCCTTTCGTGCGTGTGAAGGCCGAAGATAGTTCTCTCAAAAACATCCGTTTATGAGAGATACCAAATGTCATTTTCAGAAGACGACTGCACCAGTTGATTGGGCGTAATG
>NZ_ALJC01000044.1 GCF_000282975.1 Pseudomonas psychrophila HA-4
CGTACACCGATTACTGAGATATATGCCGAGGTGTATCGCAATGAGCCGAATCCGCCGCGTAGCGCCTGAGCCTGAGCCTTTGAAAAGGGGGCGCAGGTTGGCCATGTCGTAAACGCACCATTGCGTGGCGTGCGCAGGCATTTGATTTGCCCGCGCCAGCTCTACCATCTGGCTCAAAGGGCATAAGCCTCACCGAGACGAATGGCGCGCTGGCGCTGGGAGTACGCAATGTTCAGCAAACAGGATCAGATTCAGGGTTACGACGATGCCTTGTTGGCGGCGATCAACGCCGAAGATCAGCGTCAGGAAGATCACATTGAGCTGATCGCCTCCGAAAACTACACCAGCCAGCGTGTGATGGAAGCCCAAGGCAGTGGCCTGACTAACAAGTACGCTGAAGGCTACCCCGGCAAGCGCTATTACGGCGGCTGCGAGCACGTTGATAAAGTTGAACAACTGGCCATCGACCGCGCCAAGCAGCTGTTCGGCGCCGATTACGCCAACGTGCAACCGCACTCGGGCAGCCAGGCCAACGCGGCGGTGTACCTCGCTCTGCTCAACGCAGGTGACACGGTGTTGGGCATGAGTCTGGCTCACGGCGGGCATTTGACCCACGGCGCTAGCGTCAGCTTCTCGGGTAAGTTGTACAACGCCGTGCAGTACGGCATCGATACCGCTACCGGGCTGATCGACTACGACGAAGTGGAGCGTTTGGCGGTTGAGCATCAGCCAAAAATGATCATTGCCGGGTTCTCTGCCTACTCTAAAACGCTGGATTTCCCACGCTTCCGTCAGATTGCAGACAAAGTCGGTGCTTACCTGTTCGTTGACATGGCCCACGTTGCCGGGCTGGTCGCGGCGGGCTTGTACCCTAACCCGCTGCCTTACGCTGACGTGGTGACCACCACCACGCACAAAACCCTGCGTGGGCCGCGCGGTGGGTTGATTCTGGCTAAGAGCAACGAAGCCCTAGAGAAGAAACTCAATTCCGCCGTGTTCCCAGGCGGTCAGGGCGGGCCGTTGATGCACGTGATCGCGGCCAAGGCCGTGTGCTTTAAAGAAGCGCTGGAGCCAGGTTTCAAAGCCTATCAACAGCAGGTGATCGACAACGCTCAGGCCATGGCCGAAGTGTTTATCAAGCGCGGCTACGACGTAGTCTCGGGCGGCACCGACAACCACCTTTTTTTGGTTAGCCTGATTCGTCAGGGCCTAACCGGCAAAGACGCTGACGCAGCCTTGGGCCGAGCGCATATCACCGTCAACAAAAACGCTGTGCCGAACGACCCGCAATCGCCTTTCGTGACCTCGGGCCTGCGCATCGGTACCCCGGCGGTGACTACACGCGGCTTTAAAGTGGCGCAGTGCACGGAGTTGGCGGGCTGGATCTGCGACATTCTCGATCACCTTGGTGATCCCGACATTGAAGCCGATGTGGCCCGTCAGGTGACGTCGCTGTGCAAAGACTTCCCGGTTTATCGCTGAGCGCGGTTTTGGAGTAATTCCTATGCAACGGTATTCAGGCTTCGGCCTCTTCAAACACTCCCTCAGCCACCACGAAAACTGGCAGAAAATGTGGCGCACGCCGACCCCGAAAAAGGTCTATGACGTGGTCATCGTTGGCGGCGGCGGGCACGGGCTGGCCACCGCGTATTACTTGGCCAAGGAGCACGGCATCACCAACGTGGCCGTGGTCGAAAAAGGCTGGCTGGGCGGCGGTAATACGGCGCGCAACACCACCATCGTACGTTCCAACTATTTGTGGGACGAGTCGGCGCACTTGTACGAACACGCCATGAAGCTGTGGGAAGGGTTGTCTCAAGACCTGAACTACAACGTGATGTTCTCGCAGCGCGGTGTTTACAACTTGTGTCACACCCTGCAAGACATTCGTGACTCGGAACGCCGGGTCAGCGCCAACCGCCTTAATGGGGTGGACGGTGAACTGCTGGACGGCAAACAAGTGGCGGACGAAATTCCGTACCTCGACTGCTCAAAAAATACCCGTTACCCGATCATCGGCGCCACCGTGCAACGGCGCGGCGGCGTGGCCCGCCATGACGCCGTGGCCTGGGGCTTCGCCCGTGCGGCAGACGCGTTGGGCGTTGACTTGATTCAGCAGACCGAAGTGCTGGGTTTTCGCAAGGAAAACGGCGTGTGCATCGGCGTTGAAACCAGCAAAGGCTTCATCGGCGCCAAGCGCGTCGGCGTGGTCACTGCGGGTAACTCCGGGCACATGGCGCGTCAGGCTGGGTTCCGCCTACCGGTCGAGTCGCACCCGCTGCAAGCGCTGGTGTCGGAGCCGATTAAACCGATTATCGACAGCGTGATCATGTCCAACGCCGTACACGGCTACATCAGTCAGTCCGACAAAGGCGACCTGGTGATCGGTGCGGGTATCGACGGCTGGGTCGGCTACGGCCAGCGCGGCTCGTACCCGGTGATCGAACACACCATTCAAGCGATTGTGGAAATGTTTCCGGTGTTGTCCCGCGTACGCATGAACCGCCAATGGGGCGGCATCGTCGACACCACGCCTGATGCGTGCCCGATCATCTCCAAAACCCCAGTGCCGAATTTGTTCTTCAACTGTGGCTGGGGCACCGGTGGTTTTAAAGCCACGCCGGGCTCGGGCAACGTCTTCGCCGCCAGTTTGGCCAAAGGCGAAATGCACCCGCTGGCGGCACCGTTTTCCATCGACCGTTTCTATAACGGCGCACTAATCGACGAGCATGGCGCTGCCGCTGTCGCCCACTAACAAAGCGCCATGAACACGACTGCGCTCGGCAATACTGCGTTAAAAACAGGCTCGAAATGCTCACTTAGTACACTAAGCTCCGCTTTCTCCCCTGTTTTTGCCTTGTCTTGCCTTCGCTCGCTACGTTTTCACGGCGCTTGAGAGGAGAAATACCCATGTTGCATATCTTCTGTCCTCATTGCGGCGAACTGCGCTCCGAAGAAGAATTTCACGCCAGTGGCCAGGCGCACATTCCGCGCCCGCTCGACCCCAACGCCTGCACTGACAAAGAGTGGGGCGATTACATGTTTTTTCGCGATAACCCACGTGGCCTGCACCACGAGTTGTGGAACCACGTGGCCGGTTGCCGCCAGTTCTTCAACGCCACGCGCAATACCGTGACGTACGAAATTCTAGAAACCTACCTGATCGGCACTCAACCGCAGTTCACCGAACAGGCGGCATCCGTAGCACCAACCGCCACCCGCGAGCAGGGAGAAAAGGTATGAGCCAGACCCATCGCTTGCCTAACGGCGGCCGCGTTGATCGCAACAAAGTGCTGACCTTTACCTTCAACGGCCAACAGTACAAAGGCTATGAAGGCGACAGCTTAGCCGCCGCCTTACTGGCCAACGGCGTCGACATCATCGGTCGCAGTTTTAAATATTCCCGGCCTCGGGGCATTTACGCCGCGGGCGCTGAAGAGCCGAACGCAGTGCTGCAAATCGGCGCCACCGAAGCCACGCAAATTCCTAACGTGCGCGCCACGCAACAGGCGCTGTACCAAGGGTTGGTCGCTACCAGCACCAACGGTTGGCCCAACGTAAACACCGACATGATGGGCATTTTGGGCAAAGTCGGCGGTAAGCTGATGCCGCCGGGTTTTTACTACAAAACCTTTATGTACCCGAAGTCGTTCTGGATGACCTACGAGAAGTACATCCGCAAAGCCGCAGGCTTGGGCCGCTCGCCGACCCAGAACGACCCCGACACCTACGACAACATGAACCATCACTGCGACGTGCTGATCGTCGGCGCTGGCCCGGCCGGTCTGGCCGCTGCACTGGCAGCCGCGCGCAGCGGTGCACGGGTGATCGTGGCCGATGAACAAGAAGAGTTCGGCGGCAGCCTGCTAGACAGCCGCGAAAGCTTGGACGGCAAACCCGCTATGGAATGGGTGGCCAAAGCCATCGCTGAACTCAAGGGCTTGCCCGATGTGAAGCTGCTGCCACGGGCGACCGTTAACGGCTATCACGACCACAATTTTCTGACTATTCACGAGCGCCTTACCGACCACCTGGGCGACCGGGCCCCGATTGGTCAGGTGCGCCAGCGCCTGCACCGGGTACGTGCCAAACGCGTGGTGCTGGCCACCGGCGCCTGCGAGCGGCCACTGGTGTATGGCAACAACGACGTGCCGGGCAACATGCTGGCGGGTGCGGTGTCGACTTACGTGCGTCGCTACGGCGTGGCGCCGGGTAAAAAACTGCTGCTGAGCACCAACAACGACCATGCGTACCGCGTGGCGCTGGACTGGCTGGATGCGGGCCAGAACGTTGTCGCCGTGGCGGATGCACGCAGCAACCCACGTGGCGCACTGGTTGAAGAAGCACGGGCCAAAGGCATTCGGATTTTGACCGGCAGTGCGGTGATTGAAGCCCGTGGCACCAAACGCGTGACGGGTGCCCGTGTAGCGGCCATCGACCTGAAAACCCACAGCGTCACCAGCCCAGGCGAATGGCTGGAATGTGACCTGGTGGCCACCTCGGGCGGCTACAGCCCGGTGGTGCATTTGGCCTCGCACTTGGGCGGTAAGCCGACCTGGCGTGAAGATATTCTGGGCTTTGTGCCCGGCGAAGCGCCGCAAAAACGCGTGTGCGTCGGCGGCATCAATGGCGTTTACGGCTTGGGCGACAGCCTGGCCGATGGCTTTGAAGGCGGCGTGCGCGCGGCCAGTGAAGCCGGTTTTAAAGCGGTCGAAGGCGTGCTGCCAAAAGCCTTGAACCAACTTCAAGAAGCCACCGTGGCGTTGTTCCATGTGCCCCATGAAAAAGGCACGGCGCGGGCTCCGAAACAATTTGTCGACCTGCAAAACGACGTCACTGCGGCAGCCATTGAACTGGCAACCCGCGAAGGGTTTGAGTCAGTCGAACACGTAAAACGTTACACCGCGCTGGGCTTTGGTACCGATCAGGGCAAGTTGGGTAACGTCAACGGGCTGGCGATTGCAGCACGCTCGCTGAACGTGACCATCCCGCAGATGGGCACCACCATGTTCCGCCCCAACTACACGCCGGTGACCTTCGGCGCGATAGCGGGGCGGCATTGCGGGCACATTTTCGAGCCGGTGCGTTACACCGCGCTGCAAGCTTGGCACGTCAAGCAAGGCGCCGAGTTTGAAGATGTGGGCCAATGGAAACGCCCGTGGTACTTCCCGCGTAACGGCGAAGACCTGCACGCAGCGGTCAAGCGCGAGTGCCAGGCGGTGCGTGACAGCGTCGGCATTCTGGACGCCTCCACCCTCGGTAAAATCGATATTCAAGGCCCGGATGCGCGTGAGTTTTTGAACCGCATCTACACCAACGCCTGGACCAAGTTGGACGTTGGCAAGGCGCGTTACGGGCTGATGTGCAAAGAAGACGGCATGGTCTTCGACGATGGTGTGACCGCCTGTTTGGCCGACAACCATTTCGTCATGACCACCACCACTGGCGGCGCGGCTCGCGTGTTGCAGTGGCTGGAAATCTACCAACAGACCGAATGGCCAGAGCTGAAGGTGTACTTCACCTCCGTCACCGACCACTACGCGACGCTGACCTTGAGTGGGCCTAACAGCCGCAAGCTGCTGAGCGAAGTGACCGACATTGATCTGGACCGCGAAGCGTTCCCGTTCATGACCTGGAAAGAAGGACTGGTCGCTGGCGTACCGGCGCGGGTGTTCCGCATCTCGTTCACCGGCGAGCTGTCCTACGAGGTCAACATTCAGGCTGACTACGCGATGGGCGTGCTGGAAAAAATCGTCGAGGCGGGTAAAAAGTACAACCTGACCCCGTACGGCACCGAGACCATGCACGTGCTGCGGGCCGAGAAGGGTTTCATCATCGTCGGTCAAGACACCGATGGCTCCATGACCCCGGATGACCTGAACATGGGCTGGTGTGTGGGCCGCACCAAACCGTTCTCGTGGCTGGGCTGGCGCGGCATGAACCGCGAAGACTGTGTGCGTGACCAGCGCAAACAGTTGGTGGGTCTCAAGCCGGTCAATCCGACCCAATGGTTGCCGGAGGGCGCGCAACTGGTGTTCGACCCTAAGCAGACCATCCCGATGACCATGGTCGGCCACGTAACCTCCAGCTATGCGCACAACTCACTGGGTTATTCGTTTGCGATGGGTGTGGTCAAAGGCGGCTTGAAGCGGATTGGCGAGCGGGTGTTCTCGCCTCAGGCAGATGGCAGCGTGATCGAGGCTGAAATTGTGTCTTCGGTGTTCTTCGACCCGAAAGGCGACCGGCAGAATATTTGAGTGGGTGATCTCATGACAACCGCAAACGTATACCAACAACGCCCGGACTCGGGCGTCAAAGCCGAGTCATCGCTGCACCACACTAACTTGGCCAGTCTGACGGGCAAGGGCCGCAAAAACGCGGGCGTCATCGTGCGCGAGAAAAAACTGCTGGGTCACCTGACCCTGCGCGGTGATGCCAAAGACCCGGCTTTTGCCGAAGGCGTGCACAAAGCGCTGGGCCTGGAGCTGCCGGTGGCCTTGAGCCTGGTGGCCAAGGGCGACACGTCGCTGCAATGGATGGGCCCGGATGAATGGCTGCTGATCGTACCTGGCGGCCAGGAATACGCGGTAGAACAAGCGCTGCGCGCAGCGCTAGTGGGGTTGCACATTTCGGTGGTCAACGTCAGTGGTGGGCAACAACTGCTGGAATTGAGCGGGCCAAACGTGCGCAACGTGTTGATGAAGTCCACCAGCTACGACGTACACCCCGACAACTTCCCGGTGGGCAAGGCCATAGGGACGGTGTTTGCCAAATCCCAACTGGTGATTCGCCACACCGGCGAAGACACGTGGGAACTGCTGATTCGTCGCAGTTTCTCGGATTACTGGTGGCTGTGGTTGCAGGATGCGGCCGCAGAATATGGGCTGAGTGTTGAGGCCTGAGTCACGGCTTGCCCTCACCCCAACCCTCTCCCGGAGGGAGAGGGAGCTGATTGTTGGTGTTACTGAATTAGCGTGCGGTCAGTTCCCTCGCCCTGCGATAGGGAGCTGATTGTTGGTGTTACTGAATCGCATGCGGTCGGTTCCCTCTCCCTCTGGGAGAGGGCTAGGGTGAGGGCGCTTTTGCTTTTCACATCAATCAAGGAATTTCCACATGAGCCGCGCCCCTGACACCTGGATCCTAACCGCCGACTGCCCCAGCCTGTTAGGCACGGTCGATGCCGTGACTCGTTATTTGTTCGAACACCGTTGCTACGTCACCGAGCACCATTCCTTCGACGATCAGCGTTCCGGGCGTTTTTTTATCCGCGTCGAATTCCGCCAGCCCGAGGGCTTTGACGAGAACGCCTTTCGCGCGGGCCTGACAGAACGCGGCCAAGCGTTCGGCATGGCGTTTGAACTGACCCCGCCGCACTACCGGCCCAAAGTGCTGATCATGGTGTCCAAGGCCGACCATTGCCTCAACGACTTGCTGTATCGCCAACGCATTGGCCAATTGTCGATGGACGTGGTGGCCGTGGTCTCCAACCACCCAGACCTTGAGCCGCTAGCGCAATGGCACGGCATTCCTTATCACCACTTCGCTCTTGACCCGGCTAACAAGCCCGCGCAAGAAGCCCGCGTGTGGCAAGTGATCGAAGAAACCGGCGCCGAGCTGGTGATTCTTGCTCGCTACATGCAAGTGCTGTCGCCCGAGCTGTGCCGCAAACTCGACGGCAAGGCCATCAACATTCACCACTCATTGCTGCCCGGCTTTAAAGGGGCCAAGCCCTATCACCAAGCCTATGAGAAAGGCGTGAAACTGGTGGGCGCCACCGCGCACTACATCAATAACGACCTGGACGAAGGCCCGATCATCGCCCAGGGCGTGGAGGTGGTTGATCACAGCCACTACCCCGAAGACTTGATCGCCAAGGGCCGCGACATCGAAGCCCAGACCCTGGCGCGGGGCGTGGGTTATCACATTGAACGGCGCGTTTTCCTAAATGGGGGGCGTACGGTGGTGTTGTAGCCGTGCACTCGCGCCCTTAGTCAAACCCCTCACCACAGGTCGGCATCACCTCGTATCCAGCGTGCAGCCTCTTGGGTTTCTGCTTCAGGTAATGGCTGGGGGACGGACCGTGCCGCGGCTGCTTGCCGGGTTCGGCTGGCTGCGCGAGCACGGAAATAGTCTGCGGCTGAGCTGGTGTTTTGAGCGGCCACCGCTGAAGCGGCTCTGGAGGTTGATGCTATGGGGGCTGGCGCTACGGCTGCACCCTGGGCTGACCTTGAGGTGGATGCCCTGACCATTGCGATTGGGGCTTCAATTGCAGCGGCTGCTCTGGAGGTTGATACAGTCACGACTGGCGCTCTGTCTGCTGGGACTAAGGCCATAGAATTATTCCCCCGCAGAACAAATCGAGCTCTCCCTGAGGGTGCTACAACGGGCGCAGCATTGGCCGCAGCGTGGTGCACAATATTTAGCCTGGGGACCTGATCGAAAGCTGGAATGTTTCTAAAAATAGTTGTTATCAGACTTGCTGCACTATGCCCGTCCGTGTCGATGAGATTAATCGGATCTCCCAGGCAGTAGGCATAACTGTTTATGCCGCCCTTGTTAAACGGGCTCAACGTGTCTGGGCTGTTGAAGCGCATCAGCACGGTGTTATACGCCCGATAGCCCTGACCCAACAGGTAGTGGCCGGTAATAGGGGCGCGTCTTTCTCCGTTGAATCCCAACTCATCGCCCTGTTCACGCTGTGCGGGTTGAAACCCGTAGGGCGAGTACTCCCGTGAATAACCTTCAGTGGCAGTGAGCGCATGGACCACCGAGTGTTGCCTGTCGGTGGCCAGTAATCGTGTTTCGGTTACGCCCGCTTGTTGTTGCAACTGGGCCAGCGGTTGCGTCTTGTGTGTAAAAAAACAACGTGCGACGTCACCTTCTACCTCAGTCGCTATGTATTTGGCATTGTAGAACCGAAGCACATCGCGGGTACCCAGGAGGCGATCCAGCGGATCGTAGCGATAGTCAACAAGTATCGTCGGCATCAACCTGTCTCAAAAGCAGCGTTAGACGTTGAGTGTTAACTTGCGCGGGGTGTCTGTATAGCTAGCAGATCTGACAGTTTTTTTTGTGTACACCCAGACCCTGATGCGGTGTGGCATCACCTTGAACGGCGCGTTTTCCTAAATGGGGGGCGCACGGTGGTGCTGTAACCCCAGCCTAGGTTTCGCGAATAGAACTGATTGTGTTGCTGACAGTCGCAGCCGAATTGGGCGCCCGTGATGTCTGCACAGGAACGGGCGGGGGAGGTGGCATTAAGTCGGGTGGCGGCGGCGCTGGCCGGAGGCGCCCGACTGGAGTTGTGACTACAGGAACGCTATGTGCAGGTACTCTCGCTGCAGGAGCGGGAGGAGGGGGTGGAATAAAGTTAGGTGGCGACGGTGAGCGCGATCGGAGGAGGCGGGTATTGACTGGCGCTCTGGGTCGACCTCTTTGAACCACATCAAGGGTAATGACCTGGATTTTGAGCGGGTAAAGTGTGAGATGCCCATCAGGATCGACATGATTGATCGGGTCCCCTTTGCAATAGGCGTACGCATTAGTGCCACCTTTGCCAAACGGG
>NZ_ALJC01000045.1 GCF_000282975.1 Pseudomonas psychrophila HA-4
AGCACTTCCATGCCGACCCGTGGCAGGGTCACGGCGCCGTAACAGTCGCCCGCCCAACGAGAGGCCACGCGCAGCCAGCAACTGCTGTTGTCGTCGTGCTGACCTTCGCGGTCCCAATGAAATTGCACCTTGACCCGGCCGTATGCATCGCAATGCACCTCTTCGCTGACAGGACCGCTGACGCGCGCAGTCTGCATGCCCAGCACCTGCGGCTTGGTGTGTTTGAGCGCAGGTCGGTAAAACACCTCCCAGGGGATGGCGATGAAGTCGTTGCGATAGCCCTGAACAAAGCCGTCGGCGGGTGTTTCAACGGGCGCTGCGCCGCACTC
>NZ_ALJC01000046.1 GCF_000282975.1 Pseudomonas psychrophila HA-4
CTCAACTGGCGATCCAGCCGGTCGACCGCAGCCAGCCGGTGCCGCTGTCGTATTCCCAGCAGCGAATGTGGTTTCTCTGGCAAATGGAACCCGACAGCCCGGCTTACAACGTCGGCGGCATGGCGCGCCTCACTGGGCGCTTGGACGTCGAGCGTTTCGAGGCTGCACTGCATGCCTTGATCCAGCGTCACGAAACCCTGCGCACCACGTTCCCCAGCGTCAATGGTGTGGCCTGCCAGCAGGTGCAGCGCGACACCGGGCTGAACATGGGCTGGCTCGACCTCAGCCAGCTTGACCAGGCGACCCGCCAACACCGCTTGCAGGCGCTGGCCGACAGCGAGGCACATCAGCCGTTTGATCTGGAGCACGGGCCATTGTTGCGGGCCCACATGGTCAAGGCCGCCGAGCGCGAACATTACCTTGTGCTGACCCTGCACCACATCGTCACCGAAGGCTGGGCGATGGACATTTTTGCCCGTGAACTGGGCGAATTGTACGACGCGTTTCTCGATGATCGGGCCTCGCCGCTGGCACCGCTGGCCGTGCACTACCTGGACTACAGCGTGTGGCACCGCCAGTGGCTGGAGTCGGGTGAGGGGCAACGCCAGCTTGATTACTGGATGGCCAAACTGGGCAACGAACACCCGTTACTAGAACTGCCCGGCGACCGGCCACGGCCATTGGTGCAAAGCCATAAGGGCGAGCTGTACCGTTTTGACCTGAGCGACGACCTTGCGGCGCGGGTGCGGGCGTTCAATGCCGAGCACGGCCTGACCCTCTTCATGACCATGACCGCCGCCCTCGCGGTGCTGCTCTACCGCTACAGCGGCCAGACCGACGTGCGTATTGGCGCGCCCGTGGCCAACCGCATCCGCCCCGAAAGCGAAGGGCTGATCGGTGCTTTCCTCAACACGCAAGTGCTGCGCTGTGAGTTGGACGGGCACCTGCGCGTCGATGAACTGTTGGCGCAGGTGCGCCAGACCGTCATTGAAGGCCAGTCACATCAGGACTTGCCGTTCGACCACTTGGTCGAAGCCCTGCACCCCCCGCGCAGCGCTGCTTACAACCCACTGTTCCAAGTGATGTGCAACGTACAGCGATGGGAATTCCAGCAAAGCCGTGAGTTGGCCGGTATGAGGGTCGAGTTTTTGGCCAACGATGCACGGGCCACTAAGTTCGACCTCAACCTAGAAGTCACCGAACTGGACCATCGCTTAGGTTGTTGCCTGACGTACAGCACTGACCTGTTTGACGAGCCGCGCATCGCCAAAATGGCTGAGCACTGGCGCAATGTGCTGGAGGCCTTGCTGGCGAACCCGCAACAACGCCTAAGCGATTTGCCGTTGCTGCACGTTGATGAGCGCCAACGCTTGCTCGATGGGCTGGCCCCCGCAGCGGGCAAATACCGTCTCGATCAGTGCGTTCACCAACTGTTTGCCGAACAGGCACGCGTGCATCCGCAGGCCATCGCGCTGACCTTCGCCGGGCAACACCTGAGCTATAGCGAACTCGACGGCCGCGCCAATCAACTGGCCTGGCGGCTGCGCGAGCTCGGGGTCGGCCCGCAGGTGCGGGTCGGTTTGGCGCT
>NZ_ALJC01000047.1 GCF_000282975.1 Pseudomonas psychrophila HA-4
GTCGATGGTTTTGAGGGCGCCGCCTTTTTGGTAGTGGTAGTGCAGGCAACGGCCGTCGGGCAGGCGGCAGTCACTGAGTTGGCCGCTAGTCGGTCACTGTCGTCGGCATCGAGTGAATATTACAAGCGTATATGTCATCAGATTCTTAAAGAGCGGGTTACGCTTATTTAATTTTTAAAATGAATTGTGAGCACTCAGAGCACTAGGCGAAACTGTCAGAAATTTTTTGTTCGGGCATAACATGTCACCAAAGGTGCATTTATGCCGACCAAAAAGAAGTTTGCCAGTGCAACACCGAGGGAATTACCTTCGATACCCCAAGAGTTGATTGATCATCTCATTAAAGGCCCGATGAGAGCCGAAGCCATTCAGGACGCTTCAATGGCGCTTAAGAAGGCTCTGATCGAGCGTGCCCACCACGCTATGCACCAAACCCGACTCGGCATCGACACCGATATGCACTTTCATCCCCGAAGAAATATTGGTTCCTCGTCTTCGTCTGATGCATGTCGGGGGCTCGTTTGCCCCCTTTATTCTTGGTCGAGCTCGGCGAATGAATGATTGTTACATCGACCACCGTACCCTGGCGTAACATCAGGCCGCGGTCGCCCAGATAACCGTTGATGACCTGTAGAGTTCCGCCAGCCAGCTCATGTTTTTCCAACAGGCGCCGGAAGTTGAGGATCGTAGTTTCATCGGGAATTCGATCCAGATGCAGTCCCGAAAACTGACGCAAGATCGCAGTCTCGTAGAGGGCCTCTTCCATCGCCGGATCACTGTAGCCGAACCAGTTCTGCATCAGATTAACTCGCAACATCGCCATCAGCGGGTAAGCCGGACGACCGCCGTCCCCCTTCAGAGAATGCGGTTCGATCAAGGCAATCAAGCCCCTCCAGGGCACGACCTGATCCATCTCGATCAGAAAACGTTCGCGGCGGACCTGTTTACGTCTGCCGGCGTACTCGGCGTCGGCGAAGGTCATCTGCTTCATCAGGCGTCTCGGCGGTTTAGATCGGGTATTCTGCAAAATTTGGAAGTCTTCTTCAGGGTTTCCCTAGGTTTTCCTGTTCGAAATTGTTGGTCGAGCTGGTTGATTCATGCCAACAGTGCAGCTATGTTTTTTGTGAGTTGATAGGTTCTTAAAGATGAGTATTAAACCAATAATAATATCCGGAAAACCTTGCAAACTATAAATCACACAACAATATATAGCATCGATTATTTAAGCATCACTTACCACGCGGACATATCTTCGTTCGCAGCCTTAGCTAGTTCTAGTCTCCATGTCTCGCTTGCAATCTGAAAAATATCTTCAAAGAAAGTACGAGGCGTTTTTATTTCGCTTGCGGCCCATGCTGTAGCTGAGTGATTGTCAATATCCACACCAAAGAATTCTGAAAAACTAAAATCCTTATCTTTTAGCGCTCTTTCTAATTTTCTGCAAAGTAAATATTTGTGTTTATAAGACAAATAGGATTGGTGAGGAATTATATATTTTCGGATAATTTCCCCTCTATTTTCATTGTTCGGATTGAGCCTCCATAGTTCTTCACCTAGAGTATCCTCTAGGTCATAAATATCAATCCCTCCTAGAAAGTGGCCTATATCAGGAACGTATGGGAGGTTTGTGTGAGGATGAGTTAACATATTTAGTCCACTGGGTAAGCAGTAAATGGTCTGTATGGATTGTTAGGGTCGAATTTTATTTCTGCACCGCTCATATGTTCATTGAGTGTTGGGTTTGAGGTGTCTTTCTTGTTTGGTCTATAACCTCTTCCTGAGTCCTTCTGTTCCATTCTAACAATTGGATTGCCTTTGATATCAACTCCAGTCGCTATGGGTAGACCACGGGCCCTTCGTGTAATTGCATTGTTGATGGCATGCATCTGTAATTTCCATGTCAAAAACTGAGAACTTGGATTACCTCTATTAGTTTTTGGTGTTTTGCCAGTAATCGGGTCAGTACCGTCAATTGCTCGCTGTTTAAGCGCTGAATTGGATATTTCAGGACCATGCTTTCCAATTGTGTGCATGTCATATTTTTTCTCGTAACGATGTACTTGACGTTTAGCATTGAACTCAGAAAGCTCCTCAATTTTAATCCGTCGCTGTTCCTGAGACGTCTGAGGGGTAGGGGCTTTAGGTTCCTGATTACTCGCCAGCGCTGCATTGGATGGATCCTCTATCACTCCCGTTGCTGTACACCCACCATCCCCTGGACACGAACTCAACCCCAACGGATCCA
>NZ_ALJC01000048.1 GCF_000282975.1 Pseudomonas psychrophila HA-4
AGGTGTTGACAGCAGCGTGTAACGCTGTAGAATTCGCCTCCCGCTAACGAGAGATCGAAAGCGCAAGTGGTTGATGTTACAAAGGAAACTTTGAAAACATCTTAAAATAACCGCTTGACAGCAACAGAGGCTGCTGTAGAATGCGCGCCTCGGTTGAGCGAAAGCTTAACCAACCGCTCTTTAACAACTGAATCAAGCAATTCGTGTGGGTGCTTGTGGAGTCAGACTGATAGTCAAAAAGATTATCAGCATCACAAGTTACTCCGCGAGAAATCAAAGATGTAACCAACGATTGCTGAGCCAAGTTTAGGGTTTTCTCAAAACCCAAAGATGTTTGAACTGAAGAGTTTGATCATGGCTCAGATTGAACGCTGGCGGCAGGCCTAACACATGCAAGTCGAGCGGTAGAGAGGTGCTTGCACCTCTTGAGAGCGGCGGACGGGTGAGTAA
>NZ_ALJC01000049.1 GCF_000282975.1 Pseudomonas psychrophila HA-4
ACGTGCCCAACCCGACGGGGTGGGTGGATCCGTTGGGGTTGAGTGCTAGGTGTCCCGGCGGGAAAGATACCCCAGCGTGTGAGCGGCCAAATGAACTGAGTCCTCCCGAGGTCTCTCGAAACGGCGCTTTTAAGCAGGCTAAGCTTGAGGCGGGAGTACCTAGGACACAGCAGCCTGATTTTGTATATGATCCCCAAACAGGGAAAACAATCCAGTATAAATACATGAAGATGACCGACATAAATAACGGCGCTATTTTTAATGAAAGTGGCAAGCCCGTATTAACGAGAGAATATCAATTCACTCGCGCCGACGGCTCAAAAATAATCATCCAAGATCATAGTGCGGGCCATAAATTTTTCGCCCCTGAAAATATTGGCGATCAGAAAGCACACTTAAATTTAAGACCGATCAGCAACCGCAGAACAGGTAAAGTGCCAGGCACAAGAGATCACTTCTATTTCAAGGACAAAAAATGAAATACTGGAATGATTTAGATGGGAGTATTTTTTTTAACAAGGTTTTTAGTGCGCCAGTAGCAATTGGAGTAGTGCAGCTGTTTGCAATAACAATTGACAACAATGCACCCAATGTAATATTGGAGTTTGACATCACTGAATTACCAGACATGCCTCCTGAGAAATGGAAAAAAAATGGATTCAATACATGTCGAATCGGTATAAATATTTCAAATATAAAAAACCTGCACATTAAAAATGTGCCTACAAAGGAAAACCTCGTCGTATCTATAAGCAAATCCAGCAACAAATACATAGTCAAACTATCAAATAAAGACTCGCTGATAGAGTTCACCGCTCAGCACATCCTGCTTTGCGGTCCGTCGGTATATATTAATTCCACAACTGAAATGTAGATGAAATTAGCCAGCGAGACACATTAAGCTTGGCTGGCCACTTAATGAGATATGCCGCGCGGATAGATCATCTAAATCCAAGGCAAACACATGCGACGGCTGTACAGCTCTTTAAAAATACATATTGGCACCTTTCATTTACCGAGATGTTTGAGGCGTGTTATTAACCATTCTGAAGGATTGACCACTGTGCTTCCGTTAGGATCTCGAGCTCGCGGCAGCGTCCTCAAAGCCATCGACCTCAATAGCGAACAGCTCACAGACTACCGCTTCGAAAGTGGATGCAAATCATACGCCAATAGGGCTCCTTAACTCAGATATCGTTAGCAAAAACGACCCGCCACTACCGCTACGACAGCCAACACCGGCTGATCGGCATCACCCTG
>NZ_ALJC01000050.1 GCF_000282975.1 Pseudomonas psychrophila HA-4
CCGGAAGTGGGGCGAATTATAGGCCGTTGAAAATCTGAGTCAAGACTTTATTTCATATTTCTGTCATATGGCCTTAAAAGCCTCCAAAAGCAGAGGCCAGCCTAACGGCTGGCCTCTCTTCTTCTATATAGAGCTTCTGCGAATATATAGAGCTTCTGCGAACCTTACAAACTAGGGAAAGCAAACTGCGACGCCTCATGACTCGCACGCTGCGGCCAACGCTGAGTGATCGCCTTGCGACGCGTGTAGAAACGCACCCCGTCCGGACCGTAAGCATGCAGGTCACCAAACAGAGAGCGCTTCCAACCACCAAAGCTGTGATAAGCAACGGGCACAGGCAGCGGAACGTTAACACCAACCATCCCTACTTCAATCTCGTCACAGAACAAGCGAGCCGCTTCACCGTCACGCGTGAAGATGCACGTACCGTTGCCGTATTCGTGATCATTAATAAGCTGCATGGCTGCTTCTAGGCTGCTAACCCGCACAATGCACAGCACCGGACCAAAAATCTCTTCTTTATAGATACGCATCTCAGGCGTCACCTGGTCAAACAGACAGCCCCCTAGGAAGAAACCGTCTTCGTGATCCTTGACGCTCAAACCACGACCATCAACGACCAACTGAGCACCGGCTGCCACGCCATCCTCAACATAACCGCTGACTTTGTCACGCGCCTGGCCCGACACCAAAGGCCCCATGTCCAGACCACACGACGTACCCGCACCGATCTTCAGCGCCTTAATTTGCGGAACCAGCTTGGCCACCAACGCATCAGCAACCTGATCACCCACGCACACAGCAACCGAAATCGCCATGCAACGCTCACCGCACGAACCGTAGGCTGCACCCATCAGAGCACTGACCGCGTTATCCAGATCCGCATCCGGCATCAATACCGCATGGTTCTTCGCACCGCCTAACGCCTGGACTCGCTTGCCGCGCTTGGTCCCTTCGGCATAGATGTACTCCGCAATAGGCGTCGAACCCACAAAGCTCAACGCTTTGACTTCTGGCGCTTCAATCAACGCATCAACTGCGCCTTTGTCGCCATGCACCACGTTCATCACGCCTTTAGGCAAGCCGGCTTCCTGCAACAACTGGGCGATTAACAGCGTCGAGCTTGGATCACGCTCGGAAGGTTTGAGGATGAAACAGTTACCGCAAACAATCGCCAACGGGTACATCCACAGTGGAACCATGGCCGGGAAGTTGAAAGGCGTAATACCCGCAACCACACCCAACGGTTGAAAGTCCGACCATGCATCAATATTTGGCCCTACGTTACGGCTGTACTCGCCCTTCAGGATTTCAGGCGCAGAGCACGCGTACTCAACGTTCTCAATCCCGCGCTTCAACTCACCCGCAGCATCTTCCAGCGTCTTGCCATGCTCTTCGCTGATTAACTGAGAGATCCGCGCTTCGTTCTGCTCCAGCAGTTGCTTGAAACGGAACATCACCTGAGCACGCTTGGCCGCAGGCGTGTTGCGCCAGGCCGGGAATGCAGCCTTGGCCGCATCAATGGCTTTTTGAATGGTTTCACGGCTGGCCAGCGGCACTTGATGAATCACTTTGCCGGTCGACGGGTTATACACATCGGCGGTACGACCGGAATCGCTCAGCAATTCGCCATTAATCAAATGTTGAATGGTGCTCATGGGTGCTCCAAAAAGTTGTCCACAGACGCGAACACTGCGCGCCTGTATGAATTGCAAAAAACGCTTCTATATAAAGAAGGATCAGTCGATCTGATTCAGCGCTTCACCGACCGCATCGAACAAACGATCCAAGTCTTGCGGCTTGCTGTTAAAGGTTGGTCCAAACTGCAGGGTGTCACCACCAAAGCGCACGTAAAAGCCAGCCTTCCACAACTTCATCGCCGCATCGAACGGACGAACAATCGCATCGCCATCACGTGGAGCGATTTGGATCGCGCCGGCCAAGCCGTAGTTACGGATGTCGATGACGTTCTTTACGCCCTTCAAACCATGAATGGCATTCTCAAAGTGCGGCGCGACTTCAGCCACGCTCTGCACCAGGTTTTCCTTTTGCAGCAAATCCAGAGCAGCCAAGCCTGCTGCACACGCCACCGGGTGAGCCGAATAGGTATAACCGTGTGGGAATTCAACTGCGTACTCAGGCGTAGGTTGATTCATGAACGTCTGATAGATCTCGCTGGTTGCAATCACTGCGCCCATTGGAATTGCGCCGTTAGTGACTTGCTTGGCAATACACATCAGATCAGGCGTTACGCCGAAGCTGTCAGCGCCAAACATCGAGCCTGTACGACCAAACCCGGTAATCACCTCATCGAACACCAACAGGATGTTGTGCTGATCGCAGATTTCACGCAGACGTTTCAGATATCCCTGCGGCGGAACCAACACACCTGCAGAACCTGCCATTGGTTCCACAAACACTGCAGCGATGTTCGAAGCATCGTGCAGTTCAATTAACTTGAGCAATTCATCAGCCAGAGCGATACCGCCCAACTCGGGCATGCCACGAGAAAACGCATTGCTCGCCAACAGCGTGTGCGGCAAATGATCGACGTCCATCATCGCCTGACCAAACAACTTACGGTTGCCGTTCACACCGCCCAAGCTCGTGCCGGCAATGTTCACCCCGTGATAACCGCGAGCACGACCAATCATCTTGGTTTTGGTCGATTGGCCTTTCAATCGCCAGTAGGCGCGCACCATCTTCACTGCGGTATCCGCACACTCCGAACCTGAGTCAGTGAAAAACACATGGTTAAGGTTGCCCGGCGTCAGGTCAGTAATCTTCTCTGCCAGCTGGAATGACAGCGGATGTCCGTACTGGAACGCAGGCGAGTAATCGAGTGTACCCAATTGCTTGGCCACGGCTTCCTGAATCTCTGTGCGGGTATGCCCTGCGCCACAGGTCCACAGACCTGACAACGAATCGTAAATTTGCCGACCCTTATCGTCCGTCAGATAGCTCCCCTTGGCACCAACGATAAAACGCGGGTCACGATGGAAGTTACGGTTGGCGGTGTAAGGCATCCAATGAGCATCCAGCTTGAGCTGGCTAGTCACTGTGATTTCGGCATTTTCAGGCATGTTCATCGGCAAAACCTCGCAAAGCAGAAAGCGGCGTGGGATTGAAAGCGTTGTTGCAGCTAAATTGCCACGCCTATAAAGTCGGTGAAATCCAACTCTTCTAACCTTTAGTTAGGCGATTACTAAACTATGAGCAGCCGTCGTCCCGATGCACTAGCCCAAGTCAGCGACTTTGATATTCGACTGCTGCGCATCTTTCGCAGCGTCGTAGAGTGCGGTGGTTTTTCGGCAGCAGAAACCGTGCTCGGGATTGGGCGCTCGGCCATTAGCCAACAAATGAGCGACCTCGAACAACGCTTGGGTTTGCGTCTTTGCCAACGTGGTCGTGCGGGGTTTTCGCTGACAGAAGAAGGCCGTGAGGTCTATCAGTCATCCCTGCAATTGCTAGGTGCACTCGAAAGCTTTCGTACAGAGGTCAACGGCCTGCATCACCATCTGCGCGGAGAGTTGACGATCGGACTGACGGACAACCTCGTCACCCTGCCCCACATGCGCATCACCCATGCCCTGGCCCAACTCAAAGAACGCGGGCCTGACGTGCAAATCCACATTCGCATGATCGCCCCCAACGAAGTTGAACAAGGCGTACTCGACGGCCGCCTGCATGTCGGCGTTGTCCCCCAAGCCAGCGCACTCTCAGGGCTGGAATATCAACCGCTATACAGCGAGCGCTCGTTACTCTACTGCGCCGTCGGCCACCCACTGTTTTATGTCGACGACCGCCAACTGGAAGATCAGCGCCTCAATGAACAGGACGCGATTGCTCCAACCTTTCGCCTGCCCGCCGAGATTCAGGCGCACTATCAGGCGCTCAATTGCACCGCCAGCGCCTCCGACCGAGAAGGCATGGCCTTCTTGATTTTGACCGGGCGTTACATCGGCTACCTGCCCGATCACTACGCCAGCCTCTGGGTTCAACAGGGGCGCCTTCGCGCCTTAAAAGCCAAAACACGTTTTTATGACTTAAGCCTAGCGTCTGTTACGCGTAAAGGCCGCCGCCCACACCTTGTGCTGGAAAGTTTTCTTGAGAGCCTGGAAGCGACGCGTTAACGTGAAAAGAAGCGCGACAACACAGAATGCGCCCACATAGATTGTCTTGGAAAAACCTATGACCTTTGAAGTCCCATCCCACGATGGAAAGCCCGCTGGCCGTATTCGTCAAAAGAACGAAGAGACCATTCTCAAAGCCGCTGAAGATGAGTTTGCACGCCACGGTTTCAAAGGCACCAGCATGAACGCCATTGCACTCAAGGCAGGTCTGCCCAAAGCCAATTTGCATTACTACTTCGCCAGCAAGCTTGGGCTCTACATCGCGGTGCTGAGCAATATCCTCGAGTTGTGGGACAGCACCTTCAACACCTTGAATGCTGAAGACGACCCGGCTCAAGCGCTTAGCAACTACATTCGCACCAAGATGGAGTTCTCACGCCGCCAACCACAGGCCTCGCGGGTTTTTGCCATGGAGATCATCAGCGGCGGAGCATGTCTGACCGAGTACTTCACACAAGACTACCGCGCCTGGTTCCAAAGTCGCGCCGCAGTGTTCCAAGCCTGGATCGATGCCGGGAAAATGGACCCAGTCGACCCCGTGCACCTCATATTTCTGCTGTGGGGCAGTACACAGCATTACGCTGACTTTGCCACCCAAATCTGCCGCGTCACTGGCAGCACGCGCCTGACCAAACAAGACATGCAAGACGCCAGCGACAACCTGATTCGCATCATCCTCAAAGGCTGCGGCCTCACACCCATCGCCTAAGCCCGGAACTGACATGCCTTCTACCCTTACCGGGCTTTGCGAATACCGCGAAGAAATCCGCAAAAGCCGCTTCATCACCCTCGCCGCGCCAATCACCAGCGCCCAGCAGGCCCATGACTTCATCGAGCAACACAGTGATCTTAACGCCACGCACAACTGCTGGGCCTGGAAGCTTGGCGCTCAATATCGCAGCAGTGACGACGGAGAACCCGGCGGTACGGCTGGTCGCCCGATCTTGTCAGCCATTGAAGCGCAAGACTGCGATCAAGTCGTGGTGCTGGTTATCCGTTGGTACGGCGGCATTCAACTCGGCACTGGCGGGCTCGCCCGGGCTTATGGCGGTGGCGCAAACAAATGCCTACAAAATGCAGAAAAACGCCCGCTCATCAACCGCGTGGCGCTGCACTGCTCATGCAACTTCAGTGAACTGGCCTTGGTGAAATTACGCCTAGCCGAGCTCAACGGCCTGCTCATCGACGAAACCTTCACCGCCAACGGTGTTGATCTGCAACTGGCGCTAGGCGAAGAGCACATAACATCCTTGCAACAGCAGCTCGCCGACATCAGTCGCGGCAGAATCTTGCTGCACCGGGACACGTTTCACACCGCCCTATAAAAACCTGCCATAAGCCTTAACTACAGTTGCCCACAATCACTGTGTACCCGGCTGTGGATAAGCTGAGCACACACCGCTACAGCCCTTATACAGCGGGCTCCCTGACGCTTTGTACACTTTTTAGCCAGCCCGCTAGACGATTTCGTAATTTACTGTGAAAACAAATAGTTAGAGCGGGTTATCGCGGTTAGAACAAAGCAACCCAGTGCTTATACCCCTCCACTCGAGTTGCGCACAGAACCTGTGGAACAACCTGTGGATAACCCGTGTAAATTCCTCGCGGATTCAGCCCCCATAACGCTTACTTAATCTTGTACGTTTTTTAACCAATACGAGTCACTTAAACGCTGCATCCGACACCCAGATGTAGCAAGCTCTCTCGTTCAGGGTCCGCTAATCGCATGTGCTACTTTTCTTAACGCCCTAATCTCGCGATTACATGAAGGCGTAAAACCTTCAACGCTGACTTCCTTTTACTTTTCAGAGGGTGAAACTCATGACAGCAAAAAAAGCACTCATCGTCGGTGCCTCACGAGGACTTGGCCTCGGCTTGGCCACTGCGTTATCAAACGAAGGCTGGCACGTGACTGCTACCGTCCGTGACCCTCAGCGGGCCGATGCGTTGAGAAAGTTGGATAACGTGCTTGTTGAACAACTAGACATCGATAACCTGCACGCCATCCAAGCACTGCATCAACGCTTAAACGCAGAAATCTTCGACCTAGTGTTTATTAACGCAGGCATTAAAGGCCCGGATGACCAGACTCCAGGTAACGCCAGCCTGGCTGAGATAGGCCAGCTATTCATGACCAACAGCGTGGCTCCGATTAACGTGGCACAGGCGTTCGTTGCAAATATTCGAAAAGACGATGGCATCCTGGCCTTCATGAGCTCACGACTGGGCAGTGTCACCATCCCCAACGCGCCGCAATTGGCACTCTACAAAGCCAGCAAGGCAGCACTCAACTCGTTGACCAATACGTTTATTACCCAACTGGGAGAGGAGCGGCCTACCGTACTGTCCATCCACCCAGGCGTAGTCAAAACCGACCTGAGCGGTGGGGCGGGAGATATCGATGTCGACACCAGCATCCGCGGCATCGTAGAGCAACTAAAGGCATACGCTGGCAAAGGCGGGCATCACTTTATCGACTACAAAGGTCAGACCATTCCTTGGTAACCGTGAGAAGGGCAGCCTCAACAGGCCGCCCTTCTGATTACAGGCCCAGCAACGACAGCATGATGAACGTTGCAAACAACACAAAGTGCGTCATGCCTTCGATAGCATTGGTTTCACCGTCATTCAAATTGATCGCACAGACCACCAGAGTAATCAGCACCATCACCGTCTGCACCGGAGTCATGGCCATCTGAAAGGGCTGCCCCGTATACAAGGCCATGGCCTCCATCACTGGCACAGTCAAAATTACCGTCGACAGCGAAGCGCCCAAGGCCACATTCACCACCGACTGCATGCGGTTAGCCAATGCGGCCCGCAAGGCGGTCAAAATTTCAGGGGCGGCTGAAATGGCGGCCACCAAAATAGCCGTAATCACCGGCGGGGCTCCCGTGCCCTCAAGACCAAGATCCAGCGCTTTAGACATCACCTCCGCCAGCGCTCCGATCACAATCACACCCAGCCCCAAAACAGCGACCGACAACTTTACGTTAGCGGGCATCCCCTCTGGCTCACGCTTGCGGCCTTTTTTCTCCGGGTAGCTGTAACTGAAAAAATAGCTGTGCGGCCCCACCTGCATCCGCAAAAACAAGGTGTAAAGCAACACCATCGCGCCAATGGTGAAAGCGGAGTAAATCTTCCAGTCCGCCTCGGGGATAAATTCAGGCACCACCATCGACACACCCATGGCCGTCAGAATCATCACGCTGTAGGTACGGGCCGAATCATCGTTATAAGACTGCTCGCCGTGTTTGATCCCGCCCATCAATGCGGCCAAACCGAGAATGCCGTTGATATCGAGCATGACCGCCGAATAAATCGTGTCACGCACCAACGTAGGTGACGGTTCGTTGCTCATCATGATGGCCAGGATGACTACCTCTACCAACACGGCTGACAACGTCAGGATCATCGTCCCATAAGGGTCGCCAACCTTTTCGGCCAATACCTCGGCATGGTGCGCCACGCGCATCGACGCACAAACAATCGCGGCAATCAGTACAAAGCCGCCCACCAAGGCAAAAACCTGACCACTGTTCAGCAGCCAATGCTCAAGCGGGAACGCTATACCGGCCATGATTATGGCCAGCAGCAGAAGTTTTTCGTCTTTCAATAAAGTCAGCATCGTGAGCCTTTTTGCCGGGAGTCGAATACACGTTGTGAGGTTACAGACTGCCGCAACTTGCTAACGTTTCGTTACATGTTAGTTCACGGGCACACGACTCGAAGACGCTCTCATCACCCTTGGCCGAGAGCGGTGCGACAAATGGCGGGGGGTTTTTTACAAGCTGTGTCGCCCTGCGCCTGTAGAATGCCGCCATCTGCACCTGATTTGATGAGAAAAAAGAATATGTATGACTGGCTGAACGCCCTGCCAAAAGCAGAACTGCACCTGCACCTTGAAGGCTCCCTAGAGCCCGAACTGCTGTTCTCTCTGGCCGAGCGCAACAAAATCGCCTTGCCGTGGAATGATGTTGAAACACTGCGCAAGGCGTATGCCTTCAATAATCTGCAAGAGTTCCTCGACCTCTACTACAAGGGCGCAGACGTATTGCGCACGTCTCAGGACTTCTACGACCTGACCTGGGCCTACCTATTGCGTTGCAAGGCGCAGAACGTCATTCACACCGAACCCTTCTTCGACCCCCAAACCCACACTGACCGCGGTGTGCCGTTTGAAGTCGTGCTCAACGGCATTGCCAGCGCACTCAAAGACGGCGAACAGCAACTGGGCATCACCAGTGGTTTGATCTTGAGCTTCCTGCGCCACTTGAGCGAAGAAGAAGCGGAAAAAACCCTCGACCAAGCGCTGCCATTTCGCGATGCCTTTGTCGCCGTTGGCCTCGACAGCTCAGAAATGGGCCACCCGCCAAGCAAGTTCAAACGCGTGTTTGACCGCGCCCGTCACGAAGGTTTTCTGACCGTCGCTCACGCTGGCGAGGAAGGCCCTCCGGAATACATCTGGGAAGCCATCGACCTGCTGAAAATCCAGCGCATCGACCACGGCGTGCGCGCGATTGAAGACGAGCGCTTGATGCAACGCATCATCGACGAGC
Source organism: Pseudomonas psychrophila HA-4 (assembly GCF_000282975.1). GTDB lineage: Bacteria > Pseudomonadota > Gammaproteobacteria > Pseudomonadales > Pseudomonadaceae > Aquipseudomonas > Aquipseudomonas psychrophila_A. Next base: position 8,693 of record NZ_ALJC01000050.1, read on the forward strand.
AAATTCCGCTGACCGTGTGCCCGCTGTCCAACACCAAACTGTGCGTGTTTGATCACATGTCACAACACAACATTCTCGACATGCTTGAGCGCGGTGTGAAAGTCACCGTCAACTCCGATGACCCTGCCTACTTTGGCGGGTACGTAACCGAGAACTTCCACGCGCTGTACACCGATCTCGGCATGACCCAGGACCAGGCCAAGCGCCTGGCACAAAACAGCCTAGATGCACGGTTGGTCAAACCCTAAACACCTGCCTCTGTGTAGGGGCGAGCTTGTCTCGCGCCTATACAGCGTCAGGGTTCTACAGGACGTAACGCGCTTAACCCCACTCACTCAACTGCACTCACACCCTCGCCTCACATCCCCCGCCACACCCAGAGTTCATTCTCGGCACTATCAACCTGTTATTGAAAGAGACAGCTGTTTTAGCCCGTATTATCGCCCTGTGAAATAGTTAATGATCACCTCACTTTCGTACTCACTTTTAGGACTTGCCCCATGAAAGCTATCGCCTACTACCAGTCGCTGCCGATTCAGGACCCTAAAGCCCTGCAAGACATCGAGCTGCCCGAGCAAACGGTCGGCCCGCGTGACCTGCTGGTGGCGGTCCATGCTATTTCTGTGAACCCGGTGGACACCAAAGTCCGCCAAAACGTACAGCCCGAAGCCGATGTCGCCAAAGTGCTGGGCTGGGATGTCGCTGGCGTGGTCAAGGCCGTCGGCAGTGAGGTCAGTCTATTCAAGGTAGGCGACAAGGTTTTTTACGCGGGCTCCATCGCCCGCGCAGGCTGCAACAGCGAGTTACACGCGGTGGATGAGCGCATTGTCGGGCACATGCCCAAGAGCCTGGACTTCGCGCAAGCCGCGGCGCTGCCACTGACCGCCATCACCGCATGGGAACTGCTGTTTGAACGCCTGGGTATAAAAGAAGGTAAAACCGATGAGCAACAAAGCCTGTTAATCGTCGGGGCGGCAGGCGGCGTCGGCTCTATCTTGACCCAACTGGCCAGCCAGTTAACCGCGCTCAAGGTGATTGGCAGCGCCTCACGCCCCGAAACTCAAGCCTGGGTGCGCGAACTGGGTGCCGATGTAGTCGTCGATCATGCGCAACCCTTGAGCGAAGAACTCAAGCGTCAAGGCATTAGCGCGGTCACTCACGTCGCCAGCCTGACCCAAACCGATCAGCACCTGGACCAACTGGTCGAAGCCCTAGCGCCACAAGGCAAACTGGCACTCATCGACGACCCTAAGGCCCTCGACATCACCAAACTCAAGCGCAAAAGCCTGTCGCTGCACTGGGAGTTCATGTACACCCGCTCGCTGTTTGAAACCCCGGACATGATTGAGCAACACAACCTGTTGAACCGGGTGGCCGAGCTGATTGATGCGGGCATATTGCGTACCACTGTGGGTGAACACTTTGGCACCATCAATGCCGCTAACCTGCGCCGGGCACATGCACTGCTAGAAAGCGGCAAGTCCAAAGGCAAAATCGTCCTTGAAGGGTTCTGAACAAACGTGCGGGGGACTGAAGCGGCCATTTTTTAACCGTCAGTCAGAGACTTGATGCCCGTCATCTTCCTCAACGTTTTCGGGCATACACTGGCCACCTTTGCCAACCAAAGGAGGCCAGAAATGAAAATCCTGATAAAAGCGTTAGCAAGATCCCATGACTGCCAATGGCAGGTTCAACTCGGCCAGCAAGCCGTCAATTTTCGCAGCGAAGCCGAGGCCAGAGCCTTTGTGGATAAACTGCAATCGCGCTTGAAAGCGCCGCACACATTACCCGAACGCTTGGCGGGGTAACTCAGACGGCGTCTTCGGCGGCGATCCGCGCGGTGTATAAACGGCGGGTCGCCATACCGATGACCACTGCCAAAATCCCGCACAAGATGATGACCATCGCCATGGGCATCGCACTGCCATCGTGCAACACGCCGACCAATGAGGCCGCCCCGGCAGCAACGCTGAATTGCAAAAAGCCCAACATCGCTGAAGCGCTGCCCGCACGTGCGCCCTGCCCGTTCATCGCACACGCCGAGGCGTTGGGGATGATGCAGCCCAAACTGGCGATGCAAACAAACAGCGGAATCAGCAACGGCCACAGCTGCTCGGTGTGCAAGGCGCTAATACCCAGCAACGCAAGGCCCGCCGCCAGATACACCCACACTGTGCGCGCTAGCAAAAAGCCTGGATCGCGCTTGGCCAGCAAACGGGCGTTCACTTGGGCGACCAAAATAAAGCCTGCCGCGTTGCTGCCAAACAGCCAGCCAAAGTGTTCAGCGGGCACACCGTAGAGTTTGATAAATATAAAAGGTGATCCGGCGATGTAGGCAAACATCCCGGCCATTGCGATCCCCCCGGTCAGTGCATGCCCCAGAAATTCACGATCCTTGAGCAAACGGCCATATTGATGCAGAGCACCCGACAACGGTTGGCGCGGTACGTTGGCCGGCAAGCTTTCCGGCAGGCCCAGCGCAACAGCCAAGGCGGCAAGCGCACTGAAGCCGGTCAGTACAATAAAAATCGACTGCCAGCCGTACACATTCACCAACAGGCCGCCTAGCATCGGCGCCAAGATCGGTGCCAGCCCCATCACCAGCATCAGCTGTGAGAACACCTTGGCCGACCCCACTGCGTCGCACTTATCACTGACAATCGCTCGCGACAGCACCATCCCAGCGCAACCGCCCAGCGCTTGGACAAAGCGCGCACCAATCAGCCACTCAAGCGTGGGAGCAAAGGCACAGGCAAACGAGCCCAGCGTAAACAGACCCACGCCCACCAGCAGTGGCAGCCGTCGACCAAAGCGGTCAGCGATCGGGCCATAGACCAGTTGGCCGATAGACAAACCCAGAAAGTAAACCGCCAGCGTGAGTTGAATGTGCTTCTCATCAGTGGCAAAGGCTTGAGCCATCGCCGGAAAGCCTGGCAAGTAGAAGTCGATCGCCAGGGGACCAAAAGCGCTGAGAGCGCCCAGAATCAGGATTGTTCTTACGTTCATCAGGTATCCAATCGAAGTGCGTTTAGCGCAGCCCGATAGTCTAGCCGTGGTTGCAGACGTTGAACATAAAGATAGCGAGCTAGCTAATAAATCGCGGCAGATCACCGGGGCAAGCTCGCGCCTACAGCAATGCTGTTCACTTAAGTGAACAACATTGCGCGCCTACACAGATTTATTTCAGGCCATATCGGGGACGTCAAATCCGGCTGTTTTAATCGCATCGACGATCTGGGCGCAAGGCAGTGCGCTATCAACCTTAACGGTCTTGGTCGCCAGATCGACCTGTACAGTCGATTGAGGGTCAATGCGTTGAATCGCGTTTGTCACACCCCGTACACAACCGCCACAGGTCATTCCATCCACTTTAAAAGTCTGCATGATGAAGCCTCCGTTGTTTGAGATGGCAACAGCATTCACCTTGCCATCGTGGCAAGGTCAAGCCCCTTGTTGCGTTAGCGCGCTGGCAATCTGCACCTTGCTCGGCCAAGCTGAATGCCTTGTGATTTGAAAACAGGGTACCGAGCCATGCGCAGGTCCGTTTTGAGCCTAGTCAGTCTTCTCAGTCTCGCCAGCTTGCCCTTATGGGCAAATGCCGATCAGGACTATGGCGTACTGATCATTTCGCGCGAGCGTCTAGAGGTCCCCACCAACTGCGAGGTCGGGGTGTACATCGACGACCAACTGGCTGGCCGGTTATTTCAAGAGCAAGCGCTGTCCTTCAATTTGCCACCCGCCGCTGTCGACATCCGACTCAAGCTACTTCCCGGACAAGCGCCCGGCTGCTTGCCTGGCATGCTGGTGCCGCCCGCCCAGCAATTCACGTTAAAAGCCGGCGATGTGCGCAAATACCGGATCGCCCTCGGCAAAGACGGCATGTACCTCAAACCCGCAAAACTGGAATATTGAACGCACGCCACGCGCAACAATAAAGCACAGCCAGAAGCCTTGACCTTGCCACGGGGTCAAGGTCGATTCTATGGACAGATAACTTCTTGAGGAGGACTGCTCGTGCTCACCCAATTCGATCTGCCGATTGACGGCATGACCTGCGCCAGTTGTGCTGGTCGCGTCGAAAAAGCCTTAGCCAACGTAACGGGCGTCAGTTCGGTCAGCGTCAACCTAGCTACCGAGCAGGCACGTGTCCAAGCCCCGGCCGACAGCTTGCCCGCACTGGTCGACGCCGTGCAGCAAGCAGGCTACAGCGTCCCGGCGCAAGGTCTGGAACTCGATATCAGCGGCATGACCTGCGCCTCCTGCGCCGGGCGTGTCGAAAAAGCCTTGGGCAAAGTCCCAGGCGTTGAACGTGTCAGCGTCAACCTTGCCAGCGAGCGTGCCCATGTCGAATTGCGCGGTCGAGTCGATCCCAACCTGCTGATCGACGCTGTCAGCCAGGCGGGCTATTACGCCAGCCTGCACCAGGCGCACACCCCGCAAACACTTCAAGACGATCAGCAAAAACGCCTGCGTCGCGAGCGTTGGTCGCTGATTTTGGCCATCGTGCTGGCGTTACCGCTGGTACTGCCAATGCTGCTCATGCCCTTAGGTATTCATTGGATGCTGCCCGCGTGGGCACAGTTTGTACTCGCCACGCCCGTGCAGTTCATTTTGGGTGCACGCTTTTATATAGCCGCGTGGAAAGCCGTCAAGGCCGGTGCTGGCAACATGGACTTGCTGGTCGCCCTCGGCACCAGCGCCGGTTATGGTTTGAGCCTGTATGAATGGGCGATTGCTGCGCCAGGCAGCACACCGCATCTGTATTTCGAAGCCTCGGCCGTCGTCATCGCACTGGTGCTGCTGGGCAAATACCTCGAAAGCCGCGCCAAACGTCAGACCGCCAGCGCCATTCGAGCCCTTGAGGCCTTGCGCCCTGAACGCGCATTGCGGGTAATCGACGGTCAGGAACAAGACGTCGCCATCAGCGACTTGCGCCTCAACGATTGGGTGCTGGTCAAACCCGGCGAGCGATTCCCGGTTGATGGCGAAGTAGTCGACGGCCAAAGCCACGCCGACGAAGCCCTGATCAGCGGCGAAAGTCTGCCCGTGCCCAAACAGCCTGGGGATAAAGTCACCGGGGGCGCCATTAACGGCGAAGGCCGTCTGGTGATCAAAACCCTGGCACTGGGCACAGAAACCGTATTGGCGCGCATCATTCGCCTAGTCGAAGACGCTCAGGCCGGTAAAGCGCCGATCCAGAAGCTGGTGGATAAAGTCAGCCAAATCTTCGTCCCGGTCGTACTCTTGATCGCCCTCGCCACCCTGCTCGGCTGGTGGTTCTATGGCGCTCCGATCGAGACAGCGCTAATCAACGCCGTGGCCGTATTGGTCATCGCTTGCCCGTGCGCGCTGGGGTTAGCAACACCCACTGCAATCATGGCCGGTACCGGGGTGGCCGCACGCTACGGCATTCTGATCAAAGACGCAGAAGCCCTCGAACGGGCTCACGAAGTCAGCGCTGTGGTCTTCGATAAAACTGGCACATTAACCTCGGGCACTCCGCAAATTGCCCATTTCAGTGCCTTGGATGGCGACGAAGCCAGCCTGCTGCAAGCCGCCGGGGCCTTGCAACGCGGCAGCGAACATCCGCTGGCCAAAGCTGTGCTTGACGCCTGTGCTGCCCGAAACCTGAATGTGCCGGATGTCACAGACAGCCAATCACTCACAGGCCGGGGTATCGCAGGGTCGTTGGAGGGCCGTCGCCTGGCCTTGGGCAATCGCCGCCTGCTGGATGAAACAGGGCTCAAACCGGGCTCATTGGCGGAGTCCGCAGCCGCCTGGGAAAACGAAGGCCGCACCCTGTCGTGGTTGATCGAACAAAGCCCGCAGGCTCGGGTACTGGGTCTGTTTGCCTTTGGCGACACACTCAAAGCCGGCGCACAGTCCGCGATTCAGCAACTCAATGCGCGCCACATCAGCAGTCACCTGCTGACCGGCGATAACCGCGGCAGCGCGCGCGTGGTGGCTGAGGCGCTGGGCATTACCGATGTGCACGCCGAAGTGCTGCCCGCCGACAAGGCGGCCACCGTGGCCGAACTGAAAAAAACCGGTGTGGTGGCCATGGTCGGCGACGGCATCAACGACGCTCCGGCGCTGGCAGCGGCCGACATTGGCATCGCCATGGGAGGCGGCACTGACGTGGCCATGCACGCCGCCGGTATCACCCTGATGCGCGGCGACCCGCGACTGGTGCCCGCCGCCTTGGAAATCAGCCGTAAAACCTACGCTAAAATCCGTCAAAACCTGTTCTGGGCCTTTGTTTACAACGTGATCGGCATTCCGTTGGCAGCCTTTGGCTTCTTGAACCCGGTGCTGGCTGGCGCGGCCATGGCATTCTCAAGCGTCAGCGTGGTCAGCAACGCATTGTTACTGAAGTTCTGGAAACCCAAAGACCTTGAGTAGGAGGCAACTGTCATGAATATCGGCCAGGCCGCCAAACACAGCGGCCTCAGCGCCAAGATGATTCGTTACTACGAATCCATTGGCTTGCTCAAACCCGCCCACCGCAGCGACAGCGGCTACCGCCAGTACAGCGACGATGACCTGCACACGCTGGCGTTTATCAAGCGCTCGCGGGACTTAGGGTTTTCATTGGAAGAGGTCGGCAAGTTGCTGACCTTATGGCAAGACCGCCAACGCGCCAGCGGCGATGTGAAAGCCCTGGCACGCCAGCACATCGACGCGCTGAATCAAAAGATTCTTGAACTGAGCAGCCTGCGCGACACCTTGCAAGTGCTGGTAGAAAGCTGCCAAGGCGACCATCGCCCCGACTGCCCGATTCTCAAGGACCTAGAGTCGGGAGCGTGTTGCCCCTAAAGGGCACTCAAAATCCGTAGCAGCTGCCGAAGGCTGCGTTCGGCGGCAAAGCCGTCGCAAAATCAGGTTCTACGCTGCGTAAGGCACACCTGAGTGCCAGGGTTTGCGATCGCTTCGCAATCGGACGTAGCCTTCGGCAACTGCTACAAGATCGGTCACAGCACCATCAGCAACACTTTGCCGATCATCAACACGCTGACCACCGCACACAGCACTGCAAAGCCTTGCTGCATCCGTTGCCCTGAGACTTTCGGCGCCACAACACGTCCGACAATCATCCCGGCCAAGGTCGCGCTGATAAACATCAGCGCCTCCTCTGACAAGTTAAAGCCCTGGTAAACCAGATGCCCCAAGGTGCCCAGTGACACCAGCGCCACCACCATCAACGAGGTGGCGACAATCCCGTGCATGGGCACGTCGCTAAACTTTCGAAAGGCCGGCACGATCAGAAAACCGCCGCCAACCCCCAGCAGCCCCGTCAGCAACCCCGACGTCGCGCCGATTGAAGCGAGCGTCGCGGCGCATCGTGCATCCCACTTCAGATGCCCGGTTGAAGGATTAAGCTGGCAGTTTTTAGGGTGGACACCCTCGTCTCCAGGGCAGCCCGCTCTTGCCTGCATAAACATACGCCCAGAGACAAACACCATCACGCAGCCAAACAGCGCCATCAGTGCCGCACCCGGTAACAACTTAGCCAAGTACAACCCCAGCGGCGAAGCCAGCCAGCCGGCGCCCGCCATCAACCCGGCAGCCTTGTAACGCACCAGCCCTTTGCGTAATCCGTCGACCGCACCCACGGCCGCTGCAACCCCAACGGCCAACAACGCCACCGGCGTCGCTTCAAGCAACGTCCAACCCAAGCCCAGCGTCAACGCCGGGATGGCCAAAATACCGCCGCCCGCCCCCGTCAGGCCCAGAAGCAAACCCACCAACGCGCCCAAGATGATAATCAGCATGCTTGAGCTCAGTCCTGCTTACAGTCAGTGAACCACTCGCGCCCTTTGAGCATGCCTTGCCAATAAAACCATGGCAGCAGCGTTGCTTTCAGAAACCACGCCGACGTGCGCGGTACAACCGGGTCCAGCGGGAACGTCGGCAGTAGTTTTGCGCCATAGCCGAACTCGGCCAAAATCACTTTTCCTTTTTCCACTGTCAGCGGGCAAGAGCCATAACCGTCATACCGCTTGGGCAACGCAGCTCCTTTGCGCAGGGCAATCAGGTTGTCGGCCACCACCACGACTTGCTTGCGGGCCGCCGCTGCCGTCTTGGCATTGGAGGTGCCGCACACGTCACCCACCGCGAAAATCTCGGGATAACGCGGGTGTTGCAACGTTGCCGGGTCGGTTTCAAACCAGCCCGCCTTGTCGGCCAACTCACTGCGGCGGATCACATCCGGCGCCTGTTGTGGCGGCACCACATGCAGCATGTCGAAACGTTTTTCATGGCGGGTAACTTGGCCATCAGCGCCCGTCACATCAAACCAGGCCGTCCGGTTCGGCCCATCGACCTTGACCAGATTGGACTGAAAAGCCAACTGAGCCTTGTAGGCCTCTACGTATTTCATCAAGGGAGGGACAAAGATCGGGACACCAAACAGCACCGCCCCCGCCAGATTGAACTCCACCGAAATCGAATCCAGAACGCCCTGTTTGCGCCAGTGATCACACGACAGGTACATGGCTTTTTGCGGCGCACCGGCACATTTGATTGGCATGCCAGGCTGCGTAAACAGCGCCTTGCCACCGCGCAGCGAACGCACCAGCTCCCACGTATAGGGCGCTAGGTCATGTCGGTAGTTGGACGTAACGCCATGTTTGCCCAAGGTTTCTTCCAGGCCTTCGATGTTCTCCCAAGCCAATTGCAGCCCAGGGCAAACGATCAACTGTTGATAGCCCAGCTCAGTGCCATCACTGATCAACACCACCTTGCGTTGCGGGGCAAAGGCGCAAAGCGATGCTTTGATCCACTGCGCCCCTTTGGGCATCACCTCGCCAGTGGGCCGCACGGTGTCTTTGACATCGTAGGCACCGCCGCCCACCAACGTCCACGCCGGTTGATAGTAGTGTTCGGTGTTGGGTTCGATCACCGCGATGCGCAAGGAGGCGTCGCGCTTGAGCAAGCTGGCTGTTACCGAGATACCGGCCGAGCCGCCGCCAATCACGACAACGTCAAACTGACGGACTTCACGCCCGCCCTGAGTCGCGGCTTCATACAGCTTTGAGGAGCGATTCCCGGTGCGGCAATACGCCAACACCGGCGTCGGCATTTCGCTCAACAATTGGTGCAACTGCTGCGCTTGCTCAGGGGTCGCCCCGGTGGTTTGTACGGGCAGGTAAGCGAAGCTCAGCCCCAGCGCCTCGGCGGCCTGCTGCATTGACGTGTGCTCGGGTTGCTCAGCCCCGCCTTCATGGTCTGGGCGATTGCAGATCACACTGCGAAAACCCAGCGCAGCCAACGCGTGGAGTTCGGACAGCGCGAGCTGCCCTGACACAGAGAATGTGTCGTCGATTCGCTTGATGTTTGGCTCCATTGGGCACTCCAGGCACAACAAAAATGAATGGAATAGTTGACCCGTTACTTCTTGAGCGCTTGACCGCAATACAGACCCGACAAGGTTTGCATCACCGAAACCACTTCGAAGCTGGCGAGCGAGTAGAAAATGAATTTCCCCATCCTACGGGTATTGACCATGCCCTCATCGCGCAACACACCGAGTTGTTGCGACAGGGTGGGCTGTCGGATCCCTGTTAGCGCTTCAAGCTCGCCCACATTGCGTTCGCCTTGTGTCAGTTGGCACAGCAATAACAGCCGATCTTCATTGGCCAAGGCTTTGAGCAGGGTGCAGGCTTTGGACGCAGAATCGCGCAGAAGGCCAATCTCTTCACTGGTGAGTTGGGCAGACATGGAAGGCTCCGTGACGTAATGGTCGACAGTCTACGTCTCGATAATATATGTTTCAATATATTGAAACTCTTTTGATACACGCGAGGCTTTTCATGCACGCCGAAATTCAAGGCTTCTACGACCCCGCAACTTCGACCGTGAGCTATGTGGTTTACGAAGCCTGCGGGAGCGAGTGCGCAATCATTGACCCGGTACTCGATTACAACGCCGCGGCCGGGCGCATCAGCACCGACAGCGCAGACAGCATCATGCGTTTTGTGCAAGCGCATGGCCTGAAGGTGCAGTGGCTACTGGAGACACACGCCCACGCCGATCACCTGTCAGCCAGCGCCTACCTCAAGCAAAAAATCGGCGGCAAGATTGGTATCGGCTCGGCGATCACCCAGGTACAAGGCGTGTTTCGCGATCTCTACAACCTTGAGCCTGAATTCAAGCTGGACGGTTCGCAATTCGACCATTTGTTTGAGCCCGATGAAGTGTTCCATGTTGGCCGACTTCAGGTCCGGGCGCTCCACGTGCCGGGCCATACCCCGGCGGACATGGCCTATCAGATCGAAAGCCACAACATTTTCGTCGGCGACACGCTCTTCATGCCGGATGTCGGCACCGCACGATGCGATTTTCCGGGGGGCGATGCACAGCAGTTGTATCAATCGATCAAACGCCTGCTGGCCTTGCCGAGCGACACTCGACTGTTCATGTGCCACGACTACCCCCCCGCCAGTCGCGAGGCCAGTTGGTCGACCACCGTTGGCGAACAGCGCGCTCGAAATATCCATGTCAACGACAGCATCCCGCTGGCGGATTTTGTCGACATGCGCACGGCCCGCGACGCTACCCTGGGAGTGCCAGCGCTATTAATCCCAGCCATACAAGTCAACATTCGCGCCGGCAACCTACCACCCGCCGATGAAAGCGGGCTGACCAGCTTAAAGATCCCGCTGAACCGGTTTTAATCCGTTAAGCGTCCGCGCCCCTATTGGGGCGAGCTTGCCTCGCGATCTTTTGATCTTTAAAAAGTCACAGGCATAAAAAATCCGGCCTGAGCCGGATTTTTTATTCATCGAATCACTGCATCCACGGTGGCGGCGGCTCTTCGGCTTTGCTCGGTGGTGCATCGTCTGCAGCACGCACCGCTTGGCGACGTTCTTCGTCCAAACGAGCCGCTTCAATCTCGCGAATCACTCCGCCGACATCCGCCAACTCTTCAGGCTCTTCAAACTCACCGGTCAAGACGCTGGAAGGGCTCAAGGTACCCGCTTCGTAAAGCGCCCACATTTCCTTGGCGTATTTGGTTTTCTTCAACTCCGGCGCGAAACGTCCGAAGTAAGAAGCCATGTTGCCCACGTCCCGCTCCAGCATGCTGAACGCGTGGTTATTGCCCGCCGCGTCAACGGCCTGTGGCAGGTCGATAATCACCGGCCCGGTCGGTGTCAGCAGCACGTTGAACTCCGACAAGTCGCCGTGAACCAGACCCGTGCACAACATCAACACGATCTGCGAAATCAGGTACGCGTGGTACTCGCGGGCCTGATCCGGCTCCAGCACGACGTCGTTCAGACGCGGCGCCGCATCGCCGTATTCATCGGCCACCAACTCCATCAACAGCACGCCTTCAAGGAAGTCGAACGGTTTGGGAACACGTACACCGGCACCCGCCAAACGAAACAGAGCGGCTACTTCGGCGTTCTGCCAGGCATCTTCGGTTTCTTTACGCCCAAACTTCGAGCCCTTGGCCATCGCTCGCGCCTGACGGCTGTTGCGAACCTTGCGACCCTCCTGATATTCGGCGGCTTGGCGAAAACTTCGTTTATTAGCCTCCTTATAAACCTTGGCGCATCGCAGCTCATTGCCGCAGCGGACCACGTAAACAGCTGCTTCTTTGCCACTCATAAGTGGGCGCAGCACCTCGTCGATCAGACCGTCTTCGATCAGGGGTTCTAAGCGTTTTGGAGTCTTCATCAGCTTTTATTGTGGGTCCTTTGTTACCAAACACGCGAATGTCACTCGTTATACGGCAATCCACTCACTACGGGGAGGGGGCGACCGTGTATGAGTCGCTTGTAGGCACGCCATGTGCCAAAAATTCCGAATGCCATGGATGATAGTCGAGCGTCGATCGTAGAGCATCGACTAATCCCTTTGAATAAGCGCGCACCCTACTAGAGCGGGGCTAAATGTATGCAGGGCATTTCCGAAAAGCAGCTTATTAATGTCTGAATAACTCGCCAGGCGTGAAGCCAAACATCTTTTTAAATGCCGCAATAAACGCCGACGTCGACTCATACCCACACGACAACGCGGCCAGCGTCACACTGCCACCCTCTTCAAGTACGCGCAAAGACGAAAGCAGGCGCATGCGCTGACGCCAACTGCGAAAACTCAAACCGGTTTCGCGGTCAAATAAACGCATCAAGGTTTTTTCCGATGTGCCCAAACGCTCGGCCCAGAGGCCCAGGCTCGCGTCCGCGTCCGGGTTTTCGATCAGTTCATTACACAGCGTCAACAACCGTGGATGCCGTGGTAATGGCAGCGAAAAACCGACCTGACTCAAACCCGCTAGTTGATCCAGCAACACCTGCACCAAACGTTGCTCTGCGCTCCCGCCTTCCGGGTAATCCACCGGCAATGCACAAAAACGTTTGATCAACTCACGTGCCAGCGGCGTGACTTCCAGTACCCGGCAGTGCCCGGGCGCCCACAGACAATCTTCACGGCGCACGTACAGGCTGCGCATTTCGGCGCGCATCGAGGTCACGACTTCATGCTCTAGACCCGCCGGAATCCAGATTCCCCACTGGGGCGGTGCGAAAAAACTGCCCTCGTCGGTATGCACACCGAGCACACCGCTGATGGCGTAAGAGAATTGCACCCAATCATGCCGATGGCGCGGCGTCCACGACCCGGCCCCCAAGCTTTCGGCGCGAGCATACAGCGGCCGAGGCAAAGTATTGAGCGCAGGAATCGCGCGCTGGGTACCACGTTGTCCGTTTGGCGGCATTGATTGGCCTTATGTCGCGAGACGTCAGATAGGTGCGACGTTAGGCTAAGTCATCAATTCTTACAATGTTCTGGTGCCCGCGATGCATATCTTCAAACACCTCAAACGTTTGTTCACAGACTGGTTTCTGTGCGGCATGTTGGTGGCGACATTTCTCTCCTATCTATTTCCGACCTTCGGTAGCACGGGCGGAGCAATGCACGCAGAGGTGGTGATCAATGTTGGCGTGTTTTTGGTGTTTTTCCTGCACGGGGTCAACCTGTCCAGCGAGCAAATTCGTCACGGCCTTAAAAACATACGCCTGCACCTGATGGTTCAAGGCTTCACCTTTATTGTGTTTCCGCTGATTTGGGTGGCCGCCAACACGCTACTGGGGGCACACATTCCGCCCCTGCTGATGCTTGGCTTTTTCTACCTGTGCGCCCTGCCCTCCACCATTTCCTCATCGGTGGCCCTCACCGGCAGCGCAGGCGGCAACGTACCGGCGGCAATTCTCAATGCCAGCCTGTCCAGCGTCCTGGGGATATTTTTGACGCCCTTGCTGGTGAGCTTTGTCGTGGGCAGCGGTTCGGGCGGTATCGACCTGGGCTCAACCTTGCTCGACCTGTGCGCCATGCTCTTGTTGCCGCTGGTGCTCGGTCAATTGGTACGCCCGTTGTTCGGACGTTTTTTCGCCCGCCACAAGCGCTACACCAACATCTGCGACAAAGTGGTGATCTTGCTGCTGGTGTACGCCGCGTTCTGCAACTCGATGGTTTCGGGCATGTGGCAACAGCAAGGCACATCGGTGATTTTCAGCGCCTTGGTCGGCAGCGCGATATTGCTCGCCATCATTCTGTACATGACCACCCGCACCGCCCGCGCCCTCAAATTCAGCACCGCAGACGAGATCGCGGCCGTGTTCTGCGCGAGCAAAAAATCACTCGCCGCCGGTGCGCCGATGGCCGCGCTGATCTTCGGCGCCAACCCTGGGATTGGCCTGATTCTGCTGCCCATCATGATCTACCACCCGCTGCAACTCATCGTGTGTTCCGTGATGGCAGAAAGCTACGCCAGCCGGAACCGTCAGGAGAAAGCGGAGCAAAACCAAGCGGCGGTGCCTGCCAATTAACGCTCAATAATCGCTGTAACACCTTGACCGCCCGCCGCGCAGATCGAGATCAAGCCTCGTCCCTGCCCGGCCGTGGCGAGCAATTTGGACAGGTTGGTCACAATCCGCCCTCCGGTCGCGGCAAAGGGATGCCCAATTGCCAATGAGCTGCCTTTGACGTTCAGTTTGCTGCGATCAATTGAACCCAGCGGCGCGTCCAGCCCCAGTCTTTTCTGGCAGTAATCGGCGTCTTCCCAAGCTTTCAAGGTGCACAGCACTTGCGCAGCAAACGCTTCGTGAATTTCGTAGTAGTCAAAGTCTTGTAAGGTCAGGCCATTGCGCGCCAAAAGCCGTGGGACCGCATACACCGGGGCCATCAGCAAACCTTCGGCGCCATGGACGAAATCGACCGCAGCCGTTTCGCCATCTCGCAAATAAGCCAAAATCGGCAACCCGCGCTCTTTGGCCCAGGCCTCACTGGCGAGCAAAACCACTGAAGCGCCATCGGTCAGCGGCGTGGAGTTACCCGCCGTCAACGTGCCTTTACCTGTGCGATCGAACACCGGCTTAAGGGCGGCGAGTTTCTCCAGCGTCAGGTCCGGGCGCAGGTTGTTGTCGCGGCTCAACCCCAGATACGGGGTGATCAAGTCATCTTCCCAGCCCGCGTGATACGCCGCGCTCAGCGCTTGGTGGCTGTGCAAGGCCAAGGCATCTTGTTCGGTGCGCGGAATGTTCCAGGTTTGCGCCATTAACTCGCAGTGCTGGCCCATCGACAATCCGGTACGGGGTTCGCCATTACGTGGAAACTCAGGCTTTAAGAAACGGGGGCGCAACTGAAGCAGGGTTTTGATCTTGTCCAGAGGCGCCTTGGTCCGTTTCAACTGCAACAACCATCGGCGCAGTCCGTCATTCAAGCCAATCGGCACATCCGAAGCGCTGTCGACGCCACCGGCAATCGCGCACTCGATCTGCCCCAAGGCAATTTTATTGGCCACCAGCAACGCCGCTTCTAGCCCGGTGCCACAAGCTTGTTGCAGGTCATAGGCTGGGGTTTGCGGCGACAGACGCGACCCCAGTACGCACTCGCGGGTGAGGCTAAAATCTCTGGAGTCCTTGAGCACCGCCCCGGCCACCACTTCGCCCATACGCAGCCCATGCAGGTTGTAGCGCTCGATCAGCCCTTCCAACGCCGCCGTCAACATCGCCTGATTACTGGCGGTCGCGTACGGCCCGTTGGCACGGGAAAATGGAATTCGATTACCGCCAATAATGGCTACACGACGCAAACTCATAAGATGTTCCCTATTCTTTCAAAGCCGTTGATCGTTACAAGCGTAGGTCTTATCGCTGATAACGAACGACCATGACATGTTTGTGGTCAATCCTTTGAACCCCATCTGTCGGAGAGTGTTCCATGTCAGACCGTTATATCGACTTTGCCAACTCATCCATCGGCCATCGCCTGGTGGGTGCAATAGGGCTTCCGTCGCCGGTACGACTAGAGCGCTGGCAAGCAGGCCGACTGCGCCCAGTCGACGGCGCACTATTGCTAGGCGGTGGCGCATTGGCAGCCAAGGTCGGCGGATTTGCCAGCAAACTCACCGACGCCGTGTTCGGCTACGGTACTGGGCCGTGGGAGGCAAACCCGTGGATTCCTGGCCAAGGACCTAAATTAAAAGCCGTGGTGTTTGATGCCAGCGAGTTGCTGCACACCGACCAACTCAAGCAATTGCGCGAGTTCTTCCAACCGCTGCTGCGCAGCCTTGGGCCCAGCGCGCACATCGTTATTTTAGGCCGTGCGCCCGACACCCAGCGCGACCCCTTTGCCGCCAGCGCACAGCGCGCCCTCGAAGGATTTAGCCGCTCACTGGCCAAAGAGTTGCGCAATGGTGGCACGTTGCAGTTGTTGTATATCGATGAAGGTGCCGACGATCAGCTCGAAGGCGCGCTGCGGTTTTTCCTCTCCCCAAAAAGCGCGTTCATCAGTGGCCAAGTATTGCGCCTGCGCCCGTGTGCGACTCAGGTTGCCGACTGGACTCGCCCGCTGGCCGGGCGCAAAGCCTTGGTCACCGGCGCGGCGCGTGGCATTGGCGCCTCGATTGCCGAGACCTTGGCCCGCGACGGCGCCGAGGTGATTTTGCTCGACGTGCCACCGGCCAAAAATGACCTCGAAGCACTCGCCGCTCGCTTGGGTGGGCGCAGCATTGCACTGGATATTTGCGCCGCCGATGCAGCCACGCAATTGATCGAGCACCTGCCTGATGGCGTCGACATTGTGGTGCACAACGCCGGTATCACCCGTGACAAAACCTTGGCCAACATGACGCCCGAATTCTGGGATGCCGTCCTCGCGGTCAATCTCAACGCGCCCCAAGTGCTGACCAAAGCCCTGCTGGACAGCGGCACCCTGCGCGATAACGGTCGGGTGATTTTGCTCGCCTCCATCAGCGGTATCGCCGGTAACCGCGGCCAAACCAACTACGCGGCCAGCAAAGCCGGGCTGATCGGTCTGGCCCAAGCTTGGGCGCCACTGCTGGGCGAGCGCGGCATCAGCATCAACGCCGTGGCACCCGGTTTTATCGAAACCCAAATGACCGCGCATATCCCGTTTGCCCTGCGAGAAGCCGGGCGTCGCATGAGTTCTCTGGGTCAGGGCGGTTTGCCACAAGACGTGGCCGAAGCCGTGGCTTGGCTAGGCCAGCCGGGCTCGGGTGCCGTCAGCGGGCAAGCGCTGCGCGTGTGCGGCCAAAGCGTACTGGGGGCCTAAGCCATGACCGTACAGTGGCTCGACCTCGACAGCCCGCCATCTCTACCTGCGCTGTATGCCTACGCAGCAGCCAAGCGCAAGATCACCGGCAACACCCTCCCGGAGCAAGGATTACGCTGCTGGGTCGAGGTTAAAGCCAAGCCGCTGGATGCTTTTCGGGATGCCTGCGGCTTAGCGCCAAGCCCACTGTTGCCGCCGACGTATCCCCATGTTTTGGCCTTTGGTCTGCAAATGCAGTTACTGACTGACAAGGACTTCCCCTTCCCGCTGCTCGGTCTGATTCATCTGAGCAACCGGATTCGGGTCCTGCGCCCTATGGGCGGCGTGACGCAACTGCGCATCGGTGTGTCTGTACACAACCTGCAAAAACACCCCAAAGGCGCGACGTTCGAAGTCGTGACTCAGGTCGATGATCTGCTCGGGCCACTGTGGGAAGCCGAAAGTACGTTGCTGTGCAAAGGCGTCAAGTTGCCGGGCGACGTGCCGCAGACCACAACGCCAGCCCCGACGGCGTTAACCGAACTGACACGCTGGTACGCCCCCCTCAGTATTGGCCGCCAGTACGCCAAAGTGTCTGGGGATTACAACCCAATCCACCTGAGCGCCGCCAGCGCCAAACTGTTTGGCCTGCCCAGCGCCATCGCCCACGGGCTTTGGCTAAAGGCGCGTGCGTTAGCCGCGCTGACCGCGCATTTGCCAGCGGCCAATGTCGAGATCAACGTGGCATTTAAAAAGCCGGTACGCCTGCCCAGTGAAGTCATCCTGCTGAGCAGCGATGCGGGTTCCAGTGGCGACTTCCAGCTCAATGGGCATGGGGACTTGGTACATTTAGTCGGGCAGTGGCGGCCGGTTGATTAATGGATCATCTATGGAGCGCGAAAATTCGTAGCAGCTGCCGAGCTTGCGAGGCTGCGTCCGGCTGCGCAGCAGTCGTAAATCAAGCACTGCGGTGTATCAGTTAAATCCTGCACTTAGGGTTTACGATCGCTTCGCAATCGGACGTAGCCTCGCAAGCTCGGCAACTGCTACGAAATCGGCTTGCAGCGCAGCCTAGAATCTCCTGTAGGGGATATGTGCCTGTAGCTAATGCCTTTCACTTGCACCAATTCTTATTCAGCCGCAAGCTTTGCTCCTTCTGGAGAACCCACCCCCGATGAACCTCGACGAACTCACTCAACGCCTGCACCGCATTCGCGATAACAACGACTGGAAACAATTTCACAGCCCGAAAAACCTGGCCATGGCGGCCAGTGTCGAAATGGCCGAGTTAGTGGAAATTTTTCAGTGGCTCAGCGAAGACCAATCACGCCAACTGCCCGCCGACACGCTGGCCCATGCCGGACAGGAAGTCGGTGACATCGTGCTGTATCTGCTGCTGTTATGCAGTGAGTTGGGGCTGGACATGAACGAAGTGGTGCGCAGCAAATTGGCCGACAGTGAAAGGCGTTTCAGCAAATGAGTGACCGTCACTTCGATCAACTGGCCACCCGCTTCGCCGAGAAAATTTATGGCGGCGCCAAAGGGGCCATTCGCCTGGCCGTGCTTCAAGCCGACCTTCAAGAGTCACTGCCGCAGCGCCCGTTGCGCGTGCTGGACATCGGCGCTGGCCTTGGCCATATGTCGCTGTGGCTGGCTCAACAAGGTCACGATGTGACCTTGGCAGAGCCCGCCGCGCCTATGCTCGAAGGCGCGCGTCAGCGCTTTGCCGAGGCAGGCCAGACCGGCACCTTTATTCAGGCACCGTGGCAAGAATTGCTGGGGCAACTGACCGAGCCCTACGACCTGGTGCTGTGCCATGCCGTGCTGGAATGGTTGGCCGAACCTCACGCGATTCTGCCCGTGCTGCACCAACTGACCGCCAAAGACGGCTGGTTGTCGCTGGCGTTTTATAACCGCGACGCGCTGATCTATCGCAACTTGCTTAAAGGCCACTTCCGCAAAATGCGCAAGAACGACATGGCGGGCGAAAAGCAGAGCCTCACCCCGCAACAACCGCTCGATCCGCGAGAGCTGGCGACTGCGCTTGAAGGCCTGTGGGCAGTTGAAACGCAAAGCGGCGTACGGGTGTTTCACGATTACATGCCCGTGGAGTTTCAAGCTCGCGCCGAGCTGCAAGCATTGGTTGAAATGGAACTGGCCCATCGTCGCCATCCTGCGTTTGCCGGGCTGGGACGTTATCTGCATTGGGTTTGCCGCCCGGTTTAAGCCCCCTGTTCGAGGAGTACCTGATGTATCGCCGCGTTGCCTTGCTCGTTCTAAGCCTTGGATTAGGGGCGTGCCAAAGCCCCAACCCTTACACCGCCAGCTCCCTGCCGATGCAACCCGCCCCGGCGCAAGCGGCCAACACCCTAGACTTGAGCGCCTACCCGGCAGCGCCACGGGACTACGGCCGTTATCAAAGCTGGGCTTGGCTCAATGGCCGACTGCCTGCGGGCTCGGCATGGGCCGATTCGGCACAAATTGCCGAAGCCGTGAGTAACGCCCTGGACCAGCGCGGATTGCGGCCAGCACGCCCCAACCGTCCAGCAGACCTGTGGGTCAGCGCAGATTTACACACAGAAAAACGTCTGCGTCAGGTTCAGGAAGACTATGGTTATGGCGGTATGTACGGCGACCGCTATGGTCGCTACGGCAACCAGTACGGCATGTACAACAGCGTACCGGTAGTGCGTACCTACGAAGTTGAAGTGATGGTGGTACGCATCAACTTGTATGACGGGAAAACCGGTCAACCGGTCTGGAGTTCAAGTGCAGAGACCAGCAGTAAAGGCAGCCTGAGCGAACGCGGTGACGCCCTGCGCGAATCACTGAACAAGGCAGTGCAGGCTTATCCTCCCCATTAAGACTGTTTCTTTAAGCGGAGAAATCATCATGTTACGGCGCATTGCGTTATTGGGATTGGCCCTGCTGCTCAGTGCTTGCGAAAGCATGCAGGTGACCAACGACTTCAACCCAGCTGTGGATTTCGCCCAGTTCCGAACCTGGGCCTGGAAAGACCCTGCCGTGCAGTACCAACCGAATAACCCGATGCTCAAAAGTGACCTCACCGAGCAACGGATTATTCAGGCTGTTGGCAGCCAACTGGACCAACGCGGCCTGCGCCCGGTGGCTGCCGGCGCCAAGCCGGACCTATTTGTGCAGACCTACCTGATTGTTGCCAACCGCCAGGAACAGGTGGTGACTAACTACGGCTATGGCGGCCCATGGGGCGGGCCTTGGGGTGGTTATTGGGGCGGGCCATGGGAAGGGTATTGGCGCCCGGCGTACAACGAAACCCGCAATGTGATCTATCAGGTGGGCACCCTACAGATCGACCTGACCGACGCCAAAGACGGCAGGCTAGTCTGGCGTGGCAGCGCTGAAAAAATCCTCAACAACAGCCCGACACCGCAAGAACGCAGCGCGGCCATCCGTGAAGCGGTGACTAAAATCCTGAGTAACTACCCACCCAAGTAAGCCTTACAACTTTATAACGGCCAACTTACTCACGAAGTATATAAGCAGGATGTATTAATACTTTCGTGAGTAAGTTGCTTTTCAGGCAATGCCTTGCACCACTTCTCGACTCCTTTTGATTAATTGCTCACACACCCCCGATAAAAGTGGCAACTTGCCAACGCAGCGATCACATCTTGGCTACACTCGTTGAAACTTTGGAGCGTTAGCGCTGGGCAATGTCCCAGCATCAGGAGTGCTCGATGTCTCCCCAACTACGCGGCATGCATTTCAAGGCCCCGCAACAACAACGCGGTGCAATTGGTTTAATGGCGGCACTCACCCTCGGCATGGTGCTGCTCTTTATGTTATTGGTGATCGACAGCGGGCGACTGTACTTTGAGCAGCGCAAGTTGCAACGGGTAGCAGACATGGCTGCGCTCGAAGCGGTCACTCGGGGGGGCAGTTGTTCTGCGGGTACAGCCACCACCTACGTTAACGCCAGCGCCACTCGCAACAACTTCACGCCGGGCGGTACTCAAAAAATAAGCCCCACCTGCGGCACCCTGGTGACCGGCACTGATAACTTGCGCACCTTCAAAGCCGACGCCAATCAATCCAGTGCTATCCGGGTCATCGCGACCACCACCGTTCACACCAGTGTGGCTGGGGGCTTGTGGAACTTGCTGACAAAACAGGGGATTGATCTCGATACCCAATTGACGGCGAGTGCAGTGGCGGCATCACCTAAGGGGTTACTGGCACAACTGACCATAAAAAATACCATCATCACTGTTACTTCAAGCCAATCAGCGCTACTTAATATTGTCTGGGGGGGGCTGTTAGGAGGAACCCTAAATATCGGAGTTGGGGGCTACCAAGGCCTAGTAGACAGTCAAATAAATTTATTGAGTTATCTTGACCAGCTCGCTGTTGACTTAAAATTAAACGCTGGAGGATATAACGACGTCCTCAACACAAATCTCCAACTCACAAAATTAATTGACACTGCAATTACAGTTTTAACTGCCAATGGAACAACCACCAGCATTGCAGTTGACGGCCTAACAAAATTAAAACTCATCGCTGGCAGCACTCAAGTCAAGCTAGCCGACATATTAAAACTACAAACAGGGGCCCTGAATTCAGGATTAGATGCAAACATTAACATTTTTCAGCTAGCAGAGGCTTTCGTACAATTAGCTAATAAAAATAATGGCATTTCAGCGAGCATCCCCGTCAACATTCCAAACTTAATTAACGGCGGGGTAAAAATTAAGATAATTGAGCCGCCTCAACTTTCTGCCATTGGCGACCCTGCAAAAGCCAAAGCAAACCCAACGTTACCTGGTAGCCAAATATACGTGCGCACTGCACAAGTTAGGGTTGGTGCATCTTTGAGTCTGCCGGTCTTGGATAACCCACTTATCAATGGTGCGCTCGACCAGCTAGTAGGCCCACTTTCAGATACGTTGACCAACTTGCTGAGCCTGAACCTGGCAGGCACACTCAAATCTGTTCTATGTTTGGTTTTTTCGTGCGAACAAACAAGTCTTAGGATTTTTTCCGATTCGAAAACTATTAGTGCGGTGATCGAAATCGGGAGTGCTGACAGCCATGTCACTGACTATTCTTGCTCCAGCACATCTGCCAAGTCACTTACAGCACAAACCAATGCCTCCCTTATAAAGGTCAAGGTTGGAAGCGTCGCCGATATGGACAGCGCCTTCTCCTCGACTGCCGATGTCAAAGTCAATCCCTTAACCATAGTTGACATTGGCGCAATCACCTGCACCGGACTTGTGCTCAAGAATTGCGACCCTAAAACCCGCAAACCATTTTACGGGGGAGGAATAGGTCTAAAAATCGATACTACTATTGGCAGTCTTACTACAAACCCTGCCCCTCATATTTACCTCCAGCCTCCGGACGTAAAACTCCAGCCGTTGTATTTCCCCCAAAAAACAGAACAACTCGTGGGCAGTCTGAAGTCCACCTTAGCCGGTATACAAATTCAGGCCTACAAACCAACCGGCAGCAGTGTTCTAGGAGATCTATTAGTTGGCGTAGGCGATATCCTAAATGGCTTAACAACTGCCTTAGGCAATCTTCTAAGTTCGTTGCTGAGCCAGATTGTGGACCCGATATTGGATAACATCCTAAAATTTCTTGGCATTGATCTGAATAAAGTAGAAGTCGGCGCCAACCTAACTTGCGGTCAAGGCGGACGCGCTCAACTAGTCCTTTGACAACCCAGCCTGACCAACCACCGGCAACTCCACGCAAAACCGGGCCCCGTGCCCGGTATTGCAGACGCTTAACCGCCCGCCCATGTTGTCGATGATGCCGTAGCTCACAGACAACCCCAGCCCCGTGCCCAAACCAATTGGCTTGGTGGTGAAGAACGGCTCAAAGATCCGTTCCAGCAAACGCGGGTCGATTCCGCCCGCGTTGTCTTCCACCCACAGGCGCACGCAGTTGCCACACGGTTCGGCACTCAGGGCAATCCAAGGTTTGAACTCACGGTCGGTTTCGCGCTTGCTCATCAGTGCATCGCGAGCATTGACCAACAGGTTAATCAGCACTTGTTCCAACTGGTCGGCGTGGCCGCGAACCAACAATGTGCTCTCCAGATTTTCACTGCGCAACTCAACGCCTTTGCCCCGCATGCCTTCGCCGAGCAAGGCCAGCGTCCCTTCCAGCGCTTGCACCGGGTTGAACACTTGTTGCTCGACCTCTGAACGGCGGCCAAATACTCGCATGTGGTCGACCACCCGCGCCGCACGTTGAATTTGTGAGTCGATACGCGAGAGTTTGTCTTGCAAGTAGTCGACCTGCACATCGCCGTTGCTTAGGCGTTTGAGCACATTGACAACGGCCATTCGCATCACGTTCAGCGGCTGATTGATCTCGTGGGCAAGGCCGGTGGCCATTTCACCCAGGGTGGCCATTTTGGCGCTGTGGGTCAGTTGCTGTTGCGAGCGACGCACCTCGGTGTTGTCTCGGCCCACGGCCTGTACTTCCAAGAGGTTGCCCTCGGGGTCAAATACGCCTCGATCGGACCACACCCACCAAGCGTATTCACGCCCCGGCAGTTGCAGGCTGATTTCGGCCGCACTGACCGGGTTTTCCGGGCTTAACCGTGCGATGCGCTGCACAAACGCTTCGCGCTGTTCGGCCGAGAGCCAACTGCCCAGGTTG
This sequence comes from Pseudomonas psychrophila HA-4, assembly GCF_000282975.1. Taxonomy (GTDB): domain Bacteria; phylum Pseudomonadota; class Gammaproteobacteria; order Pseudomonadales; family Pseudomonadaceae; genus Aquipseudomonas; species Aquipseudomonas psychrophila_A. The sequence continues at coordinate 31,907 of NZ_ALJC01000050.1, forward strand.
ATCCCCGCCAGTTGCTCGGTGGTGCATTCCAGGTAATGGGCCAGCGGCTGGTTACCGAAGGTCAGGGTCAAATCAGGCTGGTAACGACAAATCATTGCCGGGGAATCTTCGACCAGAATCCGGTAGCGCTCTTCACTGCGCGTGACCCGCTCGGCCGTCTCGGTGGCTTCTGTGACGTCCAGCCACAGCCCGACGGCTTCGACCGGCAAACCCACGTCATCGCGCAATAATTTGGCTTCATCCAGCAGCCAGTGATAATTGCCGCTTCGATCACGCAAGCGATAGCGACTACGGGCGCTGCCATTGCGTAGCAATGTGCGAGTGCGCTCAAAATATTGCTCGCGGTCGTCGGGATGAATCCACTCGATCAGCCCGCCCTCAGTGCTCTCGGCCAACGTCCAGCCGAGCAATGGCTGCAAACTGTCGCTAAAGAACTCAGGCAACAACACGCCTTCGTCATAACGCTGCACATAGATCACTGCCGGCGAACTGGCGATCAAATTATTCAGCCTGGCGTGTGCGGCGTCAGCCTGTAACTGCTGATTTTTAATGTCGCTGATGTCCAACATAAAACCCACAATCCGCCGCTCCGGGCCGGTGTCCAGCACCTGGCCCTGAACCCGGTACCACGGTGCTGGCTGGGCACTCCGAGGTAGATGCAGCCGTGCGCAGAACAATAACGTTTTGCCATGTTCCAGCAACTCATTGAAACGGTAGTTCAGTTCGTCGCGATCAACAGGATGAAACAGCGCCAGCCAGGCATCACGTGTCAGCGGCTCCTGCGTCGACAGCAAGCGGGTGCCCAACTGTGGGGCCAACTGCATGTGTTGAAGGTCCGTGGACCATTCCCACCAACCGGTCCCGAGTAATTCTTGCAAGGCTTGCGTGCGCGCTTGTTGCTGCTCGTGTTGCTGCCCACGCAACCGGTCCAGCAACGGCCCAGCCAAACCCGCACACACTTGCAGCCAGTCGCTCGTGCTCATCTGCGGACCATGTAACGATGCCGGGTAAAAACCCAGCAGCAGCCAAGCCGACAACCCTTGCTGATCGTAGTAAGGCACCAGCACACCGTCGGCATTGCCAAACAGATCGTTTAGGCGCGGATTGCCGTCACGTTCAACCCGCTGGGGAGACGAGCCGGTGAGCGGGTCAAACAAGCCGCCCAGCATTTGCCCAGCCGTCCAAAGCGTTGGGGCATCAAACGCATGGTAGGCGCTGTACAGGTACCAACCGGGCTGAGACTCATCACGCAGCGCCAGCGCCATGGAGGGCACGCGTCCATGCTGGGCCAAGTTTTGCAGCGCTTCATCTGCCACGTCAGACAAGCGCGCAAAACCGCATTGGCGTAATTGTTCGCCCACCCGCAGGGTTAGTTGCGTGCATTGCTCACGGCTACGCGCCTGCTGACTGCCGAGCCTTAAATCGCTGATGTCCAGCAGCTGTAACAGCCAGCCATCGGCCTGCGGCTGAACCCAGCCACGGGTGTGCACCACACGCAGACCCACGCATTGAAAATCGAGATCAAGGCTTTGGCCGACCCAATCTGCCGGTACCCCTTCAAGCGCCATTGTGCTGCCCGGCACCATGTAATCGATCAGTAGACGCGGCGCGCCGTCACCCCGGCCCCGCGTCAAGCCATAACGTTGCAGGCCATGGGTTTCCAAGACGTGCCCTTGATGATCAAGAACCAGTTGAATACCCGCTTCGGAGCGGGACTGTTGGCCAGATAACCCAGGCTCCCGTTCGCTGGACCGACCCAGTAACCGCTCAAATACCCCGTCACCGCGATTCAAAATTGCAGACTCGACTGGGCTTGCAAATTGTCCGGCAAGCTGGGGACCGTGATACCCGGCAATTTGAGCACTGGCATGATGCTGCTCAACGCGGTGGACGGAAGTGTGACCGTCACCGTCAGCATTTTGGTCGATATGTTGTACGCCGCAGTTTTCTGCACAGAGCCTCGCACAGCATTCGGTACCCAGGAGAGTTTGTCCGTCAGCACGTCCGTCGCCACCTTTTCCACTGCCGTTTTGTAGGCTGCATCCGTCAGTGACGTCGGGTCGACAGCCACGCTTCGTCGCACGGCCTCAGCCGTCGAATTGTTGAATGACTGCATCAGCAACAACGGCAAGCTATAGCTCACAACGCCGTAGAGAACTGCGAAAAAGATCACAAATACCAACGCAAATTCAATCGCGACGGCACCTTTTTGCTTCTGAGGAAGGCCTGTTTTCATGACTGCGTCTACCCTGCCAATCGACCGTAATATCATCATAGAATCATTCGTAAAAAAGGGATGTTTAATACGTGATTCACTTTCTTGTTGTGTTCATGTGGCTCATCGCCTGTGCCGTCCAAGACCTGATCCAGCGCCAGATTGCCAATAGCCTGACCTTTGGCGCAGCGGCGCTGGCGCTGCTGTACATGCTCATCACGGGCCACACCTGGCTCGGTGCCAGTGCAGGCGAAGGGGGCTGGGCGCTGTTGATTGCACTAGTGCTGACCCTGCCCGGCTATGCCTTGAACAAACTGGGCGCAGGCGATGTAAAACTGCTGATTGCCTTGGCGCTGGCAACCGATCGTCAGATGCTGCTGGGCACCTTTATCGGCGCGGGTTTGGGCGCCGGGCTGTGGTATTGGCTGGCGCCAAAGTTTCGGTCTTTGTGCAATCAACGGCTTAGCCCTCACTGCAATAAATCCGTAATGAAAACGTCAAAAAAATTGCCTTTTGCGCCTTTTCTGCTCTTCGGCTTCACGGTAACGAGCGTGTGTATACCCTAGTCAAAACGTAGGACTTATTTGATGTACAGCATGAGAAAGTACGTCTATGTTTTAAAAACCAACCCATTCAACTGAATGGCAAGGACGCCCTAGATTGGCTTGCCAGGCATGGAGTAACGCGTGAACAAGCTCACCTCTCTTGTAAAAGTACTTGTGGTCGACGACCAACCTTTGATCGTCGAAGAACTCAGCGAATTTCTGGAAAGCAGCGGCTACCGATGTGTGCCTTGCGTCACCAGTCGTGAAGCGATTGCGGCTTTCGTCGCCGATCCCGAGATAGGTCTGGTGTTGTGCGACCTGCACATGCCTGAAATGAACGGCATCGAGTTGACTCAGCACCTGCAAAAAATTGCCGGTAAACGCCGCTTGTTTGAAAGCATCCTGCTGACCGGCCGAGCCGATAAACAGGACGTCATCAAAGCCCTGCGCATTGGTATTGCTGACTACTATCAAAAGCCGGTCGACCTGGACGAATTGCTTGAAGGTATCAAGCGCCAAGATGCGGTATTGCAGGAGCGTAAAAAAACTGAACATCTGGGCCACCTGAATCAGAAAATGCAGTTTCTAGCCGAGTCTATCGACGGCCTTTATCACGACATGGAGTCCGTGTTGCGCCCCGAGCAAAACGTGCCTTCCCCACCTCCTGTACAGGTTCAAGTCGAAGGTGAGATCCCACACATATTCAAACAGCTGTCACCGCGCCAACTGGATGTTGCCAAGCTCGTGGGCAAAGGCCAGACCAACTACCAGATCGCCTGTGACCTGGGCATTACCGAAAACACGGTCAAACTCTACGTGTCGCAAGTATTGCGCCTGACCCACATGAATAACCGCACACAACTGGCCCTCGCGTTATCACCTAGCGCGTCAAGCCAGCAGCATCGGCAATCTACGCATTAGCGCCACTCCCCCCGGAGGCGCTGCTGCAGTCTGCGGCAGCACCTACGGTCAGTTATTCACCTCACTCCTGCTTGGCCTTACCACCTTCACTCTGCTTGTAATACTCAGGGATCGGATGCGTGTAGCTGTCCAGCCAGCGTTGCAGGCTGCGCTCGCGCTCTGCCGAAGTAGCCGTCTGACTCACCGGCGACTGGGCGCGGCCACTGACTTGCAGTTGCAACCAGTTTTCGGTTTCTTGCTGGTTTTTCGACGATGGCCCAGGCTCGATGGCAAAGGCGCCCAACGGCATGACAGCCAACAACAGACCCACGCGAATACTCAACTTCATGGCATACCTCCACCGCATTATTTGATCGCAGCAACCTGGCTGCTGGATGGCCGGGCTTGGGTTTTAAGAGCCTGCGCCCTGCTCTGTGCATCACTCACTTGCTCAGGTGTCAGCCCGGCACGTGTCACCAGTTCGGAGGCCTGTTTCCACTGATCCTGATAAATCAGCAAGGTCACTAAATTCAGTGCCGCCAGTGAGTCCGTCTGCTTGAGTTCCAGGGCAGTCAAAAACTCAAAACGCGCTTCGTTAAGACGCAATTGGTTGAGGTACACCACCCCCAAGTCATTGCGTATCTTGTCATCGGTCGGCGCCATCCGCGCCGCCCGCTCCAGGTACGCCACGGCCTGTGTGTTATCGCCTCGCCCTGCAGCCAACTGACCTAAACCATGCTCACCTTCAGCGGCCAGGCACGTACCCAGCAACCCGCGATACAACGGCTCGGCCTCACTGCGCCCTAACTGGCGATAGATCCGCGCTTTGCGCAACTGCACCTGTGAATAACGCTCCGGCAGGCTTTGCAGGTTGGCCAGGCTGGCGTGCAACTTGCCTTCCTTGGCCATATCGTCTGCCAGGTTCATCGACAGTTCCTGATCGCCACTCAACTTGGCGCAACTGCCTTCGGTTAAGGACAGCCATGGCGGATTGCTCTGGCCTCCGGTCGCGCACCCGCCCAACAGCAACAACACATATACGGCGATGATGGCTTTCATAGACAGACTCCAGGTCAAGAAGTAAACGCGCGTGAGATAGCAACAAAGCTCGGCCCAGCCAAAACGATCATGAGCGCCGGGAACAGAAACGCCATCATCACCACCGACATCTTCGCGGACATTTTGGAGATGTATTCCTCCATACGGGTCATACGCCGATCATCAAGAAGCTCTTTTAGGGTCTGCAACGATTTCATCGCGCCACCCCCCTGCTGAATTAATTGTTGAAGAATCACGCAGGTGTCATTGAACTCATCCACCTGCAGCATGCTCGCGGTTTTGCTCAGTTCCTGGCTCAACTCCAACCCTGAGTCGACGCGAGACAGAATCAGCCGTAACTCGCCGGTGAGTACCGGCAGCAACTGCCGCGCCTCCGAACTGAGCACCCGCAGTGCCTGCTCAACGGCCATGCCTGACTCAAACAAAATGCGCAGCAAGGGGATGAAGGTCGACACCTCTATCGCCACCTCTTCCTGCCGCTTTTTCGCCACGTAAGCCAGCATTCGCTTAGGGATCAGATAGCCCAATGCCAACGCGCACAGCAGCACAACTAACTGGTTGCCCGAGCGCGGAAAGAACACCTCATGTCCTAAAAACACCAGCCCGGCGAACGCGACTGGCGTGCCGATCTGAAACGCCGCAAACAGTGAGCGTTGACTCGCGCTACGCCAACCCACACGGTTAAGCAGCGTCTGGGTTTCGGTGTCTAGTGACACTGAGCGCTGCCCAAATTTGCTGTCACCCAGGGCTCGCATCCAGAGTCGGAGCTTGCTCGGCCCGGTTTTTTCACCGTCCAGCCGTTGCATCACTCGCTGCTGGCGCATACGTTCTTGGACCATGTGGCTGATCAACAACCCCAGAGCGCCGAGCAGCAGAGTTGCGCAAATTAGATAGACCATGTCATACGCTCCGCACCATGCGCCACAGGGCAAAACTGCCCAATAGTTGCAAGCCAACAGCTGTTAGCAACATGTGCTGACCGCCCACGTCATGCCACATTTTGAGCATGTAGCCCGGGTTGGTGAGCATAAAATAGCCAACCACCAGCACCGGCAGCAGGCCCAAAACCCACGCTGTTACACGGGTCTCACCCGTCATGGCTTTTAGCTTGCGGGCTCCTTGTTCGCGCTCACGAATCAGGACCATCAGGTTTGTCAGCAGCTCACTGGCATTGCCGCCATAACGGTGGTTAACCTTCAGCCCGAGGGCGAACATGCGAAATTCGTCGCGCTCATACAGCTCAGCAAAATCGTGTACTGCCTCAGGCAAGCTCACCCCTAACTGCACGTTACGTGACACCCGACTGATGCTGCTTTTAAGCGGTTCATTAGCCGCCTCGATGGCAGTCAATACGGCATCGGACAAGGTGCGGCCCGACTTCAAGCTGCGTACACAGTGATCAAGCAATTGAGGCAGTTGCTCCACCATGCGCCGAACCCTGCGGTGGTAGCGCCAGCTGACAAACAGTTTCAGCACAACGGGTGGCAGCACCACAAACGCAAGCAGGAATACCCAGCCCCCCAGCAGTCCCGCCAACAGCGCAGCCCCCAGCCAAAGGCTCAACCACACGCCCAGGCGCTCCGAAGGGCGACCCAGCCCGGCCTGTAAAAACGCCCGATCCAGCCACGCGATACCTGGCGCTTTTTCAGCCGTTTGCGGCAAGCCTTCGGTCAAGCGGTCCAGCACCCGATGGGTCGCCGGATCACGCAGGGTGCGATAGGCCAAGTTCATCGACATCCCGAACATCAATACACTGATCGTAAAAAGCACTAAGGCGGGAGTCATGTTCAGCCCCTTAGCCGTTGGCATTCAAAATGGGATCGCGGCGTAATTTGTCGCCCGCCGGGTTCTGCGCTTCGCGCATAAAGCCAAAGCCGGTGCGCTTGTCGAGGCGGAACAGCGTGTTGGTGACGTACACATCGTCACGCACACCGACCACCTCCAGCACTTCACTGACACACCGCCGACCGTCCGGCATGCGCGTCAGTTGGATGATCACGTCCAAGGCGGCGCAAATCATTTGGCGCAGGGTTTTTTCTGCCACAGAACGGCCCGTCAAACCGACCAGCGTTTCCAGGCGCAGTAAGGCATCTTGTGCGGTGTTGGCGTGCACCGTACTCATCGAACCATCGTGACCGGTGTTCATCGCGGTCATCACGTCGAGCACCTCCACGCCCCGAATCTCGCCGAGGATTATTCGGTCAGGACGCATCCGCAAAGCGTTGCGAATCAGGTCACTGGATTTGACTTCACCATGCCCTTCGGCATTCGGCGGGCGGGTTTCAAGGCGCACCACGTGCGGGTGGGCCAGTTGCAATTCAGCCACGTCTTCGATGGTCACCAGACGCTCATGCGGGTTGATCAGTTGGCTCAGAATATTGAGCAGCGTGGTTTTACCGGTACCGGTACCGCCGCTGATCAAGATGTTGCAACGCTTGCCCACCGCGTCCTGGAAAAATTCGTAAATCGCCTGATCGATGGTTTGCATCGCCACCAAGTCGCTGCTTTTGAGCATGTCTTTGCGAAACTTACGAATCGACAAACAGGGGCCGTCCAGCGCAATCGGCGGAATGATCGCGTTAACCCGGCTACCATCCGGCAGGCGCGCATCGACCATGGGTGACGACTCATCCAGACGCCGACCGAGCGGCGCCAGAATGCGTTGCATCACCCGCTCAACGTGGTGATCGTCGATAAAACGCAGATCGCTCTGGCTCAAAATCCCCGCACGCTCCACAAACACCCGGTGCGGACCATTCACCAGAATCTCGGTCACAGCCGGGTCGCGAAGCAGCACTTCAAGCGGCCCGAAACCGGTCAGTTCATCGACGATCTCTTCAGCCAGCCGCTCCATCTCATAGCGCGAAATGGCCAGGTGCAGACGCGATACATATTCAGCCACACGATCCGTCACAAACTGCGACAAGGCGTGGCGCGAATCTTCAAGCAGGTTTTTTCCGCTCTCCTCAAGGGCATCAATGATGTAACGGTGCAGTACCAGTTTCAGGCCGTCGTGATCGGCACGCCCATCCTTGTACAAGCCAGAACCGAACAACTGCTCATTGCTCATTTCGACCCCCACAGGCGGTTCAGCCAATGACCGGAACCGTCAGAAGACTGCCCCGGCAACAGCGAACGCTTCGCCAACTGATCACCTATTTTTTTCAATCCCTGACACAGGGACTCGCGCGGTGCCAACTCATACAGCGTCACCGCCTGATTCTTGGCATTGATCCGCAACTCGGGGCTCAGCGGTAACGTGGCCATCACCGGGAAACCAAAACTTTTGGCCAGCGCATCAGCATCCGGGGCAACGCCGCGCAAGTAACGGTCGACCACCAAGGCGGCGTGTTCCAGCTTCATACCCTTGGCACGCCACACGCTGAGCACGTCCAGATTGCGTCGACAATCGAGCACACTCTGATCGGTGTACCAGAGCAATTTGTCGCAATGGCTGACAAAGGTCCGTAAGGCCTCACCGTCCGGTTGCCCCGTGAGGTTCACCACGATGTGTTGAAAGTGCTGACGCAGGGCGCTGAGTAACATGAACAACTCGGCGGCGCTGGTCTGCTCCACCGGCTCATCGTTGGCACTGCTGGCCAGGACGCGCATGCCACCCGGCGCACTGGTAAAAGCACTGTCGATCAAGGTGCTGTCCAGACGACGCAAATGACGCAGGGCATCGCCAAAAAAGAACGAACTTTCTAGGCCCAGCAACGCTAGGCCGTCGCCCCGCGGAACCCCTAAATCTAGAAACAGGGTGTTCTGCCCGCTCTTTTGCACTTCCAATCCCAAGTGGCTGGCGACCAATGCACCATCGGCGTTGCATTGCGCGCTGAACAACACCGTCAAACCACCCAACTCGGTATTCGGCACAGTCGGCGGCAAGCGTTTGCTCAAGCGCCGAACCAACCCGGCCACCTCACTGGAGCGCGAGCCGTAGGCGACAAAGTCTCGCGCCCCGGCACGCATTGCATTTAACACCAACTGGTTATCCATGCCGTCGCCCAACGCGACAATGGCCAGCATCGGTTTGGCTTCCAGCGCACCTTCAATCAACGCGCACTGTGACACCACTTTTTCGCGGTCCAGCCCCACAAACACCAAGCCGGCGAAGGTCACGTCAATCAACGCCAGCAACTCATCCAGGCTACTGTTTCCGGCGCCCACCACTTGCCCCAGCGGCGCCAGCGCACCTTGTAACCACTCAAGGTCCGTGTTGTTGCGCGTCAGCGCGAGAAACGTCTGGCTTAGGCTCTGGCTCATTGGGATAACCCACTACGGCGGTTGAAATTGCCGTTTTCAAGGAAGTACAGGCGATACCAGTTAGGGTCATAATTGCGCAGATTTTCGCCAGGCAGATTAGGCAACTGTGCGTTAGCTGCCAGCGGCTGAACCAAATGCGGGGTCACGATCATCAGCAGTTCTTTGTCTTCGCGGCTGATGTTCGAATCACGGAAGAACGCGCCGAGTACCGGAATGTCGCCAAGCCCCGGAAATTTATTGACCTGCGAACTGTTTCGCGAGCTGATCAAGCCACTGATGACGAAGCTCTCACCATCGCCCAATGAAATGCTGGTATCGGTGCGCCGAATATTCAGCCCCGGCACCGCAGTGCCGGCAATCGTCACCGCATTGGTGTAATCCAGCTCACTGACTTCGGGCGCCACTTTCAGCAAGATCCGATCACGCCCTATTACCGTCGGGGTCAGCGTGAGACGAATACCAAACTCCTTGTACTCGATGGAAACGTTATCGCTGCCACTGCTGGGCACCGGGATAGGCACTTCGCCACCCGCTAGAAACGTTGCACTCTGCCCACTTAATGCGACCAAACTTGGGCGCGCCAAGGTGTAGGCAAAGCCACTGCCTTCCAGCGCATTGATCATGGCTTTGACCCGTCCACCGCCAAAACCAATGTTGAAGTACTTGCCGTTAGCCACCGGCCCACCGGTTATGACGCTCTCGGCATTGCTGATAAATGAGCCCGGTGATCCGAACAGAAAGTCCTTGCCCATGCCGAAAATCGAGGTGCTGGCTTCTTGCAACTTAGTGCGGCTGACTTCAACAAAACGAATATCGGTTTGCACCTGGCTGGGCAATGTCGCATCGGCAGACGGTGGCAATGCGCTGCTGGTAAAGCCTTCAGTGGCTCTGCCTTTGACGAATACCATGCTTTGGCGCGGCGACTTCGAACAGGCAGTCCAGACCATCAGGCTGGTAGTGCCCGGCGCCACACCGGTGAGCAAAAAGTCATTGCTGCCATTGGCATGCACATCGGCAATGCTTGGGTCGCCCACGGCAATGCGCGAAATGCTGACGGGGGAGTTCAGTGCTTGCTGGGCGCCTTGGGCCACTTCCACCACCGCAGGCAACTGCCCAAGCGCGGTGCAATTGTTCGAGGCGGCCAACGCCATTTCAACGGTTAAGCTGCTCAAGACCAATGTCCAGGCAACTCGTTTGTACAGTGCAACGCGACGTTCGCTCATGGTGGACTTCCTTGTAGATCAGGATTTTATTGACCAGGCTGCTTGGCCGCTTGATTGCCGCGAATAATTTCAATACCGCGTGGCCGAGGAACACCGTAATGACCGGGCACCGAGGCTTTTACCGGGTTGACCATGGACAACTGGTTGAACTGATACAGGCTGCGCTTAGCGTTATCGAGATTGCTCGAGGCCTCTTTTTCGCCTGCCCAGTATTTGCTCAGGCGCTGCTCTTGGGCACTGCGCACGGCCAAGCGCAGCGTCCCGGCCTGGGTGGCAAGCATCAGTTGATCCAGCAACGGCTCGGGAACGGCCAGCACTGCGGTCCGGGCAGCGACGCGGCGTTGTGTTTGCTTCAAAGCCTCTTCGGCATTCAGCGGGGGATTGGCCGGTTGGCCGTCGCTGGTCAGGCCCATCTCATCACCCACACTCAACACCCGCACGGCGGGCAGCACCACCTGCGCGGACTGTTGCGGGTTGGCCGTGTCTTGGCGCAAAAACAGAAGAACGTCGACGTAATCGCCTGGTGTTAATTGCCCTGCGGCGCCGATGACTTCGTCAATCGCTACTGCCAGAGCGCGCTCATCAGGACGAATCATTCGCGCCAATGGCCCACCCACTTCAAAACTTTGCTCATTCAGCCACGTACCAGCACTGAGGCTGCGCCAGGGTGTGCGACCCACCGCCTGATCAAGCGAGGAGAAGCTGCCAATCGGTGCTGTGTGCAATTTTTCTACGGTGAGGTCATCGGCTATCAGCGCCACGTGGGGTGGCACATCGCGGGTGAGCACGACCACTAGCTTAAGGGTTTTGTCCTCAACGGCGGCCACACCTTGCTCAACGACCTCTGTGACCGGAACGGCAGCAACCGGCTGTTGCCGGCTTAACACCAGCCCCCAGTAACCGGTGGCAATGGCGCCCACAAACAGCACGCCTGCCAGTATTAAACTACGTCGATTGTTCATAAACACACTCCCCTTCTTCTTGACTGCGCACTGCTGATAAATGACCCGCTCGCACTCAGGCAGTTATGAACAGGCAACGCTGTTACAACCGTTTCGCTATTTGAAAATAGCGCACGCAAATCAAAATGCCATTAGTGGAACTAAAAATCTTTAATACATTCTGATTACCTTGATTCAGCACACATTTTTCCCGGCACTCTTTAGGATTAATACTTTCTGATTAGTTAGTTATTACAGTTGCTGAATCATTAATTATTGCCAATTCTGTAATGGCAAATGGGAACCACGCAGTATCACAATGACGCAGTGCCCTCCCCCGGTGCACCAAGGAGATGTCAGATGTTTTTAAATACTGTTCTTACCGTATATGTCACTACCCAAGTATTCCTGACACGCCAAGCCAAACTGTTTGTTCAACGAACAGAAGGTGCGTCGGGTATTGAATACGCCATTATTGCGGCGATGGTGGCGGTGGTCATTGCTGGGTTATCACCGGCCGTGCAAACAGAGGTCACCAGTATCTTTACCAAGATCACGGCAGGATTGAAAACAGCTTGATTCATGGGTGACTAAGAGTAATGGGCATGCTTCCTTTCTCAACACGCCAACAGTTGCTCTTGGTGGATGACGAAGAAGACGCACTGCTGGAGTTGGCTGAACTGTTGGAGGGCGAGAACTTTTGTTGCTTCACGGCAACATCAGTCACACTCGCCCTTCAACAGTTGACCCAACACCCAGACATTGCACTGGTCATCACCGACCTCCGTATGCCGGAGGAAAGCGGCATTGAGCTGATTCAGCGCCTGCGCAAACACACATCGCGCCAGCATTTACCGGTCATCGTCATATCGGGGCACGCCGACATGAACGATGTCAGTGACCTCTTGCGCTTGCAGGTTCTGGACCTGTTTCGCAAGCCCATCTATCACGTGCGCCTGATTAACACCCTCGACACTCTCTTCCCGATACCCACTGTTTTATAACGCTCCATTCCCCGTTTTATTACCCATAAACTCCCATAAAGGCTGTGATCATTTGATCTGTCACGCGCCTGAATACCTGCACGCAAACACATCAAACGATGACAACCCTGGGAAGTTTAAACAGACTTACAACTGATAACTAAAGCTCAACGTATAGCGTGGCCGACGATTAAAACTGTCCAGTGCCATATCCGACATTGGCTTAGCAACTTCCACTGCAATATTGTAATAACGCTTATCGCCAAAACGCAGCCCAACCGCAGCAGACGACATATCAGAGCCTTTAAGAGGAAGTTCATTGAACCATGTTTTTGCCCTGTCCAAAACGGCATACGGCTGTAACAATTTCACCCACTCGCCTTCGCGGTTAACGCTGTAGTTGAGTTCATACGCAACGCCCCAGCCTTTATCACCGGAGGCCTGATCATCGGGATAACCGCGACCAAAGTTCTGCCCCCCAAAAGCAGCACGCTCACTGTTCGGCAAACTGTCGTCAGTCCAATACAACGCACCCGACATCACACCTTGCCAATTGTCGAAGAAGGTATCGCTTTGCACCCCAGATACGCGCAGACGAAAGAAGTCCAAGTCGTAGCGAGTGCCGGTCAAGTTGCTCTCGGTCTTGGCCCCCATACCATTAATACCTTGGTACACACCGCCACTGACAATACGCAACTGACTGGCCGTGGACGTGCGCCAGTCACCCTCAAAGGCCAGTGCTCGGACATTGGTTTTTTCACTGATACTTTGCGAATACCCGACCACCTCATAGTCGGTCTTGTCGTTGACCCCGTACAAGCGGCCCGCGACGCTTAGCCATTGGTCCGGCGCGACAATTAGCGGGTGGCTGACGCCAATCGAAAAACGATCATTCTCGCGATGGGGCTTGAGCTCAAAGCCATCACTGGTGGCAATGTTGGTGCCCGGATCACTGCGATAACGCGCGCCATACAGGCTCAACTGCGTGCCTTCGGCGTTGAGGTATTGGCTGTAATCGAGACGGTAGTAGTGCTCTTTGTCGTTGCCGGGCGGGAACAATCCGCTCAAGGTCAGTTGCTCGGCCATGGCAGTTTGCGAGTTGCTGCTCACGCCAAACAAGGCCTGGGTACTGCCACGACTGCCTTCCGTCATGCTCATGCTGGTGGTGAAAGGTTTGCGGCTGGCAGTGACATGCAGGGTTGCCGCACCATCCGTGGTGCCCGGCGGAGGCACTTGCGCCTGCAAGGTCACACCCGGAATCCGGCTCATCAGCGTGGCATATCGATCAAAGGTTTTGCGGGTCAACGGGCGCTCACCCTTGAGCTTATCGACCAGTTCATCAATAAATCCTTTGACCCGCCCTACATCGCCATCGACCTTGTAATCACGGATATACCCTTCGACCAACACCACGCGCACCAATCCTTGGTCAAAGTTCTGCGGGGGCAAAAAAGCATACGACAACAAGTAGCCATCGGCTTGGTAACGCTGGGTGATGCTGCGCGTGGCCTCAATCAATTCGGCCAAGGTGATTTCATGCCCCAGTAACGGTTTATACGCCGCGCCCAACTCTTGCAGCGGGTACACCGTACCGCCTTCAATCTGCAATTTACGGATGGTCAGTTTGGTGCCCATCAATAACGGCTGAGATTCAGCGGCACCCGGTTTAGGCAGTTCCAGCGCAGGCGTCTGCGGGCGATAGGCATCCACCGGCAAGTTGGGCGTTGGCAGGGACTGCAGGGTGTCGTTGCTGTTGAGGTAACGCGGAAGGGGTTCGGCACTCACATACGGGGTTAATGCCAAGAGTAAAAAAGGGACGTACGTTCGCATATGACACTCCATGGTCAACTTCAGCGGCTTAACGATCTGGGTCGTCATCTGGCGATGACGCTGTCCAAATAGCAGTCCTACAACCTGGACATGAAAAAAGACGAGAGATCCAAATGAATCTCTCGTCCCAACCAAGCGTAGGCGTTGTAGAAGTGGCCGTCGAACCGGCCAGGTGCAATTTCGTTAGTTTTTCTTGCCCAAGTTGCCTAACCCGCCAAGCACACCCCCAACCAAGCCACCGACCAAACCTGTGCCAGAACTTGCACCTGCACCTGCACCTGCGCCAGCAACAGCCCCTGCCCCGGCGCCAACACCTGCGCCTGAAGGGGTGGTTACTGCGCCGACACCGGCCCCAACACCCACACCTGCTCCAATACCCACACCGCCCAGCAAGCCGCCAACACCCCCTGCACCCTCACCAGAACCGGTGACAGTACCCACAACACCACCGACCGTACTTGCAACACCGCCCAACACGCCGCCCACACCGCCGGCGCCAGTAACGGTGCCCGAGCCACCTGTCACACCACCCAGCAAGCCGCCGCCTGCACCTGCACCACCCACCGCGCCGGTCACGCCACCGAGTAATCCACCAACCCCAGTGCCAGTACCTGTGCCTGTACCCGGCGCCGGATTCACATAACCACCGGCCTTGTCAGCCACACCGCCGACACCGACCAAGACACCCCCGACCAGCGTGGTCACCGGGTTTTGATCACCGACGGTAGTCACCTTATTGCCAAGGCCAGTCACCACACCGCCCACCTTATTCAAGACACCATCCACGGGCGCTCCCAAACCTGTCGCCGTGCCAACTTGACCCGTGGTTTTCTCGACCAGCGAAATCACGGGTACCAGCACCTTGCCATTAACCGTGCCGGTCAATTTGCCCAATTGGCCGCTGGTGATGTCAGTGGTCAAGGTATTACCGATCATGGTGACGGTTGTGCCGACCTTGCCCACCAAGCCGCCAGCCACGCCTGTCACTTTGTCTGTCACGCCACCCACCAACGGGATATGGCTGATGGGTGTGTTGTCGAGCAGGCCACTAACGCCTTGTCCCAGAGAGGACACACCTTTGCCGACATCAGCCACCGCATTGGTTGCGCCAGCAGCAGTGAGGCCCAGCGAGTTTTTATCAGTGCCCAGCGTGCCCAGGCCTTTCAAACCATCGCTGATGGACGTCACTGCATTGCCGGTATTGGTGACTAGGCCTGCGGCCGCCCCCACCACAGGAACGGTAGTGAGCGTGGTGCCCACACCGCTGACGGCCGTGCCAACACCCCCCACTGCTGTGCCGACCTGGCTAACTACCTGGCCGGTGACCAGAGGCGTGTTGCTGGCGCCGTTACCGCCACCGTTGTTTCCGCCGCCGTTATTACCCCCGCCATTGTTGCCACCGCCGTTATTACCGCCACCGTTGTTTCCACCGCCATTGTTGCCACCGCCATTACCGCCACCGTTATTTCCACCGCCATTGTTGCCACCGCCATTACCACCACCGTTGTTTCCACCGCCTGTGCCGCCATCACCACCACCGGTACCACCACCGTCACCACCACCTGTGCCGCCCGTACCGCTGTCAGGCGTGCTCGATTCAACATGACTTTTGGATCCGCCACCGCCGCTATGGCAGCCAGCAAGGCTGACGGTCATCACCAACAGAAGGGCTGTGCTTGTTTTTAACCAAAGTTGAGTGTTCATGATTTATTCCCTTGCACCTGATTCGCCTAAGTTCGAAAGCTCTCTGCTCTAACGTCAGAGATGCGTTCGTCCGTGGCTTCATATCTACGCCGCATCAGGATTAGAACAATTCACAACTTGGTATTAACCCCTTCTATATCCATGGGTTTCAGTTCATTTAATGATTAATACTTTTGGCTCATAAGATTTTAAAAAATCTTATAAATCAATGAGTAAGTTTTTATCATGTTGTGCGCGCACAACTCTTGATCACTAAAGATATAACGCTAATTGATGTGTCTTTTTATGGGGTGGGTGCCTAGCTGTTCTTTGCGAAATACTCCAACAGAGGCACGGCCGACCTGAAGGCCGCCCCTACTCCACCACGCTGAATTCGACCCGGGCTGTTTGCCCGCTTTCGTCGAGTACGCTGAGTTGGTATCGACCGGGGCGATCGAGTGTGGTGTTGAGTGTTTCTTGGTGCCCGCTGTCGCCCAGCGGCGCGCCGTTGAGGAACCACCAGCGACGACCATCCCCCCCCAACGCGGAAAGTTCCAAGCGCAATAAGGCTTGGCTTGCCGCCGGGCGTCGTAGGCGATCGCCTTCGCGCACGCCGACGATCGTCAGGGCTGTCACCGCGTTCAAGGCGGGTGGCGGGCAGTCTGTCGAGGCGGGCGGCAAGCGGGCTTCGCGTCGCTCAACCCGTGGCAACCAAGGTTCAAGCGGTGAAGGCCACACCGCGATTTCGCGCTGTTGGGCGCCAGGGCATTGTGGGCCAACTCGCAGGCCTTGCGGGTCGACCCACAGGGTTTCGCGCAAGCCCACACCCAACGGTTGGTCGGCCGCTAATAGGGTCGGCGGCGTGGTGTGGTCCAGCGTCCAGGCGAAGCGCTGACGGCGGCAATTCGGGTCGCTTTTGCTCAGTGGCTGGCCAAGCGGCCAGCAAATCGCTGCCACCCCAACCGTGCTCGGCACCGGCTGTACCGGGGCGACAATGCCCCGCTGGCTGTCGCGATTACTCACGACATCGTGCACTTGCAGCATCAGCGGCGCAGCCGAGGCCAAGCCAAATTGCCCCGGCACCGGCGTGCCATCGGGGCGACCAATCCAGACGCCTATCAGGTAGCGCGGCCCCACACCAATCGCTAAAGCATCGCGAAAGCCGTAGCTGGTGCCGGTCTTCCACGCCAATGACGGACGCTGTACCAACTCGGCGCTTGGGTCGCGATCAGGTCGCGCCTGCCCACTCAGAATGCGTCGGATAATCCACGCCGAACCCGGTGACAGCATGCGTCGCTCGACCAATTCGTCTTGTGGCTGCAGGCGCAAGTTCGCGCTGTTACCGCCACGGGCCAGCGCGCTGTAGCCGCTAACCAAGTCTTCGAGGCGACTCCCCGCTCCGCCCAAAATCAGCGCCAGATTAGGTTCAGCCAAGGCCGGCAAACTCAGCGACATCCCGCCGTTGCGCAGGTCCGCCGCAAAGCGTTTAGGCCCGTAGGCTTCGAGCAGTTGCACCGCCGGCAGGTTAAGTGACAGTGCCAAGGCCGAACTGGCCGACACCGGACCACTAAAGCCCATCGAGAAGTTGCCCGGCCGGTAATCGCCATAACGACGCGGCACATCTTGCAGCAGCGATTCGGAATGAATCAGCCCCGCGTCCATTGCCATCCCGTACAAAAACGGTTTGAGCGTCGAACCCGGCGAGCGCAGGGCGTTGATCATGTCGACATGGCCAAAGCGCCGCGCATCGTTGATGTCGACCGAGCCTAAATAGGCGCGCACGGCCATGGTTTCAGTTTCGACCACAATGATCGCCGCTGAGGTGTGATCGGGTAACCGGGCGCGCCAGCCCAGCAGCAGGTCTTCAAGGCGACGCTGCAAGCTGGCATCTAATGTGGTGCGAATCAGTGGCGGGCTGTGCGGGCGATTCAAACGCCGCGCCAGCAACGGCGCGAGGCTCGGCTCCAGTCGCGGCGCCAGCAGCAGGGGTTCTTCAAGCGCTTCATCGACCGCAGCCTGCGGCCACACTTGATACTCGGCCAAACGCCGCAGCACTTTATCGCGCGCCGCTTGCGCACGCTCCGGGTGACGGTCGGGGCGCAGGCGACTCGGCGCTTGGGGCAATACCGCCAATAACGCCGCTTCGGAGCGTGTGAGTTGCTGCGGCGACTTGCCCAAATACGCCCAACTGGCCGCCGCCACACCTTGCAAGGTGCCGCCAAAAGGGGCGCGATTGAGGTACAGATTGAGAATCTGATCCTTCGACAAATGCCATTCCAACTGCGCCGTGCGCCACAGCTGACGCAACTTGCCCGGCAACGTTCGCTCATGCGGATCCAGCAAACGGGCGACTTGCATCGACAACGTGCTGCCCCCAGACAACACTCGCCCGCCACTGAGGTTTTGCCAGGCTGCACGGCCCAAGGCCAGCGGGTTAACCCCAGGGTGTTGATAAAACCAGCGGTCTTCGTAGGTCAGCAACGCCTCAAGGTAATACGGCGACACCTCGTCCGTTTGCACCGGGTAACGCCATACGCCATTGGCATCGGCAAAACGCCACAGCGGCGTGCCGTCTTCGGCCAATACCACGCGGGCCAAGTCATCCTTGGGCAGCGGCAAGGGCCAGAGCCGATCGGCCAGCCACAGCAAAGCGACCATCAACAACAGGCCGCTGGTGGTCCACAACACGCTCTTTTTAAGCATTATTCATGACGCAACTTTGCACCCTGTCTGGTTGCCTAAGGGGTATCTCTGGCACAGTGGCCATCTTATTGATCGGGACATCCCCATGCACGTCGAAAGCTTTATTGGAAATCTGGGCCTGTGGTTGGGCACTGTCGTTCGCTGGATCGTCGAAAGCCTAAGCGGCCTGTTCAACATGATTACTCAAGCGGGCAGCAACTTTATCGACGGCATGGCCCGCGCCTTGGGCATGGACACCTCCATCGTCAGCATCGCTGTGCTGGTGCTCGGGCTGCTGTTTTTGTACAACGCCGTGCGCGCCTTTATGCGCGTTTCAATCATCGGCGGCGTGATCTGGCTGCTGCTGGGGCTGTGGGTATTGAGCTGGATTATCCACTGACGCCGTTCACCCTGTAGGAGCTGCCGAAGGCTGCGATCTTTTAAAAGATCAGAAGATCGCAGCCTTCGGCAGCTCCTACAAAGTTGGTTGGGTTAGCGGGCCTTGATCACCATGTCGCCGGGTGTTTCGCCCACGGCCTGCCAGTTGGGCCGGTACATCGACTCCACTTGCGGCGGCGGCACGCGGTAAGTACCCGGCGTGACCGCACGGGCCAGGTACAGCAAGTGCGCAGTGCCATAACCCTCCAGTTTCAGCGCCGCCACGTAACGGTCATCGCGATATTCCTGATGCTGCACGCTGGCATTCTGCATCGATTCGCGCCATTGCTTGACCTCGCTGCTGGCGTTTTCAAGGCTGGCGGCACTTTGTCCAAGGTTCTGGTTTTCCAGCTCCAGACCCGCTGGCAGTAAGTCGACCACCAACGCATCCGGCACGGGCTGCTTGGCCGTCACCGCCACATGCACCAACACCAGATCACCGCTTTTAAGGTTTTTGATATTCAGCGGCTCACCATTCATGCCCAGGTAATCACGGCGAATGCTCATGTTCTCGCCGCCCGCAACCGGGGCCTGCTGTGGGTAACCCGAAATGGTCAACTGTTGATACACCGCGTCGCTGCCTTCATTGCGCAAGGTCAACGGCTGCGCCAACAACGGCCCTTCAAGTTTGAAGCCCGACTGGTTGTTATTCAGCTCGCGGGTTTGATCGCCACTGGTGAGCTGCGCCTTCCAGTTCGACTCCGGCTTGCTCAACAGATCACGCCCAGCCAAGAACAAAGCATTACGCTCCTGAGTCGACAGCCAGCGGCTCTCTGCCAACCTATCTGACAGTTCAAACAGACGCTGCTCGCGTTGGCTGTTCATCAGGTTGTTCTCTTCCAGCAGTGCCAGAATCAGCGCCTGATCACGCAGCGGGCTGCCGTAGTCGCCTAGCCATTGATCGTTTTTGCGCTTGGCTGCCAGCCCCGCGATCAAAGCCTGATCGGCACGTGGTTGGTCGCCCATCTTCTGCAAGGCAATCGACAATTGCACCAGCGGCAAGCCTGAGCGCGCGTCGCTGCGGCGCTCGAAAATGCTGCGCAACGCACCCAGCGGCGCTTGTTGGCTGCGCGCCAATACCAGGGCAGCATAGGCCTGCACGGCAAAACGGGTGTGGTCGAGGTTGTCGCTGTAATCGGCTTCGATCAGGTTGCGCTCTTGCACATAACGCAGCAGCCGTTCGTTGGCCTTTTTCAGCGCCTCGCCAGGTACGGCATAACCTTGGTCACGGGCGCGCAGCAAGAAGTCGGTGATATAGGCGGTCAGCCAATACTCTTCCTCACCGTCTGCGCCCCACAGGCCAAAGCTGCCGTTGTAACGCTGCATGCCCAACAGGCGCTCAATACCGAGTTCAATTTTGCGTTTACGCTCGGCGTCCTCATCCCCTTTAAGCCCCAAGCGCTTGAGCAAGGCCGCATCGGCATACAACGCCGGGTACAGGCCGCTGGTGGTTTGCTCGGAACAACCATACGGATACGCCTTAAGCGCACGAATCTGTTCGCCTAGGTTAAGCGGCGGGCGGCTCGACAAGCTCAACAAGGCTTCGCGCCCGGCTGGCTCAAAGGCCTGCAACTCGCCTTCAGGCAAGTTCCACGGCTGATCCGTGAGCACGGCGCGGTAGTGCTTAAGCATCGCCGGGTACGCTGGGCGCACGCCCAAGGTCCATTCGCGGCTAAACGGCGCCAAGGTTTCGCCCGGCAGGTCCAAGCCGCTCACCGTCACCTTGACCACACCCGTACCAAAACCGCCCGACGCTTTAACCGGAATCTGCAAGGTGCTGCGCTGGCCGGGGCTTAGCGTGACGTTCTGTGTGGCCTCGCCCAGCAGATTAAGCTGGCCGTCCGCGTTCAGTTTTACCTCAAGTTTTTGCGGTTTATCGGTGAGGTTGGACAGGTCCAGCGCTAGCCGGGTCTCATCACCGCCCGCTAAAAAGCGCGGCGCGGCCAACTCGGCCACCAACGGCGCGGCGACCACGGTTTTGGCCTGCACCATGCCGTAGCGGTCATCGGTCCAGGCTTGGGCCATCAGACGCAGCTCGCCGTTAAAGTCCGGAATGTCGACGCTGACTTCACCTTCGCCCTGCGCGTTCAAGGCCACCGGCGTGCTTTGCAGTGCAACGATAGTGACGCTGGTCGCAGGCCGTTTGCCGCCCTTGGCCAATGCCGCATCACCGCCGAACGCCAGGCTGGCCAAACGCCCCTGACCGGCCTCAATCAGTTGCCCATAAATATCCAGTTGGTCGGCGCCATACGCTTTGCGCCCGAACAGGCTGGCGTACGGATCAGGGGTTGGGTAATCGGTGATGTTCAGCACCCCGACATCCACTGCCGCCAACAAAACGTGGGCTTGTTGGGGAATGCTGCCGTCAGCGTTTTTAGCCTGGATTTTCACCGTCAGCGGTTGCTTGGGGCGCATTTTTTCAGGCGCATCGAGGGTTAGCGCCAACTTGCGCTGCGTGCGATCAAGCGGCAAGTGCAGCACGCCGACCGCCCGTTTTGGGGTGATGTTGGTTTTGCGCTCGCCGGGACGAATCACCAGCGCGCTGACATACAAATCGTGCCGTGCCCAGCTCGGGTCGAGCTTGACGTCAAAGGTTTTACCTTCGGCCGGGACTTCGATCTCTTCCCACCACAACGGGCCATCGCTGCCTTCAATCAGCAAATAGCCTTTGCCCGCAGCAGGCGGCGTGACGGTGACTTTAGCCGTGTCGCCATCGCTGTACGCGGCTTTGTCCAGCGCCAGCTTGACTTGGTCAGGACGCACGGCGCCACCTTCGGCGTTGTCCTGAGCGTGATAACCGGCCCAAAAGCGCAGGCTGCTAACCAAGCCGGTTTTCGGGTCTTCAACCTCAACGCGGTACGGGCCCCACTCCACCGGGAAGCTGACCTTGGCGGTTTCTCCTGCCTTCACGTCGACGGTTTCTTCATTGAGGTTCAGAAATTTCTCGTTGTAGTGATAGCTCCAGCCGTCGCTGTCCGAGTAGTTCCAGTAGTAATCGCGGCGCTCGCGCACCAGTCGTACCTTCAGGTTTTCAGCCGCTAGCTTGTTGCCCTGACTGTCGGCCACCAGCAGTTCAAACGCTGCCGGGCCATCGCCATTGGTTTCGGCCCCTTCAAACAACCCGCGCAACCCCGGCAACCGATCCGCAGGCCACACAGGCTGCACCAAGCGCCGAGTAATCGGGCGCCCGCCAGACTCTTGCAAACTTGCCTGCACGATCAGTTGCAGCGGCGACTTGGCCTCGCTCCATTGGCTTTCGATGCTGAGGGTTTCTTTGCCTTCAGCGTTCAACACGCTTTCGTCCAGCTCCAGGTCTTGAGTCAAATCGGGCTCGGTCACCGAGCCAAATTGATAACCCGGCAACGCACTGACCGCCTCGCGCAACGGACGTACATAAACCTGCCCGCTCAAGCGATTGCCAGCAGCCGGGGCGCCATACAGATAGCGACCATTGACGTGAATGTCAGCGGTCTGATCGGGCCTCAGCGGTTTGTCACTGCCTTTAAGCTCCAGCGCCAGACGCTCGGGCAAGAAGTCTTCGACCAAAAACTCATACAACTGCGGCTTGCCGTCGCCCAGATCGAACACCAACTGCCAGCGCCCGGTCGGCGCTTCACCGGCCAAGGGCAACGAGTATTGATAGAAACCGGACGCGTCCGGTTCCCAGACAAACTTGCGGCTGACTTGCGCGTCCGGGCGGCGCACTTCAACGCTTACCGGCTGCGGTTTGACCAGTTTGCCATCACGATCACGCAGCAAGGCATTGAGCAACACCGTTTCACCGGGGCGATACAGGTCACGCGGGCCAAACACAAAAAATTGCAGGGGGTGCGCTTGCGGGCCACCAATGTCGAATTCGGCTAAGTCCAGCGCCGCTGTGTTCAAGCGCAATACACTGGTCTGATCGCCTTGGCGTGCCACCAGTACCTCGGCCTTGGGCGGCAACGCCAGTTCGGCGTGCCCTTGCTTATCGGTTTTGCCTTGGGCCAGCATTTTGCCTTTGCCGTCGAGCAACTCCAGGTCCACATTGGCCAGCGCACTGCCACCTTCCAGCGCTTGGGTGAACACGTCCAGACGCTTCTGATAACGGTGTACGGAAAGACCAATGTCACTGAGGGTGAACAGAGTCGCCGGGGTTGAATAGTTGTAACTGCCCGACGCGGTCATCACTGCCAGGTAAACGCCCGGCTGCTGCAAGGGCTTGATCCCGGAGGTTGGCAGAATCAGGGTTTCGCGGGTATTGCGCGCAGGGTTCAGGTCAAAGCGTGCGCCGTACACAAGATCCGCCATGCTCAGCAGGTCCTTGGCTTCGTAACTTTGCAGGCTGCTGTTGCGGCCCCATTGACTGAGAAATGCCGGCAGCGACTCGGGTTTGACTCGAAAAAATTCAACATCGACTTTATCGACATTCAACGCGATCACCGGCAAGCCTTCAGCCAAACGGCTGGGCAGCAAACTGCCACGGCTGGCAAAGCCGACGGTGGGTTGCAGATCACGGGTTTCGAGGCGGCTCACGTACTCGGCGGCCAGGGTGGCGTCGTTCACGGCGCGCAGGCCGGGGTCGACGGTGAGGATCAATTTGCGCTGGGGTTCGAGATGGCGCAGGCGCAGTTCCATCAAGTTATCCGACAGTTCCCAAGCGCCATCGACCTTGCCCGTTTTGGCGTCGATCAGATGCAATTTGTCGGCGAAATGTTGCTTCGCATCCAGCGGCACCGAAAAGCTCACCGACAGCGTGCTGGCACCGTCCAGTTGCACTTCAGAGACATCCACCACGCTTAACGGGCGTCCGGTGTAGCGCTCGGCCAGCACCTTGAGGTCTTGAACCGGCTTGGCGGCCTGCGCAGTCGCCGCGGGCTTCACAGGCTCGGGCTTGCCGGATGAAGAAGAATCGCAAGCGCTCAGCAGCGCCAGCGCGCAAGCCAGGAACAGTCCTTTGTTAAGCATGGTGTACTCATTGTCGTGGCAGTGAAGGGGCGACTATATAACAGCGTGGCGCGAACGGCTGACGCGCTGGTCAGATTGACCTGGGAATGCGCAATTGGTTCTCGACACCCATTCTGGGAGCGGGCTTGCTCGCGATGCCAACAACTCGATCTGCCTGACGCCCCTCGTCGCCCCAATCGCGGGCAAGCCCGGCTCCCACAGGTTGTAAATCAATACCCGCCCTGGGCAAACATTCGCTCTACAATGCCGGTCCCCAAAGGAGCCTGCATGTCTTTTCTGTTAGCTGATTGGCGCGACCGCGCAACCCATCGCCGGGTGTGGGCGCTGGCAGCGCCGATGATTTTGTCGAACATCTCCGTGCCACTGGTGGCTTTGGTCGACAGCACCGTGATCGGCCATTTGCCCCACGCACACCAACTGGGCGCGGTGGCGGTGGGCGCCAGTCTGTATATCTTCTTGGCCTGGATGATGGGCTTTCTGCGCATGGGCACCACCGGCTTTGCCGCGCAAGCCGCCGGGCGCAATGATGGCAACGCATTACGGCAAATTCTGCTCCAGGGCTTGCTGCTGGCGCTGCTGCTCTCGCTCTTTCTGGGGGCGATTGCGATTCCTTTCAGCGGCGTAGCGTTAAGCGTGATGCAGCCTTCGACCGAGCTGCATGAGCTGACGCTGGACTTCTTTCATACCCGTTTGTTTGGCTTACCGGCGGCCTTGGCCTGTTATGCGTTGGTGGGCTGGTTTTTAGGCGCGCAAAACGCGCGGGCACCTCTGGCGATTTTGCTCACCACCAACCTGATCAATATCGTACTCAACGTGTGGTTTGTCCTCGGGCTGGACTGGGGCGTTGTCGGCTCCGCACGCGCCTCCGTGATTGCCGAATGGAGCGGTGCACTGCTCGGCCTGTGGCTAACGCGTGGCGCATTGCGGGCGTACCCAGGCAAGTTGGTCTGGGCCGCATTGCGCGTTTGGCTCAACTGGAAACCGCTGCTGGGGGTTAACCGCGATATTTTTATCCGCAGCCTGCTGCTGCAATCGGTGTTTTTTGCCATCACGGTGCAAGGCGCGCGCTTGGGGGATGCCACCGTAGCGGCCAATGCGCTGCTGCTCAATGGGTTGCTGCTGACGGCTCACGCACTGGACGGTTTAGCCCACGCGGTAGAAGCGCTGTGCGGGCATGCCATCGGCGCCCGTGATCGCACCGCCTTGCGCCGTTCCATGGTGGTGGCCTGCGGTTGGTCGTTGTTGGCCAGCGTGATGTTTGCCCTGTTGTTTGTGTTCGGCGGGCACCTGTTTATCACGATGCAAACCGACATTGCGAGCGTGCGCGAAACCGCCTTCAAATACTTGCCGTACTTAGCGGTATTGCCGCTGATTGCCGTGTGGAGTTACTTGCTCGACGGGCTGTTTATCGGCGCCACCCGCGCCCGCGAAATGCGCAATGCCATGCTGATCAGCGTCGTTATCGCCTTGCCCGTCGCTTGGGCGCTGCATGGTCATGGCAACCACGGGCTGTGGATAAGTTTTCTGTTGTTTATGGTGCTGCGCAGCGTGGTCCTGTGCCTGTATGCGTGGCGCATGCAGCGCAAGGATCAGTGGTTTTCGAATCCGCTGACGTGATCCAGTACGGGCGCCAGCCAGCGCACGCCAACCCAATGACACGCCTGATGACTTTCGACATGCACCACGACCTAGCAGGCAAAAAAAACGCTGACCAGGGCGATGCACAGGTCAGCGTTGTTCACTCAGCAAGTACGGTGTCGGGCAATCAGTGACTCGACAGGTACGACGAACGCGTCAGGCCCAGACGCAGTGCGTCTAGGTACTGCGTGCGCTCTTTAACCGTGAGCTTGGCGCTGGCTACTTTGTCGCGGTAGTGAGTCATCAACTCCTCCGGCGACAAGTGCACGTAACGCAGCATGTCTTCGATGGTGTCGTGGGTCTCGATGCCGGCGTGGTACACGCTGCCATCGGCGTTCTGGTAGATGTTCACCGAGTCGGTATCACCGAACAGGTTGTGCATATCCCCCAGAATTTCCTGGTAAGCGCCCACCAGGAAGATACCCAGCAAGTAGTCTTCGCCTTCGTTGAGCCCGTGCACCGGCAAGCTGGTTTCGATGCTCTGCTCGTCGACGTATTGCTTTATCTTGCCGTCGGAGTCGCAGGTTAGGTCTTGCAATACGGCACGGCGCAGCGGCTCTTCATCAAGACGGTGCAGCGGCAGAATCGGCAATACCTGGCCAATCGCCCAGGTGTCGGGCAGGCTCTGGAATACCGAGAAGTTGCAGATGTATTTGTCGGCCAGCTTGTCGTTGAGTTCGTCCAGCACTTGGCGGTGCGAACGCTGACGCGCTTTCAACGAGTTGTGCAGGCGGCGGCACACGGCGAAGTAGCATTGCTCGGCCAGGGCTTTTTCCGACAAGGTGATTTTGCCGTCAGCGTACTGGGTGGCCACGTCGCTCATGTAGTGCGTCGCGCGCCAGTAGGTTTCGGTGACCATTTCAATGTCGGTCGGACCTAGCAGGTCCACCAGCCATTGCACGGTCTCGGGCAGGTTTTCCTTGTTTTCGATCACTGGCACGTCGTCGTTGTGTTTCTCGACGTCGGTCACTTGCACCACCAGCATGGCGTGGTGCGCGGTCAGGGAGCGGCCGCTTTCCGAGAAGATGTGCGGGTGCGGCAGGCCTTGCGCGTCGCAGAACTCTTTGAGCATGCCGACCACAACACCGGCGTAGTCGTCCATGTCGTAGTTGATCGAGCTGGCATTGCGCGAGTGGGTGCCGTCGTAGTCAACGCCCAGACCGCCGCCCACATCGATGTGGTCAACCGGTAGGCCGAGGTTGCGCAGTTCGCCGTAATAACGAATCGCTTCTTTAAAGCCGTGCTGGTAGTCCGCCAGGTTGGCGATCTGCGAACCCATGTGGAAGTGCAGCAGGCGAATACCCTGATCCAGACCGGCTTCACGGAAGCGCTCAACCACGGACAGCAATTGCGCTGCCGACAAACCGAACTTGGATTTTTCGCCGCCGGTGTCAGCCCATTTGCTCGACGCCAAAGACGACAGGCGCACGCGCAGGCCAACCTGTGGCTTAACCTTGAGCGAGGCCGCCTCTTCGATCACCAAGTCCACTTCGGACTCTTTCTCGATCACGATGAACACGTTGTGACCCAGCTTCTGGCCCATCAGTGCCAGACGAATGAATTCACGGTCCTTGTAACCGTTGCAGACGATGGTGCCGCCTTTCGGCGCCAGCGCCAGCACGGCCAGCAGCTCAGGCTTGGAGCCGGCTTCAAGGCCAATCGACACGTCTTGGGTGGCGATGATGTTCTCGATCACCGCTTCTTGCTGGTTCACCTTGATGGGGTACAGCGCGGTGTACTTGCTTTGGTATTCCAAGCGTTCGATGTTGGTATCGAAAGCGCCGGTCAGTTGGCGCACTCGATCTTGCAAAATATCTGGAAAACGCACCAGCAATGGCAAGGACAAGCCACTTTTGCGCAGTTCGTCGACTTGCTCGTACAGATCGATGGGCGAGCTGTTCGGGCCGTTCGGACGGACTTCAACGCGACCGGCTTCATTGATCGCGAAATACCCGGCCCCCCAATGGCGAATCCCGTAAACACTGCGGCTGTCCGCAACTGTCCATTGGCTGCCATCGTCTTTGCGTGTGCGTCGTACGGACATCGAAGTCCCCTATATATAAGTCAAATAGCCCAACCTGAGAGCAGGCAGGCGCAGTCTAAAGAGTGAAAGTGACGTTTAGTCTGCACAGGGGTAGACCCTGACAACGGCGCCGAGTTTAGAAACCCGCGATAACAGGCTCTGTGAAAACCATGGCGAGCGACAAAACACGCCCAGCGGTGGTTTTCACAGAGGCTGCTAGCCGCCGGATTTTTTGGCTTTGAAACCGTGCTTGACCAGCTCTGCCAACAGCAGTTCTACGTGGTCGCCCTGGATCTCGATGATGCCGTCTTTCAACGCACCGCCTGTGCCACAGCGTTTTTTTAACGCGGTGGCCAGTTCTTTGAGGGCCTCTTCGGCTAACGGCACGCCCGTAATGGTCGTGACCGTCTTGCCGCCACGGCCTTTGCTTTCACGGCGCACGCGGGCAATGCCATCACCGGCAGGGATCAGGGTTTGTTTGCAGGTACAGGCGTCTACTGGCTGACGACAGTCTGGACAGTGACGACCTGCGTCGGTGGAAAATACCAAGCCACCCAGGGCGGCGAAGGATGCGGCTTTTTTGGCCACCGGCAATCCTCATATGGAGGACAAAGAATTGGCCGGTGCATGACGCTGTTGCGCCAAGGTGTACCGACCGCGAAGCCCCACTCTGGCAGGGGCAGCGCAACTCAGGCGGGAAAAGCGCCTGAGCCTGAAAAAGGTCGCGCAGTGTAACGACAAAATGGCCGCTGCCCAATAGCCAATCAGCGCAAAAAACATCTAAATCCTGTCGCCGCTGCCGCAGGCTGCGATAAGGGCCGCAGGACCTTCGCTTTCATTTTAAAGGCGGGGCTGCTACGCAACCGATGGCAGCCTGCGGCAGCGGCTACAACGTTTCCAGATAACGCCTCAGGGCATCCAGTGAGTCCGGGCAAAAAGGCTGTTGCTCGCTTAGGCGCAACGCCTCAGCCACCGATATAAACACGGCGTGCTGAACTTCTTCCGGCTGCACCTGCAACGGGCCGTCCCAGACGCCTGAAAAAACACCGCACCACAGGTGGTTTTGCGGGCCTTCAAAGTAGAACCGCTCGTGAGCGGTCAATGGGATACCACTCACACCCAGCTCTTCTGCCAGTTCACGGGCCGCCGACTCGGCATACGTTTCGTTGGCGCCGACCATACCGCCCGCCGCCACGTCCCAAAACCCCGGGTACAGCGCTTTGCTGAGGGTGCGTTGGTGTACGCACAGTTCACCGGCAGAGTTGAATAACAGAATAAAAGTGCCGCGCCCGATCAGGCCTTTTTCACGCAGCTGATGCCGAGGCATTGCCCCGAGCACGCGATCATCGCGATCCACCCAGGCAACCTGTTCGACATCTGAGGCCGCACGGTGTGCGGCCTCAAGCGCTGAAATAGCCATCACTTAACCTTGTGACAGCAATTGACGAAGGTCCATGACTGCCGCGTTCGCGCGGGAAATGTAGTTGGCCATGACCAACGAGTGGTTCGCCAGCACGCCGTAGCCGCTGCCATTGAGGATCATCGGGCTCCAGACGGGTTCCTGAGCGGCTTCCAGCTCACGAATGATCTGACGCACGCTCACGGTGGCGTTCTTTTTAGCCAGCACATCCGCGAAGTCGACTTCGATGGCGCGCAGCAAGTGCGACAACGCCCAAGCTTGGCCACGGGCTTCGTAAAACACGTTGTCGATCTGCATCCATGGGGTTTCAACGATTTCTTCATCCACCACCGGTACTTGGCCCGGTAGCAGGCTTTCAGTCTTCAGCGTGGTGTTGAGTTTGACCCGGCCAACGCTGGCCGACAGACGTTGCGACAGCGAACCTAAGCGCGTGCCCACATCACCTAACCAGTTGTTCAGGTTGTCGGCACGTGCGTAAAACAGGGCGTTTTTCTGATTCGGGTCGGACAAGCGCGCCTGATAACGGCTCAGGGAGTTGATGCCTTCCTGGTATTCAGACTCACTGGACGGCAGCATCCAGCTCTTGTTGTCGAAGTTGAAGCGCGGCTCGGCCTTAGCCAGATCAGCGTCTTCGGCCGATTGCGACTGCGAGCGAGCGAAATCTTTGCGCAGGGCACGGGTCAGGTCACGCACCTGAACCAGCACGCCGTATTCCCAGCTCGGAATGTTGTCTAGGAGCACACCCGGCGGAAAACGATCGTTAGACAGATAACCGCCCGGCTTGTTGAGCAAGGTACCGGCTACCGTTTTCAAGGTTTCAACTGTGGTGAACCCCGGCACCATTTGCTGACCGCTTTTCTCGGCCGCCAACTGAGCGTTTTGCTGCACCGGGAACAAGTCCGGCTCCTGGCTCCAGTACCAACCCAGACCTAGGCACACCACGGCATAAATACCGACCAGCACAGCGATGGAACGGCTCAACAGGATACTTTTGAAATAGCCACGCGGCTTTGTATGAGTGTCCTTGACCGACTCGCGGGCACCGTCGCCCTCACGTTTTTTCCAGTCCAGCATGGCTATGTCCTTTCAGATGCTTAAGTCAACAGTTCGACCGCAACCCTACCTCATCGTGCCTTGCTTGCACGACTTTAAATCGAGGCTAGGCGCTGTACGAAATGCTGTCGAGCCTGTTTTTAACGCAGCATAACCGAGCGCAGATACATTTCGTACAGGGCCTAAGCTGACCTGCAGCAATGCAGGGGTCATTTACACGCGGCACTATACAAATGCACAGCCTCGCCTACGAACGGCCGGACGATGGCTATTTTGGGGCATGCGCGAGTTAATTTCGTGCAGGGATAAGTTCTATTGAAAATGAGGTGCTAGCATAGAGCCACCACTCGACCCCAGCATGCCCCTTACCCAGCAGCCAGGATATGACCGAGCAAGAAGACACCAGCCAAGAGCGCCTAAAGCACCACTTCGCCCAGCGCGTTACTCATCAGGCCCGACAAATTCTTGAAATTTGGCAGCGTTTGCAGACTCAGGAATGGTCGCCCCCAGGCCTCGCTGAATTTAGCGAAGCCAACCTGCGCCTGCTGCGTTTTGCCGAACGCTTTGAGCAGCCCGAGCACACGGAATTGGCGCGAGCCATCGACGAGGTGTTGCAACTGGTAGCCACCAACCGTGGCCGACTCAGCAGCGCGTTGATCACCGACCTCAACCGTTTGATGCAACGCCTGTCGCGCACCGGCCTGCGCCAAGGCGATCAACTGTCACAGACGGCATTGCCGCCGCTGCGCAAACCGGTCTACATCCTGCTGCAAGACATTGAGCGGGCAGAGCGCCTGGCCAAGCAGTTGGAGTTTTTCGAACTCAACACCTTGGCATTCGCCAGCCCCAACGCCTTCCGTCACGCCATGGCCGAACGCCATCCGGCCGCCATCGTGATGGACGTTGATTTCGCCGAAGCCGGCCAAGGCTTGGAACTGGCTGCCGAGGCCCAAATCGGCCTTGAACAAAAACTGCCCTTGCTGTTTTTCAGCCAGCACGAGACCGACACACCAACTCGGCTGGCCGCTGTGCGCGCAGGTGGCCAAGCGTTTCTGACCGGCACGCTCGAAGTCTCCAGCATGATGGAAAAAATTGAAGTGCTGACCTGCGTGGCGCAATACGAGCCGTACAAGGCGCTGATCATTGACGACTCGCGGGCGCAGGCACTGCACACCGAGCGCCTGCTCAACACCGCAGGCATCATCACCCGTACGCTCACCGACCCGATTCAGACGATGGCCGAACTGGCTGAATTCCAGCCGGATCTGATCATCCTCGATATGTACATGCCAGCTTGCACCGGCACGGAGCTGGCCAAGGTGATTCGCCACAATGAGCGCTACGTCAGCGTGCCGATCATCTATCTGTCGGCCGAAGACGACATGGACAAACAGCTCGACGCCATGAGCGAAGGCGGCGATGACTTCTTGACCAAGCCGATCAAGCCGCGCCACCTCATTACTACTGTGCGTAACCGCGCTGCCCGCGCCCGCAACCTAAAAGCGCGCATGGTGCGCGACAGCCTGACCGGACTGTACAACCACACCCATATCCTGCAATTGCTCGAAGACTGCACCTACCGCGCGCGCCGCGAAAATAACCCGCTGAGTTTTGCGATGCTCGACCTCGACCATTTCAAGCGCGTTAACGACTGTTACGGCCACCCTATGGGCGACAGGGTCATTAAAAGCCTGGCCCTGTACCTCAAACAGCGCCTGCGCAAAACCGACTTTATTGGCCGTTACGGCGGTGAAGAATTTGCGATTGTCATGCCTGACACCGACCAAGAATCAGCTTACGCGGTGCTCAATCTGATTCGTGAGCGCTTCTCGGAGATTCACTACCCCGCCCAACCGTCAGACTTGCGCTGTTCGTTCAGCGCCGGAGTGGTAGAACTCAAAGGTGAGGCCGATAGTCTGTTAATGGCCGCGCAGGCTGATGAAGCGCTTTACCTTGCCAAGAAAAACGGACGCAACCAGGTCCAGCGTTTTGACCAATTAAGGCAAATTGCCACTATTTCATCTGACTCCTCCGACTTCGTCACACCGCTGTAACCTAAGTGCAATAACTTCAGCCGCTTCTAACTGCGTAGTAGGCAGAATCCACATGCGTCTGAAGCTGCTAACCAACCTCAACACACTGTTGTTGGTCGCCGTGTGTCTCGCGCTAGGCGCGACTTTATGGTGGTCACAACAGGCGCTGGAACGGCCTTACGTGTTGATGGAGCGCTATCTGAGCCTCTCGCAACACTTCCAGAACCGAGTCGCACGCAACATTGAAGACTACCTAGCCAGCGGCGATGCTGTACGCCTAAGCGAGGCCAACAGCGCCCTCGACGCACTCAAGACCGAACTCAATCCGCTGCCGCCCGCGCTGGCCAATGCACTGCGCCCCAGCCTTGAAAACCTGAGCACCTTCAGCAACACCGAACTGCTGGCGGCTGGCAAATTGGCGGGCGACCCGCAAGCCTTGCTGCTGCAAGCCGAACGCGAGTTAGCAGCCAGCCTTGAGCAGCTCAACCAATACGCCAGCGAGGCCAACACTCCTGAAGCTGCGCACTACTTACCGCCGCTGCTCACGGCCTCTCTGCACCTGGCCAAGCTATCGCTCAACCGCGACAAACTGGTCAGCAGCGGACGCAGTGAGTTGGCCGGTGACGTTGAGCGCGAACTGGCCAGCATCCAGGCTCAAGCGCAGCAAATCGACGCCCTTCCCTTGCTCGGAATCAGCAGCAAAAGCACCTCGGGCAACGACGACTTCGCGGTGCTGATGGGGCTTGATGCCACTCAAACCGCGCAAACAGAAGATGCGGGGGTCAATCTCAAACGCGAGTTGAGCAACCTGCTGGCCCGTTACCCGGCCGAACTCAAACGCACCCAAGCACAAATCGAACAACGCACCCAACTCAGCACCACCACTCACCTCAAGCTCGGCGCCGTTCAACACGCCATCGCCGAACTGGAGCCCGTGGTTCGCGCCGAACACGGGCAGATTCAAGACGAAGTGCGCTTGATTCAAGTGTTGATGATCGGCCTGATCCTGCTGATTGCGCTGTTAATCGACACCTTGCAACGCAAGTTGGCACGGGTGCTGACGTATTTAGCGCCGTTGCTGTCGACCTGGGCCGAAGGTGACTTCAGCCGCGACATTCAACTGGGTAAAACCAATCGCGAACTACAGGACATCGAGGCATCGCTCAATCGCCTGCGCGCCTATCTGGTGAACCTGGTGGGCACCATTCGCCTCAACGCCGAGCAAGTCGCGGGCAGCAGCCAAACCTTGGCCCAACTGAGTACCGACCTGCACAGCGGCGCCGCGCGTCAGGCCGGAGACACCGGCCAAATTCGCGATGCATTGGGCGAACTGGAGGCGACCATTTCGCAGGTCGCGGGCGACGCCAGCCATGCCGCCGACGCCAGTCGCAGTGCTGGCACCGCCGTTGCTCAAGGCCAGCGCGTCATCGGCCAAAGCCTCACCGGGCTGCACGCTCTGGTCGGTGAAGTACAAGGCAACGCCCAGACCGTTGAGCGGCTGGCCGAAGAGTCAGCCACCATTGGCGGCGTGCTGACGGTGATTCGTTCCATCGCCGATCAAACCAACCTGCTGGCACTCAACGCCGCCATCGAAGCCGCACGCGCAGGTGAAATGGGCCGCGGTTTTGCCGTAGTCGCTGAAGAAGTCCGCTCTTTGGCGCAGCGCACCACGGGGGCGACCAGCGAGATCCAGACCTTGATTGCGGGGCTGCAACTGGCGGCCCGCCAATCGGTTGAAGGCATGCGCGCCCAAGTCGTGCACGCCCAGGCCACCGCCCAACAGGCGCAGGCGGCCGACGGCGCGCTGGATGAAATTGTCGGGGCGATTACTACCATTTCCGACACGGCCGTGCGTATTGCAGACGTCACCGCCCAACAAAGCGCGGCGGTCAGTGACATTCGTGACCACAGTGAACGTATCCACCTGCTGGGTGACGACAACTTGCAACGCATCGGCATTGCCCGCAAGCAGAGTCAGCAACTGCTGCAACTGGGCGCAGAACTGAATACGGCGGTGCAAGCGTTTCGGGTGTGACCCTGTCACTTCTGACAGTATCCGGACTAAGCGGGAGTGATATTAAATTGATGCCGTACCAACAGACTCGATAAACGTCTGCGACCCGTACGGCATCAATAGGCGCTCCCCCATGCGACCCACTGTTTTCATTCTGTTTGTTCTCTACTTGCCGCTCGCCGAAAGCGCAACGCTGCAGGTTGAAAATCAGTCGAACTATTTAGCCATTCTAATTACGTCAGCGGGCGGTTCTCTGTGCACGCCGAATGAGCAGCAACTGCGGCCCTGCCTGATCCTGCCACTTTCGAGGCGCGCCTATGCGTTGTCAGACGCACAGGCCTTGAGCGCAACGTTACGCCTTATTTCATTGCCTCAAGCCCACGAGACAGACATGAGCAGCCTGCAAAAACATGCCTTTAAAAGTGTCAGCGACTTTACCTACCAACCTGTGGGGCCGTTGAGGTATGAACAAGTGCGGTGTGAAACGCCGATGAACGAAGGCGTCAGCATTAACATTGTGTTGGTTGATGTGATGGACGTGACCTGCTCAACCGCCACTGATCGACATATTTCATGGGTCTACAAACGCAATGACGTTAATTTGAAATTCATCGTTAAAGACCTTCCCGCCAAACAGCGTTAAAACGCCTCGTTCTCGGCAGGAGGAACCGAACGCCTACAAAAGCCGGGGCGGCACACACTTCTTCACTCCGCTATCATGCGCGCAGGTTTTATTAGCGAGAGTGTTATGCGCCGTTTGTTGTTTACCCTGTGCCTACTGTTCGCCCTGCCTACCTTGGGCGCGAGCCTGCTGGACGCCCGTCCCAGCGCAACCCTAGGTGCTATTAATAACAGTGCCGACTTTTTGCCGGTTCGCGAAGCTTTCAAGCTGAATCTGATCGACACGACGCCCGATAGCATCAAGCTGCGCTTCGTGCCAACTGAAGGCTATTACCTCTACAAGCACCGCTTCGCCTTCAAAACCGAACCTGCCGACATCGCTCTGGGCGCGGCACAACTGCCGCCCGGCGAGCAAAAACACGATGAATACTTTGGTGACGTCGAGGTCTATCACGGCATCCTCGATGTCGACATCCCGCGCCCGGCCAATGATCAACGCCCGTTCACCCTAGTGGTCACCTACCAAGGCTGCGCCGACAAAGGCTTGTGCTACCCACCGGAAACCGAACGCCTGAGCATTGGCGGCGCACCCGCTTCGCCAGTGGCCACGAGTGGCAATGCGCCCGCAACGTCCTGGAACTGGCGCGAACTCGCGCTGTTCTTCCTCGCGGGGTTAGGCCTGACGTTTACGCCATGCGTGTTGCCGATGCTGCCGATTTTGTCGGGTGTGGTCTTGCGCGGCCAAGTCGGGGGGTTGCGTGGCTTTAGCCTGTCGCTGGCCTATGTGCTGCCGATGGCTGCCTGTTTTGCGCTGCTGGGTGCGCTGATGGGCATGTTCGGTGCGCAACTCAATCTACAAGCCCGCCTGCAATCAGTGTGGGTGCTGGTGCCTTTTGCGCTGTTCTTCGCCATTTTTGCGTTGGCAATGTTTGGCGTGTTCGAGCTGAAGTTGCCACAGTCAATCAGCAATCGGCTGGACCGTATTGCCGGTCGCACCCAAGGCGGTTCGCTGTGGGGCGCGGCGGTGCTGGGTGTGGTTTCCAGCTTGCTGGTGTCGCCGTGTGTCTCGGCCCCCTTGGCCGGGGCGCTGCTGTACATCAGCGCCAGTGGCGATGCCTTGGGGGGCGGTTTAAAGCTGTTCGCCCTCGGACTGGGCATGGGCGCCCCGCTGTTACTGGTCGCCACCGGCGGCGCGGCGTGGCTGCCAAAAAGTGGGCCATGGCTGGTCAGCGTAAAAAACGCCATCGGCGTGCTGCTGCTCGGCTTGGCCATCGGTTTGCTCAGCCGTGTGTTGCCCGGCCCGGTCACGTTGTTGCTGATCGGCTTGCTCGCGGCAGGCGTGAGCCTGTTTCTAGGCACGCTGGAGTTCGTTTACAAAACCCCGAGACAGCGTCTAGCGCAACTGCTGGGGTTGTTGTTGCTGGTGTATGCGCTGGCCTGCTGGTTCGGCGCGCTGAGCGGTCAAAGTGATCCGTTCAATCCTATCGGCCATTCCCAAGCCGCCAACCCTGCCACCGCCAGCGCGCAAACAACCGGGCAATGGCAGACCATCACGACCCCGGCGCAGCTCGACAGCGCGTTAGCCGAGGCTAAGGCAGCCGGGCAGCCAGTCTTGCTGGACTGGTACGCCGACTGGTGCATCAGTTGCAAAGTGATCGAGCACGAGGTGCTGAACAACCCGCAGGTGCTGGATTTGCTCAAAGGCTATCGACTGGTTCGCTTCGATATAACCGCCAGCAATGCCGAACAACGCGCTCTGCTTGATCGCTACCAATTGTTCGGCCCGCCAGCGCTGATGCTCTTCGGTAAAAATGGCGTAGAAAAAAGTGACCAACGGGTCATCGGTGAAATCAATGCCGCGGACTTCGCCGAACGTGTCGCCATCGCGAATGACCAGATCTAGAGCCTTGGTCACAAACTTTTCGCGAACATCGGACATCGTGCTGGCTATTGTAGACAACTGGACACTGATTCAGCTTTTCGGCATAGTCGCCCGGCGTTAACAATTGCACATAGAAAATAAGGAACAGCAGATGGCGACTTTTCTGGTTCTGCACGGCCCCAACCTGAACCTGCTAGGCACCCGCGAACCGGGCGTCTACGGCGCGACCACCTTGGCGCAAATCAATCAGGACCTGGAGCAGCGAGCCCGCGAGGCCGGTCACCATTTGCTCTACCTGCAAAGCAATGCCGAGTATGAATTGATCGACCGAATTCACGCCGCACGCGATGAAGGCGTGGATTTTATTCTGATCAATCCGGCTGCTTTTACCCACACCAGCGTGGCATTACGTGACGCGCTGCTGGCGGTGAGCATCCCATTCATCGAAGTGCATTTGTCTAACGTGCACAAACGCGAACCTTTCCGCCATCACTCCTACTTCTCCGACGTTGCAGTAGGTGTGATCTGCGGCCTTGGCGCCAGCGGTTATCGACTGGCCTTGGAGGCCGCCCTGGAACAGCTTGAACTACAAGCTAAACGCCCCTGACCGACCCATTGGGAGTTGACGATTCATGGATATCCGTAAAGTTAAGAAACTGATCGAACTGCTGGAAGAATCCGGCATCGACGAGCTGGAAATTAAAGAAGGCGAAGAGTCCGTACGCATCAGCCGTCACAGCAAAACTCCAGCCCAACAGTTCTACGCACCAGCGCCAATGCAACAGGCGCCAGCTGCTGCTCCAGTAGCTGTAGCACCGGTTGCTACCGTGACTGAAGCACCTGCTGCACCAAAACTGAACGGTTTTGTGGTCAAGTCGCCAATGGTCGGCACTTTCTACCGCACCCCAGCGCCAACTTCGCCTGCCTTCGTTGAAGTCGGCAAGACCGTTAAAGTCGGCGACACCATTTGCATCGTTGAAGCGATGAAAATGATGAACCACATCACCGCTGAGAAAGCCGGTGTAATCGAATCCATCCTGGTAGAAAACGGTCAGCCGGTTGAATTCGACCAACCGCTGTTCACCATCGTTTGAACCACGGGGAGCCAACGATGTTGAAGCCTCAGAAGCTGGAAAAAGTCCTGATCGCCAACCGCGGCGAGATCGCCTTGCGCATCCTGCGGGCGTGCAAGGAACTGGGCATCAAGACCGTCGCGGTGTACTCCACTGCTGACAAAGAACTGATGCACCTGGGTCTGGCAGACGAAACCGTCTGCATTGGTCCGGCACCAGCCAACCTGTCTTATCTGCACATCCCGGCCATCATCGCGGCGGCCGAAGTGACTGGCGCCACGGCGATCCACCCAGGCTACGGCTTCTTGGCTGAAAACGCCGATTTCGCCGAACAAGTCGAGAAATCCGGCTTTGCCTTCATCGGCCCGAAAGCTGACACCATTCGCCTGATGGGCGACAAGGTATCGGCCAAGCACGCCATGATCGCTGCTGGCGTTCCGACGGTTCCGGGTTCTGACGGCCCGCTGCCCGAAGACGAAGAAACCGCACTGCGCATTGGCCGCGAAGTCGGCTACCCAGTGATCATCAAAGCCGCTGGCGGTGGCGGTGGTCGTGGCATGCGCGTTGTAAACCGTGAAGAAGACCTGATCGAAGCGGCCAAGCAGACCCGCGAAGAAGCCGGCGCTTGGTTCAGCAACCCGATGGTCTACCTCGAAAAATACCTGACCAACCCACGTCACGTGGAAGTCCAGGTTATTTCCGACGGTCAAGGCAACGCCATCCACTTGGGCGACCGCGATTGCTCGCTGCAACGCCGTCACCAAAAGGTGCTGGAAGAAGCACCGGCACCGGGTATCGATGAGAAGGCTCGCCAAGAAGTATTGGCGCGTTGCGTCAAGGCGTGCGTCGACATCAACTACCGTGGCGCAGGCACTTTCGAGTTCCTGTATGAAAATGGTCGTTTCTACTTCATCGAGATGAACACTCGCGTGCAAGTTGAGCACCCGGTTTCCGAAATGGTCACTGGCATCGACATCGTTAAAGAGATGTTGAGCATCGCCGCAGGTAACAAGCTGTCGTTCACCCAGGCTGACGTGAATATTCACGGTCACTCGCTGGAATGCCGGATCAACGCTGAGGACCCGGCAACGTTCA
Organism: Pseudomonas psychrophila HA-4; assembly: GCF_000282975.1. Classification (GTDB taxonomy): domain Bacteria; phylum Pseudomonadota; class Gammaproteobacteria; order Pseudomonadales; family Pseudomonadaceae; genus Aquipseudomonas; species Aquipseudomonas psychrophila_A. The sequence continues at coordinate 70,471 of NZ_ALJC01000050.1, forward strand.
TGCCGAGCCCTGGCTTGGTTAAGCACTTCCACGCACCGGGCGGCAACGGCGTTCGCGTCGACTCGCACCTGTACAGCGGTTACAAGGTTCCGTCCAACTACGACTCCCTGATCGGCAAGCTGATCACCTGGGGCTCGACCCGTGACGAAGCCATGGCCCGCATGCGCAATGCGCTGGACGAAATCGTGGTCGACGGGATCAAAACCAACATCCCGCTGCACCGCGATCTAGTGAATGACGAAGGCTTCTGCAAAGGCGGCGTCAACATTCACTACCTGGAACACAAACTGGCTAACAAGTAAGTTTGTTTTCTGCTCAACAAAGCCGCTTTCGAGCGGCTTTGTTGTGTCTGGAGGCGAGGCTGTAGACCTCCCGACTGTAAAGCTGATTTTGGCCCTGGCTTACCAATCAATCGAATAACTGGCGCCCAGCGTCCGGCCTTGTGCATTGGCATAAGGTGCGCGGGCATTGGCTTGGGCGAAGGCGTTTTCGTAGGTTCGATTGCTCAGGTTGTAAATGCCACCTTCCAGTCGCCCCCGCGGCAACTCGACCGAACCCAACAGGTCGACCAGGGTGTAGCCGTTGATCTCGCGACCATTGTTGTCTTTGGCCGCCGCGTCGTAGCTGGCAAGTCGCATGGCCTGCAGGCGCAGGTCGTAGGCGTCTTCTTTATAGCCGACAAACACCGTGGTTTTAGCAGGCGATACGCGGGTCGCCGGCAAGTCGATCCATTTGCCGTTTTGCCGGGTTTCACCTTTAGCCCAAGCATAGGTGCCGCCCAGCGACCATCTGTCGGTCATGCGCCAGATCAAATTGTTCTCGATGCCGCGCACGCGTTCCTTCTGGTTGATCAAGCGTAATACCCGATCGTTGGCATCGTAGAACTGCGTCACATCTGAAGTGTTTTCATAGACCGTGGTGTCGGCTTGCCACTGATCCCAGTTACCCCGCCATCCCAACTCGTAGCTGTTGACCTTGATGGCTTGGGCATTAAGGCTTTGGATATTGAAGTTGCTCTGCACGTCACGCATAAAACGCTGGAGGTCCGGCAGTGAAAAGCCCTGGCTGAAGTTGGCAAACACATCCTGATTGCCACTCAGGTGGTAAACCGCGCCAAGGTTATAGAGCGTGGCGCCATAGTTAAGCGTGTCGCCGGGCAAGACCGCACGCTTGCCGGTTTGCACGATTTCGCCATAGGCAATGCTGTCGGCGACTTTGCTTTCGATCCATTCACGGCGAACACCACCCCGTAGCGTCCAGTCGCCGATGTCCCAAGACATTTGCCCGAACAGCGCTTTGGTGGTGGTGTTAATGTCCGGGCCCAGCTCAAACGTTTCGCCTGTTTTGCTGTAAACCAGACCGTTGGCGGTGTACTGATCGCCACGTTGGCGGGAGTGCTCATTGTCATAGTCAGCGCCCCACACCAGGTTGCCGGTCGCCTTGCCGATGGACGGGAGCGCGCTGTCGATGGCCGCCCGCAAGCCATACACATCCTGCACGCTGTTGTTGTTCGAAATTCCGGCCTTGCCGCGTGCCAAATCAGGAAAGAACAGCGCGTCGGCACGCCGCCAATAGCTTTCTATCTGCAAGCCTTGCCCATAGAAATCCGCGTCGCTGTAGTTAAGATTGACGGCCTGGGTGTGGGTGTATGGCTGGTCATCCAGCACTAAACCTTTAATCGCCACGGCCTGCTGCTTGTTACTCGGATCTTTGGTGTAGCCGGTGTCTTGCTGATCCTTGTAGTCCTGCAAAGACAAGCTCAGCTTTTTGTCGGCATCCAGTTCATAACCGAAACGACCTTGAAGGTCATAGGTTTCGGTGTCCATGTTGCTGCCCTGCGAAGTGTCCTGGGGTATGCGCTTGCCGTCACCATCGAACAGATCGTTACGCTGCACCCCACCTGCCGAAACATACCAGTCCAACGCATCTTTACGCCCGGTGGCACTTTGAAAAAGCTCGTAGGCAAAACCTTTGGAGTTGAGGTTTGTGCCCGTCGTCAGCCCCAGACGGCTACTAAAAGCGAGGTCCTGCCCCTGATTGCGCTTGGTAATGATGTTGATGATCCCGCCCGAAGCTCCGGCGCCATAAACACTACTGGCCCCCGATACCACCTCAATGCGTTCGATACTGGAGGGCGAAATGCTATTGAGTTGGCGAAAGTTGTCTCGCGTGGAGTTTTGCGAAACGCCGTCAATCAGCACCAGGATGCTTCGCCCGCGCAGGGTCTGTCCGAAGTTGCTCATCCCGCCGGACGACGGCGCAATACCTGGCACCAGTTGACCAAGAATGTCGGATACCCGACGCCCCGCTCCGCTCTGCTCGCGTATTTGTTGCTCGTCAATGACCTGCACCGAGCCCGGAATCGACGCAATAGTGGCTTCAGTTCGCGTGGCCGAAACCACAGTGGCCTGCATGTTCAGTGCACCGGGTGAAGTATCGTCTTCGGCCCATGCCGTGAGGCTCAAGGAACTGAACGCTGCCATCAGAAAAGGGAGTTTGCTTCGAGTCATGATCTGAGCTCTGGTTAGTTATTGTGGTTAGCAGTCGATAAAGCGTGAGATACCGTTGAAGCCCCGCGGCCCCAATGACGCAGCAACAAGTGTTGTGCTAATTCCAGGGCCAAAACATGACGTCCAACTCCTTAGGCTGACGATGGATCTCCTTATCCAGACAGAAAACGGGGCGAGAGTACGCGGCCTGAAAATTATTATCAAATGGTAATCAGTGCTATTTGAGGTCGGCTTTTAAGCTTCCTACGGGCTTTGTTACCTTGAGATTTCCCATCAATGCGACAGCTGACATCACCTTCGTCTCACAACGGCTAGTTGCGCTCTTTTTGCATACCACCCAAGCCCACGCTCGCGTAAACTGGCGCGTTTCTCGCAGCCCTTCTGGCTGCACACTCTTATTTTTCAAAGGTGCCCGCCATGCCTTGGCTGCAAGTACGCCTCGCCATCAGCCCAGAACAAGCCGAAACCTACGAAGACGCGTTCCTCGAAGTCGGCGCCGTTTCTGTCACGTTTATGGATGCCGAAGACCAACCGATCTTCGAGCCAGAACTCAACACCACCCCGCTGTGGTCGCACACCCATTTGCTGGCACTGTTCGAAGGCGACACCGAAGCTGAGCTCGTGCTGTCTCATCTAGAACTGCTGACCGGCTCGCCGCTGCCTGAGCACCACGCCGAAGTCATCGAAGACCAAGACTGGGAACGCAGCTGGATGGATAATTTCGAGCCGATGCGTTTTGGCCAGCGCTTGTGGATCGTCCCAAGCTGGCACGCCGCTCCTGAGCCTGAAGCCGTCAACCTGCTGCTCGATCCGGGCCTGGCCTTCGGCACCGGCACCCACCCCACCACCGCGCTGTGCCTCGAATGGCTGGACGGTCAGGACCTCAAAGACTGCAACGTGCTGGACTTCGGCTGCGGCTCGGGCATTTTGGCCATCGCCGCGCTGCTGCTGGGCGCCAAAGAAGCGGTCGGCACCGATATCGACGTGCAAGCACTGGAAGCTTCGCGCGATAACGCCGGGCGCAACCACATCGCTCCCGAGCTGTTCCCGCTGTACTTGCCAGAAGACCTGCCTCAGGTTCAGGCCGATGTACTGGTTGCCAACATTCTGGCCGGCCCGCTGGTCTCGCTGGCACCACAACTGTCGAGCCTGGTCAAGCCAGGTGGCCGTTTAGCACTGTCCGGCATCCTCGCCGAACAAGGCGAAGATGTCGCCGCAGCTTATGCTCAAGACTTTGATCTGGACCCCATTGCCAATCGCGATGGCTGGGTGCGCATCAGTGGTCGTCGGCGCTAGAATGACCGCCTGCCTAACCCGGATGGCCGCATGAGCGATAGCTTCGTAACACAGTGCCCACATTGCCAAACCAGCTTCCGTGTCAGCCACTCTCAATTGAGCATGGCTCGCGGAGTGGTGCGCTGTGGTGCCTGCCTGCAAGTGTTCAATGCCGCACAGCAACTGCTGAATAAAGGCACTGAAAAAGAGCAGTTGCCCACAACTGTGACGCCACTTGCGGCAGAGCCCGAGGTAATCGAGCCGCCAGTCGTGCCCAAGGCAGTCAAGCCTGCGCACTGGGAAGCGGCCGAACTGGACCTCGAACATCTGGATCTGGACAAAGAACTGGCCAAGCTTGAAGAGCTGGAAATTCAGCCCAGCAAAAGTTTTGGCCAGCCGCACAAGAGCAGAGACAGCGCCCTGAGCGCACGTCGTGACACGGTCGACGCAGAAGAAGGCCAGTGGTCTGACAGCCTTTTCAGCGACTCGGCGGCAGAACGCGCCGAGACGTCGGCCCTCGCCGCCAAGGCCGCAGAAAAAGCCATCGAGCAAGACATCGAGCCTGCTGACACAGGGCGCACTGAACCGTCTCTGTCCCTGGACCTCGACGAGCCCGATGACACACCACCGCTCAAGTTATCCAAAGAGGATCACGATGAGCTTGGGGGTCGCGTCGAACACCTGTCGGCCATTGATGACAACGATGACGATGAGCCACTGGCCCCGCCATCGCTGGTCAAACACACACACAAACGCAGCGAGCCGGGCGTGCGTGAGGACATGTTGCAGGATCTGGTAGACGACCCTTTACACCTGGACTGGCAAAAACGTCGCACGCCGTGGGGCAAGCGTCTGTTCTGGATGTTATTGGTGCTGCTGGCCGCTGCAGCACTGGCCGGGCAATACATTGCCAATCACTTCGACGAACTGGCCCGCCAAGACCAATATCGCCCACTGTTTCAGCAACTGTGCCCGCAAATTGGCTGCACGGTGCCCACTAAGGTCGACATAGATCGCATTAAAAGCAGCAACCTGGTGGTACGTAGCCACCCTGAGTTCGCCGGAGCGCTGGTGGTGGATGCGATCCTCTACAACCGCGCCCCGTTTTCTCAGCCCTTTCCGCTGCTTGAACTGCGTTTTGCCGACCTGAACGGAAAAATGATCGCCAGTCGTCGCTTCAAGCCCGGCGAATACCTGAGTGGCGACCTGACCGGCAAGACTGAAATGCCGCCTCAGACGCCTATTCACATTGCTTTAGACATCCTTGACCCTGGCCCGAAAGCGGTGAATTACAGCCTGAGTTTTCATTCCCCGGAATGAGCGCGCTGCGCTTTTAGCGATAAGCGGCAAGCCGCAAGTTAGAAGCTAAGAGCAGATTTGCTTCTTCTTGCAGCTCGAAGCTCGAAGCTTGCAGCTGGCTGAAAGCTAGCTTTCAGCCCCAATTGTTCAAAAATCATCCAATTTCGTCTTTATCCAGTCATCGAGAGCGGGTATCATGCCAACCCTTTTTCGAACTCCCAAGATCCGGCCCCACAACAGGGAAGTCCTATGTCGGCGGTACGCATCGGCCCATATACATTGCACAACGGTTTGATTCTCGCCCCTATGGCGGGTGTCACCGACCAGCCCTTTCGTCAGCTTTGTCGGCGGATGGGCGCAGGTCTGGTCGTTTCGGAAATGGTGACCAGTGACATGAGTCTCTGGAACAGTCGTAAATCGCGCCTGCGCATGATTCACGACGGTGATCCCGAGCCCCGCTCGGTACAGATCGCCGGCGGCGATGCACAGATGCTGGCAGATGCCGCCAGGGCCAACGTGGAACTGGGTGCACAGATTATTGATATCAACATGGGCTGCCCGGCAAAAAAGGTCTGCAACAAGGCCGCCGGCTCCGCGTTGCTGAAAGACGAAGTCTTGGTGAACGAGATCCTGCAGGCCGTTGTGGCTGCGGTTGATGTGCCGGTCACCCTGAAGATCCGAACCGGCTGGGACCGGGACAACAAGAACGGCCTCACGGTGGCAAAAATCGCCGAACAGGCCGGGATTCAAGCGTTAGCGGTTCACGGTAGAACCCGTGCCGACTTGTACACCGGGGACGCCGAGTACGACACCATCGCCGCGATCAAGCAGGCGGTGTCGATCCCGGTGTTTGCCAACGGCGACATCGATTCACCCCACAAGGCCCGGCATGTGCTCAACGCCACCGGCGCTGATGGGCTGTTAATAGGCAGGGCGGCTCAAGGGCGGCCCTGGATTTTCCGCGAAGTTGATCATTTTCTGCGTACCGGCCAGCTGTTGCCGGCACCGGAGATGAGCGAAGTGGAACGTATTCTGCTAGAGCATCTGGCCGCACTGCACACCTTCTATGGGGAGGTATTGGGGGTACGTATTGCCCGCAAGCATGTCGGTTGGTATCTCGCAACCTTGCCGGGCGCCAAGGAGTTCCGCGCCCACTTCAATCGTTTAGAAGATACGGAAGCACAATGCGCCAACGTTCAGGCGTTTTTCGCCGAACGACACAAGAGCCTGGCAACAGGGGACGAAGGATGGGTGGCCGCATGACGATGATGACCGAGACATTAGTGAGTGGAACAACGCCCGTGAGCGACAACGTCAATTTGAAACAGCACCTTAATACGCCAAGCGAAGAAGGTCAGACCCTTCGCGGGAGTGTCGAAAAGGCGCTGCACAACTATTTCGCCCACCTGGAGGGCGCTGAAGTCACGGACGTGTACAACCTGGTGCTTTCCGAAGTCGAGGCCCCTCTGCTCGAGTGCGTTATGAACTACGTCAAGGGCAACCAGACCAAAGCCTCCGAGATGCTAGGACTCAATCGCGGCACCTTGCGCAAAAAACTCAAACAGTACGATCTGCTGTAAGCATTCAATCAAACCTGAAAGGCGTCCTGATAAAACAGGCCGCCTTTTTTGCTGACTCCTTTGCTTTTGATGGAAATCAAGATGACCGATCAGACTACCCGCCTGCCGATCCGCCGCGCTCTAATCAGCGTTTCCGATAAAACCGGAATCCTTGATTTCGCCCGTGAACTGGAAGCCCTCGGCGTCGAGATTCTGTCCACTGGCGGTACGTTCAAGCTGCTGCAAGACAACGGCGTGTCCGCAGTGGAAGTCGCGGACTACACAGGCTTCGCGGAAATGATGGACGGCCGGGTGAAAACCCTGCACCCGAAAATCCACGGCGGCATCCTTGGCCGTCGCGGCATTGACGACGACATCATGAACGAGCACGGCATCAAGCCGATCGACTTGGTAGCCGTTAACCTCTACCCGTTTGAAGCCACCATCAACAAGCCAGGCTGCGACCTGCCGACTGCTATCGAAAACATCGATATCGGCGGCCCGACAATGGTCCGCTCCGCTGCCAAAAACCACAAAGACGTGGCCATCGTGGTCAATGCCGGTGATTACGCCAACGTCCTAGAAAGCCTCAAGGCTGGCGGCCTGACCTACGCACAACGTTTCGACCTGATGCTCAAGGCGTTTGAACACACCGCCGCCTACGACGGCATGATTGCCAACTACATGGGCACCGTTAACCAGGCGGCTGAAACCCTGAGCACTGAAGGTCGCAGCCAATTCCCGCGCACCTTCAACAGCCAGTTCATCAAAGCGCAGGAAATGCGTTACGGCGAGAACCCGCATCAAAGCGCAGCGTTCTACGTTGAAGCCAAGCCTGCCGAAGTTGGCATCGCTACCGCGACCCAATTGCAAGGTAAAGAGCTGTCCTTCAACAACGTGGCCGACACCGACGCCGCGCTGGAATGCGTGAAGAGCTTCGTTAAGCCGGCTTGCGTGATCGTCAAGCACGCCAACCCGTGCGGCGTGGCCGTTAGCCCGGACGCCGAAGGCGGCATCCGCCAGGCTTACGAACTGGCCTACGCCACTGACACCGAATCGGCTTTCGGCGGCATCATCGCCTTCAACCGTGAGCTGGACGCTGAAACCGCCAAGGCCATCGTTGAGCGTCAATTCGTTGAAGTGATCATCGCCCCGTCCGTCAGCGAAGAAGCGCGCGCCATCGTGGCCGCCAAAGCCAACGTGCGCCTGCTGGCTTGCGGCGAGTGGAGCGCAGACCGTGCACCGGCCTGGGACTTCAAACGCGTCAATGGCGGCCTGCTCGTGCAGAGCCGTGACATCCAGATGATCGGCAGCGAAGACCTCAAAGTAGTGACCCAACGCGCACCGACCGAACAAGAGATCAACGACCTGATCTTCGCCTGGAAAGTGGCCAAGTACGTGAAGTCCAACGCCATCGTCTACGCCAAAGGCCGTCAGACCATCGGTGTCGGTGCAGGCCAGATGAGCCGCGTAAACTCGGCTCGCATTGCCGCGATCAAAGCAGAACACGCAGGCTTGCAGGTACAGGGTGCCGTGATGGCATCGGACGCGTTCTTCCCGTTCCGTGACGGCATCGACAACGCCGCCAAGGCCGGTATCACCGCGGTGATCCAGCCTGGTGGTTCGATGCGCGACAACGAAGTGATTGCCGCCGCCGATGAAGCAGGCATTGCCATGGTGTTCACCGGCATGCGTCATTTCCGTCATTAAGACAAAGCGGCAAGCGTTTAGCTGCAAGCGGCAAGTTGGAGCGGATATGTGTCGCTTTTCCTGGCACTTGCAGCCTCAATAATTTAGAGCTTCAAGGGTCAGTAAGAGCACCACACATTTGCTTTTACTTGCAGCTTGCAGCTTATAACTTCTCCGAAGGAGTCTGACTTGAACGTCCTCATCATTGGCAGCGGTGGCCGTGAACACGCACTGGCCTGGAAAGTAGCTCAGGACCCGCGTGTCACTAAAGTTTTTGTTGCCCCAGGCAACGCTGGTACCGCCATTGAAGCCAAGTGCGAGAACGTCGCTATCGACGTGCTGGCCCTTGAGCAATTGGCTGATTTTGCCGAGAAGAACGTTTCGCTGACTATCGTTGGCCCGGAAGTCCCACTGGTTGCTGGTGTGGTTGATCTGTTCCGCGCACGCGGCCTGGACTGCTTCGGCCCAACCGCTGGCGCCGCGCAGTTGGAAGGCTCGAAAGCGTTCACCAAGGATTTCCTGGCACGTCACAAGATCCCAACCGCCGATTATCAGAACTTCACTGAGATCGAACCGGCCCTGGCTTACCTGCAAAAGGTCGGCGCGCCGATCGTGATCAAGGCTGACGGCCTGGCAGCCGGTAAAGGCGTGATCGTCGCCATGACCCTGACGGAAGCGGAAGACGCCGTGCGTGACATGCTCGCGGGCAATGCATTTGGCGAGGCCGGTTCACGCGTAGTGATCGAGGAGTTCCTCGACGGCGAAGAAGCCAGCTTCATCGTCATGGTCGACGGCAAGAACGTACTGCCAATGGCTACCAGCCAGGACCACAAACGCGTCGGCGACGCTGACACCGGCCCGAATACAGGCGGCATGGGTGCTTACTCCCCCGCTCCTGTGGTCACTGCCGACGTTCACCAGCGCGTGATGGACCTGGTGATCTGGCCAACCGTGCGCGGCATGGCCGAAGAAGGCAACGTCTACACCGGTTTCCTGTATGCAGGCCTGATGATCGACAAAGCTGGCAACCCTAAAGTGATCGAGTTCAACTGCCGCTTCGGCGACCCTGAAACCCAACCGGTAATGCTGCGTCTGCAGTCGAGCCTGGTATTGCTGGTTGAGGCAGCGCTGGCTCAGGCGCTGGACAAGGTTGAAGCGCAATGGGACCCACGTCCAAGCCTGGGGATTGTTTTGGCAGCAGGCGGCTACCCTGGCGACTACGCTAAAGGCGCTGTCATCCAAGGACTGGACGCCGCAGCACAACTGCAAGGCAAAGTGTTCCACGCAGGTACCGCACTGAATGCCGCTGGCGAAGTCGTGACCGCAGGTGGTCGCGTACTGTGTGCAACGGCAATGGGCGACACCGTTGAAGCGGCACAAAAGCAGGCCTATGCACTGGCCAAAGCCATCGAATGGGATGGCTGTTTCTATCGCAATGATATTGGCTACCGAGCCATTGCACGCGAACGCGGTGAGTCTCAGGAATAAGCAACCCATATGGATAGGCAGGGGCGGATCGCCCTTGCCTAACTATTCCAGCGCCGCGCATAGTTACCGCCTCTGGCTTCAAACTACGAAGGGATCTCACCGTGCGCTGGCTTAGGATCGCCATAGGAATCACCGTCACTCTGCTGACGACTCTGCTCTGCCTGACACCTGCCTACGCTGCACCAGGCGGTAATTGGTCTGTGCTTTCAGACCCTCAAGGCGACCTGCAACTGAGCGATATACGCTCAGCCCGATTCAACAACCAATTTACGCCCATCGAACTTGAGCAGATGGTGCCCGCCGAGCCCGGCGAAGCGCTGTGGGTACGATTCCGGTTACAGCCCGATAAACATGAGCAGATCCTGCGAGTCTTCGCCCCCGATCTGGCACGTCTGGATTTGTATGCCCTAGACGACCATGGGCTGATTTCCGAAGTGACCACCGGCAATACCCTGCCTCAATCCGAGAAGCCGCTATCGAGCAGCGACTACCTGCTGCCCTTGCCTCAGGCCACTCAGCCTCTGGATATTTATCTGCGCATGGTGTCTGAGCACCAGTTGCGCCCGCACATTACCCTCAGTACCGCCGTCATGCTCGCTGCCGACCAAGGCATGCCCTTGCTCTATGGGCTGTTGCTCGGCTGCTTGGCGATGCTGGTGCTGCACAACCTGATGCGCTTTAGCTTATCGCGCATGGTCAGCAGCCTGTGGCTTGCCCTCTGCGAAACCTTGCTACTGACAAGCTCCGCGCTGTTTTTAAACTTGCTGGGGCCTTGGGTTCCCGAGTGGCACAGCGTGCAAACCCCGGGCGCATATCTGGCGCTTGTACTGACTGCGCCTTGCGGACTGATGTTCGCCTACAGCTTTTTCTCCACGCGAGGCCCGCACCCGCTGCACAAACTGCTGCTGATCGACATTCTTATCATCGGCATTTGCGGCCTGTTGCTGCTGTTCTTCGACAGCCTCCCGCTTAACCTGATTACTTACGCACTGGTCGGGCTGGCAAGCCTTAGCATCCTGCTGGTGGGGGTTTACCACTGGCAACAAGGCTACCGACCGGCCCGCCTATTTGTTGTAGCGATGGTGATATTCAATACCGGCACGCTCGTGATTCTGCCGTCTCTGCTGGGCTTGACCCTGATTGCCCCGCAAGAGCTGGTACTGGCCCTGATGAGCGTGGTGTGTGTCAGCGGTTTGCTAATGAGCGTCGCTTTGAGCGAGCGTACCCGGAGCATCAAGGAAGACGAATTCAGCATCAGCTGCGACCTAGCCGCCAGTAATGCCGAAGTGAATGCCAAAGCCGAGTTTCTGGCCAAGATCAGTCATGAGATTAGAACGCCAATGAACGGCGTATTGGGCATGACGGAATTGCTGCTCGGTACGCCGTTATCTGTTAAGCAACGCGATTACGTGCAGACCATCCACAGTGCGGGCAACGAACTGCTGACACTGATTAACGAAATCCTCGACATCTCCAAACTGGAGTCCGGGCAGATCGAACTCGACGATGTGCAGTTCGACCTTAACGCGCTCATTGATGACTGCCTGAGCATCTTCCGCACCAAGGCTGAACAGCAAAACGTCGAACTCATCAGTTTTATCCAACCGCAAGTGCCACGCGTAATCAGCGGCGACCCCACACGCTTGCGCCAAACCTTGCTGAGCCTGCTCGAAAGCGCGCTGAAGAAGACCGACGAGGGCGAAATCCTGATCGTGGTCGCCCTAGAAGAACGCAGTGACCCGCCACGCCTACGTATTGCCGTTCAGGACTCGGGGCAGCCTATGAACGATGAGGAGCGCGACGCACTGTTAAACGCTGAACTGCACAGCAAAAACTTTCTCGCGGCCACCCGCCTGGGCGGCCATTTGGGGCTGGTGATTGCTCGCCAACTGATCACCTTGATGGGCGGTGAGTTCGGGATCAAGACCGGGCAAACCAAAGGCACCAATTTCTGGCTGACCCTGCCGCTAGACCCGCAACTTCTTGAGCACCCGACCTCAGATCTGGACGGCCCGCTCAAAGGCGCCCGAGTGCTGGTCGTCGATGACAACGACACCTGCCGTAAAGTCTTGGTGCAGCAATGTTCGGCTTGGGGGTTGAATGTCAGCGCCGCCGCCTCCGGTAAAGAAGCACTCGCCCTACTGCGCACCAAGGCGCACCTGCGTGATTACTTCGACATTGTCTTGCTGGACCAGAACATGCCCGGCATGACTGGCATGCAGCTGGCCGCCAAAATCAAAGAAGATCCAAGTCTCAATCACGACATCCTACTGGTGATGCTCACGGGCATCAGCAACGCGCCGAGCAAGATCATTGCACGCAATTGCGGTATCAAGCGCATTCTGGCCAAACCCGTGGCCGGCTACACCCTGAAAACCACCTTGGCTGACGAACTGACCCAACGCAACAACGGGAATGCAGTGGCACATACCTTGGGCAATGGCCCTGCTGCACCAATTACCGTGCCCAGCAACTTCCGCATTCTAGTGGCCGAAGACAACAACATCTCGACCAAGGTCATTCGCGGCATGTTGAGCAAACTCAACTTGCACCCCGACACGGCCAGTAACGGTGCCGAAGCCCTGCAAGCCATGAAAACCCAGCGCTACGACCTGGTGCTCATGGATTGTGAAATGCCGGTGTTGGATGGTTTTTCAGCCACCGAACAATTGCGCGCCTGGGAAGTCAGCCATCAGCGCGTACGCACACCAGTGGTAGCGTTAACCGCGCACATTCTGGCCGAACACAAAGAACGTGCGCGCCAATCGGGTATGGACGGCCACATGGCCAAGCCTGTCGAACTGTCGCAACTGCGCGAACTGGTCGAATTTTGGGTTGCTCAACGTGAGCTGCGTCAATCCCAGGCTCAACCGTCCTAACTACCTTGCTTGGCCGTACCGACAGACCGCAAAACCCCTGATAGACTTTCGGCGCCCCCTACTGCGATGTGAGCCCAGACCATGCTGCATGTTTTGTTCAGTGTGTATTTGAAGATGCTGGTGCTCTACAGCCCGTTCTTCGTTCTGTCCTGTTTTATCAGCCTGACCCGCGGCTATTCAAACAAGGAACGGCGCCGCCTGGCTTGGAAAGTGGCGCTGGCCACACTGATTTCAAGCGTATTGCTGTACTTGTTTGGACGGGTAATTTTTAGCGTCTTTGGCATCACAGTAGATGCATTTCGCATTGGCGCCGGCAGTGTGTTGTTCATCTCGGCACTGGGCATGGCCCAAGGCAAGTCTGCGGTGCAGAGCGACAATGTTCAGCAAGACGTCACCATCGTGCCGTTGACGATCCCGCTTACTGTTGGCCCCGGCACCATTGGTGCGCTGTTGGTCATGGGCATCAGCCAGCCCCACTGGGACGATAAGCTTATGGCGATTATGAGCATTATCATGGCCAGCCTGACGGTGGGTCTGGTGCTTTATCTGTCCAACAGAATCGAGCGCATTCTGGGCGATCAAGGCTTACAAATTGTTAGTCGCCTAATGGGGCTATTCGTGTGCGCCTTGGCGGCACAGATTATCTTTACCGGGATAAAAGGCTATTTAGTGCCTTGAGCGGTCTGTGCCACTCCCGCTCCAGGAACGAATCGAGTTAGCTCAGTGCTTCAGCTTCCTAAAAAAATTTTCTCGAACAGAGGCCAGCTCCTTCACTGTATTAGCCCGGTGACTGTCGTAATGTTCTCGCTTCAGATAAAAACCGGCCCATATTAATTGCGTGTCGAGAACATCGGTTTCACGAAGGACTCGACCATTGAACAATATATTTTTTACATTCCTACGGGATGTGACTCGTAACCCACTCACATATATGTAATTGCCTAATTCCTTACGAGGCTCACAAGGCACAAACTGATAATAAGCAATGTTGCCGGAGCGACTATGCCCCTCAAAGATCTGTTGAGCGATGGAATCAAGCCGCAACGCCTCAATTGATTCCCTTATCCCTTTTTTCAGCGACGCTTGTTTCAGCCCCTGCAGGTTGAGCAGCGCAGCCTCTTCCAGGCTGTCATAGGCATTTTGGACCACCACATCGGCGTCCATGATCTCCTCATCCACTTCCCACCCTACATCCATCAATACGTTGGTGAAAACCTCAAACCAATCGGTCAGTTGAGTCACACGATCACAGTACCGATCGGCCATGAGCTGTGCATAACCAATACTGTTCATGATGTCGGTTTGATCTTGATCCACAATGCCGTCTACAAACGACACAACACTGCCGCCTGCAATGATTGCTCGACTACTCATGGGATTGCTCTCCCGAGTACCGGCTGTTTTGGCCGAAAGCAGGGAGATTCTTGGTTACTGAAAGAACAATTTATAAGACTCATGTTGCACTCCTTGTGCTGATGCCATCCTATGGCTTTTGCTGCCAATGCACTCAAACGTCTAAGGGAGAGTACCAACTAAAGGCGGCGGCAAATCGAGATCCACAATCAGGGTCGCCTCAGCCCCGTCAAGACCGGCCAAGACGCTGCCTCTCATGTCGCTGAACGCTGACGTATCCAGTTCAAATTCCGAGACTGATAACAACATTGACCCGATAACAAACTTACCTGCGAACCATTGATCGAATAAATGTTCGTCCAATAACTGATGCACGGAAAAGCCGACCTGAACATCAATCATGTGGGCTTCAGGGTTGACCACGCTAACGTACATAAGAACCTCTGAACGCTCAGCGGTCTTCAACGATGAATCAGACTTCGTCACCCGCAGCACCGAATCAAAAAAAACTTTCTGTGCATTTAGCGAGCTAGCCAACGCGTTCAACCCACTCCTAATCGCCTCCTCCATCGAAGATGGATCAAAATGTGGAGCATGGGCAAACTGCTCCATGATCAGCGTGGTCGCATTGATATTTGCTTTGTCAGCAGGCTGCGGGCGTCTAGCCAGTGTAAAAGGTGCAGACCATTTCAACTCTGCTCTCGCGCGAGTCAGCCGCGCGTCCCACGCTATTGTTTCAGAAAACTTATCAGCCTTAACACTGGCGTATAACTGCGCATATAACTGGCTATTCAAAACATCTTTTTTAATCTGATCGGTTAACGTTTTATGCAATAGAACTAACTGACCTGATACAACCTTCATTTCATAGTCACGCATCACTTATGGCTTCCCTTCATAGCGCACCTGATATGAAGCAGCGCTCAACGAACGCTGCCAACATAAGTATTATTAAAACCCAATCGACCTGAAATAATCGTCAACCCCGTATAGATTAATTATCTTAGGGCTTTTTTAACGATTTAAAGAAATCATCTTGCTCTTGACCTAACCAGTCGAGAATCATAGGCTCGACACGTTTGTAACTGTCGTAGTTCATATTAATCATCGACGATGCCTTTTGCACTTTCAGGTTTGAACTTTTCCATTTCCAGAACCATGCTCCACCTTCTACAGACTTGAACGCACACTCCAAGCCGGCAAAGACAGCAACGGGAATACCCTCCTTGGATTCCAAGCATGGCACTAGCTGAAAACTACCTACGTTATCGCCCTTACTATTGTTGTCAAACAGTGTAATGAGTGCATTATCTTTTTTTATCGTATCAAACACCTTGCTCAGCAACGGCAAGAACGCCGCTGCATTGATACCCGCAACCTGCGCAATAATATCCAGTACAAGGCTGTCCATCGTGACATTTATTTTCGACGTATCGTGATCAGTAAAGATAAAACTGGGGGTAAACCAACCGCAGTTATTTATGGCCACCCCATAGGCCATATACCACTTTATAGGCTCATATTTACGAGACGCTACTGTATCCGAATATTTCTCTGCAAATTGTACGCTGTACATAACTGCCTTGCGATTTTCGAGAGATACACCATCCGCAAAGGCAACAACAATAGGAGACTTGGCCCCGATAAAAGCGTCTTCACCCGTAGTTTCAGGCACCAACGGTTCAGCTCTTAGTTTTGCAAATCGAGGTTGAGGAACAACAGGTAGAGCCTTAAAAAAAAGATGTGTTTCTTCATCGGTTGGCAACTGATTTTTAACGAATTCCATAGCAACACACTCCATTTAATTTAATAACCGGACTTTCCTTGCCGGGCAAATAAAACTTAGCCTCCTCACCACAACAATGCAAAACACAAGCCCATACCAAATGTTACTAAGGCCTAAATACTGCCTTCCGCTCTAACAATTAAAACAACAACCCTTGTACGCACACACGAAACGTTTAATTCAGACACTGCAACTAAGGCACGCACCTGAAACTTCCCACTTGAATTTTTTATATTTCACAAGCGCTTTGTTAACTGCCACAACACAAACAACAATGGCCCATCAGGGCCATTGTGTTCAGTGCTTATAAGCGTCGTTAGGGCTTTTCACCATACCAGCGTGGCGTATATACCCAATCCCCCCCTTCAGCACGGGGAAAGGAGCAGGTCGTAGACGAGCCGATCAACACCATCGTGCGCATATCGACTTGATCCGGCGTCACCTCGCCTAAGGTAGTGGTGCGCAAGGTCTGGCCCGGACGACCAATGTCGCGCCCGAGTACCACAGGCGTATGCGGTGCACGATGACGAGCGACGATTTCCAGCGCTCGGCCCAGTTGCCAAGGGCGCGAGCGGGAAATTGGATTGTAGAACGCCAGGGCCAGATCAGCCTCTGAAGCAAGATCCAGGCGCTTTTCGATGATGCTCCAGGGTTTGAGGTTGTCGGACAGCGACATCACGCAGAAGTCATGCCCCAACGGCGCACCGGCCTGAGCCGCTGTGGCCAGCGAAGCAGAAATCCCCGGCAGCATTTCCAGATCAACGCTATGCCATAGCGGGTCCGTGGACGCGTGCAACGCCTCAAGCACGGCCGCCGCCATAGCAAAAACACCGGGGTCGCCGGACGACACCACCACCACTGAACGCCCTTGGACCGCCAGTTCGAAGGCATGCCGTGCGCGCTGCATTTCTTCGCGGTTGTCCGTGCAGTGCAGCACTTGATCGGTACGGAACGGCCCGGCCATGCGTACGTAGGTTTCATAACCCAATACATCATTGGCTTTGGCCAGTTCAGCTTTGACGGCTGGCGCCATCAAGTCAGCTGCGCCCGGACCAAGCCCGATCACTGCCAGGCGGCCACGTGGGCGGCCAATCTGCTGCGGGTCTACGGGAGCGGCGGCTACGCCTAGCGTTAAGCCGTTGCTGAGCTGACGCCACACAGCAGATACTTCAGGGGCATCCGCGCTGACAAAACGCAGTGGCACACCCAGTTCACGGGCCGCGTCACGCAGCCCAGCACTGGCCAGCAAGCTGTCATCTGCGACCACGCAAGCCAGCGATTGCCAGGCCAGTTTCGCCTCCTGCAACGCGTCACGCATAGCATGCGCCGAGACCTCGTAGGCGACCCTTAGCAGCACGTTACGCGGGTAGATCAGCAGTTCGTCAACCGCAGGCTCACGCGCAGCACTGCTCACGTGAATGGCCAAACGCGCTTGCTGGTCTTCCGGCAATTGCGCCTTGGCCAGCCACGGCGCATCGCCTTCGATACGCACTGACTCACCAGCCAACAAATCCGACACGAAACGTTTGCCCAGCTCTAGGTCGCCCAAGGCATAGCCCGCAGGCGGGTTGAGCAAGCAGGTGCCAAAACGCAATTCGCCGCTGGTGGTGATGGCCGGTTCGATGCTCAAGCAGGCAGCGATTTCCCGCGCCATGTCATTCACCCCGCCCAAACCACCGAGCAGCGGAACCACTGCGCTGGCATCTTCCGCCACCGCCAGCACTGGCGGCTCGGCGCCCTTTTCCAGCAATAACGGCGCCAGCGTGCGAATCACAATGCCCGCCGCGCAGAGCACAATAATCGGCGTGTCGTGCTGATACAACTGACGGACTGTGGCACCAAAATCGCTGTACGTCAGGTCTGCGCCGTCAACACGCTCGGTCAGACCGTGAATCTTCGCCTGGGGGTAGCACTGCTGGATACGCCGCGCCGTGTTCAGGCTGCCATTGCCCAGGATCACAATGGCCGGAGCTGAGCGACTCATCCTTGCCACCGTTCACCGGGCACGATAATCAGCGAGAAGTAAGGCGAAGACATCGGCTCCACTTCATTGAGCGGGACGATTTTCTGATTGCTCATGGTCGCGCGCTCAACGTACAGCGCACGCTCGGCCAAGCCTAATTCGTCCAGCACTTCACGGACTTTATGGAAGTTGCGTCCCAGCTTCATGATCACCGCCGCATCGGCATCGGCCAGGCGGCGCTTGAGTTCGTCGTGGGGCAACACGCCCGACAGCACACTCAGACTTTGATTGCGATACACCAGCGGCACGCCCAACACCGAAGCGCCACCCAGCATTGAACACACGCCCGGCACCACCTGCGCCTCAAAACGCTGTGCCAAGCGGTCGTGCAGGTACATGTAGGAGCCGTAGAAAAACGGGTCGCCCTCACAGATCACCGCAACGTCACGCCCAGCTTGCAGGTGCTCAGCGACATCGTCAGCGGCTTGATCGTAAAAGTCGCTGATGATTTGCTCATACGACAACGGTGCTGGCAGCACTTCTGTGGTCACCGGGTACACCAGCGGCATGAGGCTTTGGGCGTCTTGCAGATGGGCTTCGATGATGCCGAACGCGTTACCTTTTTTGCCTTTAGCCACGAAGTACGCCACCACCGGCGACTCACGCAACAGGCGCAAGGCTTTTACGGTGATCAACTCTGGATCGCCGGGGCCTACACCCAGCCCGATCAAACGTCCTGGTTGCGCCATTATTCGATCTCCGTCGCCAAGGCGTTGACCGCAGCAGCGGCCATCGCACTGCCGCCACGACGGCCCTGCATCACCACGAACGGTATGCCACGGCTGTCTGCTGCGAGCATGGCCTTGGATTCTGCGGCACCGACAAATCCCACCGGAAAGCCGAGAATCAGCGCAGGTTTTGGTGCGCCGGCATCGATCATTTCTAGCAGGTAAAACAGCGCGGTCGGCGCATTGCCGATCACCACCACGCTGCCTTCCAGGTACGGACGCCACAGTTCAAGAGCGACTGCCGAACGGGTATTGCCCACCTCGCGCGCCAACTCGGCAACGCCGTCTTCCTTGAGTGTGCAGATCACCTGATTGTTGGCGGGCAAACGCGTGCGCGTCACACCTTCGAGCACCATGCGTGCATCGCACAGAATCGGCGCGCCAGCGGCCAGCGCATCGCGCCCGGCCTTGCCAGCACCTGGCGAGAAGCACAGGTCTTGGACGGCATCTACCATGCCGCATGCATGAATCACCCGAACGGCCAGTTTTTCAAGGTCCGCCGGAATGTGCTCAAGGTTGGCCTCGGCACGAATAATGGCGAACGAATTGCGATAGATCTCTTGACCGTCGCGGATGTAATCAATCATCGGTGTTGCTCCGTTGGCGGGCTTCAAGCCAAGCACCCGCCGCTTCAATAGTAAGATTGCGTTCGCGCAGAACACCGAAACCGGCGTGTTCTGGTGCGCGTAAATAAAGGTCGTAATGACCGGGCGCCACGGCCAGCAAGGTGACCGGCGCCACATGGGCTGCCGCGCAGGAACGCTGGCAGCCCGTCAGGTGAATCGTGTGTGGTTGTGACAAAAGAGTCGCCAGTTGGCGCGCATCCTGTTTGGTATCTGCCAACCCTTTGGCGCAAGCACTGGCGCCGGTACAGGCAATCAATCGCGCCAGCGGTTCGCGAACATCACAGAACAATCCCAGCGCCTGCAACTGCCGCGTCACAAGCGGCGCATCTTCAAGTCGCACATCGGGCAACAACACACTCTGCCAAGGCGTAAACCGCACAACGCCACTGGCGAACGTATCGGCAAGCTGCGCCAAGCCAACCAGTGTGGCGGCATCAAGTCGCCCCAATGCCGGGACTGCACCAATGTACACACGGCCCGACTTATGCTGTGGATACGTACCAATGTGCATCGCAGTGGCTGGCACGTTGCGCCGCCATTGGGGTAAAGCCATCAGCGGCACACTCAGGCGCTCTGCCAACTGTTCAATAAAACGTTCGACGGGTACTTCACCCAGCAGGTGCCGCATACGGGTGTGTTCGGGGCGGGCCAGATCCAGAAACAGCGTAAGAACCGCCATCACCAGTTCATGCCCCTGTGCGACAGGCACCGCACCCAACGCGCGGTTATGAGCCGGACAACCCGCCAGGCCAAACGCCAAAAATGCCTGACCTGCATGGTCAAAGGCCGACAGCCAAAGATCGTGCGGATGCTCCAGCATGGCCAGCGCCTCACCGCCATCCAATTGCACGGCGAACTTCGCCGACAACTCAGCCAAACGCGGAACGCTTTGCACACTGCTGAGTATTTGCCGCGCCAAATCACGGGTATCGATCTGCATCTGCGGGTCGATGCCCGCACTCGGGCTCAGCATCAGGTTGCGCACATCATCGCCTGCCGCAGTCGCTGGCCCCAGGCCTGCCGCCAGTAACGGCTCAATCAATGCCCGATGATTCGGCCCTACGCCACGAATCTGCAGGTTGCCACGATTGGTGGCCTCGATCACTGCGCTGGCATAGCGCTGCGCAACATCGGCCACGGAACGGGCTTGGGTTGATGTAATCACACCGCCGTCCAGTTTGATCCGACAAATACCGCCATCCAGCGCTTGCACAATGCGCAGCAACCCAGGGCAAGCCGTAGGCCGCACAGGCGTTGTGACAGAAAGTTCAGGAGGCAAGGTCAAAGGTTCATCCAGAGCAGGCAATGCGCTATTGCACGTGGCGCGCATTATGCCTGCTTTAGGCAATTGCATGAAAAGCTTGCCGGACGGAATGCACTGGGCCGTTTATGCGTCATGGCAGCCTACGGTTTGTCGGGCACCGCAGGCACAACCGGGTGTTCTCTGCCCAATTGAGTGATCAACAACGCCACCGTATCGGCATTGGCCAACATCATTTCGATCCGCTTTTCGGGGTTGTTTACAAATATTGGCCTGGCTTGTTCCAAGGTCTGGACGCCAGCGATCTGTTTAATCCGAGCTTTACCGGGGCCACTGGCAATATCTGACCAGGTCAGGTCAACGGGATCTAATTGCTGAAACAGATTGTCTTGCAGGATGTGGGGCGAATGGCATTCCTGGACGATCTGGTTGAACGACTTCAGCCGTTCGCCGAACGCGGTATTTTCATCCAATAAATCATCATAGGGAAAGCCAGGGTTTAAGTAGTTGATGTCTTCGGTATTGAGCACCAGATGGCTGATTTCGTGCAGCAGGAAAGATGATCGGTAATGCGCATTGACCGGAAAAGGCGGCACCGTGGGCTTGATAAAAGGTTGGCTTAAGGCCTCTGGTGATTCAAACAAGGTATTGAAAAAGCGATCACTCAGGTAGATGCGATGCTGCGAGTCCCAACGATGTATCCACGCAATGGATTTGTCGTTGAAGCGCGAGCGGCACACCAGGTATTTGTTTGACGTATGGGGTGACAGGTCGGGGTGTAAAAACCGGGTCAACATTGGCTCAACGGTTTGGTTGAGGCGATCAAGCAGGGGTTGATTAATACTGCTTACCTCAAAGAATGTTTGCAGCAGGTGACGATGCCCCACACTTTCGGCACTAGGCTCATTCAAGGTGTGCAGAGCGTTCTGACACCGCTGCAGGTACGACAGCGCGTGGGCATGAGCCTCACGAATAATCAGCGCTTTTTCCGGAAAGTGCCGCTGGATGCTCTCCATTCCTGTTGCCTGTATGTCATGGGAGATACGCCCCCCCAATGCTGCAGTGGCCGAGAGCAGCGGCCCGCCACCGGGCAGCGGTTCCTTGAGGTCCAGCTCCCAAACATTTTGCCCATTGAGTTTAACCAGCGGGCCTTCACGCTCGGCGCCGATGTAAATACGCCAGCGTTCGCGCCACGGCTCAACCGAAAACAGCCGCCCCGCCAGATGGACATAACGCAGCCCGGAACGCGGGTCGCGATGCAACTGTGTGCCAGGTTCCTTATGCAAGTCCTGCAGGTTCACTTCATGGGCTTGAAAGGGCTGTAGTCCAGCACTTTGTTCAGGGGTCAGGCGCACCCGTATACCGCTTTCAACCACAGGAGGCGCTAGCAACTTAATGCTGGAAGCGGGACGCAAAGCACCGGCGCCGCTGGCGATCAAGATCAGCATCGTTGCAAATTCGGTCACTGATTCTCCCCACTCACCTCTTTTTGCCGCCTCAACCCCTTGACGCAACCAGCCGAGCGACTGCCAGACAGCCAGTGGAATACTCAGCCTGCCCGGTAAAAGCATCAGGGCACTGGTGATGATTAGCGACATCAGATACTTGAACGACTCCCAATCGGCCTGCGCCGTGGATTCGGCCTGCGCCGCAGCCATGTCCAGCAGCGATTTGTAGTTGTCTTTGTACATCTCAATAAACAGGTTACCCATGATCGGTGACTGCGCCAGAGTGGGGGGCGCCGGCTTGAGCAAAAACCAGTTCAACGAAGCATCCACGTAACGCGCTAGGTGGGGTTCTGCAAAGCCGCCACGGTCATAGGTTTTACGGTCATAAGGCGCGATGCGTTGCAGTATTTCTACCCCAAGTTGCGCATCAGTGTGCAGAGCCCCAAGCAAGGCTGCTTCATTGGCATAAGACTTAAAAGTGAAACGCTTGCTGTAGTTGATCCACATAATCTGCGGCCCTGCCAAAGGGTCCGCAGGGCCGATGATATAGACCCCCTGCACCGGGTCTGGGTCGACGCCCGGCTCGGCAATCAATTGAAACGGGCGGGCGATGACAGTGACACCGTTCAAGGCTTCTCGTGCCGTGCCATCGGGCATGTCCATCACATGGCACAAGCAGTGATAGGCCGTCTCAAAGCCCGGGTTTTGCAGCTTCTCTTTCAATGCCTGCTCAATCACTTGGACCGCCAATTGCTCGGCAAACTGTTGTTGGCGCAAGGCCACGCCCTCTTTACCGGGCGCCAGTTTGGTTTCCAGAAGCGTGCGATAGTGCTGGCCCAGATCAAGCTCACGGGTAAGTCGGCGCACATACACCGCATTCAAGGCAACGGGTAACGAACCGTTGTCGCGCAGACGCACGAACATCACGCCCTCGTTTAAAAGATGAAGTCCGTTCAACACGAACTCACTCAATGATTGAACACTGTGGGTGGCCGCCGCCGGTATAAAAGACGGCACACTGCCCACCGGAACAGGCGCGGCGAGGTAAGTGTCGACCACAATCTCAATGAGATCAGGGTCCAACCCCTGCCCCGGATAATCGAGGTCCAGGCGTGCGGTGAGCACGGCGTTGGCATAGACCGCCATTTCTGGGATGTCATGCAGGTAGTTGTGCTGCGGCTGTGCGGCTTGCTGATAACGCTGCAACACGTGCGCGTAGGTCATTTGTTCGGCCGGGCTTGCCGACCTCAACCAATCCGGTAGAGAAGCGTTAAACAGTTGAAGATGTGCCATCTCAATGACTCGAGCCAGATTCACTCCAGCCTCTCTAACCAGTAACGCGCTGCGAAAACTGTTTTCGAAACCCTGCGCCGACAACGGTATTCGTTTCGCAGTGCGACACAAAGTCAGGGCATCCGCGAGCCCCATGTTCAGCACGGTGCTCTGGCTCAGCCGTGTGAAGTCTTGCTCTAGGCGCTCAAAATACAGCCAGCCATTTTGCCCGCCCGGCTTACGTTGACCACCACCGTCCAGATAAAGGCTGATAGGCGCCTGGTCGCCAGCTTTGGTCTGCGCCAACACGTCCCAGCGCAATACCTTGCTGATTATGCGGGCTTCCAACTGAGTCTTGCATTCATCCAGCGAGGCAAAGCTCTCGAAGCCCATCGCCGGGCTCCAGAATATCGCCCTGCCCGCGTTGGCCGACTCAAGCCCGCCGCGCTGAGTAATCAGCAAACAATTAGCAATATCCAGCGAACTGATACCCGCGTCGAACGACACAATCACGCCAAACACATCAGGCACAAATTGATCCAGCGCCGGGCGTTGTTCACCAACCGGGTAATCCAACACCCTGTTGAGTACCTCCCGATCAGCGGTCTGGAGACGGCCTTCAAGACGTATCAGCCGCAGTTCGGCACGCAACATCACCATTCTTAACGTGCTGAGCCGGTCAACCAATGCACTGGGGTTCAGGGATGAGAACGGGGCGAAAAAAAACGCCCTTTGATGCTGTTCAAGCTGTTGCTCAAAAGAGCGCGCAGCCTGCTCCAAGACGTTAAGCAATTTTGTACCCGCCAGGCTTCTGAGGGGTTTGAGCTCATCATTGCTCAAGGACTGCACCGCCACCTGAGTCAGCGCGAGATTGAGCGGCAACGGTAAATAACCTGTCACACGTTCGAGCAGTGCATCTACCAGCGTCAGAGTGCGTACAGGGGCTAACTCTGGCTGAGGTTCCCGATCAAAAACTTGAACCCTCAGACGTGACGCGTCCAGCTGTACCTGCCCACTTGCAACAAGCACCGAGTGCAGCCGAGCGGCCGCAAAGGTTCGCACCGTGGGCCACTGACGTAACAGACTCTTCAATTGGGCGTCGATCTGGGGCAGTTTTAGGCTCAACAAGTCGGCCTGATCTGCGCTGCTGCGCGGTGACAAAGTTAGCCCATGGTCGGTGGGGACAAAGCGAGTGCTCCAGCGACTCTGGTTGCTGAGGGTCAACAGGTTACGATCAACCAGCTCGCGCACATCCAGCGCATGATCCACAGCCGCCAGCCCAATGCGCCCTGCCTTGAATTGCCTCAGTAAAAACCCGAAATCACTGATTTGTTTTTTAGCAATCGATTGCAACACATCGTCAAACGGATTCGTATCAATCAGCTCGACGCTCAACCGCAATTCGAGCATGCCAGCCAATAACTCGTGCTGGTCCAAGGGTGCGTGGCGCGCGATGAAACCGTAGGCTGTGGGTGATCTAAGTGCTGACAACACTGCCGATTTTAACCGTGCCCGCGTCTCGTACTGCACAAGCCCCTCTGCCCCGCCAAACAAGAAAACCGGAGCATTCTGCCCCGGCAAAAACAGGCAGAACAAACCACACAAATCCACCGGTCCGCGATAGGGATCAAATACTGCCAGCCGGGTGGCCTTCATCTGGTTATCGCTATTAGTGCCCCAGAGCACCTGCTGCAATTGACTGAACTGCTGTTGGGTTATTTGCTCGTCATGGCGAGCCTGAAGCATGTCGTGGAAAAAAATATCCCTTTGCCGGGTAGCGCAGTAGCCCTGAAGTTCTAACTGCGCAAATGGGAGCACAAGCCATTGGCTCTGCAAAGAAGCTTGCAAGCGCTCGGGTAAGTTTTCAGTGGCATTAGCCATCACACGCGTAAAGCACTGTTCAAGCTCGCTGGCGGGGAGAGCCACGGCCTCGCTCGATACCCCGAGGTATTCGCGACTGTACTGCGCCGGGAACCTGCCCTTAAGAAAATAATCCATCGCTGTTGCGCTCAAACTGCTAGTCATCACATCCCCTTCACGCAAAGGGTGTTGGCCCAACCGAGTACTGCGCACCTGAATGTTCGCAACTGGCACCTGTGGCCCTGGCAACTCGCGCAGCATCGCAGTCATCAAGTAAATATCAATGTCCGAACGCAGCGTCGTTAGGTTACTCAAGCGTTCCAGGACCTGCTCCTGACAAACGCGTAAGAAGTTCTCCAGCGCCTGACTGGCACTCGCCATGACAGGGGTTGAAACCTCACTGAGGCTAAGCGTCAATAACCCTGCTTCAGTTAAAAGAGGGCGCCATTGAACGGGGCAAAACCGTAGCCACTCGTTATTGAGAGCCGGATCATCCATTTGCGTTTGCAGTGCGAAGCGCAGATCCCGCTGGGTGGGGTAACGCTCAAACATGCCCCAGAGAGTGAAAACGTAGACCACACCGTCCAGTTGCTGGTTTTGACCCACGATCAAAGCCCCGACACAGGGTACTGACCGCCCCTGTTGACGAGACAAGAGCGGGTGATAGACGTGAAGCTCTGCCCTGCGTCGATCAGGCTCTAAAACCGTAAGTAGACGGCGTTGCTCCTCGCCAGTGATGACACCAGCAGATTGCGCTTGGCTCAAGCGTTTGATGTAGGTGTCGTGCAAGGCCTGGGCGACATAAAACGCTAAAGCAGTCGCATTCATGTTGATCTCGCAAAAGGTAATGGGCACCCATTGCGGCCACCCGCCGATGGGTTGAACGCTACGCCATCTGTTTTATTGCAAGGAGCTACATAGTTAGGGTCATGCCATCTATCAATCAGGCCCCAGGCGCAGGGCCTATGCGGGTCAAGGCGCGCTATCATGCGGCCTTTATCCGCTCCGGCTCATACCCCCTCCCGGATGGACACCCCGCTGTATTTAAAGAGGACTGGCATGTCGCCCTGGCTAACAATTGTGGGAATCGGTGAAGACGGCTTCAGCGGCTTGGGCAAAACTGCCCGGCACGCCTTGTTGAACGCGACCTGTGTGTTTGGCGGGAAACGCCAACTGGATTTGCTGCCCGTGTGTATCCGTGCCGAACGTCTAGCATGGCCAAGCCCCTTTTCTTTGGCTCCCGTGCTGGCGTTGCGCGGTAAGCCGGTGTGCGTGCTGGCCAGCGGCGACCCGATGCTGTTCGGCGTCGGCGCAAGCCTGGCGCGCATCGTCGAGAACGCCGAGATGCACGTGTTGCCCTCGCCCTCATCCTTCTCACTGGCCGCTGCGCGTTTGGGCTGGGCCCTGCAAGACGTGACCACGCTGTCAGTTGTCGCCCGCCCTGTTGCTGCGCTCAATGCTCATCTGCACAGCGGCGCACGCTTGCTGGTGCTGAGTAATGACGGCAGCAGCCCGGCTGCCGTCGCGGCGCTTTTACGCCAACGCGGCTTTGGCCCGAGCCGTATGGGTGTCCTCGAACATTTGGGCGGCCCGGCTGAACGACGCGTCGACGCCAGTGCCGATGACTGGAGCGACCCGCCCATCGCAGCCTTGAACCTAATTGCCATTGAATGTATCGCCACCGCCCATGCACAGCCGTTGTCCCGCGTCGGCGGCTTGCCGGACAGCGCCTTCAAGCACGACGGTCAACTGACCAAACGCGATGTACGCGCCATCACCCTCGCCCGCCTCGCGCCCTTGCCGGGGCAACTGCTGTGGGACGTGGGCGCGGGCAGCGGCTCGATTGGCATTGAATGGATGCGTACCTACCCAAGCTGCCGCACCTTGGCCATTGAAGCTGACGAAGGCCGCCAGCAATTGATCGAACACAACCGTGACACGCTGGGCGTGCCGGGCCTGCAATTGATCCGCGGCAAGGCACCGCACGCGCTGGAAGGTCTAGAGCGCCCGGACGCCATTTTTATCGGCGGCGGCGTCACCCGCGAAGGCGTGCTCGACACCTGCTGGCAGCAACTCAAGCCCGGCGGACGGCTGGTTGCCAATGCCGTGACCCTGCAAAGCGAAATGCTGTTGATGAACTGGCGGGACCGCCACGGCGGCGAGCTCACACGCGTCCATATAGCCCAGGCTCAGCCGCTGGGCGAATTCGACACCTGGCGTCAGGCGTTGCCCATTACTCTTCTCGATATGACCAAACCCTTCGATGCGTGACGAAACCGCCGAACAACCCGCGCCCTTGCGCAGCGGCCTCACCACCGGCAGTTGCGCTACGGCCACCAGCTTGGCTGCCGCTCGCCTTTTGCTCAGCGGTGTCAGCCATGACGCCGTGGAAATCACCTTGCCCAAGGGCAAAGTGGTGACCATGCGCCTCGAATTCTGCCGCACGCAGGCCGATGGCGCCGAGGCAGGCACCCTCAAGGACGCGGGCGACGACCCGGACGTGACCCATGGCGCGCTGCTGTACTCGCGTGTTCGCCTGCTGCCCGACGCGGGCATCGTGTTCGTCGCAGGCCAAGGCGTTGGCACTGTGACCCGTCCCGGCCTGGTGTTGCCCGTGGGCGAACCGGCGATCAACCCGGTACCGCGCAAAATGATGACCGAACACTTGCTGCAACTGGCTGCCGAACACCACTACAACGGCGGATTTGAAGTGACCGTGAATGTGCAGGACGGCGCAGCGCTGGCGTTGAAAACCATGAACCCGCGTTTAGGGATTCTCGGTGGACTGTCGATTCTGGGCACCAGCGGCATCGTCCGCCCGTTTTCCTGCGCGGCCTACATCGCCTCGATCCACCAGGGCATCGACGTGGCCAAAACCAACGGCTACCTGCACATTGCCGCCTGCACCGGCAATGCCAGCGAAGACACCATGCGCCGTGTCTACGGCCTGCCGGAAATCGCCCTGATCGAAATGGGCGACTTTGTCGGCGCCGTGCTCAAGCACCTGCGCAAAGTTCCTGTAGAGACGTTGAGCATCTGCGGCGGCTTTGGAAAAATTAGCAAGTTGGCGGCTGGGCACATGGATTTACACAGTCGCCATTCCAGCATCGACTTGCCGCAGTTGGCCGATTGGGCCGCTGCTCTCGGCGCCGATGCCGCGTTACAACAGGCCATCCGTGAGGCCAACACCAGCCAGCAGGCCTTGGCGATGTGCAGCGCACAAGGTGTCGCCTTGGGTGACGCGGTGTGCCAGCACGCCCTGAATTTCGCACGCAGCGTGGTCCCCGCGTCGGTGCAGGTTGAAGTCTTTGCCATTGACCGCCAAGGCGCGGTTGTCGGCCATGCCGGAGAGTTTGCATGAAGCGAATTTTACTGCTGGGCGGCGTCACCGAAGCCCTGGCCATCGCCCGCACGCTGGGCCCGCAACACGTCTACAGTTTGGCCGGCGTGGGCCGCGTACCCACCGACTTACACTGCGAAGTACGGGTCGGCGGTTATGGTGGCGCCGAAGGGCTGGCGCAGTACATCCACGAACAGCGCATCGACCTGGTGCTCGACGCCACTCACCCCTACGCCGCGCAAATCAGCCAGAACGCAGCCCGTGCAGCAACCCTCAGCGGCGTCCCGTGCTGGGCGTTGCGCCGCCCGGCGTGGGTCGCGCAGGCGGACGATGACTGGCGCGAAGTGGCTAACTGGAGCGAACTGGTCGACGCCCTGCAAGCATTTCGCCGCCCGCTGTTCACGCTTGGGCGAGAACCGCTGGAGCACCTGGATGAAATCCCCGAGAGCCAGTTCTGGACCTTGCGCGCCTTGGACATGTACCCCGGCAATGCGCGTTGCGAGGTTATTGGCGCCCGCGGTCCCTTCCTGATCGAAGAAGAACGTACACTTTTTGACCAACGCAACATCGACGTCCTAATCAGCAAAAACAGCGGCAGCAGCGCCACCGAACCCAAACTGCAAGTCGCCCGTGAGCGCGGGGTGCCGGTGCTGATTCTCAAACGACCGGCGTTGCCTGAGGTTGATCGGACTTTTGGGACGGTTGGAGAGGTGTTGGCGGCAATTAACAGGCAAAGATATTTGTGAATGTGTAACCGCTGGCAATAATGTATCCTTCGAGATACGTTCACCACATGATTAATTTCGAACAAACACATGAGTTCGCTCAGTGGCTAAGCACACTGAAAGACAAAATTGGCCAAGCGCGAGACATAAAACGCGCAAAAAATATGGTGCAGACACTGGGCAGTGAGGACTAAACCATGACCGAAAAAAATATCCGCTTTGATACTGCTGATTACCTTAAAACACCTGAAGACATGGCGGCTTACCTGGACGCTTGTTTTGAGGAGGATCAAGGTGATGGTAGCTTGATCCGCGCAGCGCTCAACGATATTGCCCGTGCCCAAGGCATGAGCCAAGTTGCACGTAACTCAGGGCTGGGACGCGAGAGTCTCTACAAAGCACTAGGCAGCACAGGCAACCCTGAGTTCACAACTATCATCAAAGTCATGAAAGCATTGGGGCTTAAACTCCACGCCACAGCGGCGTGACACCATCACCACTGATACAGCGCGACATTTCGCCACACGCACGGCCTTTTTACTTACACCGTTGATTCAGGCTAAATAGCCGCCTTGATCGCTCCACTACGGAATTAATCATGTCCCGACAACGGTTTGCATTTGCTTGGATCGCCTGCTTTGCAGTGCTGTTCAACATGCTCGCCATGTCGTTTTCCGGGGCAATGGCGCAATCGAGTGAAGGCCCCGTCGAGCAGTTCATGATGAGCAGCTTTTGCACCTCGACAGGCACCAAGATGGTGGCAGTGTCGCTGGGCAAGTTTGAAGCGAGCGACACGCAACCCGACGATCACTCCGCCATGCAGCACTGCTGGTGCTGTTCGGGGGCGGCTCCGCTGGTGGCATTACCGGCGCATATCCCTTCGTTGTATTTTGCGGCCATCGAACGTGGCCACAGTCAGGTCCCCGATCACCTCAAACGGCCCACCCCGCGCCAGCAATGGCCGAGCCTTAACCCCCGCGCTTCGCCTCTGGCCTGATTCATCCTCGCAACCTTTTTGCGCCTGAATCTTTTCGGAGAATGACCATGTTGAACCTGTCACTGTTCAAGCACGCCGTTATTGCGGCGGCTTTGTTGTTGCTTGCCTGCTTTGCCAACGCCCATGAATACAAAAGCGGCGACCTGCAAATCACTCACCCATGGTCGCAAGAGCTACCGCCCAACGCGCCGACCGTGGCCGCGTATTTTGTGATCCACAACACAGGCAGTACCACTGACCGCCTGCTCAGCGCCGACACCCCGATTGCCGGGGGCGCCGAGCTGCACCAACACGTGATGCAGGGCGATCTGATGAAGATGCAACCGGTCACCGACGTCGTCGTGGCGCCCGGTGCCACGGTGACCTTCGGGCCGATGGCGTACCACGTGATGCTGGTCGACATTAAAGACCGCAGCCTGTTGCAAGATGGCAAACGCTTCCCGCTGACCCTGCACTTTGAGAAAGCTGGCGCGGTACCGGTTGAAGTCTCGGTGCAAAAACAGGCGCCTGAAGACAGCATGGAACACCAGCACGCGCATTAACGACCACGGTTTTTGAACCCGGTGCGCGCCCCTCGCGCCAGGCACTCCATGTCGCAGACTCGCGGCAGTTGGTTGAGCCTGTTTGCCATGCTGATGATTTTTATCGGCCCGCTGATTTCTCAAGCGGTGCCGATGGATCATCACGGCTCCATGTCCATGTCTATGCCAATGGACATGAGCATGGACATGCCCGCGCACGGCGAACATGCGGACCATCAAAAGCCGACTGCCGACCACCACGCCCTGTGGGAAAAATGCGGCTACTGCACCTTGCTGTTCAGTTGCCCGGCGCTGCCCCATACCGCGGATATCACCCTGCTGAATGCGCCACGCCCCAAAAGGTATTTGTCGCTGCACACGCGGCTGGGCCATGCACAACAACCGATCTTCCCTGGCGCCCGCTCCCGCGCCCCACCCGCATTCGTTTAAGCCCTCCCCCACAAACAACCCTAACCCCGGCCGACCTGCAGGCGCTGCTTTAGACAGCCGCAGGGCGTTGGCCGTGTTGTTTTCGCTTAAATAATGGAATGCTTATGTCCCGCTTTACTGCTGCCTCCCGTTTGCCTCACGCCCAAGCGGTGTTCCCATTTGCCCTGAGTACACTGTGCTGTGCCTTACTGGCACCCGCAGCCCTAGCTGCCGAGACGGTTGACGAGCACGCAGCGCACGCCAATGAAATCAGCCCGCTGGTGATCACCGCAGTCGCCCCCAGCTCGCCACTAACCCTCGTCACTAACCCTAAAGACCCGCGTCAGCCTGTACCCGCCAGCGATGGCGGCGATTACTTGAAAACCATTCCCGGCTTCGCCCTGATTCGTAATGGCGGTACCAACGGCGAGCCGATCTTGCGCGGCATGTTTGGCTCGCGGCTCAACATCCTCACCAACGGCGGCCAGATGCTGGGCGCCTGCCCTGGCCGCATGGACACACCGACGTCCTACATCGCCCCCGAAACTTACGACAAACTCACCGTGATCAAAGGCCCGCAAACCGTGCTATGGGGCCCGGGTGCTTCGGCAGGTACGGTGCTGTTTGAACGCGAGCCCGAGCACTTTGGTGAACTGGGCACTCGGGTCAATGCCAGCGTGCTGGCAGGCTCCAACGGGCGCTTCGACAAGACCCTCGATGCCGCTGCCGGTGGCCCGCTGGGTTACGTACGAGTGATTGGTAACACCGCCCATTCTGATGATTACAAAGACGGCAATGGCGACACCGTGCCCTCGCGCTACGACAAATGGAACGGCGACGTGGCCCTCGGCTGGACCCCAGATGCCGACACCCTGCTCGAACTCACCGCTGGCAAAGGCGATGGCGAAGCCCGCTCGGCCGGACGCGGCATGGACGGCAGCCAATACAAGCGCGAAAGCCTTGGCCTGCGCTTTGAAAAATCCAATATCGGCGAGGTGCTCGACACGCTCCAAGCACAGGTTTACTACAACTACGCCGACCACGTGATGGACAACTACACCCTGCGCACCCCGTCCGGCACCGGCATGATGGCAGGCCCCATGGCAGCCAACGTCGACCGCCGCACCCTCGGCGCCCGCATCAAGGCGACTTGGCGCTGGGCGGATGTGCAATTGATCAGCGGCATTGATGCACAGACCAACGAGCACCGCACCCGCTCAGGCATGGGCATCAACACCTACAAGGACCAGAACTGGAGCAAGGACGCCGACTTCCACAACTACGGTGCCTTTGGCGAACTGACCTGGTACGCCGCCGAGCGTGATCGGGTGATTACCGGCGCCCGCCTGGATCGCGCGTCAGCCAAAGATTTTCGTGCCCGACTGGGCTCGGGGATGATGAGCAAACCCAATCCCACCCAAGACAAAACCCGCGCCGACACGCTGCCCAGCGGCTTTGTACGCTATGAGCATGATCTGGCAGACAGCCCGGCCACGTTCTACGCCGGTTTAGGCCATGTGCAGCGTTTCCCGGATTACTGGGAGCTGTTTTCGCCCAACTCCGGCCCGGCGGGTTCGGTGAACGCGTTCGACGCGATCAAGCCCGAAAAAACCACCCAGCTCGACGTCGGCCTGCAATACAAAACCCAAGACCTCGAAGCCTGGGTATCGGCCTACGCAGGCGTGGTGCACGACTACATCTTGTTTGACTACACCCAAACCTCGTCCCAGGCGCAAAACATCAATGCCCGCATCATGGGCGGCGAGTTGGGGGCGGCGTATCAGCTGACTTCCCGTTGGAAAGCCGACGCGACCTTGGCCTACGCCTGGGGCAAAAACACCACGCATGGCAAAGCCCTGCCACAAATGCCACCGCTGGACACTCGCCTCGGCCTCACGTACAGCGAAGACGACTGGAGCGCTGGCGCCTTATGGCGGGTGGTTGCGCGTCAGGACCGAATCGACCGTAACGCAGGCAACGTGGTCGGCAAGGACTACGGCAAGAGCGCAGGTTTTGGCGTGTTCTCATTGAACGGCGCGTACCGCATTAACAAAAACCTCAAGGTCAGCGCCGGGGTCGACAACCTCCTCGACAAAAACTACAGCGAGCACCTGAACATGGCGGGCAACGCGGGGTACGGCTACCCATCGAACGACCCGACCGCCATCAACGAACCGGGCCGTACGTTATGGACCAAGGTTGATGTGAGTTTCTGATACACCGCTTG
>NZ_ALJC01000051.1 GCF_000282975.1 Pseudomonas psychrophila HA-4
CGCAGGGCGCTAGTTAATCTGTCCAACTTTTGGGGGGCAGTTCAAATGAATAAAAAGCCCGCCACCGATTTATCGATGGCGGGCTTTTACTTGCCGCTTAAAACTAAAAGCCTGTTGCTGCCCCTGTTAAATTGCGCCGCGTTGACGCAACAGGTCCAGCACCAACTTGACGCCTTCTTCCAGCGACAACGCCTGAGTGTCGACCACAAGGTCTGCATTCAATGGCACGTCATACGGGAAGGACTCGCCCGGAATGTTGTCGCCGCCCGCCGCATACAACCCTTGCGGGTCACGCTCGGCGCACACGGCTGGCGATGCCTGCACATACACCGTGATCAAACGGTCATCACCGATCAACGCCTTGGCCTGTTCGCGGCCTTCGGCATCCGGGGCCACGAAGGCTGCCAGTGTCAGCAAGCCCGCTTCGTTGAACTGACGCGCTACATGAGCGGCACGACGCCAGTTCTCGGTACGGCCAGCGCGATCCTGTGGCAGCCCTTTATTCAGGTCATGGCGCAGGTTCTGTCCATCCAACACGAACACCGCACGGCCCATGTCGAACAACTTGCGCTCAACCGCGTAAGCCAAGGTGCTCTTACCCGCGCCCGACAAACCACTGAACAACACCGTCGCCGGTTGCTGACCAAAACGCTGGGCGCGCTCTTCGGTGGCGACGTGGGCCAGTTCGCCGTGATGCGTCGCGCTGCCATGGCTCACCGGCGGCGCAATGATCATGCCCGCACCGACAGTGCCGTTAGTCAGACGATCGATGATGATGAACGAACCCGTGGTGCGGTTGCTTTCATAACCATCCAGCGCAATCGGCGCGTCGAGGCTGACCTTGACCTTGCCGATCTCGTTTAACTGCAACGCGCTCGCTGGGCCTTCTTCCAGCGTGTTCACGTCAACTTTGTTGACGATGCTGGCAATCGAGCCCGGTACATAGCTGGTCGCACGCTTAATGTCGTACTTCTTGCCCGGCAGCATCGGCTCCTCGGCCATCCACACCAGCATGGCTTCAAAGCTGTCAGTCACCTGCGGAACGTTATCGGCATGCACCAACAAGTCGCCACGGGAGATGTCGATCTCGTCTTCCATGGTCAGCGTTACCGCCTGCCCCGGCCCTGCGTGCTCCAGTTCACCTTCAAAAGTGACAATGGATTTGACGCGGCTGCTTTTGCCCGACGGCAAAACAACAATTTCGTCACCCTTGTGCACCACGCCGCTGGCCAACGTACCGGCGAAACCACGGAAGTTCAGGTTCGGACGGTTCACGTACTGCACAGGAAAGCGCAAATCGGTGAGGTTACGGTCAGCTGCGACCTCAACGGTTTCCAGAATTTCCATCAGCGACTGACCGGTGTACCACGGCGAGCGCTCGGACTTGTTCACCACGTTGTCGCCTTTAAGGGCAGACATCGGCACGAAATGCAGGCTCGAAGGCTTCATTTTCAAGCCCTCGGCGAACTTCAGGTAATCGGCCTTGATCGACTCGAATACACCTTGGTCAAAGTTCTTGAGGTCCATCTTATTGATGGCCACCACGATGTGTTTGATGCCCAGCAACGAGGCGATAAAGCTGTGGCGACGAGTTTGGGTCTGCACGCCGTAGCGGGCATCCACCAAAATAATCGCCAGGTCACAGGTGGATGCACCGGTGGCCATGTTGCGGGTGTACTGCTCGTGGCCTGGGGTATCGGCAATGATGAACTTGCGCTTGGCTGTCGAGAAGTAGCGATAAGCCACGTCAATCGTAATGCCCTGCTCGCGCTCGGCTTGCAGGCCGTCTACCAGCAATGCCAGGTCAATATCATCGCCGGTAGTGCCGCTCTTTTTCGAGTCACGGGTAATAGCTTCCAGATGGTCTTCGTAGATCATCTTGGAGTCGTGCAGCAGGCGCCCGATCAGGGTGCTCTTGCCGTCATCGACGTTGCCGCAGGTCAGAAAGCGCAACATCTCTTTGCGCTCATGCTGGCCCAGGTAGGCGAGGATGTCCTCGCTGATCAAATCAGAAACGTGGCTCATTGGATGAAAGCTCCAAGCGGTAAGCTTCAAGCGGCAAGCTTGTCGGCGTACAGCTAGTCAGAAATTTTGTTGATCAGGCCGCAAAGCATTTTCGAAAGCTCGCGAGTATCTGTAATCCACTTTTCAGCCAGCGGTTCTGCGATGTAAGCAATTTCACGAGCGATGATGATTTGGGTGCGTAACTCCCCACAAGAAGCTTTAGCTATCCAAAGAAAACGAACTTTTTCTTTGTCACTATAACGCTCCATACCCTCCGCAATATTGGAAGGTACAGAAAGTGCCGAGCGGGTGATCTGATCCTTGAAACCAAGATCGCCACACCGTGCAAACTTTCTGTAAACATCAACCGCCAAGCATTTGCTTCGCTGCCAAACAATCAGCTTCTCGAAATCCATAACGAGTAACCCAATCAAGGCTCGCAGCAACGGACTGCAAGCACCAAACTGCAAAGTTACGCATACCGCCCTAAACTTGCAGCTTGCTGCTTGTAACTTGAAGCTTAGAAATACCCTTGCCGTTTTTTATCTTCCATCGAGCCTGCGCCATCGTGATCGATGACCCGGCCCTGGCGCTCGGAAGTTCGCGTCAGGAGCATTTCCTGGATGATGTCGGTCAGGGTTTCAGCCTCGGACTCCACCGCGCCGGTCAGCGGGTAGCAGCCAAGCGTACGGAAACGGACCTTTTTCTTGACGATGCGCGCTTTGTCTTCGTCAGACAGGTGCTCAAGAATCCGATCGTCGTCGATCATGATCAAGGTGCCGTTCTTCTCGATGACTTCACGCTCAGCGGCGAAGTACAGCGGCACAATCGGGATGCCTTCGAGGTAGATGTACTGCCAGATGTCGAGTTCGGTCCAGTTCGACAGCGGGAATACGCGGATCGATTCGCCCTTGTTGACGTTACCGTTGTAGACATTCCACAACTCGGGACGCTGGTTTTTCGGGTCCCAGCGGTGCTTGCTGTCGCGGAAGGAGTACACACGCTCTTTGGCGCGGGACTTCTCTTCGTCGCGGCGCGCGCCACCGAAGGCAGCATCAAAACCGTACTTGTCCAGAGCCTGTTTGAGGCCCTCGGTTTTCATGATGTCGGTGTGCTTGGCACTGCCGTGGGTAAACGGGTTGATCCCTTGGGCCACGCCGTCCGGGTTGACGTGAGTGATCAAGTCCAAGCCCAACTCAGCGACCATCTTGTCGCGAAAGCTGTACATCTCTTGGAATTTCCACTGCGTGTCGACATGCATCACCGGAAACGGCAGCTTGCCAGGGAAAAATGCCTTGCGAGCAAGGTGAAGCATCACGGCGGAATCTTTACCGATCGAGTACAGCATTACCGGGTTATCGAACTCGGCGGCCACCTCGCGGATGATGTGGATGCTTTCCGCCTCCAGCTGTTTAAGGTGCGTCAGTTTGTCGACCATGGCTACTCACGAAAACTATCTTATGAACGGCCTGCGGGCCGTGTTCGAGCGGAGAATGCTAGCACAGCGCCCTCTTCTATTGAGGGCGCCAACTAGATCTAAACGATCTAAGAATAGATCGCCGGGTTTGGCCATCCCGCCCCCTTGGGTTGCTCAGCAGCCCTTCTTTTCAGGTTAAAAGCAAAGGTCCTGCGGCCCTTATCGCAGCCTGCGGCAGCGGCTACCAAAACGTTAAATCGGATTCGGGCAGTCGATAAACAGATGTTCCAGCGCAAAACGTCGCGCCAAGTAATCGCCCAGTGCTTGTACCCCGTAGCGTTCAGTGGCGTGATGCCCGGCTGCGATAAAGCTGATGTCGTTTTCGCGTGCGCTGTGAAAAGTTTGCTCCGACGCTTCGCCACTCAGGTACAGGTCAACGCCCGCCAGCACCGCCTGGTCGATGTAGCCCTGACCACCGCCCGTGCACCAGCCCACGCGGCGAATCATGTCGCTGCCTTCAATCAACAAGGGCTCGCGTCCCAATGCTTCTTGCACCCGCCGGGCAAAATCACGTGCGGTCATTGGTTCGGCCAAGGAGCCAACCAACCCCACGACTTTGCTGTTGGTCGGGTCCAGCGGCCCCTCAACGGTGATTTCCAACTGCCGCGCCAATTGCACGTTGTTGCCCACGTCTGGGTGCACGTCGAGTGGTAGGTGATACGCAAGCAAGCTGATGTCGTGCTTGAGCAGGGTTTTCAGGCGGCGCTGCTTCATGCCGGTGACGCAAGGGTCTTCGCCTTTCCAGAAATAGCCATGGTGCACCAGCACCAAATCGGCCTGAGCTTCAACCGCGGCATCAAGCAGCGCTTGGCTTGCGGTCACGCCGCTGACGATGCGCAGCACTTGCGGCCGACCTTCAACTTGCAATCCGTTAGGGCAGTAATCGCTGATGGCAGCGCAGTTCAGGTAACGATTTGCCTCTTCTACCAGCGTGCTCAGGGCGACAGCCATAAAAGACTCCTAAATAGTGCGTTCAGAGGTGCTCGTGCCCTCGTATAATGGCCGCCATTATGGGCCGTCAAGATGGCTCTGCAACCTTCAGGACTGAGCTCAATGTTTAAGGCTTTGCGTTTTTTTGGCTGGCCACTGCTGGCGGGCGTGCTTATCGCTTTGCTGATTATTCAACGTTACCCGCAATGGGTTGGCTTGCCGTCGCTGGACGTTAATCTGCAACAAGCACCGCGAACCAGTTACGTGCAGCAAGGCCCAGTCACGTATGCCGACGCTGTGACGCGGGCGGCGCCCGCTGTCGCCAACCTGTACACCACCAAAGTGGTGAATAAAAATGCCAGCCCGCTGTTCGATGACCCGCAATTCCGGCGGTTTTTCGGTAACAACGCGCCGAAGCAAAAACGTATGGAATCAAGCCTCGGTTCGGCCGTGATCATGAGCCCGGAAGGCTACTTGCTGACCAATAACCATGTGGTAAACGGCGCCGACCAGATTGTAGTGGCCCTCAAGGATGGTCGCGAAACATTGGCGCGGGTGATCGGTAGCGACCCAGAAACTGATTTGGCCGTTCTCAAGATTGACCTGAAAAACTTGCCTGCTATCACCATCGGTCGCTCCGACACATTGCGCATTGGCGACATTGCCCTCGCCATTGGCAACCCCTTTGGCGTCGGTCAAACCACGACCATGGGCATCATCAGTGCCACCGGGCGCAACCAGTTGGGCTTGAACAACTACGAAGACTTTATTCAGACCGACGCCGCGATCAACCCCGGCAATTCGGGCGGCGCGCTGGTGGACGCCAATGGCAACCTGACCGGTATCAATACCGCGATCTTCTCCGAGTCGGGTGGCTCGCAAGGGATCGGCTTTGCCATCCCGATCAATCTGGCGATGGAAGTCATGAAGTCGATTATCGAGCACGGCCAGGTTATTCGTGGCTGGCTAGGGATTGAAGTTCAGTCGCTGACGCCAGACTTGGCCGAGTCGTTTGGCATGAATGGACGCCCGGGGATTGTTGTTGCGGGGATTTTCCGTGACGGCCCGGCGCAAAAAGCCGGTATGCAACTGGGTGATGTGATCCTGAGCATCGACGGCGAACCGGCTAACGATGGTCGTCGTTCGATGAACCAGGTGGCCCGCATCAAGCCTTCAGACAAGGTGGCGATTCTGGTCTTGCGCAATGGCAAAGAGCTCAAGCTCACCGCCGAAGTGGGCCTGCGGCCGCAGCAAGAACAACCGGCGCATACCGAGAAATAAATACACACCCCCGTAGGAGCTGCCGCAGGCTGCGATCTTTTGATCTGTTAAAAGATCGCAGCCTGCGGCAGCTCCTACAGGTCGTCAGCTAGATATCGGCCAACCCTTCAATCAGCGCCGCGTTCTGCTCCGGCGTGCCGATGCTGATGCGCAGGAACTGGGCGATGCGCAGTTGCTTAAAGTGACGCACGATCACGCCCTGCTCACGCAATTTGGCCGCCAGTGCTGCCGCATCGTGTTCCGGGTGACGCGCGAAGATAAAGTTCGCCGCCGACGGCAACACGTCAAAACCCAACGCGTTTAATTGACCCACCAGGTGCTCGCGACTGTCGATCACGGCCTTACAGGTGTGCTCGAAGTACTCGCGGTCGGCAAACGCTGCCGCTGCCCCTGCAATCGCTACACGGTCCAGCGGGTAGGAGTTGAAGCTGTTTTTGATCCGCTCCAGCGCTTCGATCAAATCAGGATGACCCACCGCCAGGCCCACGCGCAAACCCGCCAGCGAGCGCGATTTGGACAGGGTCTGGGTCACCAGCAAGTTCGGATAGCGGTCCACCAGGCTGATGGCCGTCTCGCCGCCAAAGTCGATGTAGGCTTCATCCACCACAACTACCGAATCAGGACTGGCTTTGAGGATCTGCTCAACAGCGTCCAGCGCCAGCAAACGGCCGGTCGGCGCGTTGGGGTTGGGGAAGATGATGCCGCCGTTTGGCTTGGCATAGTCCGCTGGCTGGATCTGAAACTGCTCATCCAGCGGCACGGCGTCAAATTCAATGCCGTACAAACCGCAGTACACGGGGTAGAAGCTGTAGCTGATGTCCGGGAACAGCAGTGGTTTGTCGTGCTGCAACAAGCCGTTGAAGATGTGGGCCAGCACTTCGTCAGAGCCGTTGCCGAGGAACACCTGACGGGGCTGAACGCCGTAGTACTCGGCCACCGCCTGCTTGAGCAGATCGCTGTTTGGGTCCGGGTACAGACGCAGGTTGTCGTTGATCTCTGCCCGCATCGCGTCCAGCGCCTTTGGCGATGGTCCATACGGGTTTTCGTTGGTGTTGAGCTTGACCAGTTTAGTCAGTTTTGGCTGCTCGCCCGGCACGTAAGGCACCAGTTCTTTAACGAACGAACTCCAGAATTTACTCATGCTTATTGCCCCTGTTCGGTGT
Organism: Pseudomonas psychrophila HA-4; assembly: GCF_000282975.1. Lineage (GTDB taxonomy): Bacteria > Pseudomonadota > Gammaproteobacteria > Pseudomonadales > Pseudomonadaceae > Aquipseudomonas > Aquipseudomonas psychrophila_A. The sequence goes on from NZ_ALJC01000051.1 coordinate 6,856, forward strand.
CGGCGATGATCCGGTATTCAGCGCTGCGAGCGTGGCCGGTCAGTGATTCGCCACGGGCCAGAATCGAGGCCGTCTTGCCCAGGTCAGAAGCACCCTGCTCCGAGCAAAAGATGATCGATGAACGCTTCTGGAAGTCATACACGCCCAGCGGCGAGGAGAAACGCGCCGTGCCGGACGTCGGCAATACGTGGTTAGGGCCTGCGCAGTAATCACCCAAGGCTTCAGACGTGTGACGCCCCATGAAGATCGCACCGGCGTGACGGATCTGCGGCAACCACGCCTGTGGGTCGGCCACCGACAGCTCCAAGTGTTCCGGGGCAATACGGTTCGCAACGTCGATGGCTTGCTGCATGTCATTGACCAGAATCAACGCACCGCGACCATTGATCGAGGTGTTGATGATGTCAGCACGTTCCATGGTCGGCAGCAGCTTGGCGATGCTGGCGGCGACTTTGTCGAGAAACTCGGCGTCCGGGCTGACCAGAATGGCTTGCGCGTCTTCGTCGTGCTCGGCTTGGGAGAACAGGTCCATGGCGATCCAGTCTGGATCGGTCTGGCCATCGCACACCACGAGGATTTCCGAAGGGCCGGCGATCATGTCGATACCCACTTGGCCAAATACGTGACGCTTGGCGGTTGCCACGTAGATATTGCCAGGGCCGACCACTTTGTCGACCTTCGGCACGCTTTCGGTGCCGTAGGCCAACGCAGCAACGGCTTGGGCACCGCCGATGGTGAACACCCGGTCAACGCCGGCGATACAGGCGGCCGCCAGCACCAACTCGTTAATTTCGCCACGCGGGGTCGGCACGACCATGACCACTTCGGCAACCCCTGCCACTTTGGCCGGAATCGCGTTCATGAGAACCGAAGACGGGTACGAGGCTTTGCCGCCTGGAACATACAAACCGGCGCGGTCCAGCGGCGTGACTTTCTGGCCCAGCACAGTGCCGTCAGCTTCGGTGTAGCTCCAAGAGTCCTGCTTCTGTTTTTCGTGGTAGCTGCGTACCCGTTGGGCGGCTTTTTCGAGCGCTTCACGTTGCGGCTCGGTGATGCGGGTCAAGGCCAGTTCCAGTCGCTCGCGTGGCAGGATCAGATCCGCCATCGAGTTAACGCTCAGCCCGTCAAAGCGCTGGGTGAACTCAACCAGTGCCGCATCGCCGCGCTCACGCACCGCCTTGATGATGTCGAGCACGCGCTGGTTAACCGAGTCATCTGACACACTTTCCCAGCTCAGCAAATGATCCAGATGCTGCGCGAAGTCTGGATCAGCAGCGTTGAGTCGGCGAATTGCGGTGGGAGCGGTCATAGCGAGGGCCTCGGTAATGGGCGAATGCTTGGAATTTATATGGTTGAGAGGTCAGGCACCACAAGACTACCAAGCCATCCGCGTGGGTACCTGAGATTTCTGGCGATTACACGGATGGATGGGCGCGACGTCAGGGATCAGCCCCTTGTCGCGCGGGTGTGTCAGCCGCGGTGTCGAGATTCCACTGCTTTGCGCAGGGTGTCGATCAGGGCTTGAATGCGGGCGTGCTGCATTTTCATCGAAGCTTTGTTAACCACCAGACGGGAACTGACGGCGGCAATGAAGTCCTGAGGTTCCAGACCATTGGCACGTAAGGTGTTGCCCGTATCGACCACGTCGATGATCTTGTCGGCCAGACCAATCAGCGGAGCCAGCTCCATAGAGCCGTACAGCTTGATGATGTCGACCTGACGGCCTTGTTCGGCGTAGTAACGCTTGGCAATGTTGACGAACTTGGTGGCAACACGCAGGCGGCCTTTAGGTTCAACGGCACCGATGGCACCGGCAGTCATCAGCTTGCACTGGGCAATCTGAAGATCCAGGGGCTCATAAAGGCCCTGGCCGCCGTATTCCATCAGTACGTCTTTACCCGCAACACCCAGGTCTGCCGCGCCATGTTCAACGTAAGTCGGCACGTCGGTGGCGCGTACGATCAACAGACGTACGTCGGGTTGTGAGGTCGGAATGATCAGCTTGCGGCTTTTGTCCGGATTCTCGGTCGGCACAATGCCCGCTTCAGCCAGAAGCGGCAGGGTGTCGTCAAGGATACGGCCCTTGGACAGTGCAATGGTCAACATGGGAAACGTAAGTCCTTATCAGGGTACTTATGCCCGGACACAATCGGCGCCGGACATGCATCGAGCCTGATAATCAGGCTCGACTTGAACGATTCGAGGCCAGGTAAAGTAACGCTTGCGAGCGCCTACGTCACCTGGCGGCTGGACACTATCCGTGTGCCCATGATGCCAGACAGCAAAAACTAGCCCGGAACGCGGCGGATTTTGGCACCCAGCATTTGCAGTTTTTCTTCGATGCACTCGTAACCACGGTCTATGTGGTAGATGCGGTCGATCAAGGTGTCGCCTTCGGCAACCAGTGCCGAGATAACCAGGCTGGCCGAAGCACGCAGGTCGGTGGCCATGACTGGCGCGCCCTTCAGCGTTTCAGTACCGGTGACGATGGCAGTGTTGCCTTCGACCTGGATCTTGGCGCCCATGCGGTGCAGTTCGTACACGTGCATGAAGCGGTTTTCGAAGATGGTCTCGATGACCGCGCCAGTGCCTTCGGCAATAGCATTGAGCGAGATGAACTGGGCTTGCATGTCCGTCGGGAACGCCGGGTACGGAGCCGTACGCACGTTCACCGCTTTAGGACGCTTGCCGTGCATGTTCAGCTCGATCCAGTCTTCACCGGTGGTGATCTCGGCGCCCGATTCCTTGAGTTTCTCAAGCACGGCTTCAAGAATGGTCGGATCGGTGTCCTTGACCTTCACGCGTCCGCCAGTCACAGCGGCAGCAACCAGGTAGGTGCCGGTTTCGATACGGTCTGGCATCACGCGGTAGACCGCAGGGTGCAGGCGCTCAACACCGTCAATGGTGATGGTGTCGCTGCCCGCGCCGCTGACGTTGGCGCCCATGGCGTTCAGGAAGTTGGCCAGGTCGACGACTTCAGGTTCACGGGCGGCGTTTTGCAGCACGCTGCGGCCTTTGGCCAGTGCTGCGGCCATCATGATGTTTTCAGTGCCGGTTACGCTGACGGTGTCAAAGAAGAAGTTCGCACCGCGCAAGCCGCCTTCTGGCGCCTTGGCCTTGATGTAACCGCCTTCAACGTCAATCACTGCGCCCATGGCTTCAAGGCCACGGATGTGCAGGTCGACTGGACGCGAACCAATGGCGCAACCGCCTGGCAACGCCACTTCGGCGTAACCAAAACGAGCAACCATCGGGCCCAACACCAAGATCGAAGCACGCATGGTTTTAACCAGTTCGTACGGAGCGATCAGGGTTTTGATGGTGCGCGGGTCGATTTCAACGCTTAGCTTTTCATCAATCACCGGCTCAATGCCCATGCGACCGAACAACTCGATCATGGTGGTGATGTCATGCAGGTGCGGCAGGTTAGCCACAGTCACCGCGCCATCGCACAGCAAGGTAGCTGCCAGAATCGGCAGAGCGGAGTTCTTCGCCCCGGAAATACGGATTTCGCCATCAAGACGAACACCGCCGGTAATAATCAATTTATCCATAACAATCTCGACGCCTATTGGCTCAGGGGGCTCAGGCGCGCTCGGCCCAGGCCGCGCTGCTGAAGAATTTCATAGTGACCGCATGGATGCTGCCATCAGCGATCCAGGGGTTCAAATGGGCATAAATGCTTTGTTGACGCTTGACCGGGCTCAGAGCCACCAGTTCGTCACTAATCACGTTCAGCTGAAAGTTGCAGCCTTCGCCCTCAACTTCTACCTGGGTTCCAGGCAGCTTTCCCTCAAGAAAGCTCTTCACTTCTACGGCCTGCATGCTCAACCTCAATCGGCGCCAAACGCGCGCTGGTCGGCCATCATACAAAAAAGCCCCGCGCCTGCGAACCCCGCATAACAGGACTCTGACGGGGGGCTTTTCTATAAATGGCTATTAATGATGTGCCAGCAACTCGGTCAGACCCGAAACCTGAGCGATTTCGCGCATGTCGTCGGGCAAACCGGTAATGCTCATTGGCTTGTTCAGGGCTTGTGCGTCACGGATGTAACACAGCAACAATGACAAACCGACACTGCTGGATTTGGTGACTGCCGAGCAATCCACCACCAGGGCTTTGGCCAAGGCCTTTTTGATCAGGGCCTGGCCTTCCTTGCGCAAGCGAGGGCCAGTCTGATAGTCGAGCACGCCGCTGAGGCGCAACTCGCTTTCGCCAGCCAGGGTTACGGCCGCGTCAGTCATTGCTCAGCGGCCTTAGGAGCAGCTTTGTCGGTTGTTTCTTTGGCCTTGGCGACTTCGCCAGCCCAACCGTCAATGGTTTTATCCAGGTTGTTGCCATTGCGCTGCATGGCATCGGCGAATTGATCACGGAAAAGCTTGCCAATATTAATGCCATTGAGAATCACGTTACGGACTTTCCACTCACCATTAATCTTCACTAAGGTGTAGGAGATAGGGTAAATGGCGCCATTTTCACCCGTCACGGTCATATCGACACTCGTGCGCTCACCACTTTCATCCTTGGCAGGCTTCACTACGATGCCTTTGTTCTTGTACTCAAGTAAGGCATTGCCATAGAACTGAATTAGGCTGCGCTTGAAGTTTTCCTCGAATCGCGCCATCTGCGCAGGCGAGGCGTTGCGCGAGTACTTGACGGTCATGATGCTTTTGGAAATACCGTCAGCATCCACCACAGGCCCAACAATGTCGTTCAGGGCATCGTAGAACTTGGTTGGGTCTGTCTTGTACTGCTCTTTGTTAGCAGCCAGATCAGCCAGCAGTCGAGTCGTGGTATCGGAAACGATGTCATGGGCAGACTGCCCCGGTGCAGCGCTTGCCATCAGGGGCATCGCTGCCGCCAACATGATCAGCAGGCCACGGCGCAAGAGAGAAATCATCTAAAAGCTCCTTATTTGGCTTCTTTGCTAACGGTATTCATCAGGAACTTGCCGATCAGGTCTTCGAGGACCAGCGACGACTGAGTGTCGTGAATGGTGCCACCATCCTTGAGCACAGCGTCTTCACCGCCCACGCTAATTCCGATGTACTTCTCGCCCAACAGGCCAGCTGTGAGAATAGACGCTGTCGAATCGGTCGGCAGGTTATCCACTTTCTTTTCCAGTTGCAGGGTGACACGGGCCGTGAAGTTGTCACGGTCCAGATCAATCGCAGTGACCTTGCCTATGGTTACGCCCGCCATTGTGACTTTGGCACGCACCGTCAGACCGGCAATGTTGTCAAAGTAGGCATATAGCTTGTAGGTGTCTGTACTGGCCGTCGGCGACAGCCCACTGACTCGCAGGGCAAGTAACAGTAAAGCCAGGATGCCAGCCAGCAGGAACAGGCCGACACCGATTTCCATGGTGCGGTTTTGCATCAGAAATCTCCAAACATCAAGGCGGTCAAAATAAAGTCCAGCCCGAGGACTGCCAGGGAGGCATACACCACGGTCTTGGTAGTGGCACGGCTGATCCCCTCTGATGTGGGCTCACAGTCATAACCTTGAAACACAGCAATCCAGGTCACCACAAAAGCGAAGACGATGCTTTTGATGATCCCGTTAATGACGTCACCACTGAAGGTCACGCTGTTTTGCATATTGGCCCAGTAAGAACCGTCGTAGACGCCTAGCCAATCTACCGCGACCCACGAACCGCCCCAGATCCCGACCACACTGAAAATCATCGCCAGCAGCGGCAGGGAAATGAATCCGGCCCACAAGCGCGGCGCAATGATGTACTTGAGCGGGTCGACGCCGATCATTTCTAGGCTAGACAATTGCTCGGTCGATTTCATGTTGCCGATTTCAGCGGTCAATGCAGACCCGGCGCGACCAGCAAACAATAGAGCCGTCACAACTGGCCCTAGTTCCCGCAGCAGAGTCAGGGCGACCATTTGTCCAACGGCCTGTTCAGAGCCATAGCTGGACAAAATACTGAAGCCTTGCAGCGCCAGCACCATGCCGATGAACACCCCGGACACCACAATGATCACCAGCGACATGACACCGACAGAGTGCAGTTGCTTGAGCAGCAGACCAAATCCACCGCCAATGCCGCCACGCCCCAGCAATGCGTGAAACAGGAAGATCGTCGAACGCCCCAGCACCGAGACCATGTCGATCCCGGCTCGGCCGAACAATCCGACACGATCAATAATTGATTTTTTGGGCATCAACGCTTCCCCAACAGATCGGTTCGGTAGTCTGACGCCGGAAAATGGAACGGAACCGGGCCATCCGGATCGCCGTTCATGAACTGGCGTATGCGCGGATTATCGGCATTCATCAGTTCTTCTGGCGTGCCCTGCCCCAACACCTGACCATCACCGACGACGTATAAATAGTCGGAAATACTCGCTGTTTCAGCCAAGTCGTGGGAAACCACGATGCTGGTGATGCCCAACGCGTCGTTGAGCAGGCGGATCAGCCGCACCAGCACCCCCATGGCAATGGGGTCTTGCCCCACAAAAGGCTCGTCATACATCAGGATTTGCGGGTCCATAGCAATCGCCCGGGCCAACGCCACACGACGCTTCATGCCCCCCGACAGCTCGTCGGGCATCAGGTTGATTGCCCCACGCAACCCCACCGCCTGCAATTTAAGCAGAACGATGTCACGAATCATCTCTTCGGGCAGTTGAGTGTGGACGCGCAGCGGGAACGCTACGTTTTCGAACACGTCCAGGTCGGTGAACAACGCTCCGCTCTGAAACAACACACCCATGTGCTTGCGAGCATCGAACAGATCACTGCGCGACAAGGTCGGCAGATTCTGGCCGTTGACCCACACTTCGCCGTTGCTGGGACGCAGTTGCATTCCCATCAAGCGCAGAAGGGTAGTCTTGCCGCAGCCGGACGGACCCATGATCCCCGTGACTTTGCCACGCGGAATTCGAATATCGACATTATTGAAGATGCTGCGCGTACCGCGCTTGAAGGAAACCCCCTTCAGCTCGACCGCGTAGGCGTTATCGGCGCTCATCTAAACTCCTTGCGATGCAGCTTCTGCCTCTCACCCGGACACCAAGCTTCTGGTTAGGAAGCACGCGTTCCCTGAGCGGGCCGAACTGGCGGCGAACTATACCACTGCTGATACGGACCGCCCAAGGCCGATGGAGTGCCCTCTAAGGCTACTGACAGTTAAATAAATTCGATTTATCCATAAGTCCAACAGTACCTTGTTACCTGAAGCAACAAAGCACGACGATCAAGCGTGAGGGAATTGTGCATAACCGCTATAATCGCTGCCTTTTCTCAGGCTACCCGACCTTAAACATGAGCCAATCCAGCGACTTGATTCAATCTGCCCAACGCACCATCCGCCTCGAACTGGAAGCCGTAGAAGGTTTGCTGACCCATATCGACGCTGATTTTGTACGCGCTTGCGAGATGATTCTGGCAAGCAAGGGCCGAGTAGTCGTGGTCGGCATGGGCAAATCGGGGCATGTAGGCAGCAAGATTGCCGCCACCCTGGCCAGCACCGGCACCACGGCCTTTTTTGTTCATCCCGCTGAAGCCAGCCATGGCGACATGGGCATGATTACTCGCGAGGACATCATCCTCGCCCTGTCCAACTCCGGGACAACAGCTGAAATCGTAACCCTGCTGCCATTGATCAAGCGCCTGGGTATTAAACTGATCAGCGTGACCGGCAACCCGAACTCGACGCTGGCAAAGGCTGCCGAAGTGAACCTCAATGTTCATGTCGACCACGAGGCCTGCCCGCTGAACCTTGCACCGACATCCTCCACCACGGCTGCTCTGGTCATGGGCGATGCCCTGGCCGTGGCGCTGCTGGACGCTCGCGGCTTTACTGCTGAAGACTTTGCCTTCTCGCACCCTGGCGGCGCCTTGGGCCGCCGCTTGCTGCTGAAGGTCGAGAACGTCATGCATTCGGGCGATGAATTGCCGAAAGTAGTCCGCGGCACTTCGCTTAAAGAAGCCTTGATGGAAATGACCCACAAAAGCTTGGGCATGACGGTCATCGTAGAAGAAGACGGTCAACTCGCCGGGATTTTTACCGACGGAGACCTGCGTCGCACCTTGGACCGTGAAATTGACATCCGCAATGCAACCATTGATTCAGTCATGACACCGCATGGCAAAACGGCCCGGGCCGAGATGCTCGCGGCTGAAGCCTTGAAAATCATGGAGGACCACAAAATCAGTGCGCTGGTGGTTGTCGACAAAGAAAACCGCCCAGTTGGCGCCTTGAACATGCACGACTTGTTGCGCGCAGGAGTAATGTAATGACCAGCGAACTGCTTAAACGCGGCAAAGACATCAAACTCGCGATTTTCGACGTCGATGGCGTTCTAACCGACGGCCGTCTGTATTTTCTCGAAGACGGCAGCGAATTTAAGACGTTTAACACCCTCGACGGCCAAGGCATCAAGATGCTCATGGCCGCGGGCGTGCAAACAGCAATCATCAGTGGTCGCAAGACGCCTGTGGTCGAACGCCGCGCACAAAACCTAGGCATCCCGCATCTTTATCAGGGCCGCGAAGATAAATTGGTGGTATTGGACGAACTTCTCGGCCAACTCGGCCTAAGCTATGAGCAGGTGGCCTATTTGGGCGATGACCTGCCCGACTTGCCGGTTATTCGCCGGGTCGGCTTGGGCATGGCGGTTGCCAATGCTGCCAGTTTTGTTCGCGAGCACGCCCACGGTGTCACCCAAGCACGCGGCGGAGAAGGTGCTGCCCGCGAGTTTTGCGAGCTCATCCTGCGCGCCCAAGGCCGCCTGGATGCAGCACACGCCGCCTACTTATAGAGCTTTCCATGCTTAGTAAAAAAATTCGTAACACGCTGCTATTCACTGTCATTGCCGCGATTTTCGCGGCAGTGGGCTACTGGAATATTAGCCCGGAGCGTTTTCTCGACCAGCCGGCAGCGGCCGTCGACGAAACCGCTATCGACTATTACGCAACCAATGCGCATAGCCTGCAGTACCTGCCGGACGGCAAGCTGCAATACGAAATGACATCAGACAAGGTCGAACATTTGAAGGCTTCTGAAGTCACATTACTGACCAAGCCAGACCTGCAAATGTATCGCGGCACACCCTACCCTTGGCACGTGCAAAGCGAGCGCGGCGAAGTCAATCCGGACGGCAGCCAGGTCGAACTAATCGATTCCGTGCGCGTTGCCCGCACGGACGAAAAAAACCGCACTACGATTATTACCAGTACCCGCATGACTGTATTCCCGCAGAAGCAATATGCGCAGACTGATCGAGACGTTAGAATCGACGGCGCTGGTGGTGTGACGACTGGCAAGGGCATGAAAGCATATTTGAAAGACGGCAGGATGGACCTGCTGTCCAACGTAAGAGGACAGTATGAGTCTCGTTAAAACCCTCCCTTTATTGCTCAGCTTGAGCGCAGCACTGGGAAGCGTGAGCGCCTGGGCTCTGCCGAATGATAATGAACAGCCTATCCGTATTCAGGCCAACGAAGCCCAGCTTGATGACAAGCAAGGCGTCGCGACCTACAAGGGCGATGTCATCATCACCCAGGGCTCAATGAAAATTACCGGCAACACCGTCACCATTACCCGCGATGCAGCGGGCGAAATTGACGTGGTGACATCGGTAGGCAACCTGGCTTACTTCGAGCAACTGCAAAAAGCCACTGACCCTAAACCGGTTCAAGCGTATGCCGTGACAATTCAATACCATGCGCCGCAAAACCGCATCGTGCTGATCGACAAGGCCAAAGTCATCAATGACGGCAACACAACCGAAGGCGAGAAGATCGTCTACGACACCGTGAAACAAGTTGCCAATGCTGGTCGTGCCAATGGCACCAATGTCACCACGCCTCGCCCACGCATTGATATGGTGATTCAGCCGAAGAAGAAAACCGACCAGCAGAAGGCCCAGTAATGGCAACTCTGAAAGCCCAGCACTTGGCTAAAAGCTACAAGAGCCGCCAAGTGGTACGTGACGTGAGCCTGTCAATCGATAGCGGACAAATCGTTGGCTTGCTCGGCCCAAACGGCGCGGGTAAAACGACCTGTTTCTACATGATCGTTGGCCTGGTTCAGGCCGACCAGGGGCGCGTTCTGATCGACGACTTGGACGTCAGCCACCAGCCTATGCACGGCCGCGCACGGGCCGGTATCGGCTATCTACCACAAGAAGCCTCGATTTTTCGCAAACTGTCGGTCGCCGATAACATCATGGCGATTCTCGAAACGCGCCAAGAGCTCGACAAGGCCGGTCGTCGCAAAGAACTGGAAAGCCTGCTCCAGGAATTCCATATCAACCACATTCGCGACAGCCTCGGCATGAGCTTGTCCGGTGGTGAGCGTCGTCGGGTTGAGATTGCCCGCGCACTGGCGACCAACCCTAAGTTCATTCTGCTCGATGAACCATTTGCAGGCGTAGACCCCATCTCCGTGGGTGACATCAAGCAAATCATTCACCACCTCAAAGCCAAGGGCATTGGCGTGCTGATCACCGATCACAATGTCCGTGAAACCCTCGATATCTGCGAAACGGCTTATATCGTCAACGACGGCCAACTGATCGCTGAAGGCGATGCTGAAACGATTCTTGCCAACGAGTTGGTGCGAGAAGTGTACTTGGGTCACGAGTTCCGCCTCTAAACCCACAGGGGAGCGGGTCCTAGAGTATTGAGCAATCGTACGCATTGCTCAGTCTTTCAGGGACCGCACTCACGCCGTTATCGGCTATAGCACAAACTTATTAAAAATGCCCCCTAGGCAAACGCACCGGTTACAGGCATATAATTTGCTTATGTTTGGCGCTCACGCGCCCTTGTAGTGGATGGCGCCATGTGCGCCGGCGAATAAGGTGTTAAGCCCCTGCCATGAAACCATCGCTAGTCCTGAGAATGGGCCAGCAGCTGACAATGACACCTCAGCTGCAACAAGCCATCCGTCTGCTCCAATTGTCGACCCTGGACCTGCAACAGGAAATCCAGGAGGCCCTGGAATCCAATCCGATGCTCGAACGCCAGGAAGATGGCGACGACTTCGATAATGCTGATCCCATGGCCGACAACATTGAGCAAAAACCCAGCAACGACATTCCGGAACCCTCTTACCAAGAATCCGCGCCGACCGTGGATAACCTAGAAGAAGGCGAATGGAACGAGCGCATCCCTAACGAGCTACCTGTCGACACAGCCTGGGAAGACATCTACCAGACCAGCGCCAGCAGCCTGCCAAGCAACGATGATGACGAGTGGGACTTCACTACACGCACCTCTGCCGGTGAAAGCCTGCAAAGCCATCTGCTGTGGCAATTAAACCTCGCGCCAATGTCTGACACCGATCGACTGATTGGCGTAACACTCATCGACTGCATCAACAATCAGGGCTACCTCGACGAAACGCTCGAAGAGATCCTAGAAGCCTTTGATCCAGAACTGGACATCGAACTCGACGAGATCGAAGCCGTTCTACACCGCATTCAGCAATTCGAACCGGCCGGTATTGGTGCACGCAATCTGGGCGAGTGCCTACTGCTGCAATTGCGCCAACTGCCCGCTAAAACGCCTTGGCTGAACGAAGCCAAACGCTTGGTGACCGATTACATCGACCTACTGGGCGCCCGCGACTACAGCCAGTTGATGCGCCGTATGAAGCTCAAAGAAGACGAGCTGCGCCAGGTCATCGAGCTGGTACAAAGCCTGAACCCTCGCCCTGGCTCACAAATCGAGTCTAGCGAAGCCGAGTACGTGGTGCCTGACGTCATCGTGCGCAAGGACAACGAGCGCTGGCTGGTGGAGTTGAACCAGGAATCGGTGCCGCGCCTGCGGGTCAACCCGCAATACGCAGGTTTCGTGCGCCGCGCTGACACCAGCGCCGACAACACCTTCATGCGCAACCAGTTGCAAGAAGCCCGCTGGTTCATCAAAAGCCTGCAAAGCCGCAATGAAACACTGATGAAAGTGGCGACCCAAATCGTCGAGCACCAGCGTGGCTTTCTAGAATATGGTGACGAGGCCATGAAACCGCTGGTTCTGCATGACATCGCAGAAGCAGTCGGCATGCACGAATCGACCATTTCACGGGTGACTACCCAGAAATTCATGCATACCCCGCGCGGTATTTATGAATTGAAGTACTTTTTCTCGAGCCACGTCAGCACCTCTGAAGGCGGTGAATGCTCGTCTACAGCGATCCGCGCCATCATCAAAAAACTGGTCGCTGCTGAAAATCAGAAAAAGCCGTTGAGTGACAGCAAGATCGCTGGTTTACTGGAGGCACAAGGTATTCAGGTGGCCCGTCGCACCGTCGCCAAGTACCGCGAATCCCTCGGGATCGCGCCTTCAAGCGAACGTAAGCGTTTAATGTAAGCCACGGGCCACAGCGTTTCAGTGACAGGCTGCTCAGCCTGTCACTTTATGCAATGGCAACAGAAGGAGAAACTGTATGCAAGTCAACATCAGTGGACAACATCTGGAAGTCACCCAAGCGCTGCGCGACTCGATCAATGAAAAATTCGCACGACTGGAACGCCACTTCGACAAAATCACCAACGTGCAGGTGATTCTTTCTGTTGAAAAACTTCAACAGAAAATCGAGGCTACTCTCAATATTCACGGTGGAGAGGTTGTCGGTAATGCTGTTGATGAAAACATGTATACAGCCATCGATAACCTCTACGACAAGCTTGATCGCCAACTGAAAAAGCATAAGGAAAAGACCCAAAGCCTGCTTCAGGGCGCAACGGGTCGTTAATACTCCCTACCCATGATTCAACTTGAAAATATCCTGACCCCCGGCCGTTCCTTAGTGAACGCGCCGGGCGGCAGTAAAAAGAAAGCGCTCGAGCAAATTGCCAACCTGATCAGCCGCGAAGTGCCTGATCTGGAACAGCAAGATGTTTTTGAAGCCTTGATTGCCCGTGAAAAACTGGGTTCCACCGGTTTTGGTAACGGCATCGCCATTCCCCATTGCCGCCTCAAGGGTTGCAAGTCGCCCGTTAGCGCCTTGCTGCACCTGGATGCTCCCATAGATTTCGACGCCATCGATGGCGCGCCGGTCGACCTGCTCTTCGTTTTGCTGGTGCCAGAAGCGGCAACCGACGCACACCTGGAACTGCTCCGGCAGATTGCCAGCATGCTCGATCGTAAAGACGTGCGCGAAAAACTGCGCGAAGCATCTAGCAACGAAGCGTTATATCAGGTTGTTCTGGACGTACAGAACGGTCATTAATCATGCGCTTAGTCATTGTCAGCGGACGCTCCGGCTCCGGTAAAAGCACCGCCCTAGCAGTCCTCGAAGACAACGGTTTTTACTGCATCGACAACCTGCCTGCCGGGTTGCTGCCTGAACTAGCAGAACGCGCGCTTATTCATACTGAATTAGCGCAACCACTGGTTGCTGTCTCGATTGACGCGCGTAACCTACCTAGTCATTTGTCACGCTTTCCACAATTGCTTGAAGAGGTGCGAAATCGTCACGTCCAGTGCGATGTCCTGTACCTAGATGCCGACGAAGAAACCCTGCTCAAGCGCTTCTCGGAAACCCGTCGGCGTCACCCTTTGAGCAGTGCAAGTCGCTCGCTAGCCGAAGCGATACGCGACGAAACACAGTTGCTCGGGCCGATTGCCGACCTGGCCGACCTGACCATCAACACCACCAACCTGAACCTGTATCAGTTGCGCGATACCATTAAGTTGCGTCTGCTGAACAAGCCTGAACCTGGCACTGCCTTTCTGGTTGAGTCGTTTGGTTTTAAGCGCGGGATGCCGGTGGATGCCGACCTCGTGTTTGATGTGCGCTGCCTGCCCAATCCGTATTGGAAGCCTGAGTTGCGCGAGCAATCCGGGCTGGATCAACCGGTCGCTGACTATCTGGCCGCACAGCCGGATGTCGAAGAGATGTTCCAGGACATCTCCAGCTACCTGCTTAAATGGCTACCCCGCTTTGCTGCCAGCAACCGCGCGTACGTCACCATCGGCATTGGCTGCACGGGTGGCCATCACCGCTCGGTGTACCTGACAGAACGCTTAGGCAAATGCCTGCAAGAAACTCTGAAGAACGTCCAGGTTCGCCACCGCGACCTTACTTGAAAGGATCAACCCCGCGATGCCTGCTCTGGAAATCGAAATCATCAACAAACTGGGTTTGCACGCTCGGGCATCTGCAAAGTTCGTCGGTATCGCAGGCCAATTCCCTTGTCAGATAAGGGCAGGTCGTACACCCGAGTCAATGGTCGACGGCAAGAGCATCATGGCGATGATGATGCTCGCCGCTGGCAAGGGCACTAAAATCCATTTGAAGACCGAAGGCGAGCAAGAACAGGAAGCACTGGATGCACTGGCCAAGCTCATCAACAACTACTTCGATGAGGGTGAGTGAAGAGCAGCCCGGCGTAACGGTAGGAGCGAGCTTGCCTCGCGATCTTTTAAGATCAAAAGATCGCGAGGCAAGCTCGCTCCTACGGATTTTTAGGGCATCAATGCGGGCTTTAGCCCAGTGCGGTATCCATCACCATCATCAGGCAGAAGCCGAGGCACAAGCCCAGGCTCGCGAGCTTTTCATGGCCATTGCGCCGCGATTCAGGGATCACCTCTTGGGTCACCACCAGCAACATTGCCCCTGCCGCCAACGCCAGCCCAAATGGCAATAAAACTTCAGCCAAGTTCACCAGCCAGGCGCAGAGCAACGCAAATACCGGCTCGACCAAACCTGATGCGGCGCCAATCAGGAACGCCTTGACCCGCGACATGCCAGCACCCGCCAGTACCAAAGCGATCACCAGCCCTTCGGGCACATCCTGCAGCGCAATGCCCATCGCAAGGCTATCAGCGTCTGGCATGCCACCACCCGCCGACACACCCACCGCCATCCCTTCCGGGATGTTGTGCGCCACAATGGCGATCACAAACAGCCAGATGCGCGGCGCAATCACGGGCTCGCCGGGCTTGCTGATGATCATTTCAGGGACGGCACCGGAGACTTTGAGGTCGACCAGAAACAGAAAAAATGCCCCCAGCAAAATACCCACACTGACCAGGCCGCTGGCACCCCATGACGACAATCCAAGATTTTGCGCCGCCGCAATACCCGGCACAATCAGCGAGAAAGCCGTAGCTGCCAACATGACCCCGGCCCCAAAACCCAACAAACTGTCGCTGACCGCTATGGGCATTTTTCGGATAACCAACACCGGCACAGCACCCAAGGCGGTACCCAGCGCGCATAGCGCTCCGCCTTGTAAGGCCCGCAACAGCCTCGGCTCAAGATCCAGCCAGACCAGGCCCTTAGCTACTAGCAGGGCGGTGCCTGTCAACAGCAAGAGCGTGCCCAGCGCATAGCGAAACATTCGCACGCCACTGATCGCTAAAATTTGCGAGCCCATAATCTGCCTGAATCCTTCTCGGTAGGCTTAGGCAATCGCAGCTTGATAGCGTCGCGCCACTTCCGGCCAATTAATCACGTTGTAAAACGCATTAATGTATTCCGGGCGGCGATTTTGATAACGCAGGTAGTAGGCGTGTTCCCACACGTCCAAACCCAAAATCGGAGTATTGCCGCTCATCAGCGGGCTGTCTTGGTTACCACTGCTTTCAACCACCAACTTTTTGTCCGGCGTCACACTGAGCCAGGCCCAACCACTGCCAAAACGAGTCAAGGCGGCCTTGGTGAAGTTTTCCTTAAAGGTGTCCAAACCACCGAGTTGATCATCAATCGCCTTGGCCAATGCACCTTCAGGCTGACCACCGCCTTGGGGGCTCATGACTTCCCAAAATAGTGAGTGGTTGGCATGCCCGCCGCCCTGGTTGATCACGGCTGCACGCAGCTTTTCAGGCAGTTGATGAACGCTGGCTACCAGTTTTTCGACCGGCCATTGCGCCCACTCGGTCCCATCGACTGCTGCATTGAGGTTATTGATGTAGGTCTGATGGTGCTTGGTGTAGTGAATTTCCATGGTTTGCGCATCAATATGCGGCTCAAGCGCATCGTAGGCATAAGGCAAGGCAGGCAAGGTGTAAGTCATATCAATGTGCTCCTAAATGATGGCCACTGACCGTTGAGAATTCGTGGCAGGCTTGCGCCACGGCGCTTTTGAGCAGCAGATTTGAGCGCGGGTATTCACCGTGCTCGCTGATGAAATTCAAAAGCTCGACATAGGTTTTGCTGCTCTGACACAGTGCTGCTTCACGCAGTGCGGGCGTCAGGCGAGCGTTCTGCATGGTTTGCAGTAAACGCTGATGAATCGCACAGAGGTATTCAACGCTCTCCTCCGGCTGGTTAAGGCGCAAGTGCAGATCCGCCAGGTTGTGGTGCGAAATGACACAGGCCGCCACTGCTTCATCGGCATCACTCCAGCGCTCAAACAGCACTTGCGCGAGCGCCAGCGCCTGCAAGTAATGCTCTCGAGCATCGACCAACTCGCCCTCAGCGAAACAGCGATTGGCTCTTTCGATCGTGCGCTTCCAGTGCTCCATGTGAACCTCCAAAGCAGTGATTAGGTCGGTCAGTTAAACGCCGCCTGCGGTCAACTTCTCGGGGTCAAGCAAGACCTCAAGCTGGCTGCGCGGCAAGTCGGTGTATTCAAGGGCGACGTCAATCACTGGACGCCCCTGTTGGTAGGCGGTCTTGGCGATCTCGGCGGCTTTTTGGTAGCCGATGATCGGGTTCAGGGCCGTCACCAGAATCGGATTACGCGACAAGGCTTCCTTGAGCTTGGATTCATTGACTTTGAAGCTGGCAATGGCCTTGTCGGCCAGCAAGCGACTGGAATTGGTAAGCAGCTCAATACTGCTCAGCAGGTTCTGCGCAATGACCGGCAGCATCACGTTCAACTCAAAGTTGCCCGACTGACCGGCGATGGTGATCACCGTGTCATTGCCGATCACCTGAGCAGCAACCATCGCCGTGGCTTCCGGGATCACCGGGTTGACCTTGCCCGGCATGATCGAAGAACCCGGCTGCAAGGCTTGCAGTTCAATCTCACCCAAGCCTGCAAGCGGGCCGGAGTTCATCCAGCGCAGGTCGTTGGCGACTTTCATCAACGACACGGCAGTCGCTTTAAGTTGTCCCGACACCGAAACCGCCGTGTCCTGCGAGCCGATCAAGGCAAACAGGTCTTTGCCGGGCGTAAATTTGACGTGGGTCAGCGCACTGAGCTGCTGATTGAACAGCCCGGCAAACTGCGGATGCGCGTTGATCCCCGTGCCTACTGCGGTGCCGCCTTGGGCCAGCGATTGCAGCGCCGGTTGCAGATTGTGCAGGTGTTCGATATTGGCTTTGAGCTGCTGCGCCCAACCATTAAGCACTTGGCTCATGCGCACCGGCATGGCGTCCATCAAGTGCGTCCGGCCGGTTTTAACGTAGACGTGAACCTGCTCGGCCTTGTGTTCGATCACCTGCACCAGATGCGTAAGCGCTGGTAGCAGTTCTTCATGCAGCCCCAAGGCGGCGCTGACATGGATCGTGGTGGGAATGATGTCGTTGCTGCTTTGCCCACAGTTGACGTGATCGTTAGGGTTGACCACTTCGCCTAGCACCCGCGTCGCCAAGGTGGCGATCACTTCGTTGGCGTTCATATTGGAACTGGTGCCCGATCCGGTCTGGAAAATATCCACCGGGAAGTGCTCCATGAAATCGCCCGCCAGCAGGATCTGCGTGGCCTCGACGATGGCGTCGCCCTGCGCTTCGCTGATTTGTTTGAGCTCAACGTTGGCCTTGGCGGCAGCAGCCTTGGCCAGAATTAGTGCGCGAATGAATTGCGCAGGCATACGTTGATGACTGATCGGGAAGTTATCCACCGCACGTTGAGTTTGTGCGCCATACAGCGCCGCCTCAGGTACGTGCAATTCACCCATGCTGTCACGTTCGATACGCGTATTACTCATCAGGAAATCCTTGCAGCAGTTCTGTTAAAGAAATTGAGGGTTCGAGTTCGCAGGTCGCCAATTGCCAGGCACAGCTTTGCCAGCGCTTGAGACGGCAGTTGCACAGGGCTTGATTTTCCATATCGCGCAGCGGGCGCCACGCATGGTCCAGGCATAGAGAGCGCCAGTGCCAGGGCAAGGCCGTATCGGATGCTGTATCAAGCAAGAGCCGGAACGAGGTGACGGCAATCATCCATGGGGATGTCGCCGTGCAACCTGCAAGGTAGCGGCCTTCCGCGAGGTAATGCTCAATCAGACGCGGCTCGTCTGGCGCAAGCCCGCAACGGATCTGACGGCTCATCCAGCGCCAGCTTTCCAGATAGGGGCCTTCATGCAAGGCTGAACTCATGACCTAGACTCGATCGATAATGAGATTCATTATTAAGCGATATTGATTATCAAAACAAGTGCACTAAAGGGGTAGATACCGTTTTGCCCATCCGCGAGCAAACACAAATCGTGTGGGAGCTGGCTTGCCAGCGATTGAGTCGACAGGGTGCATCAGACAAACCGAGTTGCCTGTATCGCGGGCAAGCCCGGCTCCCACAGAGATTGGCGCACATACAAAAAAGGCGTATCGCCCAAAAGGGTGATACGCCTTGGTGTACGGCCGAATAGATTTAGCTGCCTGCCACCATCATGCGTTCGATCAGCACCGAGCCGGTGCGGATGTTGCTGCGCAGTTCTAGGTCATTACCCACAGCAACGATCTGTTTGAACATGTCGCGCATGTTGCCCGCGATGGTGACTTCTTGAACCGGGAACTGAATCTCACCATTCTCGACCCAGAAACCTGCCGCACCACGCGAGTAATCGCCGGTCACCATGTTCAGGCCACTGCCCATCAACTCGGTCACGAACAAGCCTCGGCCCATACGACGGATCAATGCGGCCTGGTCTTCATCACCATGGGTCACAAACAGGTTGTGAACGCCACCCGCGTTGGCGGTGCTCGGCAGACCCAGTTTGCGGCCCGAGTATGTGCTGAGGATGTAGGACACCAGTTCGCCGTCTTTGATGAACGGTTTGGCGTAAGTGGCCAGGCCATCGTTGTCGAATGACGAACTGCCCATGGCACGCATCAAGTGTGGACGCTCGTCCAGGGTCAGCCACTCAGGGAAAATCTGTTGCCCCAGCGCATCCAGCAAGAAAGACGATTTTCGGTACAAGTTGCCACCCGAAATCGCTCCCAAAAGGCTGCCAAACAAACCACCCGCCAGTTCCGCCGAAAACAACACAGGAACTTCGCAGGTGGGCACCGGACGCGAGCCCAGACGACGAGCTGCACGTTCAGCAGCGCGCTGGCCGATGCTGGCCGCGTCCATCAGCAATTCGCCCTGGCAGTTAACGTCATACCAGTAGTCGCGCTGCATTTGGCCGTCGCCTTCAGCGATCATCACGCAGCTCAGGCTGTGGCGGGTCGACGCCGAACCGCCGATAAAGCCATTGCTGTTGCCGTATACACGGCAACCTTGATGCGTGCTAAGCGTAGTGCCGTCAGCGTTTTTAATCCGGCTGTCAGCGTCAAAAGCGGCGGCTTCGCACGCCAGGGCTTTTTCAATGGCGTGTTCCGGGGTGATGTCCCACGTGTGGAACACATCAAAATCTTTAAGATCGCGCGCCATCAGGCTGGCATCGGCCAGTCCCGAGCTTTCGTCTTCGGAGGTGTGCTTGGCAATCGCCAAGGCTGCGGCAACCGTTTCGCGAATGGCATCAGGGCCGGTGGCCGAGGTGCTGGCCGAGCCTTTGCGCTGGCCAACATACAGCGTGATGCCAAAACCTTGGTCACGATTGAACTCAACGGTTTCGACTTCGCGCTGACGTACAGAGGTCGACAGGCCCTGCTCCAGTGACACAGCAACTTCGCAGGCGCTGGCGCCTTGGCGCTTGGCTTCGGCGATGATTTGTTCGACCTGCTGTTGCAGTGCCGGCAAGGCCTGCGGGCCGACGCTTTGTACTGCACTCATGGTTTTCTCCACTCAAATTCTGTTTTCGGTAGGGCCGCCGAGCGACCGGGCCGGACAAGCGGCCCCCGACTGGTTATCATGGCGGCGTTTCTTTGCGGACTGCCACCATGGTTGATTCTTACGACGACGCCTTCGACGGCGAAAAAAGCAAAACACAGGTCAAAAAAGAGCTGCATGCTCTGGTTGATCTGGGCGAGCGTCTCACGACTCTCAAGCCTGATTTGCTGAACAAAATGCCTTTGACTGACGCAATGCGGAAGGCTCTGGCAGATGCTCCAAAACACACGGCTCACATTGCGCGCAAGCGCCATATGATGTTCATCGGCAAACTGATGCGCGATCAACCGCTCGACGAAATTCTTGCGTTGATCGATCAAGTCGATGCCTCTTCTCGCCAATACAACGAACGTTTCCACAACCTCGAGCGCTGGCGTGATCGCCTGATCGAAGGCGACGACGCTGTACTGGAAAAGTTTGTTGCCGAGTTTCCTGAGGCTGATCGCCAGCAAATGCGCTCGATCATCCGTCAGGCCAAACACGAACTGGCTCATAACAAGGCACCGGCCTCAAGCCGCAAATTGTTTAAGTACATTCGTGGGTTGGACGAGACACAACGCGGTCTGCGTTAAATCTCGTGTGTGAGTGGGTTGCCCTGCAACCCACTCACTGCCCATCAACCGCCCGTACCGCCCACTGTAATCGCGTCAATCTTCAAGGTTGGCTGCCCAACGCCGACCGGCACCGACTGCCCATCCTTGCCACACGTGCCTACGCCGCTGTCCAGCGACAGATCGTTACCGACCATCGACACTTTGCTCATCGCTTCCGGCCCGTTGCCAATCAGGGTCGCACCTTTGACTGGGCGAGTGATTTTGCCGTCCTCGATCAAGTAAGCCTCGCTGGTGGAGAACACAAACTTGCCGCTGGTGATGTCGACCTGACCACCACCCAGATTCGCGCAATAAATGCCTTTTTTCACCGAAGCAATGATTTCGGCCGGATCGCTTTCGCCACCCAGCATGTAAGTGTTGGTCATGCGTGGCATCGGCAGGTGCGCGTACGATTCGCGGCGGCCATTACCGGTGCGGGCAACGCCCATCAGGCGCGCGTTGAGTTTGTCTTGCATGTAGCCCTTGAGCACGCCGTTTTCAATCAGCGTGGTGCACTCGGTCGGGGTGCCTTCATCATCGACGCTCAACGAGCCACGACGACCGGCCAACGTGCCGTCATCGACGATGGTGCACAGTTTGGACGCAACCATTTCACCCATGCGACCGCTGTAGGCTGAACTGCCCTTGCGGTTGAAGTCGCCTTCTAGACCGTGCCCGACAGCTTCGTGCAGTAAGACGCCGGACCAACCCGAACCCAGAACCACCGGCATGGTGCCCGCAGGTGCCGGAACGGCCTCAAGGTTGACCAATGCTTGGCGCAACGCCTCACGGGCATAGCCCATGGCACGGTCGTCCGTCAGGAAGTAGCGGTAGTCAGTGCGCCCGCCGCCACCATGCCCGCCGCGCTCACGACGACCATTTTGCTCAACGATCACACTCACGTTGAAACGCACCAGCGGCCGTACATCAGCCGCCAGGCTGCCGTCGGTGGAGGCGACCAAAATACGCTCCCAAACCCCAGCCATGCTCACCGTCACTTGCTGAATACGCGGATCAAGAGCCCGCGTAGCCACATCGATGCGCTTGAGCAACTCGACCTTTTCAGCGCGGCTGATGACTTCCAGCGGGTTGTCCGGGGCATACAACTGAGCGACGTCTTGCGTTGTAAAGGCTTGCACGGTGCCGTTTTGCCCGGCGCGAGAGATGGAGCGGGCAGCCCGAGCAGCCAGCCCCAAGGCTTCTAGCGTGATGGCGTTGCTGTAGGCAAAGCCGGTTTTCTCGCCCGACTGGGCGCGCACGCCAACCCCTTGATCAAGGTTAAAGCTGCCTTCTTTGACGATGCCGTCTTCCAGCGCCCAGGATTCGGAAATCTGGCCCTGGAAATACAAATCTGCCGCATCAATCCCCGGCCCGGCCAGGTCGCCCAACACGCTTTGCAGGCTTTCGATGGTGACACCGCCCGGTGCCAACAGGTGTTCGCTGACTGAGGTCAACAACTCGCTCATATTCACTCCGTCTTGACCCCTGCCTCAGCATCTTTGAGTGCTGAACCCACGGGCCTGAAAATTAGTCCTGCGTTGCAGGTCGCTGTGCGCCCTGCGAAAAAAATCGCCGATGATTCACCACCGGCATGCGCGCCCTAATGGCTGCTTGTTCAGTCGTATCTCGCTCGGCCAGCAATACGCCCTCGCCTTGCGCCTGTTGTGCCAACACTCGCCCCCACGGATCAACAATGGCGGCATGCCCATAAGTTTCACGCGGGCCAGGATGAACACCGCCCTGCGCTGCCGCCAATACATAACACTGGGTTTCGATGGCCCGAGCCCGAATCAGAATGTCCCAGTGCGCAGCCCCGGTAACGGCGGTAAAGGCCGAAGGTGCGGTAATCAACTCAGCACCGGCTGCTCGCAACTCGCTGTACAGCTCAGGGAAACGCAGGTCATAGCAAACGCTCAGGCCCAATTTACCAACCGGCGTGTCAGCCACCACCACCCGCGAGCCTGGCGCATAGTCATCGGATTCACGGTAGCGGCCACGGCTATCAGATACATCCACATCAAACAGGTGCAGCTTGTCGTAGCGCGCGGCTTGCTCGCCGTCAGCGTCAATCAACAATGAGCAGGCATTAACCTTGGCATCCGGTTGCCCAGGAGGCGGTAGCGGCAATGTGCCCGCCACTATCCATAACTTGAGGTCGCGGGCGGTCTGTTTCAACCATGGCAGAATCGGGCCTTCACTCAATGCCTCTGCACGACCAATATCGGCAATATCGCGTCGGCCCATAGCAGCAAAGTTTTCAGGCAACACTGCCAGTTTCGCGCCACGTTCGGCGGCTTCTTCCAACAGGCGCCGGGCCTGAGCCAGATTGGCCAGCACATCACTCTGGCTGACCATTTGAATCACCGCTAAAGACATGACGCACTCCTGGAAATATCTGACGTCATGCTACTCCTAGTTTTTCTCGAAAGGCTTGTCGAAGGTGATTTTCGGCTCGTTCCACGGACCTTGAATGCTGTATTGCACGCTGGCAAAACGCGAGACCTGATCACCGATCAGTTTGTTGAGCAAGAACATGGCCCCACCTGCCGCGGGCCCGCCCACCAACAGGGCAGCCAGGGGCAGGTTGTTGGTCACCGGCAGCGTCACCAGCAACTTGGCATCGACCTGGTCGGTGACCATATTCAACGTACCCTTTAGCTCAAGGTTAGTCGACGGGCCCGTCATGAGGATCGGCGTGGTGGTGCGGTACACGCCATTGCTGGCACTCAGGAACCCCTTGACCCGGTCGTAGCTCAAACCTTTGCCAAACAGATCCGAGAAGTCCAGCCGAAGGCGCCGGCCTATGGCGTTGAAGTTCAGCAGACCAAAAATACGCACGACTTGAGCGCTGCCGTCCACCTCGACAAACTGACCTTTATTCAGCGTCGCATCCAGTGTGCCGGTGAACCGGTTGAGGCCAATCCAGGCCGGTGAACCCGGCCATTTACCGTCGACATCGACATGAAAATCTTCGCTGGTCACGCTTGGCGCGAAGCCCCACGCCTTCAGCACATTAGCTAGATTGCCACCGCCCAAACGGCCTTTGTACCAACTGCTACTGTTGCTCGCAGTGCCTTCCCAACCACCCGACCCCTCCAGCAATAAGCCCTTGAGGCCCAGGCTCAGGTTATTCAGATTGATCCCGCGGCTGGTCGGACGTATGTTCAAGGACCAAGCGCCCAACAAGTCAGCCCCTTGGTAAAGCTGACGGATGATGATGTCCAGCGCCGGGATTTTGCGCGGATCGACCGAGGCCAGAGGATCCGGGGCGTTCACATCAGTGACCGACTTGGGGTCAGGGGCCGGCAGCCGGATAGTCTGCATCGTCACTCTGATAGGCGCATTCTTCGCATCCGGCAGCGTAACGGCGCCTGCGGCCTGTTTGCTGTCAATCTGTAGCCCCCAAGATGCTGCACTGCGTGTCATCTGCACGTGCACTTGGTCAAGCTGAGTGCCGAACGCGATGAGTTTTCCCACCTTAAAATCAGCACTGCTAAGCAGTTGCTTGGCGCTGCCTCCCGGGTCTTTGCCCGCATAGCGCTCGACCAGCGCCTGCCACGGGGCAACGTCCAATTCAGACAATACACCGCGAATACGCAGACCTTTGGTCGTAGGTAGCACAGGGTCGCCATCGCCCAGAAACAACTCGCCGCGCCCCTGTTCAAACTTGCCGTTGGGTGCGGCAAAGGTCAGATTGGCCAGATCACCGTAGTCAAACCAGTAACGGCGCTCAGCCCCTTGCAAGGTCATGCGAAACACCGTATTGCGGCTTTCATTGGCTGCCAGGCCAAACGGTGCGGGCAAGTCGACGACCGCGCCTTTGAGGTTGGAACTGACCCGTAACTGACTGTCAGCGCCGTCTAGCGTGAGCTGCAACTGATAAGGCAAATTGCCAGACACCGGAATTGGCTGGTTGACCGCGAGCCAGTCAGTCAGCTTTTTAACCCCGACCTGACCGCTCGCCACCACTCGGGTACTGATTTTTCCCGGCTTACCGTCAGCAAAAATCTGCGCCGTTATCGGCTGATCGAAGGCGCGGGCGCTGATGCCTTTGCCGCTCAGCCCCTTGGCGCTGTCAAAGCGGAAGTCGCCCTTGAGTTGCGTCAACTCAAGCTCCGGCTCGCTGATTTTAAGGCGGGCTTTGTCCGTGGCGAAGTCCACCAGGATTTTCGGCTCTACGCTTTTTTCCAGAGGGATGTCGAGATCAACCCGACCTTTCAGCGAGCCCTCACCCTGCCACCCGGCAAACGTCGACTCGGTACCAATCGGCGCATCCTGCAGAATTTTCAGGCCGTCACCCAGCCCGCCGTCGAAATCCCCATCCAAAAACAGATGGCTGATCTTGCCGGTCGGTACATGGGGAATATTGACTGCGACATTGCGCACTTGGGTGTCGAGCAACTGGCCCTTGCTGGCCATGATCCGTACACCGCTGTCCTCAATAAAGACGTCACCAGATACATTGCGCACATGCGGCCAACCCGGCTGAAAGGCTAATTCGGCGCCATGGACCTTAAAGAACAGGCTGATATTGCGCGCCGCATCGACTGCATCGTGGTCGAGAGAGCCCTGATACTGGAAAAAGCCTTCTTCAACAGCGCCCTTGATTATCGCAGTGCTCAGCCATTCGGTAAGCGTCGGGCTCAAGACTTCGGGCAGGTATTTGGGGGTGAATCGGCCGTCACCATCGGTCAGCCCGACGCGCAGGTCCATGTAGTCTTCTTGGGAATGATCCATATGGATGCGAATCAGGAAGTCAGCGGCAATCTTGCCCTCTTCACCCAGCACTTTTATATAGGGCGCAATCAGGGTGAAGCTGTTCTTATCCAGCGTCCATTTGAGCAAAGCGTTGGCTTGCAGGTACTGCCAAGGCTTGGCAAAGATCGGGTCCAAGTGCAGGGAAAAGTCTTTGCTGTCGAGTCGCAGTTCGCCCTTGCCCAAGTCACCGCTGATTAAACCACTGACGTTGCGCGCAGCCGGCGCACCGTGGGTGGCATTGAAGCCAACTTGCTGCAAGTTAGCGGCAAAGCTGACTTTTTGATCGTCTGTGGCAGTGGGGCGATAGTCAGCCAGCACATTGCGCAACGTACCGGTAACACTCAGTTGGTCAATCACCTTAGCCACTGCTTCCGGCATCGGGGCCAACGAGTCCATCAAAGGCGTGATCGGCGTGAGGTCCAGATGATCGGCCTGCAAGTGCCAGCGTTCCTGCTCGGCGTCCGTCGCGGCAAACTGCTGCAACTGCATCCGGGTTTCCCAGCGTTTATCGCCGAGGCTCATTGCCAATGAGTCGAGCACCACGTTGAAACCCTGCTTGCCTCGCTGCACCCAAGCATGCAGCGCAAGGTTTTCAATGGTCTTGGGTTTGCGATCTGCGTAGGCACCGCTCAGCGCAGGAGCATTCAAGCGAGCAACCGCGCTTTGCACGGTGCCCTTGCCCCAGTTAAACCAAAATTCGCCGCCTGCTTTGAGTTCAGACACTTTCCACGGCTGAATCAGGCTGGCTGGCAACCATTTCGCCCAATCACTTTGCGGCAGGCTGACATAGGCCTGGGCCGCGCCATCACGCCAGCGGCTGGCGTGTACCTGGGTCTTGAGGCTGAGCGCAACGGGCTGACCATCGGGCAAGGTTAAACGTGCATCGAGGCGCTGATCAGACGCGCCGACGTCTAGAGTCAGCCCAACATACGTCAGGGTCAACGGCGCTTGCTTGTAGGGTTCGAGGGTGACTTGACTGTCGAGAACGGAAACCCGCGCCACGCGCTGCAATTGATTGAGCAGTTGTTCGGGGTCCAGCGGCTGGTCATCTTGGACGGGCAAGCCTTGAAGCGCCCAGTGGCCGTCCTGGCCCTGACGCAGGCTCAGATTCAGGCCGTCCAATTGAACATGAGCAAGACGAATATCGCGATTCAGTAGGCTGGCCCAAATATCAGGTACCACCTTCACTTCATCCAAACGCAGGGCACTGTTGCCCTCACCGACCATCACGTCATGCGCCAGCAGCACGGGGGCCATGCCTTTCCAACTGCCTTCGAGGCTGCCGATGGTCAACGGCATGCCCAAGGCATCGCGGGCTTTGGTCTGGACTTCCACGCGGTACTCAGCGATCAGCGGCGTCAGTTCGCGGCCCAAGCTGACGTACAGCGCCATGACTACCAGCCCCATGGCACATAGACCGAATCCCCAGCGGGTCAGCGCGGCAAAAAAGCGTGGTAGACGCTCCATGTCAGGTGGCCCCTTTAGTGATGGTCAAAGGGGCTGATAAACCGAGCCCCCTGTCGTACAGATACAACGTCAAATACTTCAGAGCAGTACCACGTCGTATTGTTCCTGCGAGTACATGGTTTCGACCTGAAAACGAATCGTCCGGCCAATAAACCCTTCCAGTTCTGCAACGTTGCCTGATTCTTCGTCCAGCAAGCGATCAACAACTCTCTGGCTGGCTAATACACGATAGCCAACGGCTTGATAGGCGCGGGCCTCACGGAGAATTTCACGGAAGATTTCGTAGCAAATGGTTTCAGGAGTTTTCAGTTTGCCGCGGCCCTGGCAGCACACGCAGGGTTCGCACAGCACCTGTTCCAGGCTTTCACGGGTACGTTTGCGGGTCATTTGCACCAGGCCCAACTCGGTTATCCCGATGATGTTGGTCTTGGCATGGTCGCGTTCGAGCTGTTTTTCGAGGGTCCGCAGCACCTGACGCTGGTGCTCTTCATCTTCCATGTCGATGAAGTCAATGATGATAATGCCGCCCAGATTGCGCAGGCGCAGTTGCCGGGCAATGGCGGTGGCGGCTTCGAGGTTGGTCTTGAAGATGGTTTCTTCGAGGTTGCGATGACCGACAAACGCGCCGGTATTGACGTCGATGGTGGTCATGGCTTCTGCCGGATCGACCACCAGATAGCCACCCGACTTGAGCGGAACCTTGCGGTCCAGTGCTTTCTGGATTTCGCCTTCCACGCCGTACAGGTCGAAAATAGGCCGCTCGCCAGGGTAATGCTCAAGGCGGTCAGCGATTTCCGGCATCAGTTCAGCCACAAATTGAGTGGTTTTCTGGAAGGTTTCACGCGAATCGATACGGATTTTTTCGATCTTGGGGCTGACCAGATCGCGCAGGGTGCGCAGCGCCAGGCCCAAGTCTTCGTAGATCACACTCGGAGCGCCAGCGGTTTTGATCTGCAAACCAATCTGGTCCCACAGGCGGCGCAGGTAGCGAATGTCCATCAGGATTTCATCCGCACCGGCACCTTCGGCTGCCGTGCGCAAGATAAAACCGCCCGCTTCCTTAATGCCTTCTTGAGCCACGCAGTCGCTGACCACCTGTTTGAGACGTTCACGTTCGGCTTCGTCTTCGATTTTCAGCGAAATGCCGACATGCGCTGTACGCGGCATGTACACCAGATAACGCGAAGGTATCGAGAGTTGGGTCGTCAGACGCGCGCCCTTTGAGGCAATCGGGTCTTTGGTGACTTGCACCACCAGGCTTTGGCCTTCGTGCACCAGTGCGCTGATGCTCTCAACGGCCTGGCCTTCACGCAGGGAAATTTCGGAAGCGTGAATAAAAGCTGCGCGGTCCAGTCCGATATCGACAAAGGCGGCCTGCATGCCAGGTAAAACCCGGACCACCTTGCCTTTATAAATGTTGCCAACAATGCCACGGCGCTGGGTACGCTCGACATGCACCTCTTGCAGAACACCGTTCTCTACCACCGCCACGCGCGATTCCATCGGCGTGATGTTGATCAGGATCTCTTCACTCATGGCTGGGTCTCGTTCAGGCGTCATCACATTAGTGCCAAGTCACGTAGGGCGCGGTGTTCAGCGCACGGTAAGGTTTTGCCAGCAAGGTATGCCAAATTGCCCAAGCAGGTCTGCGGTTTCGCAGACGGGCAATCCCACAACCCCGGAATAGCTGCCATTGAGGCCGGCCACAAACACTGCGCCTAACCCCTGAATAGCGTAGCCACCGGCTTTATCTTGCGGTTCTCCGCTGGCCCAATAGAGGGCAGCTTCTTGCTGGCTGATACTTCTAAAACTGACCCGGCTACGCACCACTCGGGTTTCGCAGCGCTCGGCCTCAATAATGGCAATGGCGGTCAATACTTCATGCTCCCGGCCAGATAACGCCATGAGCATAGCCAAGGCATCCGCTTCGTCGACCGGTTTACCGAGAATCTGCTCATCCAGCACCACGGCCGTGTCGGCGCCCAAGACACAACATACAGCGCCAGGGGTCGATGTCAGCAGTTGCTCACGCCCGGCCCGGGCCTTTTCTCGCGCTAGGCGCTCGACATAGGCCGTAGGGGGTTCGTCAGGGAGAGGGGCTTCATCAATCGAGGCACTGACCACACTAAACGGCACGCCGATTTGAGTCAGTAACTCGCGTCGGCGCGGTGAGCCAGAGGCCAGAAAAAGCGGAGTCATCAAGACATCTCCCTGTCGAGGTGCACAAACCAGGAAATGGCTCGCGATTGCATTAATTGATTTTGAAACGTCGGCGCAACCCACGCAGTCCGTAACTGACCCACGGCCAGAGCAACGCACTGACCAATGCAGGCAATACCAGCGCCAGAGTGGGCTGACGATTACCGGTCAAGGCGCTAAGCCATAGCTGAGCCAATTGAGCCAAACCAAAAATCACCAGTATGACCAGGCTTTGCTGCCACATTGGGAACGTACGCAGGCGCTGCTGAAGTGACAACACCAAAAAGGTGATGAGGG
The DNA here is from genome assembly GCF_000282975.1 of Pseudomonas psychrophila HA-4. Classification (GTDB taxonomy): domain Bacteria; phylum Pseudomonadota; class Gammaproteobacteria; order Pseudomonadales; family Pseudomonadaceae; genus Aquipseudomonas; species Aquipseudomonas psychrophila_A. The sequence continues at coordinate 36,081 of NZ_ALJC01000051.1, forward strand.
CCAGAATCAAGGCGTTCTGCCCAAGCAAAGTGCCATACAACACGTCTTCTGTCAGGCCCAGGCACCAAGCGGTGACCATGCCTACTTTGTGCGGCAAGGCCAGCGCCCAGAACGCCAGCAACAAAGCCAGCCACAATGGGCGCAGAACTTCCATGAACTGCGGCAACGGAGAAACGCTGAGCAACAGGCCAATGGCAAATGTCAGCCAGACAATCCAGCCATTTCGCGAATGATTACCCGCCATTATTGCCTCTCCCGAGTAGTGGCCGGCGCAGCGGCTGGCGGCTTGGCTGCGGCAGGAGCTGGTTTTTTCACAACCTTGTGCTCAGCCGCAGCCGGGGCAGGCGCCACAGCAGTGGCGGCAGCTGGCGCAGCCGTTGCAGGCACGGAGGTGACAGGTTTAGGCACCGTTGCAGGAACAATCGGTGGTGCTTCGCCCTTTTGCTCAGCCTCTTGGGCTTGAGCCGCATCATTAGCGCGTTCTTCCGGGGTTCGGCTGTCACTGAATACCAGCAACAAATAACGGCTGCGATTCAAGGCGGCGGTCGGAACGGCGCGCACGATGGCGAATGGCTGGCCAGAGTCATGAATGACTTCTTTCACGGTCGCTACCGGGTAACCGGCCGGGAATCGCTGGCCCAAACCAGAGCTGACCAACAAGTCGCCCTCTTTGATGTCGGCCGTGTCGGCCACGTGACGCAGTTCGAGGCGCTCAGGATTGCCAGTGCCACTGGCAATCGCGCGCAGACCGTTGCGGTTAACCTGCACCGGGATGCTGTGGGTGGTGTCGGTGAGCAGCAGTACACGCGAGGTGTAGGGCATCAGCTCAACCACCTGGCCCATCAACCCGCGAGCATCGAGTACCGGCTGCCCCAGCACTACACCGTCGCGCTCACCCTTGTTGATGATGATGCGGTGGGTAAAGGGATTGGGGTCCATACCGATCAATTCGGCCACTTCTACCTTTTCGTTGACCAACGCGGAGGAATTCAGCAACTCGCGCAGGCGAACGTTCTGCTCGGTCAAGGCGGCCAGCTTTTGCATACGGCCTTGAAGCAGAAGGTTTTCAGTTTTGAGTTTTTCGTTTTCAGCCGCCAGTTCAGTGCGACTGCCGAATTGGCTGGCAACCCCCTGAAACAGGCGTTGCGGCAAATCGGTAATCCAATACGTCTGCATCAGCACCAGCGACATTTGACTGCGTACTGGCTTGAGCAACGTAAAGCGGGCATCGACCACCATCAGCGCGACCGATAGCACGACTAGCACTAGAAAGCGCACGCCCAATGAGGGGCCTTTGGAGAAGAGCGGTTTAATAGGCCGCTCCTCCGGGGCAAGTGTTCAATGTATTCATACGGCGTCAAAGCGGCCTGGATGAAGATTGACAGAAGATAAACGCCAAAAGGCAGCACTGCAAAGTGCTACCTTCTGGTGATAACCATAGGACTGCACCAACGATCTTATTCGCTGGAAAGCAGGTCCATCGTGTGTTTATCCATCATTTCCAGCGCACGGCCACCACCACGAGCTACGCACGTCAGCGGGTCTTCGGCAACAATCACCGGCAGACCAGTTTCCTGAGACAGCAGCTTGTCGAGGTCACGCAGCAAGGCGCCACCACCGGTCAGTACCAGACCGCGCTCGGCGATGTCCGAAGCCAGCTCTGGTGGAGACTGCTCCAGTGCGCTTTTAACAGCCTGAACGATGGTAGCCAGCGACTCTTGCAGCGCTTCTAGCACTTCATTGGAGTTGAGGGTGAAAGCACGTGGAACGCCTTCTGCCAGGTTACGGCCACGTACGTCGACTTCACGTACTTCACCACCTGGGTAGGCAGTGCCGATTTCCTGCTTGATGCGCTCAGCGGTCGACTCACCAATCAGGCTGCCGTAGTTGCGACGCACATAAGTGATGATTGCTTCGTCGAAGCGGTCGCCGCCAACCCGAACGGATTCAGCGTAAACCACGCCGTTCAGGGAGATCAGAGCGATTTCAGTGGTACCACCACCGATATCGACAACCATCGATCCGCGTGCTTCTTCAACCGGCAGGCCTGCACCGATCGCCGCAGCCATTGGTTCTTCGATCAGGAACACTTCACGGGCACCGGCACCGAGTGCCGATTCACGAATAGCGCGACGCTCGACCTGGGTCGATTTGCACGGTACACAAATCAAAACCCGAGGGCTTGGCTGAAGGAAGCTGTTTTCGTGCACTTTGTTGATGAAGTACTGCAACATCTTTTCGCAAACACTGAAGTCGGCAATCACGCCATCCTTCATCGGACGAATGGCAGCAATGTTGCCCGGTGTACGGCCGAGCATACGCTTGGCCTCGGTGCCGACGGCAACGACACTTTTCTGGTTACCGTGCGTCCGAATAGCCACAACTGATGGCTCATTCAGGACAATACCGCGCTCACGCACGTAAATAAGGGTGTTGGCAGTGCCCAGGTCGATGGAAAGATCGCTGGAAAACATGCCACGCAGTTTCTTGAACATGGGAAAGGGACCCTAGGCAACGCGTGGGTAAAAAAGTGCGGCAAACTCTAACAACGACAGGGATTTTGGGCAAGGCGCCAATATGTTAAATTGACCGCTTTTCCGTGCACCAACCCCCACAATCGCGGCCATATGACCGTAGAAATGCGGTAGTGTTCCGACAATCTAACACACGGATAGCATCCGTCCTGTTTTCCACTGGAGAATCCCATGGCGCTTGAACGCTCCGACGTGGAAAAAATCGCACATTTGGCCCGTCTGGGTCTCAATGATGCCGATATCCCACGCACCACCGAAGCCCTTAATAGCATTCTGGGGCTGATTGATCAGATGCAGGCTGTCGACACCAACGGCATCGAGCCTCTGGCCCACCCACTGGAAGCCAGCCAGCGCCTGCGCGCAGACGTCGTGACTGAAAGCAATCATCGCGAGGCTTACCAGTCCATCGCACCAGCGGTCGAAAACGGCCTCTATCTGGTTCCGAAAGTCATCGAGTAAAGGGAAAGAGCCTGCATGCATCAATTGACTCTGGCCGAGATCGCCCGCGGACTCGCCGATAAAAAGTTTTCTTCCGAAGAACTGACCAAGACGTTGCTCGCGCGTATCGCGCAGCTCGATCCTCAGCTCAATAGCTTCATCACACTCACCGAAGACCTTGCGCTAGAACAGGCCAAGGCCGCTGACGCACGTCGCGCCAACGGTGAAACCGGCGCATTGCTGGGCGCGCCGATCGCGCACAAAGACCTGTTTTGCACCCAGGGCGTGCGTACCAGCTGTGGCTCGAAGATGCTCGACAACTTCAAGGCACCGTACGACGCCACCGTAGTGGCCAAGCTTGCCGCGGCGGGCGCGGTCAGCCTGGGCAAGACCAACATGGACGAGTTCGCGATGGGCTCGGCCAACGAATCGAGCTACTACGGCGCAGTCAAAAACCCGTGGAATCTTGAGCATGTACCCGGTGGTTCGTCAGGGGGTTCGGCCGCAGCCGTTGCCGCTCGTCTGTTACCGGCAGCCACCGGCACCGATACCGGCGGCTCGATTCGCCAACCGGCAGCACTGACCAACCTCACCGGTCTGAAACCGACGTACGGTCGTGTTTCGCGCTGGGGCATGATCGCTTATGCCTCAAGCCTAGATCAGGGCGGTCCGTTGGCACGCACGGCCGAAGACTGCGCCATTTTGTTGCAAGGCATGGCGGGCTTTGACCCTCAAGACTCCACCAGCATCGACGAGCCGGTCCCGGACTTCAGCGCCAACCTCAATGGTTCGCTCAAAGGGCTGCGTATCGGTGTCCCGAGTGAATTCTTCAGCGAAGGCCTCGACCCGCGCATTGCCGAGTTGGTGCATAACAGCATCAAAGAGCTCGAAAAGCTCGGTGCCGTGATCAAGACCATCAGCCTGCCAAACATGCAGCACGCGATTCCTGCGTACTACGTGATCGCGCCAGCCGAAGCGTCCTCCAACCTGTCGCGTTTTGACGGCGTGCGCTTCGGCCATCGCTGCGAAGACCCGAAAGACCTGACCGACTTGTACAAGCGCTCGCGCGCCGAAGGCTTTGGCCCGGAAGTGCAACGCCGGATTCTGGTCGGTGCCTACGCCCTCTCGGCGGGTTACTACGACGCCTACTACCTGCAAGCGCAAAAAATCCGTCGTCTGATCAAAAACGACTTCATGGCCGCCTTCAACGAAGTCGACATCATCCTCGGCCCAACCACGCCTAACCCGGCCTGGAAAATCGGCGCTAAAAACAGCGACCCGGTTTCTGCCTATTTGGAAGACGTGTACACCATTACCGCCAACCTCGCGGGCCTGCCTGGCCTGTCGATGCCAGCCGGTTTTGTCGATGGCTTGCCAGTCGGCGTGCAGTTGCTTGCGCCTTACTTCCAGGAAGGTCGCTTGCTCAATGTCGCTCACCAGTATCAGTTGAACACTGACTGGCACACGCGCTCACCTGCTGGCTTCTGAGGAGAAACATATGCAATGGGAAGTTGTGATCGGGCTGGAAATTCACTCCCAGCTCGCCACCCAATCGAAGATTTTCTCCGGCAGCGCCACCACATTCGGCGCTGAGCCGAACACCCAGGCCAGCCTAGTTGATCTCGGCATGCCAGGTGTGTTGCCGGTCCTGAACCAAGAAGCCGTGCGCATGGCCGTTATGTTCGGCCTGTCTGTTGATGCCGAAATCGGTCAGCACAACGTGTTCGCGCGCAAGAACTACTTCTACCCGGACCTGCCAAAGGGCTATCAGATCAGCCAAATGGAGTTGCCGATCGTTGGCAAAGGCCATTTGGACATCACCCTAGAAGACGGCACCGTCAAACGTGTCGGCATTACCCGTGCCCACCTGGAAGAAGATGCGGGCAAAAGCCTGCACGAAGACTTCAGCGGCTCCACCGGTATCGACTTGAACCGTGCGGGCACACCTCTGCTTGAAATCGTGTCCGAGCCTGACATGCGCAGCGCCAAAGAGGCTGTTGCCTACGTTAAAGCCATGCACGCGCTGGTGCGCTACCTAGGCATCTGCGACGGCAACATGGCCGAAGGCTCGCTGCGTTGCGACTGCAACGTGTCGGTACGCCCGGTCGGCCAGGCCGAGTTCGGTACCCGCTGCGAGATCAAGAACGTCAACTCGTTCCGCTTCATCGAGAAGGCGATCAACAGCGAAGTACAGCGCCAGATCGAGCTGATCGAAGACGGCGGCAAGGTTATCCAGCAAACCCGCCTGTATGACCCGAGCAAAGACGAAACCCGCGCCATGCGCAGCAAAGAGGAAGCCAACGACTACCGTTACTTCCCGGACCCAGACCTGCTGCCAGTCGTCATCGAAGACTCGTTCATCGAAGACGTGCGCGCCACACTGCCGGAACTGCCACCGCAAAAACGCGAGCGCTTCCAATCGCAGTTCGGTTTGTCCGCCTACGACGCCAGCGTTTTGGCTTCGAGCCGCGAACAAGCCGACTACTTCGAGCAGGTTGTGAGCATCTGCGGTGACGCCAAACTGGCGGCCAACTGGGTCATGGTTGAATTGGGCAGCCTGCTCAACAAACAAGGCCTGGACATCGACCAGTCGCCGGTCAGCGCCGAACTGCTGGGCGGCATGCTGCTGCGCATCAAGGACAACACCATCTCCGGCAAAATCGCCAAGGTGGTGTTTGAGGCGATGGCCAATGGCGAAGGCACTGCCGATGAAGTCATCGACAAGCAAGGCCTCAAGCAAGTGACCGACAGCGGGGCCATTGAAAAGGTGCTGGATGACGTGTTGGCGGCCAACGCCGAGCAGGTCGAACAATACCGCGCGGCGGATGAAGCCAAACGCGGCAAAATGTTTGGCTTCTTCGTGGGTCAGGCGATGAAAGCGTCCAAAGGCAAAGCCAACCCGCAACAAGTCAACGAACTGCTGAAAAGCAAGCTCGAAGGCTAAACAGCAGCCTGTGGGAGCGGGCTTGCTCGCGAAAGCATCGACGCGGTCATGCAGAAAAACCAAATCGCTGGTATCGCGAGCAAGCCCGCTCCCACGGGGTGTGAGGCTTGTTCAGCACACAAAGGACTCCCCCCATGAAGCAGCTACTCGGCGCCTGCGCCCTGCTCAGCTTGCTCGCCGGCTGCGCCAGCCATGACATAGACCCACGCGGCTATGACGAAACCGGCGTTGCCTCTTATTACGGCGCTCGGCATCACGGCAAACGTACGGCCAGCGGCGAACCTTTCAATCAAAATGCTCTCACCGCAGCCCATCGCGCCCTTCCATTCGGCACTCGCGTGCGGGTCACCAACCTCAGCAACGATAAATCGGTGGTGGTGCGCATCAATGATCGCGGCCCGCATACCCGCGGCCGTCTGATCGATCTTTCACGCCAGGCCGCCCAGCAGTTGGGTATGCTGAGCAACGGCACCGCCAACGTCCGGGTTCAGGGCTTGAGTGATTAACCGACTGAGTGAGTCACCATTTTGGGCTTGAGCGCTTTATCACCGTGGAACCTGCTGCAATTATTCTGCGGCCTCGTGATGCTGATTGCCGGCGCCGAGTTGCTGGTGCTTTGCGCTGTACGCATGGCCGCCAACCTAAAAGTTCGTCCCTTGCTGGTCGGTTTGACCGTGGTCGCGCTCGGCAGCAGCGCACCGCAAATGACCGTCAGCCTACAAGCCGCTTTCAATGACACCCCGGACATCGCCGTGGGCAGCGTGATCGGCAGCAACATCTTCAACATCTTGGTCACGCTCGGGCTCTCGGCCCTGATAATTCCGTTGCGCGTGTCTCGCCAACTGGTGCGCCTGGACATCCCGCTGATGATCATCGCCAGCGGGCTGGTGTACGGCCTGGCATTGACCACCCAATTCAATCGCCTCGCTGGCGCCATCCTGCTTGTCGGCCTGCTGTGCTACCTAGGCCTGCTACTGCGCCAATCGCGTCACAGCGGCCATCACCCTGTCAGCCACGACCTGCCACGCACCTCATGGCTACACAACGTACTGTTGATGCTCATCGCCTTGGTGCTGCTGGGCGCCGCCGGGCATCTACTGCTGGGCGCCGCCGTCGAAGTGGCCACCGAACTGGGCCTGTCCGAGCGCATCATCGGCCTGACCATCATTGCCGTCAGCACGTCCCTGCCAGAACTGGCCACCTCACTGATCGCGGCCTTTCGCGGCCAGCGCGAAATCGCCGTCGGCAACGTGATTGGCAGCAATGTCTTCAATTTGCTCGGCGTACTCGGCATTACGGCCTTATTGGCTCCCGAACCGCTGTCCGTCTCGCCCAATGCCCTGGACTTCGACTTGCCGGTCATGCTCGGTGTTGCCGTGTTGTGTCTGCCTGTGTTCTACACCGGCTACCGCGTCACACGTGCCGAAGGCCTGCTGTTTCTTGGGCTGTACCTGGCCTATGCCCTGCACGTGGTGTCGTTCACCACCGGCATGCCGCTGGCAAACAAGCTCGAACACTTGATGCTGTTTTACATCTTGCCGGCGCTGCTGGTGTTTCTGCTGTTCAGTACCCTGCGCGCGTGGCGTCGACAACACTGAGGAGTTTTGCGATGGACACTAAAAAAACCGGCATTGAAATGCGCCGTCAGGTCATGGGCGACGCATTTGTCGACCGCGCACTGGGCAATGCCACCGACTTCACCCAGCCGCTGCAAGACTTCGTCAACGAACACGCCTGGGGCGGCGTGTGGAACCGGGAGGGCCTGCCGCTAAAAACCCGCAGCTTGATCACCCTCGCTACGCTCACCGCGCTCAAGTGCCCGCAAGAGTTAAAAGGCCACGTCCGCGGTGCCCTGAACAACGGCTGCACGGTCGAGGAAATCCGTGAAGCGCTGCTGCATTGCGCGGTCTATGCCGGAGTGCCAGCAGCGATTGATGCATTTCGAGCAGCGCAAGAAGTGATCGACACTTACCAGGCCTAGATCCAACCGCCCCACTGCAACACAAAGATCCCGATATTGGTCGTGATCGCTGCCATTAAGGTAGTGATCACGATGATCGAGGCTGCCAGTTCATGATTGCCGTTGGCCGCCCGCGCCATCACATAGCTCGCAGCGGCGGTCGGGCTGGCGAAATAGAGAAACAGAGTGCCCAACTCCGGCCCGCGAAAGCCGCAAAGCCAAGCGCCCAATGTCGCGAGGAACGGCAGGCTGATCATTTTGACCAGGCTCGCGCTCAGCGCCAGATTGCCGCTTTTGCGCAAGCTGGCCAGAGACAGCGTGCCACCTATGCAAATCAGCGCCAGCGGCAAGGTCATTGACGCCAAGTACTCGCCCGAGGCCTGCAACCAACCAGGCAGGCCAATTTTGAACACCGCAAACGGGACCGCCGCCAACACGCTGATGATCAGCGGGTTTTTGACCACGCTTTTGCAGATGCTCCACGGGTCGGATTTGATCACCGGGCTGTACACCGCCAGCACGATGGTCGACAGCGTGTTGAACAGTAAAATCACCAGCCCCGCGAGTACCGCGCCCAGTGAAATACCGTAGTCGCCGTACATGCTGGCAGCCAATGCCAGGCCCACGACTCCGTTATTGCCGCGAAAAGCGCCTTGGGTGTAAATGCCACGGTCTTCGCGCGGGCAGCGCCAGATCGCCCAGCCCCACGCCAGCGCAAAGCTGAGCAGCGTCGCTGCCGTGAAATAGCCCAGCACCTTGGGCTGCATGGCGGTCCTGAGGTCGGCGTGCACAATGCCCAGAAACAACAACGCCGGCATGGTGACGTTGAACACCAGTGCCGACGCTGTGTGGATAAAATTGTCGTTGATCCACCCCACGCGCTTAAGCACGATGCCCATGAACAACATGGCAAACACGGGAGCGGTAACCGAGAGTGTCTGAAAGAAGATAGCCAGCATGTCAGCACGCTCGTGTGAGGTCGTTAAGTGGCTAGTCCATGCGCTTGAAGGTTTGAAGCTTCCCCGCAAGAAAGCTTCAACAGCCTTGCTTACATACCTTTAACGGCATAAATGCCAGCAGCATTACGCCAGTAACCTTTGTAATCCATGCCGTAGCCGAAAATATAACGGTCAATGCACGGCAGGCCAGCGTAATCGGCTTTCAAATCCGGGCTTGCCTTGCGGTCGTGGTCTTTGTCGATCAGCACCGCAGTGTGCACCTGCCGGGCGCCCGCGTGCTTACAGAAATCAACGATCGCGCTCAGCGTGTGACCTTCATCCAGGATGTCATCGATGATCAACACGTGACGGTCCATAAAGGACACTTCTGGCTTAGCTTTCCAGAACAGGTCGCCGCCGCTGGTTTGATTGCGGTAGCGGGTCGCGTGCAGGTAAGACGACTCAAGCGGGAATTTGAGGTGAGTGAGCAGCTTGCCAGCAAAAATCAGGCCGCCGTTCATCACACAAAATACCACTGGATTGGTCTCGGCCATTTCGGCCGTGATCTGCGCGCCAATGCGGGCAATGGCTACCTCAACTTCAGCTTCGGTGTACAGGCAGTCAGCCTCTCGCATGACTTGACGGATATGCTCGAGATCAGCAGACATGACGCTCTCCAGGGGGGGTTGCACAAGAAAAGCGGGCAAAGGTACGCATCCGCATGGCTCAGATCAAGCATTTATGGACTAACGTGCACTATTGTCTGTAGGACATCACCCCGGATTAGATTAATCTAGGCCGCTTTTTTTGCCTGCCCCCCGGAGCTTTTTACATGCCTATTCGCGAGATCCGTCATCCACTGATCCGTCACAAACTCGGCCTAATGCGTCGCGCAGACATTAGCACGAAGAACTTCCGAGAGCTTGCTCAGGAAGTCGGTGCGCTGCTGACCTATGAAGCCACCAAAGACCTGCCACTCGAAACTTACGACATTGAGGGCTGGTGCGGCACTGTTCAGGTCGAAAAGATCGCCGGTAAAAAAATCACTGTCGTGCCGATCCTGCGCGCCGGTATTGGCATGCTTGAAGGCGTGCTCAGCCTAATCCCGGGCGCCAAAGTCAGTGCCGTCGGTATTGCCCGCAATGAAGAAACCTTGCAGGCCCATACCTACCTTGAAAAGTTGGTTCCAGAAATCAACGAACGTCTGGCGATGATTATCGACCCGATGCTGGCCACCGGCTCCTCAATGGTTGCGACCATTGACCTGCTGAAAAAAGCCGGCTGCAAAGACATTCGCGCCATGGTGCTGGTTGCAGCGCCTGAAGGTATCGCCGCGGTTGAGGCGGCTCACCCTGACGTGACCATCTACACCGCCTCGATTGATGAACGCCTGAACGAACACGGCTACATCATTCCGGGCCTGGGCGACGCTGGCGACAAGATCTTCGGCACCAAGCAAAAGGACGTATAACATGCAGGACGAGTTCAACGACCCGCTCTGGCGCCAGATCATCTCTGGCGCGCAGATGCTCTTCGTGGCCTTCGGCGCGTTGGTATTGATGCCTTTGATTACCGGCCTCGATCCCAACGTTGCACTGTTCACGGCGGGTCTCGGGACTCTGCTGTTCCAGATCGTGACCCGGCGCCAGGTGCCGGTCTTTCTGGCTTCGAGTTTCGCTTTCATTACCCCGATCATTCTCGCCAAAGGTCAATTCGGCCTGGCCGCGACCATGGGCGGCGTAATGGCGGCCGGTTTCGTGTACACCTTTCTGGGTTTCGCGGTAAAGCTTAAAGGCACCGGTTTTATTGATCGTCTGTTGCCACCTGTGGTGATTGGCCCGGTGATTATTTCCATCGGTTTGGCGATGGCTCCCATTGCCGCGCACATGGCCATGGGCCGCGCTGAAGATGGCACCGAGCTGATCCACTATCAGACCGCCATGATGATCTCGATGCCAGCTTTGCTGACCACCTTGATCGTGGCCGTGTTTGGCAAAGGCATCTTCCGCCTAGTGCCGATCATTGCAGGCGTACTGGTCGGTTTTTCGATGGCGTTTTATTTCGGTGTGGTCGACACGGCCAAAATCGCCGCAGCACCGTGGTTTGCATTGCCGCACTTCACAGCCCCCGAGTTCAACTGGCAGGCGATTCTGTTTATCGTCCCCGTGGCCCTGGCCCCGGCCATTGAACACATTGGCGGCGTGATTGCCGTGGGCAGCGTGACCGGTCGCGACTACCTGAAAAAGCCTGGCTTGCACCGCACCCTGTTCGGTGACGGCATTGCGACCACGGCGGCTGGTTTGCTGGGCGGCCCACCCAACACCACCTACGCCGAAGTGACGGGCGCAGTCATGCTGACCAAGAACTACAATCCGAAAATCATGACCTGGGCGGCGATCTTCGCCATCAGCCTGGCATTTATCGGCAAGTTCGGCGCATTGCTACAAAGCATTCCAGTGCCGGTGATGGGCGGGATCTTGTGCCTGTTGTTCGGTTCAATTGCTGCGGTCGGGATGAACACCCTGATCCGCCATCAGGTCGACCTGAGCGAAGCGCGCAACCTGGTGATTGTCTCGGTAACGCTGGTCTTCGGGATTGGCGGCGTGCTGATCGGCACAGGGATGGGCCCAGAAGACTTCGGCCTCAAAGGCATCGCGTTATGCGCCATCGTAGCGATTGCGCTCAACCTGATACTGCCGGGCAATGACAGTTGGAAAAAGAACAAAGGTGACACGCCGATTCTCTAAATCGGCCGCACATTGCGCGTAGGAGCTGCCGCAGGCTGCGATCTTTTGATCTTGAAAGATCGCAGCCTGCGGCAGCTCCTACGGGGTAATGGTTACAGCGCCAACGGCGCTCTTTCACACAAGGTGTTCAACGCCGCCGCCCACTCTGGGTTGTCATTGAGGCACGGCACCAGCACTAACTCCTCGCCCCCCGCCTCAATAAATTGCTCGCGTCCGCGATCGCCAATCTCTTCCAGCGTCTCGATGCAATCGGCCACAAACGCCGGGCACATCACCAGCAATTTCTTCACGCCCTCTTTGGCCAGCGCATCCAGACGCGCTTCGGTGTAGGGTTCGATCCATTTGGCCCGGCCCAATCGAGATTGAAACGCCACCGACCACTTGCCCTCAGGCAAGCCCATGCGCTCGGCAAACGCCTCGGCGGTACGTAAACATTGCGCCCGATAGCATGTCGCCAATACCTCGGGCGATGCGTTCTGGCAGCAATCTGCATTTTTGAAACAGTGATTTCCGGTCGGATCCAGCTTGTGTAAGTGCCGCTCCGGCAAGCCGTGAAAGCTCAGCAACAGGTGGTCGTAATCCTGTTCCAGGTGCGGTTTGGCGCTCGCGACCAACGCCTGAAGGTATTCCGGCTGATCGTAAAATGGCTGCACAATCGAGAACTGCATCGACAGTTTTTTAGCCTTGACCACCCGCTTGGCTTCTTCGATCACCGTGGTCACGGTGCTGTCGGCAAATTGTGGGTACAACGGCGCCAGCGTGACCTTGCTAATGCCTTGCGACGCTAGACGCGTGAGCACCGTCTCAATCGACGGCTCGCCATAGCGCATCGCCAACTCAACGGGGCCTTTTGTCCACTCTTGGGTCATGGCCTGGTGCAAGCGGCGGCTCAACACCACCAACGGCGAGCCTTCGTCCCACCAGATGGAGGCATAAGCATGCGCCGACTGTTCGGGCCGCTTGATCAGAATCAACGACACCAACAATCGACGAACCGGCCACGGCAGGTCAATAACGTACGGGTCCATTAAAAACTGGTTCAAGTAGCTGCGAACATCCGCTACCGAAGTAGACGCGGGCGAGCCCAGGTTAACCAGCAACAACGCGTGGTCAGTCATGCAACATCCTATTTCAGAGGCGGGCGGAGAGATCGTCTAGCGCCGCACGCAAATCGGTGAACTGAAAAGTAAAACCGGCCGCCAGTAATCGGGCAGGTACTGCCCGCTGGCCACCCAACAATAACTCTGACATCTCACCCAACCCCAAGCGCAAGGCAAAAGCCGGGGCAGGCATAAAAGCGGGACGATGTAGAACGCGACCCAAGATTTTAGCGAACTCAGCGTTGCGAACCGGGTGCGGCGCGCAGGCATTATAAGGACCCAATGCCGTATTCTCATGCACAAGAAAATCAATCAGGGCAATTTGATCTTTGATATGAATCCAAGGCATCCACTGCCGGCCATTGCCCACAGGGCCTCCGAGCCCCAACTTGAAAGGCAACAACAAGCGCGACAAAAAGCCGCCTTCTGCCGCCAGCACCAACCCCGTACGCACCAGCACCACACGGATACCCATGGCCTGAGCACGTTGGGCAGTTTCCTCCCAGGCAATGCACAAGTGGCTGGCAAAATCTTCGCTAACGGGCGGCGACTCTTCGCTCAATTCACGTTCGCCGCCGTCGCCATACCAGCCCACTGCCGAGCCCGAAATCAGAACTGAAGGCTTCTGTTCGAGGCTTTCGAGCCATACCAACAGGGTTTCCGTCAGCGTGACTCGGCTGCTCCACAACAACGCCTTACGCTTGCGCGTCCACCGGCCACCGGCAATCGGTTCACCTGCAAGGTTAATCACCACATCCACCGGTTCGTGACTCAGTTCCACAAGGTGCGCGATACCTCTTACATCAGCACCACACAGCGTCTTCACACGTTCAGGATGACGGCTCCATACGCTCAAGCGGTGACCTTGCGCCAGCCAGTGACGACATAGTTGGCGGCCTATCAAGCCTGTACCGCCGGTCAGCAATATGTGCATGTGTTGAACCTCGCGAGGAGTTTTATCCAGAGCACTGGTCTATTTTTAAAAGAAGCTCTATTAACGGGCTAATGGCCTTATAAAGAATAGGTCAGTCTGACTCGGCAGGGGCACTAAAACCTATACTAAAAATTAGATTTGTACAGGTATTACAGAAGACGTAGTCTGTGCAAACAGGGAACGAGGCCAAAAATGACTGTACCTATTGCGATCATCGGGGCCGGTATTGCCGGACTATCAGCCGCCAACGCACTGCACGAGGCTGGCTACGCAGTTCATCTGTTCGATAAGAGTCGCGGCAGCGGCGGGCGTATGTCGAGCAAACGCAGCGATGCCGGCTCGCTTGATCTGGGCGCACAGTACTTCACTGCACGCGACCGCCGTTTTGTCGCACAAGTCCAGCAATGGCAAGCCAACGGCTGGGCAGCAGAATGGGCGCCGCACCTGTACAACCACCATGACGGCCAACTGACCTCATCGCCTGACGAGCAAGTGCGCTGGGTCGGCAAGCCGCGTATGAGCGCCATTACCCGTGGCTTGTTAGGGCGCCTGAAGGTGGACTTCTCTTGCCGGATTACCGACTTGATCCAAGGTGAAAAACACTGGCACCTACTGGACGCCGACGAATGCTCCCACGGCCCGTTTAGCCACGTCATCGTTGCCACGCCTGCGCCCCAGGCAACTGCCCTGCTCGCCAGCGCCCCCAAACTGGCAAGCACTGTGGCTGGGGTGAAAATGGACCCGACGTGGGCCGTCGCCCTAGCATTCGAATCGCCCCTCGACACGCCCATGGAAGGCTGTTTTGTACAAGGCAGCCCGCTGGACTGGATAGCCCGCAACCGCAGTAAACCCGGCCGCGATAAAACCCCGGATACTTGGGTGCTGCACGCAACAAGCGCTTGGAGTAAACAAAACCTCGATCTGCCAAAAGAAGCGGTCATCGAGCAATTGCACGGCGCCTTTGCCGAGTTGGTGCACTGTGCCATGCCAGCCCCGACGTTCACCCTGGCCCACCGCTGGCTCTACGCCCGCCCCTCCTCGGCCCATGAGTGGGGCGCGTTAGCAGACGCTGATCTGGGCCTGTATGCCTGTGGCGACTGGTGCCTGTCGGGTCGAGTCGAAGGGGCTTGGCTCAGCGGTCAAGAGGCTGCCCGAAAACTGATTGAGCACTTATCTTGAATCGAATTAACCCACGCAAACTGCTGCTGTCGAAATGGACGGCAGCACAGCCAAAGCATCGCGAAAAGCACTTTCTGGTCACCCAACTATTCTGTGACGAAGAAGGCACCGTGCTTGAGATCGAGCTGCAAGCCGTGCTCACACAACGCAACCAGCGCTTGGCCTGGCAACGCTTACAAGCAGTAGATGAATGGAAGATGGGGTGGCAGTAAATCAAGGCGCCAACCTGATGGTCTTAGAGCGACCTCTTTTCTCTTTACACCACAAATCCCCTTAGCCGCGAGCTTACCTCGCGATCATTTGATCTTTAGAAGATCGCAACCTACGAGATCGTTTGCTCCCCTCCCCCGCCAAAAATACTTGTACAAGAAATTTGACTTGTACATGCCTAGGCCTATGATGAACCCAAGTTGTACATCGATCTCCAGATGTACAAGTTTTTCCTTGAGGTTGTCACATGGCCAGCTCCGTCTCCGCACAGCACAAACCTAAAATTGCCATCAGCGCCTGCTTGCTTGGCGCAGAAGTTCGTTTCAATGGCGGCCATAAAGAGTCTCGGCTGTGCAGCCAAGCCTTAAGTGAACATTTTGAATTTGTCTCTTTATGCCCCGAGGTTGCCATCGGCCTGGGCATACCGCGCCAGCCGATTCGACTGATTGGCAACCCCGCGCAGCCGCAGGCCGTCGGGAGTGTCGACCGTGAGCTGGACGTCACCCGGCCGCTGCACGATTACGGTGTAGAGATGGCCGCCGCACACCGCGATATTTGCGGCTACATCTTTATGCAAAAGTCACCGTCTTGCGGGCTAGAGCGGGTCAAGGTCTATCAGGACAAAGGCCGCCCGGCGGAACTGAGCGGGCGTGGCATTTATGCGCAAGCGTTTTGCGCAGCCCATCCCGACTTGCCGGTAGAAGAAGACGGCCGCCTGAATGACCCCGTATTGCGCGAAAACTTCCTGACTCGGGTATACGCCTACAGTGCCTGGCAAGCATTGCTTAAACGCGGCATCACGCGCCGCGCACTGACCGAATACCACGCCCACTACAAATATTTGCTGATGGCTCATGACCCGGTGCAATACAAAGTCTTGGGTAATTTGCTGGGCAACCTCGGCAAAAACGACCCACAGGACATCGCCACGCAGTATTTCCGTGAGCTGATGCAAGCATTGAAAAAATGCGCCACACGTCGCACCCATACCAACGTGCTGCAACACCTCAGCGGCCACCTCAAGCAGTCCATCAGCCCTGATGACAAACAGGAAATGCAGCAACTGATTGCTCAGTACCTGCACGGCATCGTGCCGTTAGTGGTGCCACTGACCTTGCTTAAGCATCATTTCCGCCAACACCCGGATCCCTACATCTCGCAGCAGGTTTACCTGCAACCGCACCCTGAAAATCTCAGCCTGCGAAACGCAATCTAACCATGAATGATGACCTGATCATGTCCAATACTCCCGATACGGACTACAGCAAAGCGTTAGCCGAAGGTTGGATCCCGATACGTGAAGTGGCCCGCATGACCGGCGTCAATGCTGTCACCTTGCGTGCCTGGGAACGGCGTTATGGCCTGATCGTGCCCCACCGCACGGCCAAGGGGCATCGCTTGTTTTCAACTGAGCATGTGCTGCGTATCCGCCACATTCTGACGTGGCTCAATCGCGGGGTTTCAGTCAGCCAGATCAAACCGTTGCTTGACACCCCGCCCGCCTACCGCGAGCCCGCAGACAATGATTGGCAAGCTTGGCGCCAGGCACTGACACTGGCGATCAGCGAGTTGTCGGAGCGCAGGCTCGACGACAACTTCAATCAAGTGATGTCGCTCTACCCCGCCCGGACCTTGTGCGAGCACCTGCTGATGCCGTTGTTAAATGAGCTGGAGCAACACTGGCACGGCCAGTTCGGCGCGCAGTTGGAGCGGGTGTTCTTTGAATCCTGGCTACGCAGCAAGCTGGGCGCACGCATTTACCACAACAATCGCTCACTAAAAGGCGCACCTGTCCTGCTGATCAACCAGTCAGATCGGCCCTTCGAGCCACACCTGTGGCTCACCGCCCTGTTGGTCAGCAGCAGCCATTGCCCGGTCGAAGTGTTTGATGCGTCGGTGCCCAGCAGCGAGCTGGCTATCGCCGTCGAGCGCCTCAAGGCCCGTGCCGTGGTGCTGTATTCCAGTAAACCGCTCAACCTGCTGCAACTGCCAAAACTGCTGAACGCAATGACCTGCCCTTTAGTGATTGCCGGACCAACGGTATGCATCCACCACTACGAACTGGCCGTATCTAGCACTGAAACCGCAGGATTGTCTCTGGCACACGACCCCATAGAAGCCCACCAACGCCTAAGCCAACTCCGCCTTTTGTAGCGGTTACCAAGGAATTGACATGCAACTCATTTGGCTACGCAGCGATTTGCGCCAACACGACAACACAGCCCTGAGCGCCGCAGCAGAACGCGGCCCGACGGTGGCCATGTACCTCATCAGTCCTGAGCAATGGCTGGCGCATGATGATGCGCCGTGCAAAGTCGATTTTTGGTTACGCAACCTGCGCACCTTGAGCGACAGCCTGATGCAGTTGAAAATCCCGCTGCTTGTGCGTACCGCTGCGACCTGGGAACAGGCACCTGCCGTACTGCTTGAGGCGTGCCAACACCTTGGGATTCAAGACGTTCACGTCAATCAGGAGTACGGCATCCATGAAACCCGCCGCGATCAGGCGGTTGCCGCCGCATTGCACGATCACGGCATTGGTTTTCACAGCTATCTGGATCAGTTGCTGTTTGCTCCGGGCAGCATCCTGACCCAATCCGGGTCGTACTTTCAGGTCTTCAGTCAGTTTCGTAAAGTCTGCTACAACCGCTTACACATGGCCTTACCGAAGATCGTTGCAACACCCAAGGCGCAAGCCGAACTGCTGATTGCACGCGACGAACTGCCTGAGTCGGTACCCGGGTTTGCGACACCCGACCAACCCCTGCGCGAGCTTTGGCCTGCCGGAGAGAATGTCGCCCAAGAGCGGCTCATGCGCTTTTCCAGCGAGCAAATACACTACTACAAGGACGAGCGCGACATACCCGCAAAACCCGGCACCAGCCAGCTTTCAGCCTATCTGGCAGCGGGGGTTATCTCCCCACGACAATGCTTGCACGCGGCACTGCGCAGCAATAATGGCGAGTTCGAAAGCGGGAATCCCGGCGTATTCACTTGGATCAGCGAACTGATCTGGCGCGAGTTCTATAAACACATCTTGGTGGGCTACCCGCGTGTCTCACGGCACCGCGCATTCAAGCCTGAAACCGAGTTTGTGCCTTGGCGTAATGCGCCTCGAGAACTGGCAGCGTGGGAACAAGGCAGAACAGGCGTGCCGATCATCGACGCAGCCATTCGCCAACTGCTGGCAACCGGATGGATGCACAACCGCCTGCGGATGGTTGTCGCGATGTTTCTGACTAAAAACCTGTTAATTGACTGGCGCGAAGGCGAGCGTTTTTTCATGCGCCATTTGATTGATGGCGACCTCGCGGCCAACAACGGGGGCTGGCAGTGGAGCGCCTCGACCGGCACGGATTCTGTGCCATATTTCAGAATTTTTAACCCACTGAGTCAGTCGGAACGCTTCGACCCCGAAGGTCGTTTCATCAAACACTGGTTACCAGAACTCGCCGCACTCAACAAAAAAGAGGTGCATAACCCCGCATCTGCTGGCGGCCTGTTTGGTGTAGCCGATTATCCGGCGCCCATCGTTGATGTGAAACAAAGCCGCGAACGCGCACTCAGCGCCTTCAAAAGTCTGCCATCGCGACAGATGCTTGAGGTGCAACATGATTGAGGGCCGACGTATCTGGTTGACCGGCGCCAGCAGCGGGATTGGCGCACACATGGCCAAAGAGCTGCTGCAACGCGGCGCTTTTTTAGCCTTGAGCGCCCGTACCTTGGGGCCACTGGCGGAACTCTCCGAGCGCTTTCCAGGCAAGGTTCTGCTGGTTCCCGGCGATATAACCGATCACATGCAAGTGCGTGAAATGGGCATGACCATCGCGCAAACCTGGGGCGCACTGGACACCGTCATCCTGAATGCCGGGAGCTGTGAGTACGTCGACGTTAGTCAGTTTGACGCCACCGTCATTGAGCGGGTGGTACACACCAATTTACTGGGCAGCAGTTACTGCATTGAAAGTGCGCTGCCATTACTGCGCGCCGGAAGATCTGCACATCTGGTCGGCGTCGTCAGCTCAGTCACGTATTGGCCGCTGCCACGGGCGCAAGCATATGGTGCCTCAAAAGCCGGGTTGCGCTACTTGCTCGAGTCGCTGCGCATCGACTTGGCTCACGAAGGCATCGACGTCACGTTGGTTAGCCCTGGCTTCGTTGATACCCCGCTGACCGAAAAAAATGACTTCCCGATGCCTATGCGTTGGTCAGCGCATAAAGCTGCGCTACACATTTGCCAACGATTGGAAAAACGCCCGCTGGAAATCAGCTTTCCCACTGCGTTTGTCGTGTTTCTCAAATTGTTGGCGAGCCTTCCAAAGCGCCTACAAGTGGCGATTGGAAAACGTCTAGCACGCACCTCTGACGAGACTTCATCATGAAAATCGCGATCATTGGCAGCGGCATCTCAGGCCTGACGTGTGGCTATTTACTGCATAAAGAACACGACATCCACGTGTTCGAGGCCAGTGACTGGGTAGGCGGTCACACCCACACTGTGAATGTCACCGTGAAAGGTCAGCGTTACGCGATAGACACCGGCTTTATCGTGTTCAACGACTGGACCTACCCCAACTTCATCGAGTTGATGTCACAACTGGGCGTGCGCTCAAAAGCCACCGAAATGAGTTTTTCAGTGCGCGACTCCAGTAACAACCTCGAATACAACGGCAATACCCTCAATAGCTTGTTTGCCCAGCGCAGCAACCTGTTGTCGCCCAGATTCTGGGGCATGTTGCGCGATATTCTGCGCTTCAACCGCGAAGCCATTCGCGACCTCCAAGAGCAGCGTATTGCCAGCGACACCCGGCTGGGCGACTACCTCCAGCAGCGCGGCTATGGCACCCGGTTTATCGAGCACTACATCGTGCCAATGGGTGCGGCAATCTGGTCCATGTCATTGGCCGACATGCTGGCCTTCCCGCTGCAATTCTTTGTGCGTTTCTTTAAGAACCACGGCCTGCTGAGTGTCAGCAACCGTCCGCAGTGGCGTGTGATCGAGGGCGGCTCAAGCGCTTATGTACAGCCTTTAAGTGCAGGCTTTGCCGACAAAATCCGCCTCAGTTGCCCGGTCACCTCGGTAGAACGTAATGAACACGGCGTGCTGGTGCGCAGTGCAACCGGCAGTGAACATTTCGACAAAGTGATATTTGCCTGCCACAGCGATCAGGCCTTGCAGTTGCTGGCTAACCCGTCAGCAGCCGAACAGCAAATCCTCGGCGCCCTGCCCTACGCTGAAAACGACGTGGTACTGCACACCGATACACGCCTGTTACCCGATCGAAAGCTGGCGTGGGCCAGTTGGAATTACCGCTTAGGTGATGCTGGGCTCCAGCGAGCTGCCGTCACGTACGATATGAACATCCTGCAAGGAATTCAGAGCGAGACTACGTTCTGCGTCAGCCTTAACCAGACGGCCAGCATTGACCCGCTCAAAGTGCTAGCCAGTTACTCCTATGCACACCCGCAATACAGTCTCGATGCGGTCGCCGCTCAAGCCCGCTGGCAAGAACTGCACGGCGAACAACACAGCTATTTTTGCGGTGCCTATTGGGCCAATGGTTTTCATGAAGACGGGGTGGTCAGCGCACTGCGTGTCGCCAAAGCCTTCGGTCAACAACTATGAACAGCGCCCTGTACAGCGGCTGGATCGCCCATCGACGCTTTGCGCCGACCACGCATGCGTTCCGGTACACCATTGGCTTGCTCTACCTCGACTTGGACGAGCAAGACGCTGTACTCGGACTGTCACCACTGGCCGGTAAAAGCCGCTTTGCACCCTTCTCGTTTCGCGAAACCGATTACCTTAAAACTTACACACAAACGGGTACGCGCCTCATCGATGCAGTGCGCC
The DNA here is from genome assembly GCF_000282975.1 of Pseudomonas psychrophila HA-4. Classification (GTDB taxonomy): domain Bacteria; phylum Pseudomonadota; class Gammaproteobacteria; order Pseudomonadales; family Pseudomonadaceae; genus Aquipseudomonas; species Aquipseudomonas psychrophila_A. The sequence goes on from NZ_ALJC01000051.1 coordinate 56,919, forward strand.
AGCAAGTCGCAGCGGCCCTCGGGCACACGCCCCAAGGCGCAATCTGCCTGCTGACCCAAGCCCGCAGTTGGGGGCTGTCATTCAACCCGGTGAGTTTCTTTTATTGCTACGAGGCTGACGGCCAACTGGCCGCCATCTTGTGCGAAGTGACGAACACCCCGTGGCGCGAGCGTTATCACTACGTGCTCCCGGCCGAGGGCGATGGCCATCAACACGTGGCCGTGGCCAAGGCATTCCATGTGTCACCGTTTTTGCCTCGCGACCTGGAATACCGCATGAGCTTCAGCCCGCCGGATGACCGACTCGGGGTACACATGGCGGATTGGCAAGGCGAGCTGAAAATGTTCGATGCCACCCTCAATCTGCAACGCAGCACGTTAGACCGTGCGGGGCTGCATCGCTACTTACGCCAGTTTCCATGGATGACCGCCAAGACCTGCCTGGCTATTTACTGGCAAGCCTTGCGCCTATTGCTTAAACGCACACCTATTTTTTCCCACCAGGCCGCCGACGGCGCCTTTCGCATTGCCGCCCTGCAACCCAAGGATAAACGCCATGAAAAGCCCTAGCCTGGTGAGCAAAACCTCACGCCTGAGCACGTACACCCTAACCAGCGTATTGCTGCGACGCGGGGTCATACGCCAACTCAGTCAATTAAAGAACGGCCTGTTGGTGCTGGTCGAAAACGGCGAGCGCCATCAGTTCGGTGACCATCACGCTACGCTGATCGGTGAAGTCCAGGTCAACGATCCTAGCGTGTGGGGAATGATCGCCAGCAACGGCTCGATTGGCGCGGGCGAGGCCTTCATTCACGGCTACTGGAGCTCACCCGACCTGACCAAGGTAATCCGGGTGTTGGTGAGCAACATGCAGGTGCTGGATGCCATGGAAGGCGGGCTTGCCCGCTTGGGCCGTCCGCTCATTCGCGGTCTGCACTGGGTTAATCGCAACACCCGCAAGGGCTCGCAAAAAAACATTGCCGCGCATTACGACCTCGGCAATGAAATGTTCGAGCAGTTTCTCGACCCGACCATGATGTATTCCGCCGCGCAGTTCCTCAGCGCTGACGACACGCTTGAACAAGCGCAGCTAAATAAGCTGCAACGTATCTGTCAGAAGCTCGATCTCAAGCCCGAAGATCATTTACTCGAAATAGGCACCGGCTGGGGCAGCATGGCCATTTTTGCCGCGCAGTACTCCGGCTGCAAAGTGACCACGACCACGCTATCCAAAGAACAATTCGACTACACCCAGGCCCGTATTCAAGCGCTGGGCTTACAGGAGCAAGTCACCTTGCTGCTGGAGGATTACCGCGACCTAAGCGGGCAATACGACAAGCTCGTCTCGATTGAGATGATCGAAGCCGTCGGCCATCACTTTTTGCCCAGCTACTTCAAACAGTGCTCACAGTTGCTTAAAAGCAACGGACTGATGCTGCTTCAAGCCATCACCATTCGCGACCAGCGCTACGAGCAAGCCAAAACCAGCGTGGACTTTATCCAGCGTTATATCTTCCCCGGCGGCGCCCTGCCCAGCGTACAAAAAATGCTGGAAATTGTGGGCCGCGATACCGACATGAATCTGATGCACATGGAAGACTTTGGCCTGCATTACGCCAAGACCCTTCGCCTGTGGCACGAGAACTTTCGCCGCGCCCACGGCCGCTTGACCGAGTTGGGCTATGACGAATATTTTCTGCGTTTGTGGGAGTTTTACCTGTGTTACTGCGAAGGCGGCTTTCTGGAGCGCAGTATCGGCACCGCGCAATTGCTGTTGGCCAAACCGGCTGCACAGCCCGAGCCATTACTGGGGCGCTTCAATGCTTAAAAAGCAGTTGGCCAATGCCGGGTTGTTTCAACTCGGCTGGTTTGCTTGCGTACTGGGCGGCAACAGCCCGTGGTTACTGCTGGCTGGCGCTGCGTTACTGATCCATCTGCTGTGGATAAGCCGCTCATGGGCCGAGGTTCACTTGGTCATTTGCGTCTGTTTGCTCGGTACCGTGGTCGACAGCCTGTTGCTTAATACGGGTGTATTTGAATTCAATCAACTGGGGGTATTGATTCCGTTGTGGCTAGTTGTGCTCTGGGCGGTCTTTGCAATCAGCTTGAGACACTGCCTGGCGTGGACGGCACAGCCTCTTTGGCGGGCCGCTTTGTTGGGTGCTATCAGCGGGCCACTGTCGTATTACGCGGGGCAACGTTTGGGTGCGGTGCAGTTTCCGCTCGGGCTGTGGCCCACCTTGATCGGGCTGGCGGTGGTGTGGGCGGTGCTGTTCCCAGCGCTGCAATGGTTGGCGGGCAGTGCTGCCTACAAGGCTGTTTATCAGCGTATTCACACCTGATCGCAGCTCTGCCTTACACTGCGCGGCTATGACCAACATCCCACTGACTGAAATTACCGAGCCCGCCGTCACCTGTTCGACGTGCGCGGCGTGCTGCTGCCAATTGGAAGTGATGCTGATCACCGACACCGGTGTACCCGAGCGTTTTATCGACAACGATGATTGGGGCGGTGAAGTCATGCTGAGGCTGGACGATGGCTGGTGCGCGGCCTTGGACCGAAACACCATGATGTGCACCATCTATGAAAAGCGCCCGCTCATTTGCCGGGAGTTCGAGATGGGTGACGTTGAATGCCTGAATGAACGCCAAGGCATTTCGACGGCGTATCGGTAAGAGCCGACCTTGTAGGCACAAGCAAGCTCGCGCCTACACGGTCTGGCGGCTTACAACGGCAGTGTGTAGTGCAGTGAATAGCTTTCTACGCCGTCATTGGTGCTGGACAGTCCGGCATTGGAGTAGTGAGTCGCGCGAATGCCGACTTCATGACCACCCGCAAAACGCAAACCAAAGCCCAAGCGGTCCTCAAATTGGAAGGCCGTGCCCAATTTGTTGCCTTCCACTTCTGTGTGGGAGAACAACGCGACGCCAATCCCAGCCTCCAGATACGGCTTAACGGTTTCACCGGCAAATTCGTACACAAACACAGGCGAGAACGACAGGCTGCTGCTTGACGACGACTTGTCACCTTCCCAGTAGGTGTAAGCCCCGCTCCAGTAGCCGGTCAGACGACCCACATCGCTTTGCAGCCAGCTTTTATCCCAATTGGAATTCAAGCCAAGACGATACGTCATCGTCGATTCGCTGGTGTGCCCCACCCCAAACTCAAGCCCGGCCGCTTGAGCGGTATAGCTATACCCACACGCAGCCGTTACCAGTGCCACCAAGCCCAAAAGACGCTTCATAAGAAAATCCTATTCCCGTGGCCGATCTCAATTGTTATGTGCCTCATCAGGCCGAGTGTATGAAGCGTTCGACCTTGTGACAGTTCAAAAAGCTTGAGCGTTTCTAACGCTTCTTTACAGGTCGAAGCTTCGCACAACGCCAGATTTATTCCACAACACAGGTAGGATATTTCTGAGATTCTCCGGCGAAGCACTGGTCCACAACTGCGTTTCACGCGCAGGGCCTGCCGCCAGCAACCCGCGCTCATCCAGTAACCGCTGAAGTTGACGGGCCACGGCGGCGCCGGTGTCGATCAAGGTGATCGAAGGCGAGAGCATCTGGCTGAGCAGGGGCTTGAGGAAAGGGTAATGGGTGCAACCGAGAATGATGGTGTCGCAACCTGCCGCCAGCAGCGGCTCGACATAGCCGCGCAGCAGCGTGCGCAAGCCTTCGCTGTGCAGGTCGCCGGTTTCGATCAACTCCACCAAGCCTGGGCAGGGCTGGGTGATGACGTTTACCGTGCTGGCAAAACGATCAAGCAAGGCGGCGAACTTAGCGCTTTGCAGGGTGCCCGTGGTGGCGAGCACGCCCACCACGCCGCTGCGGGTGGCCGCTGCCGCAGGTTTAACTGCCGGCTCCATCCCAACCATGGGCCAGTCGGGATAACGCTGACGCAAATCCGCCACGCCCGCCACTGTCGCGGTATTACACGCCAGCACTAACGCCTTGGCCCCTTGGCGCTGGAAAAAATCAGCGATGACCGCACAGCGCTGACGAATGAATTCCGGGCTTTTTTCGCCATAAGGGATATGCCCGCAATCCGCCACGTACAGCAGCGATTCGTTGGGCAATAACTGGCTAATTTCCCGCAGCACCGACAAGCCGCCGACGCCGGAGTCGAACACACCAATCGGTGCGTCACTCATGGGCCGGACCGCATACGCTGCAAGCCGGATCGCGTTTAACCCGCAACTCGCGAAACCGCGTACTCAAAGCGTCAATCAATAACAGACGCCCTACTAAAGGTTCACCAAAACCGGCCAGCACTTTCAGCGCTTCAAGGGCCTGCAGGCTGCCGACTAGCCCAACCAGCGGGCCGATCACGCCGGCTTCGCTACAGGTCAGTTCATCGTCGCTGCCGTGCCCGTATAAACAGTGGTAACAGGGGCTGGCTGGCTGGCGAGGGTCAAATACCGACAACTGCCCTTCAAGGCGAATCGCTGCGCCGCTGACCAAGGGTTTGCGGGCGCTGACACAGGCTCGATTGACCGCTTCCCGGGTGGCAAAGTTGTCACAGCAATCCAGCACCACATCCACGGCTGAGACGGCCTCGCCCAGCGAGTCCGCGTTCAGTTGCGACCGGTGCACGATCACTTTTATTTCTGGGTTGAGCAGCCGCAGGCGGCGCGAGGCCGAGTCCACCTTGCTCTCACCGACATTAGCGGTGTCATGGATGATCTGGCGTTGCAGGTTGGTCACGTCGACGCTGTCGAAGTCAGCCAGATGCAATTCACCGACACCCGCCGCCGCCAAGTAGAGCGCGGCGGGCGAGCCCAATCCGCCCAAACCGATGATCAGTGCACGGCTGTTTTTCAACGTGAGCTGGCCGTCGATGTCGACCTGTTGCAACAGAATCTGTCGGCTATAGCGCAACAGCTCCTGATCGGTCAGCACGGTAGGCGACCCAACGTGATGCGCTCGTGGGTGCCGAGGTCTTTGCGGCTTTCAACGCACTTAAATCCGTTCTCTTGTAACAACGTGCGAACAGCGGCGGCCTGATCGTAGCCGTGTTCAAGCATCAACCAACCGCCCGCATTCAGGTGCTGCGGGGCAGCGCCGATGATGTCGCGGATGTCGTCGAGGCCATCGGGGCCTGCCACCAAGGCGCTTGCTGGCTCAAAGCGCACATCACCCTCGGCCAGGTGTACATCGCCCGTGGCAATGTACGGCGGGTTGCTGATGATCAGGTCAAAGCGTTGATCGGCCAGCGCGCTGAACCAATGGCTGGTAAGCACAGTGACGTTTTGAAGGTGCAAACGCTGGCGATTGCGCTCGGCAAGTGCCACGGCTTCGAGAATCCGATCAACCGCCGTGACGTGCCAGGCAGCACGCTCGCTGGCGAGTGCCAAGGCAATGGCCCCGCTGCCGGTGCCCAGGTCCAGCACGCGAGCCGGGGTTTCGGGCAGCAAGTCCAGCGCCGTTTCAACCAGCAACTCGGTGTCGGGACGTGGAATCAGCGTGTGTGGTGCTACTTCTAGGTCCAGTTTCCAGAAACCTTGCTGGCCCAAAATGTAGGCCACGGGCTCACCCGCGCGGCGCCGCAGCAGAAACTCGGAGAACGCTAAAGCCGCCTCGCTGCTGACAATTTTCTCGGGCCAGGTGTGCAGGTAGCTGCGAGATTTTCCCAAAGCTGCCGCCAATAACAGCTCAGCGTCCAAACGGGCCGTTGGCGAATCGGGCAGTTCAGCGGCACGTAACAAACTGGCAATAATGGTCATTTATTCACCCAGGGCTGTCAGTTGATCAGCCTGAAATTCTGCTAACAACGGCTCAATAACGGCATCAACACCGCCCGCCAATACGTCATCCAGCGAGTACAAGGTCAAGTTCACACGGTGGTCGGTGACCCGGCCTTGTGCAAAGTTATACGTGCGGATGCGCTCGGAACGATCTCCCGAACCCACCAGCGATTTACGCTCGCTGGCAATGGCATTGGCTGCGGCACTGGTTTGCTGGTCATTCAATTTAGCTGAAAGCCAAGACATCGCTCGCGCCCGGTTTTTATGCTGGGAACGCTCTTCTTGGCACTCCACCACAATGCCCGATGGCAAGTGAGTGATACGAATTGCAGAGTCGGTTTTGTTGACGTGCTGACCGCCCGCGCCTGAAGAGCGGTAGGTGTCGACACGCAAATCGGCCGGGTTGATCTCGATCGCTTCCTGCTCGTCCGGCTCTGGCAATACAGCAACGGTACAGGCCGAGGTGTGGATACGGCCCTGGGATTCTGTCGCAGGGACTCGCTGCACGCGGTGTACACCCGACTCGAACTTCAGTTTGCCGTAAACATTCTCACCTTCGACACGGGCGATAACTTCTTTATAGCCGCCGTGCTCACCGATGCTTTCAGACAGAATTTCTACCCGCCAGCCACGACGCTCGGCGTAACGGGAGTACATGCGAAACAGATCGCCAGCAAAAATAGCGGCTTCATCGCCGCCGGTGCCTGCGCGAATTTCGAGGAAAACGTTGCGCCCATCATTCGGGTCTTTGGGCAGCAACATGCGTTGCAGGTCTTTTTCCAGCTCAATCAGCTGTTCTTTGCCCTCGCGAACCTCTTCAACGGCCATTTCGCGCATGTCAGGATCGTTGTCCTTGAGCAGCGCCTGGGCGCCTTCAAGGTCGGACTGCACTTTGAGCCACTGCCCGTAAGTGGCAGCAATGGGCTCAACTTCGGCGTATTCCTTGGAATAGGCGCGGAATTTGGTCTGATCCGAAATAACTTCGCCGTCGCCAAGCAAGGCGGTCAGTTCTTCAAAACGATCCTGGAGGATGTCCAGCTTATTGAGCAGTGACGCTTTCATTACAGTTTTTTATCCGCAGAGCTATCCGATGAGCCCCCACCGAGGGCAAAAAGTTCTTGGGCCATGGCCAGCGCATCAAGGCGGCCTTCGGCGGAAAGCTTTTTCAACTGCACGCTGGGTGCGTGAAGCAATTTATTCGTCAGGCCACGCGCCAGTTGTATCAGCACATCTTCCGGGTTGCTGCCATTGGCGAGCAACCGCTGGGCCTTTTGCAGCTCTTCGTCGCGCAGGCGTTCGCTTTGCTGGCGGTAAGCCTTGAGCACATCAACGGCCGCCAATTCACGCAAACGCACCATAAAGTCTTCGGCGCCAATGCTGACCAACTCTTCCGCCGCTTGGGCTGCGCCCTGACGACTCTTGAGATTTTCGGCCACCACTTCGTGCAGGTCATCGACGGTATAGAGGTAAACGTCGTCCAACTCGCCGACTTCTGGCTCGATATCGCGGGGAACAGCAATATCAACCATGAAAATAGGTTTGTGCTTGCGCAACTTCAAGGCGCTTTCAACGGCACCCTTACCCAGAATCGGCAATTGGCTGGCCGTGGAACTGATCACGATGTCGCTGTGCACCAGCTCTTGCGGGATATCCGACAACAGTACCGCGTGGGCACCGAACTGTTCGGCCAGCGTGCTGGCCCGCTCCAAGGTACGGTTGGCCACCACGATGCGTTTCACCCCAAGGTCATGCAAGTGACGTGCGACCAAGGTGATGGTCTCGCCCGCCCCGATCAGCAAGGCCTGACTGCGCTGCAAGTCGCTGAAAATCTGTTTGGCCAGGCTCACGGCAGCAAACGCGACCGACACCGGGTTTTCACCAATGGCAGTGTCGGTACGCACTTGCTTGGCCGAATTGAACGTCGCCTGAAACAGCCGCCCCAACAGAGGCCCGACAGTTCCCGCCTCACGCGCGACGGCATAGGCAGACTTCATCTGGCCGAGGATTTGCGGCTCGCCTAACACCAGCGAGTCGAGACCGGATGCCACACGCATCATGTGACGAACGGCCGCATTATCCTCATGGATATAAGCGCACGCACGCAGCTCTTCGATGCTCAGATTGTGAAATTGTGCGAGCCATTGCAGCACAGTATCAGCGCTGAGCTGATCCTGTTCTAGGTAAAGCTCGCTACGATTACAGGTGGAGAGGATCGCAGCTTCGCGACTGTCGGTTAGGCGGCAGAGCTGCTGCAAGGCCTCAACCAACTGCTCTGGAGTAAAAGCCACGCGCTCGCGGACGTCTACTGAAGCAGTCTTGTGGTTAATACCAAGTGCGAGGAAGGCCATTCAAGATCGCTGATGATGACGAGAAGCCGGCAATTGTCCTACTTCGTCAGATCGAGAACAACCATTGCTGTCTATTGTCTCTATAGTTAACGTCTGTTGAACTCCTCTTCTCTCGCATCATCAGACCCTTATAACGATAGTCGCGGCCGCTAGGGTTTGCGTCATCGCATGTGTCATGATGCCCAGACCGCAGGTAAGTCGCCCTTCTCTTATATGAATAGATCCTCCGCGTTGCTCCTAGCTCTCGTCCTTCTGAGTGGCTGCCAAGCTTTGGCTCCCACGCCCCCGGATGATTCATCTGTGGCCGAAGACACTACCTCCGTACCGGAAAAGCCCACGGTTTATGGCTCGTTCAGCGAAGAAACGTTGTTCAGTTTGCTGAGCGCAGAGTTAGCCGGCCAACGCAATCGCCTGGATATCGCCCTCGATAACTACGTGACTCAGGCGATCAATACACAAGATCCGGGTGTTGCCGAACGCGCTTTCCGTATCGCAGAGTACCTGGGCGCCGATCAGGCGGCCCTTGATACATCGCTGATTTGGGCACGAAACGCGCCTGATGATCTTGAGGCGCAACGCGCGGCGGCCATTCAGTTGGCACGCAATGGCCGCTACGACGATTCCATGGCTTACATGGAAAAAGTCCTGCAGGCCAAGGGTGATACACACTTCGACTTTTTAGCCTTATCGGCCCTCGAAACCGATGCCGACACACGCGCTGGCCTGCAAAACAGTTTTGACCGCCTGCTGATCAAACACCCGGACAATGACCAACTGATCTTCGGCAAAGCCTTGTTGATGCAACAGGACGGCGACGCCGCCGGTGCCTTAAAGCTGCTGGAAAAAAATCCACCACACGACGGTGAATTGGCCCCAATCCTGCTGCGCGCTCGCTTGCTGCAAAGCCTCAATCGAGGTGACGAAGCGCTGCCGTTGCTGCAAAAAACCATTCGCCAATACCCAGACGACAAACGGCTAGGGCTCACCTACGCCCGTACACTGGTCGAGCAAAATCGCATACCCGAAGCCAAAACCCAGTTCGTCAGCTTGGTACAGCAATACCCGGAAGACGATGAACTGCGTTTTTCCCTAGCGCTGGTGTGCCTTGAAGGCAAACAGTGGGACGAAGCTGAAGGCTATCTGCAAGCGTTGATCGACCGCGACAGCCACGTCGATTCGGCACACTTGAACTTGGGCCGCATCGCTGAAGAACGCAATGATCCTCAAGGCGCGCTTATCGAATACGCCTTGGTAGGTCCAGGCAATGACTATCTGCCAGCGCAATTGCGTCAGGCCGACATCTTAATCAGCCATGGTCGTGGCGCAGAAGCGTCGCAAAAATTGGCGGCGGCCCGCGATGCACAGCCGGACTATGCGATTCAGCTGTATTTGATCGAAGCAGAAACCCTGTCTGCGAATAATCAAACGGATCGCGCCTGGAACGTCCTACAACAAGCCGTCAAGCAATACCCAGACGACCTGAATTTGCTGTACTCACGGGCCATGCTGGCCGAAAAGCGAAACGACCTGCAACAGATGGAGCGCGATTTACGCGCCATCATCCAGCGCGAGCCGGACAATGCGATGGCCTTGAATGCGCTGGGCTACACGCTTTCGGATCGAACCACCCGCTACGCCGAAGCCAAAGTGCTGATCCAGCAAGCCTACGACTTGAACCCAGATGACCCGGCCGTGCTCGACAGCTTGGGCTGGGTGAATTTTCGCCTTGGCAATCTGGGTGAGGCCGAACGCTTGCTGCGCCAGGCGCTGGAACGCTTCCCCGACCAAGAAGTAGCGGCGCATCTGGGTGAAGTGCTGTGGGCCAATGGCAAACAGCGTGAAGCCAAAACCGTTTGGGCAACGTTTTTGAAAGACAATCCTGACAGCCCTATTCTGCGCAAAACAGTCCTGCGCCTGACCGGATCCGAGAGTCTTTAAATTATGCTTTTTCGTCATTTACGCCACCTGATCGCCTTTAGTCTCATCGCCTTGCTCGCCGGTTGCGCAGGCTTCGGCGCTCGAGAATCAGTTGAAGGCCACGGCAGCCCAGCCTTGTGGTCACAACATAAACAGCAACTGACTCAACTCGACGGCTGGCAAATCAACGGTAAGGTAGGCATTCGCGCCCCTAAAGATTCCGGCAGTGCGACGCTTTTCTGGCTACAGCGCCAGGACTATTACGACATTCGTCTTTCGGGGCCGCTGGGTCGAGGCGCCGCCCGCCTGACAGGTCGCCCGGGAAATGTCAGCCTAGAAGTGGCCAGCCAAGGTCGCTACGAAGCCGCAACCCCGGAAGAACTGCTGGGCGAGCAATTGGGCTGGAGCTTGCCAGTGTCGCATTTGGTCTGGTGGGTGCGCGGTCTACCCGCACCTGACAGCAAAAGCCGTGTGACCTTGAACGCCGATAGCCGCCTAGCGAGCTTGGAACAAGACGGCTGGAAAATCGAATACCTGAGCTACGTTGAACAAAACGGCTTTTGGCTGCCTGAACGGGTCAAACTGCATGGCACAGACCTAGATGTCACGCTGGTCGTGAAGGATTGGCAGCCACGTCAGCTGGGACAATAACGATGCAAAAAGAGCCACTGGTTTTGCCCTCCCCGGCAAAACTGAATTTGATGCTGCACATTCTGGGTCGTCGCGAAGACGGCTATCACGAACTGCAAACACTGTTTCAATTTCTCGATTACGGCGATGAAATGCGCTTCGCCGTGCGCGATGACGGGGTTATTTGTCTGCACACCGAGTTCCCCGGCGTGGCCCATGACGACAACCTGATAGTGAAAGCCGCGAAAAAACTGCAACAGCAATCCAACTGCCCGCTTGGCATTGATATCTGGATCAATAAGATATTGCCCATGGGCGGCGGCATCGGCGGCGGCAGTTCAAATGCGGCCACCACCTTGCTGGGGCTCAACCACCTTTGGCAGTTGAACTGGAACGAAGAGCAACTGGCAGCACTGGGCCTGAGCCTGGGCGCCGACGTTCCGGTTTTCGTCCGTGGACACGCTGCTTTCGCTGAAGGCATTGGTGAGATTCTTACCCCCGTCGACCCGGAAGAACCTTGGTACGTAGTACTTGTGCCGCAAGTCTCTGTAAGCACAGCAGAAATTTTTTCACATCCTTTGTTGACACGTGACACTTTGCCCATTAAAGTGCGCCCCGTTCCCAAGGGAAACAGCCGAAACGACTGCGAAGCGGTGGTAACGGAGCTTTACCCAGAAGTACGTAAAGCTTTGAATTTGCTAGGTAAATATACCGAAGCAAAATTAACTGGAACTGGAAGTTGTATATTTGGGGCCTTCCCAAACGAAGCAAGTGCTGATAAAGTGCTGCACCTTCTGACAGACACCCTTACAGGGTTTGTAGCTAAAGGAAGCAATGTTTCGATATTGCATCGCACACTACAGAATCTGTCACAGGAAACGGGTACACGGTACTCGTAGCAATAGATACAGGGGCGTCGCCAAGCGGTAAGGCAGCAGGTTTTGATCCTGCCATGCGTTGGTTCGAATCCAGCCGCCCCTGCCATTTCTTATACTCATCCAGGTTACCCTCAGCCTTCAGGTACTGCGCGTGTCCAAGATGATGGTCTTTACGGGGAACGCTAACCCCGATCTGGCTCGGCGTGTCGTACGTCAGCTGCATATCCCACTCGGTGACATTTCTGTCGGTAAGTTTTCCGACGGCGAGATTACCGCTGAGATTAATGAAAATGTCCGCGGTAAAGACGTTTTCATCATTCAGCCGACTTGTGCTCCGACCAACGATAACCTGATGGAACTCGTCGTGATGGCTGATGCCTTCCGCCGCTCCTCAGCGACTCGTATTACTGCTGTTATTCCTTACTTTGGTTATGCCCGTCAGGATCGCCGTCCGCGTTCCGCACGTGTGGCTATCAGCGCAAAAGTTGTTGCTGACATGCTTACCGTAGTCGGCATCGATCGTGTTCTCACGGTTGATTTGCATGCTGACCAAATTCAGGGTTTCTTCGATATTCCTGTAGATAACATCTATGGCTCCCCAGTTTTGGTGGATGACATCGAAGATCAGCGCTTTGAGAACCTTATGATTGTGTCCCCGGATATCGGCGGCGTCGTGCGCGCACGTGCTGTTGCTAAATCCTTGGGCGTGGATCTGGGGATCATCGACAAACGCCGTGAGAAAGCCAATCACTCGGAAGTGATGCATATCATTGGTGATGTCGAAGGGCGTACCTGTATTTTGGTTGATGACATGGTCGATACCGCCGGCACTCTGTGCCACGCGGCTAAAGCCTTGAAAGAGCATGGCGCTGCTAAAGTGTTCGCCTACTGCACACACCCTGTGCTGTCGGGTCGGGCAATCGAGAATATCGAAAATTCCATGCTGGATGAGCTGGTGGTGACTAACACCATTCCGCTGTCCGCAGCTGCACAAGCCTGTTCGCGTATCCGTCAACTGGATATCGCACCGGTTGTGGCTGAAGCGGTGCGCCGCATCAGCAACGAAGAATCGATCAGCGCGATGTTCCGATAAGGGCCCTGCCCTTCTCTTACGTCCGCTGACGAAAAGCGCCCCGCCCCAACACCCTGTTGGGGCGGGGCTTTTTTGCCCATACCGTCCATAGCGCTGGTCGCAAACGCTAGGCCGGATGTGGTTATTTTGGAGATACAACATGAACGATTTTACTCTGAATGCTGAAGTGCGTTCCGACCTGGGGAAAGGTGCGAGCCGCCGCCTGCGTCGTCTCGCAAGCCTGGTTCCAGCTGTAGTTTACGGTGGCGACAAAGCCCCTGAATCCATCAGCATGCTGGCTAAAGAAGTTGCCAAACTGCTCGAAAACGAAGCTGCTTACAGCCACGTTATCGAACTGACCGTTGGCGGCGTTAAGCAAAACGTGATCATCAAAGCTCTGCAACGTCACCCGGCTAAAGGCCACGTGATGCACGCTGACTTCGTACGCGTTGTTGCTGGTCAAAAGCTGACTGCAATCGTTCCAGTTCACTTTGTTGGTGAAGCTGCTCCGATCAAGAAAGGCGGCGAGATCTCGCACGTTATCGCGGAAATCGAAGTTACCTGCCTGCCAAAAGACCTGCCTGAATTCATCGAAGTTGACCTGGCTAACGCTGAAGTCGGCGCGATCATTCACCTGTCGGACATCACCGCTCCTAAAGGCGTTGAGTTCGTAGCTCTGGCACACGGTAACGACTTGGCAGTAGCCAACGTTCACGCTCCGCGTGTAGCACCAGAAGCCGAGTAATTCATTACTCTGCTTTCGGAGTTCTGAGAAACATCGCGAGCTAACACGCAGCGAGTAAAGCGGACAAGATCGCGAAGTTTACTCACGTAAACCCGCTTTCTTGTTCGTTTTCGCCGCCGCTGTCAGCGGCGATGTTATCCACAACTCCACAGAAGGGCCCTTGTCGTGACCGCCATAAAACTGATCGTTGGCCTGGGAAATCCAGGCACCGAATACGAACAGACCCGGCATAACGCAGGGGCCCTTTTTGTTGAGCGTCTAGCATCGGCAAACGGCGTTAATCTCGTTGCTGATCGCAAATATTTTGGCCTGACCGGGCGCTTCAGCCACCAAGGTCAGGATGTTCGTCTGTTGATTCCCACCACCTATATGAACCGAAGCGGCCAGGCCGTTGCGGCGCTTGCCGGTTTTTACCGCATTGCGCCCGAATCCATATTGGTGGCCCACGACGAACTCGATCTCCCACCGGGCGTTGCCAAGCTCAAGCTGGGCGGCGGCCATGGAGGTCATAACGGATTGCGTGACATCATTGCGCAACTGGGAAACAACAATAATTTCTACCGTCTGCGGCTCGGCATTGGCCACCCAGGCGTCGCGAGCATGGTGTCCAACTTTGTCCTGGGTCGTGCGCCACGCGCCGAGCAGGAAAAACTGGACGCCAGCATCGATTTTGCCCTCGGCGTGCTGCCGGATATCCTCGCCGGGGAATGGAACCGTGCGATGAAAAACCTGCACAGCCAGAAGGCCTGACTCTTTTTCCGAGGGGAAACACCATGGGATTCAACTGCGGCATCGTCGGCCTACCTAACGTCGGCAAGTCCACCCTGTTCAACGCCCTGACCAAATCCGGCATTGCAGCGGAGAACTTCCCCTTCTGCACGATAGAGCCAAACACCGGCATCGTGCCGATGCCCGATCCACGTCTGGCGGCACTGGCCGAGATCGTTAAACCGAATCGCATCCTGCCGACCACCATGGAATTCGTTGACATCGCAGGTCTGGTAGCCGGCGCGTCGAAAGGCGAAGGCCTGGGTAATAAGTTCCTGGCCAACATCCGTGAGACCGATGCAATCGCTCATGTGGTTCGCTGCTTTGAAGACGAAAACGTGATTCACGTTTCCAACAGCGTTGACCCTAAGCGCGACATCGAAATCATCGACCTTGAGCTGATCTTTGCCGACCTCGACAGCTGCGAGAAGCAACTGCAAAAAGTCGCGCGCAACGCCAAAGGCGGTGACAAAGAAGCCGTCGCTCAAAAAGCGCTGCTGGAGCAACTGATTGCTCACTTCACTTTGGGCAAGCCAGCACGCAGCCTGATCAAAAACATGGACGCCGATGAGAAACAAATCATCAAGGGCTTCCACCTGCTGACCACAAAGCCGGTGATGTACATCGCTAACGTGGCTGAAGACGGTTTTGAAAGTAACCCACTGCTCGACGTGGTGCTGGCTATTGCCGAAGAAGAAGGCGCCATGGTCGTTCCGGTCTGCAACAAGATCGAAGCGGAGATTGCCGAACTTGAAGACGGCGAAGAAAAGGACATGTTCCTTGAAGCGCTGGGCCTAGAAGAGCCAGGCCTGAACCGTGTGATCCGTGCCGGTTACGAAATGCTCAACCTGCAAACCTACTTCACCGCCGGCGTTCAAGAAGTACGCGCCTGGACCGTGAAAGTAGGCGCTACCGCTCCGCAAGCTGCTGGCGTGATCCACACCGACTTCGAGAAAGGCTTTATCCGTGCCGAAGTCATCGCCTACGACGACTTCATCCAGTACAAGGGTGAAGCGGGTGCGAAAGAAGCCGGCAAATGGCGTCTGGAAGGCAAGGAATACATCGTTAAAGACGGCGACGTCCTGCACTTCCGCTTCAACGTGTAAAACATCACACGTACTAAAAACCGCGCTCTGGCGCGGTTTTTTTTGGCCTCGGTTTTATAAAGCCATTTCAGGTGCGACTAGAGAGGCGCACCCGTTGAATCCGAACACTCTGTCGAGCAAACGGTCTATGGTTAGTCGCATAACCTCAGACTGAATGACGGGAGTACCAATGCTCGCCAAGGTGTTCTTCAATCGCTTTACCGCCCCATTGATCGAACGCATAGCCTTTCGCTGGTCGTCGGCTTGGCGTGATGCCCTGGCCTCAGCCATCGCCGCGGCATTGGCGTGGATTCTCGCCAAACATTTTTTCGGTCATGTGCATCCGGTGTTTGCCGCCATCAGCGCCGTCGTCTGCTTGGCGCCTGGCCTGCCCAGTCATGGCAAACAAGCAATAGGGTTAATGGTCGGCGTCGCCACTGGGATCATCATCGGTGAAGCCGCACTCTGGCTACCCGATGGCTATCCATTGCTGCGCATCGGTTTTGCCTCGTTCTCAGCCATTGCTATTGCAGCCCTATATGGCTTGGGCCCGGTAGTACCAATTCAGGCAGGCGTGTCGGCTATCTTGATGCTGGCCGTAGGCCCCGAGAACGCAGGCGTCGTGCGCATGCTGGATGTGGCGATGGGCGCCGGGGTCGGGTTGATGTTCAGTCAGATCCTCCTGACCCCTAACCCGATCGGCATCATTGATAACTCGGCCAAGGACTTGCTGGAAAAGCTCGCCAAAGGCTTCGGTAGAAGCCTTACAGCCCTTGAAGAGAACGATACGAAAAGCGCGCAGCACGCCGTGTTTATTTTCTCGGGTGCTCACGACAGCCTCATCACTCTGGAGAACGGCATTGCCAGTGCACGCAACACTGCACGCTGGACGTTGCGCGGCCGGTTTGCCTCACGGGAAGTCAAAGACATCGCCAGTCGTTACGAGCGACATGCCGTGCGCTTGTACGCCAGCGCCCTACTGTTCTCTGAGGCCTTCGCTGACGCCATGCGTAAGGAACAGGGCTCGCCACCCGCCTCGCTGCATGAGCGGCTGGCCAGCGTCGCCTCAGACTGCGCAGCAATAGCCAGCGACACTGAAAAGCCAGCATTGGCCCCAGCCTGCAATGATCAACAGGCCGAAGCCGTGTCAGCCCCGTGGCAAATCTGCCTGCAGCATTTGAGCACCGTTGAAAGCGCGCTGCAGAGTTTTAGTGCCAACACGAAAAGCGATGGGAAATAATGCGCACGGATTACAACGGCTTCGCAGCCGGACGTAGCCTCGCAAAGCTCGTCAACGGCTACGAGCTTTGCGTACAGCGGAGTGATCAGACCTTCTTGGTACGTCGTGGCAAAAAGATTGCCAAGACGCCAAACAGCGGCAGGTACGAACACAGGGTGTACACGTACTCGATGCCGTGAATGTCAGCCAAGTGCCCCAGCAACGCCGCACCAATCCCGCCGAAGCCAAACATCAGGCCGAAGAAGATACCGGCAATCATCCCCACGTTGCCCGGGACCAGCTCTTGGGCGTACACCACAATCGCCGAGAACGCCGACGCCAGGATGAAACCAATCACCACGCTGAGTACGCTGGTCCAGAACAAGTCAGCATAAGGCAGCAGCAAGGTGAACGGCGCCACACCCAGAATCGAGAACCAGATCACCGCTTTGCGGCCGATACGGTCGCCAATCGGGCCGCCAAAGAACGTGCCCGCCGCCACCGCACCCAAGAACAGGAACAAATACATCTGCGAGTTGGCGATCGACACGTCGAACTTCTGAATCAGGAAGAACGTGTAGTAGCTGGTCAGGCTGGCCATGTAGAAATACTTGGAAAACACCAGCAAGCCGAGCACCACCAACGCACTGATGACACGCCGCTTGGACAAACCATGCGTCGCCTTCTGCCCAGCTTTGAGCTTGAACAGGTTCAGGTGGTTGCGATACCAGCGGCTGATGACGTACAGCAGCCCGACCGCAAACAGCGCAAACAAGCCAAACCAGGCGACGTTGCCCTGACCAAAAGGAATGATGATGGCGGCTGCCAGCAACGGTCCAAATGCCGAACCTGCGTTACCGCCCACCTGAAAGGTCGACTGCGCCAAGCCATAACGCCCGCCCGACGCCAGCCGCGCCACCCTAGAGGCTTCGGGGTGAAAGGTCGACGAACCGACACCGACCAGTGCGGCCGCCAGCAAGATCAACGGAAAACTGCCCACTTGGGACAGCATCAAAATCCCGATCAGCGTACAGACCATACCCGCTGGCAGTAACAATGGATTGGGATGTCGGTCAGTGTAATAGCCGACCCATGGCTGTAACAGAGAGGCGGTAAGTTGAAACGTCAGGGTGATCAGACCGATCTGGGTAAAGGTCAGGTCATATTTGGCCTTGAGCATCGGATAGATCGAAGGCAGCACCGCCTGAATCAAGTCATTGATCAAATGCGCCAGCGCCACAGCGCCGATAATGCGCATAACGAGTGGGCTGGATTGAGGGAGTTGAGTGTCAGACGTTGTTTTTATTTGAGCGTTGCTAAGAGCCATAAGGGTTTCCGGACAACAGATGAATGCACGTGCAAGTCCGCCAATGTGCCACTTTTTAACAAGATATTGCCATCCAAAGCCCTAAAAACCTTAAGCGGTTGATAGAACACAGAAAATTTTCAGATATTTGCTTGACACATCCCCCGCACGAGGGAATAATGCGCGCCATTGGCTACATAGCTCAGTTGGTTAGAGCATAGCATTCATAATGCTGGGGTCCGGGGTTCAAGTCCCTGTGTAGCCACCAAACGCTTGTTTATAGACGTCTACAGCAGTCTACAAACAGTACAAGAAGCCCGCCTAGTGCGGGCTTTCTTGTGTCTGGGCATCTATCCCTGTCTCCCCCTATAACTTCCCTCCGTGTATCCCCCTGTATATCCTTTTAAAGTAATTGAACTGAAGGGATACAAGCCAATGAAGCGTACCGCCATTAAGCGGCGCCCCCTGTCGGACACCACTCTCGCGTGGCTTGAGCCTGACTCCAAGGAGTATCGGTAGCTAGACGCCAGCGGCCTGTATTTTCGCGTTAAACCTGATGGTCAGAAGCCCTAGCAACTACGCTACAAAAAACCAGATGGTAAATGGTCTTGGCTTGGCCTTGAGGGTTATCCAGAGGTGAGCGGCGCACTGGCCAGACAAAAAGCCGCAGAACTGCGCACGGACGCCTCTGAAGGTAAAAGTCTAATGGCGACCAAGCAAGCGCGTAGAGCCATCGCGGTAGAATCCTCAAATGACACCTTTGAGGTGATGATCCTCGAATGGCACGCATCCCGTATCAGCAACTGGGATACCGGAACCGCCAAGCGCGTCATGGGTGCCCTTGAGCGTCACGCCCTCCCTGTGTTCGGCAATCGCCAGTACAGACATCATCAAGCTTGCAGCGAAAATTGTGTGCAACCTGGCATACCTATACCGTGCCCAAGGCTGCCAAGATCGATTCATTACTGGATTCGACATCGACAAACTGTATTTTTCGGCAGTTCAAAGGTATGCATATGTTCAATAAGGCCGCTATCGGCGCCGCTCAGTAACCACTTTGGTAACCGCCATAAGTAACAATTCAAGGACGTTTAAAATGAGTGCGGATGAACGGAGCGTAAAACTCCACCAAAGCGCGAGTACTGAATCAGCAAACTTTGATCGCTTCGTCCTAGGAGCCTCAATGGCGGCTTGCGCCTATCTCGCGCAGACAATGCCTTTCGGCCCCATTGGCCTTAACGTGTCCACGATGTACCTAGCGACCCTGTTCATGATGGCGCTGAGCGCAGTATTCGGATTCCTCCGTATTGAGTCGACGATCTCAACCATGAACGCTAACTCTGGCTATTTGCACATGATTGAGATGGGCCAGCTAAATGACTTCTCAATGCGGCAAATTGCAAGGAATGCAGTAGACAAAGTGGCCGAGCGCACGAAGACGATGTATGTGCTGCGAAATTACACGATGCTGTTTTCGTTTTTCGGTTACGTCGTAACAAAGGTGTATGCCACGTACCCCGTGTGACGCCGAGTGTTCCCATGCTGAGCACTGTTTACATGCCTTCATCCTAATCTCCGGCACCTATCCAATGCCAGGTTCTGGTGCGAGCCTGATGACAGGTTTTGACAGGTCGCTGGCGCTGACCTTCAATCACTCTTCGGCACATAAGAATGGATCAAGGAGTGGCCATGAATTGGGAAAGCAGGCACAGCCCAGACGAATACGTTTCGATCATCGCGGAGGTTTTCTATGACCCCGCACGCCGTAAAAATGGTGTTCGCCCTGCAAGCGGGCAACCCTTTGCTCAAAACATGAAGATCGAGTGCTCAAGGGAGATCAGGGATTATCCGGTAGGCACGAAAGTGCGTTTGCAAGTTGTGGAGACAGCAAAAGAGGAAAGTCGCCCGTTCTTGTATAGCAGCTACAAATGGGCTCATAAGCTCGTGTAGTTAATCTCACTGGCTGGAAGGTATCCACGCAGGTATCCACACTTGTGCTTTCAACCGCAACGGATACTTGGGCGGTGACTTAGCGAGGTCACCACAAACTGCGACCACTTGGTACTGGTCGTGTCCGTTATTAACTGTGATTATCTACCCGCCGACAAGGTGGTGTTTCCGCCGGAGCTGGCGCTGCTGGTTGTCAGGAAGGCCAGCGCAATGGCGGCGGCACTCGAGGAGCAAGCGCTCGACCAGCTCACCAAGGACGCCCGACGCGCCATTTTTCGGGGAACTGAGCCTAGGAGAGTCATCAGGGAAATGCGGTTATAGGCTACTTGCTCGAACTATCGGGATCTCGGTAGTTTTCAGCGCCTGACCTACCGAAATGGGAGGGCAAATTCGTTGCCAGATATTCAGATCTTCGCTTTGGTCGCATCGTGGCAACCATAGCAATACGTACTCGTGCCGCGGCGCACTGATGATTAAGCACATCCGCGCTTGGCAACGGAAGCATTTGCTAACGTCTCTCGCCGTTAGCTAATGCCATCTAGACCTGTCACCTATCACTACCTATGCTCGAAGCCTTCACCAAGGAGGCCCAAATGACAGAGCATACGCAAAAAAACCAAGAAACCAGCCCGCCGGTTTCTATAGGGTTGATTGAAAAAGCATGGGAATGGAAATGGGCAGTTCGCCTTGCGTACTTAGTTCTTTTTTTGGACATAGCTTTGTTGCTAAGGAAACTACCAGGCGTTCTAGAGATGTCCATTTCTCTTGAAAGAGTCTGGGCCAACTTTGGATACCTTCTCACAGCCGCTTGTTCATTTGGCCTTATTGTCTCATTCGGCATCCCAGCGCTTGCGATTGCACTGCGTCAAATATTATCGCTAATTGGATTGGCTATTCCTTACGGTCTTTTTGAAATTCGGGCAGAGCGCTACCAGCGGCCAGATGGGTGTGTATCGCTCCACCAGCTTCATAAACATGCTTTGAGACAGAACAGCGAATTCTTAATGAAGCTGTATGAAAAACGGTCAGCGGAGATAGAAGAGGCCCGAGAGCAACGAGAGCAGATCGGGATGCTTTTTTTCGGCATGACCCTACTGTGCATACTCGATTGGAGTCTTGGCAAGAATTACAGTACTGGGTCACTGGTCCAAGTATTTCTTTCTCATACCAACGATAACGTCGGTATTGCAGCAGTACTCGCCGTATTTGCTCTTCTGCGCTGGGCGTGGTTTCCGGCATGGAAAACAAACTGGGCATATTACCCGCCTCTCCACGATGAGTTGGTCGCCAAGGAGCACGCCGAAAGGAACGTGCGGTAGAAACTGCACCGAGAATGGAACAGTTGAGGCCTGAACCTGAAATTCACCCAAAATCACCACTAACCTGATACGGGGTGGTGATGGGGCCAGGGAATGGCAAGAACGCCTCTGAGTGATGGAACAGCTAAACAGCGCCACAAATGTGTGGCGATGGCTCCTCAAAAGTGAGGAACGAGGTAATGGGGTCACTGATGGACTGAACCATCAGAGGAGTGGTGATGACGTTACCGTTCGTCAGGGATGGAGCAACAAACTTAGACGCCTTTTTCAACCAGCGTAAAACGGGCCAAAAATACCCCAGCAGCCAGCGCCGTATATCCCATGAAAATACGAACATACAAATAGCAAACATAAACAACAAGTTACGCAACCAGTTCAAGTGACTGTGTACCAAACGCTTGTTCATAGACGACTACAGATATAAATCTGCTATTTAGTGTGAGCACCGCAGAGTTATGGAATATTGCGATAGAGCATCAGCCGAGCGGTTTCATGCAGTCCCCGGGTCAACCCACTCAAGCGACGAAACTCCTCAGGATATTGCGCGGCCACATTGTCACGCGGCGTAGGTGATGCCAAATCATGGAGGGTCGGCGAACTACCGTCGTGCTGCATCTGAAGCAGGAAGTCCTTGGTAACACCTCCGATAATTGGGAACGTGCCCTCGCGCAGTATCAGCGGCACCACGCGCTCGCCTTCTGGGGCCGGCTGCTGGATATCGCGACCCATTGCGCCATTTCTGAATGGCATGCCCGCCATGCCAGCCACGGTAGGCAGTAGGTCCACGAGACCCACGGCCTCTTCGATCACCCGTGGTTGCAAACCGGGCGCATGGATCAGCAATGGCACGTTGTTGCTTTCCAGACCTAGTTGTTCGAAAGCCGGGGCCATGTGCGGGATCTGGCTGATACGCGTGTTGTGGTCTCCGAAGAATACAAAAATGCTGTTGTCGTAATAGCCACCCGCCTTGGCGATTTCCATCAGGCGCCCGATGTTGTAATCAAGCAGGCGTACGGCATTGTATTGCTCGACGCTGCGCGAGCCGGCGGCCTGGACTTGATCCAGCGTCACGTCCTTTACCCGGAAGTCGTCGTTTTGCTTGGGAATGGTGAACGGCCGATGGTTGCCCGAAGTTTGTAGGTAGGCAAAAAATGGCTGCTCCTTGGGCACTCCGCGCAGCAGTTGGTCGCCTTCCTTGAACAGGTCCAGGTCAGAGACGCCCCATACATCTACCCGGGGCGAGCGCCAGTGGCTTTCATCATAGAGCTGCACGCCGTCGATGCTCTGGCGGATCAGGGCGTTGATATTCGCCCAGCCAGCGTTGCCGCCGATCATGTAGAACTTCTGGTAGCCCTCGAACGCGTTGATCAACGTGTGCTGCCGCGTGATCAACGGGTTGCGCGTGGCTGTCTCTTGACGGGTCACGTCCGGCACGCCGGTGATGCTGGCCCACACGGTTTTGGCGGTGCCGGTGACGGGGACGTAGAAGTGCTTGAAGAACCAGCTTTGTTTGGCAAGCTTGTCCAGGTTAGGTGTGGGGTTTAGCGGGTTGCCGTAGGCCCCGACCGCGCTCGTGCCGAGGGATTCGAGCATCACGAAGATCACATTCGGCGGGCGCTCGCCAGCCAGGCGATAAGGCTGCACGCCTTGCTTTCGGGTGAAGTTCAGAGCCTGGGCGTCGGGTTGCTCAACCCCTAGGTACGTGGCGACTTGTGTGTAGTGCTCACGCACCTTGGCCTCGTCGAATTTCGATTGGCCGACTTTAAGGGTGTCGTACAAAAACAGCACTGGGTTCAGGCCCACGGCGGCCACTTGGCTGTTGCCGGAAAAGAACGCATCGCTCCAGCGCAGCGGCACCGGGTTTTCCAGATTGAGGTTGCCCGCGCGCCCAAGCAGGGCGAGCAGCACGGCGACCACGCCAACCACGGAGACTGACGTCACCGCCCATCGATTGATGGGGGCTGGCGCGCGGTCTAGGGTCAGGCGCTCCAGGCCGATCAACGCCCATACCCACAACGCCACCGCTGCCAGCCAGCAGGCGGTTATCCACAGTACCGGGTAGGTTTCCCACACCATCTGTTGTGAAATCTGTGCGTCTTGCAGGTACCGCAACACCGTCGCATTGATGCGTACGCCGAGGTAGGCGTAATGGCCGAAGTCGATGATGTAGACCAAGCCGATCATCGCCAGTGCTACCACCAGATAGGCACGCGCCAACCAGCGCAGGGCTGGCAGCGTGGTGAGGTTCCAGCGCGGCAGCCATGCCAGCACGGCCAACGGCAGCAGCAGCAACACCGCCAGGCGCAGGTCGAAACGCAGGCCGATGCCGAGGGTTTCCAGCAGCGCCGGGGTGGTGAACTCAAGGCCGGAAA
Organism: Pseudomonas psychrophila HA-4; assembly: GCF_000282975.1. Classification (GTDB taxonomy): domain Bacteria; phylum Pseudomonadota; class Gammaproteobacteria; order Pseudomonadales; family Pseudomonadaceae; genus Aquipseudomonas; species Aquipseudomonas psychrophila_A. The sequence continues at coordinate 80,271 of NZ_ALJC01000051.1, forward strand.
AACCCAGCACAAACACCAGTCGCAACACGACCAGCACCACAAACACCAACCCGATCGCACCCATGCCGTAGCGCAAGCGACGTGATTGCAACGCACTCATGAATTTTTCCATTTTCTAAAGCAGCACCGTTTGACTTGCATTAATCCAGCGACCACGCAGTAACCTGCCAAGAGCGGATCAACCAGATAGTCCCAATAGTTCTCCGACGCCTTGAGCCGCAATGCGAACGCCAGTGTGCCGATCACCAACATCCACACCGCCAGTGCATTGCGCAGCCACAGCATCAACAGCGCCGCCACCGCGACCAGCGCAATCATCGGTCGAGGATTGAAGCCCCAACGGTAGGGGTCGAAATAGGTCAGGCCTAACGTGGCGGGATAGAGCACCACACTCAGCAGACCAAACAGCAGCAACATCTGCACCTGATGACGTTGAGACTGCGGCTGCACCAAGCCCAAACGGCTCAGCGCGACCCACCCCAACAACACCAACGTGCTGATCGCCAAGTCATCGGTAAAGCTGCGTACATAGGCTGCCAATGGCAGCTCATCTAGCGGGATCACGCTCACTGCCACCAAGACTGGCAGCAACCACGGTCGCCAAGGGGCGGTAAATCGAAAGGTGCTTAACAGCACAAACCCCAACAGCACAAAACTCAAATGCGCTTGCCATAGCGAAACCATCACAGACGCTCCGCCAGCCAGGCTTCGTTGAAGCTGACATGTTTAATAAACGTGTTATTCCACGAGTACACCAAGTGGTACATGCCGTCCGGGCTGCGGCTGAAGTACGGGTACTCGTATTCGAAATCGCAGCCACGGGGTTTGCACACGCGGTAGTCGAGGCTGCTAAGAAAACGTTGCTCCAGCGGTAAACGCTGCGCACCGCTGGAGGCGCGAAAGCCTTTGCCGATGATCTCTTTATAAACCTCGGGGGCGAACGGTTGGCCGAGCGGGTCAGGCGATTCGTCCAGTTGCACCACCGTGCGCCACTGACTGAGCTGGGCGTCAGTGCCATAGAGGCTGAGCTTGAAGCGGCCGTCCTGCAGGTCATTGAGCGCCACCAGCAACCCATCGCCCACCGTGCCCACCGCCGCCAGCGACGAGTTAGGATTGGACGGTTGCAACGGGTACGGCTGACTCCAGGTTTGCCCGGCGTCTTCAGTGCGACTGGCCAGCACGCGATGATGGGTGTCGCCGGCATAGCGCAACATCGCCACGGCGCGTTGGCCGTCGAGGGGCACGATGGTCGGTTGCAGGGCATTTTTGCCGCGGCTGATACGGAATTTGTCGATCACCGCCCCGTCGGCGCTCAAGTACAGGTACTCGGCAAACTTGCCCATGAACTCGTGGTACACCGGCAGGCCGATGGAGCCATCGGCATGGAATACCGGCGCGGCGCGCACTAGGGTGCTGATATTAAAGAACGGCGAGGTCACCAGTTGCCGAGGGGCCGTCCAACTGGCGCCAAAGTCATCCGAGACCATCACATTGATCGCGCTGGTGGCCCACCCGCCCACTGACACCGACACATAAAACATCCACAGGCGTTTATCCGGCGCCAGGGCAATCACCGGGTTGCCAAGCTTTCGAATGTAACGTTGGGTACCGTCGCGGGTGCTTTCCCGCGTGGCCAGCACCTGTTCTGCGCCCCATTCGCCGCTGCGTGCATCAAATCGCGCGGTGCGCACCTGCACATCAGCGGCGCCTTCGCGCGATCCGGCAAACCACACCGCCATCAAGTCGCCGCCAGGCAGGGCGGTAACGGACGAGGAATGCACAAAGTCGGTTATCTGGGTGGACACGAACCGGCTGCTGTACTGAGCCGGCGCCGCCACTTTTACGGTGTTCGGGCTGACGTGAGCAAACGGCGCCAGCACATGGGGCGGATGGCTTTGCCAAGCGGCAAAAAACACTGCCAGCAGGCTAAAAATCAATAAGGCGGAGCGCATAGAGAACCTGTTGGTAAAAGGATTACTGCGCACGCTCATCCGGCAGGCGCTTCCTGCGACCGGTGAGCATGGATAACGGCAGGTTGTCCCGCACCTGGATACTTTCAAACACGGCAGCCAGCACATGCAGGCACACCAGACCAAGCAGCACATTGGCCGCGGTGTCGTGGACTTGCAGCGGCCAATCGGCGCCCCACAGGGCATCAACTTCCTGCATCAAAAAGCCGCTCACGCCGATGGTGAGTAACGCCAGCAACATCAACAGCATCACTAGCGCGCCAATCGGCGAATGCCCCAAACGGTGTTGCGGCTTACCCTTGAGCAGCGAGCGCACGTGGGCATTCAGCCTTTTTGGCGTAGGCCAAAAGTCTGCCCACCGTGCACTGCACGGTCCGACAAATCCCCACACCGTTCGCACCAACAGCCAGGCCATGGCGTAATAACCCAACCAGACATGCCAGTCGTCGCCTGCTTCGTTGAAGAAGTAATTGGCCACGAAGACTCCGGCGACGGACGCATGGAACAGCCTCACCAACGGGTCCCACAAGCGCAGGGATTCGCCTGGCATCAGCCTTTGATCTCAGTCTTCACGGCCTTGCCGGTGACCGGGTCGTGGTAAATCTCGACCTTGCGCTTGTCCTTGTCGAACCCGTAGATCTCGTAGCAGTTGCCGGCGGTGACCTTGAACTTGCTGATGGTGTAGCCCTCGGCCTTGAGCGTGTCCTGGAAGGCTTTTTCGTCTTGCCATTGCGAGCGCTCGGCGGTGGTGCATTGCGGACCGGCGACGGCCAGGGGGCTGGCGAGGATCAGGGACAGCAGGAGAATTTTGCGCATGAAAAAGCTCTCAGCAAATGGGGGAGCTTTCACAGTGCCAAACCAACCTTAGGGCAACCTTAGTTGGCAACGAGTCGTAACATCTTTGTTAAAATAGCCCCGACCAGAACCCGGCATGATGCCGCGGATTCCTACAGAGATTTTGCTATGCGCCTACTCCTTGTCGAAGATGACCGCGCCCTTGGCCAAGGAATTCGCGTGGCCTTGGGCGCCGAGGGCTACACCCTGGATTGGCTGCAGGATGGCGTTGCGGCGCTGCATGCGGTGCGTACGGAGAGCTTCGATTTACTGCTGCTCGACCTCGGCCTGCCCCGTCTCGACGGCCTCGACCTGTTGCAACAACTGCGCGCCGAGCAACATGATCTTCCGGTACTGATCCTCACCGCCCGCGACGGCACCGCCGAGCGCATCGCCGGACTAGATGCTGGCGCCGACGACTACTTGGTCAAACCCTTTGACGTCGAAGAGCTCAAGGCCCGCGTGCGCGCCCTCTTGCGCCGCAGCCAAGGCCGCGCGCAACCGATGCTCGAACACGCCGGCGCCAGCCTCGACCCCACCACCCAGCAGGTGCGTTACCTGAATGAGGACATCATCGTCACGCCCATGGAATACCAGTTGCTGCACCAACTGATGGTGCGCCCTGGCAAAGTGGTAACCCGCGAGCGCCTGTCCCGCGCGCTGTATGGTTGGCAGGACCGCGTAGAGAGCAACACCTTGGAAGTATTGATCCACAATCTGCGTAAAAAGTTATCTACCGAGCTGATCCGCACTGTGCGCGGCGTTGGTTATGTGCTGGTGCTCAAGCCATGATCTCCGTACGCGCGCGCATCCTCGTGCCAGTGCTGGTGTTGATCCTGCTCGGCGACGCCCTGATCAGTTGGCTGGTGCTGCGCGACAGTCACCACGAAATCGAAGACGTCTACGACGCCCAACTCGCCCAAAGCGCGCGCCTGCTGCAAGGCGTACTGCGCCAGCGTGACCCCGGCGAGGCGGATTGGGACCGTTTGTACCAGGCGTTTGATCAGGCCATGAGCCGGGTGGGCGAAGAGGGCGTGGCTCATCCCTATGAAACCCGCCTGACGTTCCAGGTGTGGCGCAGCGACGGCCAGCTACTCGTTCGCTCGGCCGAAGCGCCGGTGCTGGCCGCACCGCCCGCGACCCTTGGCTCGCACGACATCATGGAAAACGGCAACGACTGGTGCGCCTTCCTTCTCGCCGACCCGCAACAGGGCCTGCTGATTTGGGTGGGCGAGCGTGACGACATCCGCCAAGACGTGATCAAACGCATCATGCGCCACACCCTCTGGCCGACCCTGATCGGTGTGCCGCTACTGACAGTGTTGATCTGGCTGTGCATCGGTTGGGGCCTCAAACCCCTGCGGGTCATGGCACTGTCGATTCGCGGGCGCAACTCCGACACCTTGCAACCGCTGCACCTCAAACCCCTGCCCACCGACCTAGAACCCATGCAAACCGCGCTCAACCGGCTGTTGGTGCAGGTGGACGAGCTGTTGGAGCGCGAACGCCGGTTCATCGCCGACGCCGCCCACGAACTGCGCACCCCCCTGGCGATCCTGCGTATCCATGCGCAAAACGCCCAAAGCGCGGAGACCTCGGAGCAACGACGCGAGGCGTTGGAATTTCTAGTAAGCGGTGTCGACCGCGCCACCCGCATCGCCAGCCAGTTGCTGACCATGGCGCGTATCGAGCCGCAATTGAATAACCCTGTGCGCAGCCGCGTGCAACTTACCGAATTGGTACGGGAAGAATTGGCCGAATTAACGCCACTGGCCATGGAAAAAGGCGTGGAACTGGTGCTCGAAGGGGACGAGGAGTGCTGGGTAGAAACCGAGCCGGTAGCGTTAGCTATTGCACTGCAAAACTTGGTGACCAATGCCCTCAACTTTTCTTCCTCAGGGAGAGAAGTCACTGTAGTGGTGCACAAGGACGAGGAAGGTAGGGTCTGCTTGAGGGTTGAAGACGCCGGACCGGGAATAGAGGAAGGAGAACTGCCAAGACTGTTTGAGCGATTTTATAGCCGAGGCAACGCCAATGGCGCGGGCCTTGGATTAGCCATCGTACAGATGGTGACTCGTAAAATTGGCGCTAGCTTACACATCCATAACCTAGCCAGCGGTGGCGTCTGTGCAGAACTCAGTCTCAACCAGACCAATAGCACCCTATAACGCCCTCTCACATCCGAGCAACACTCTGAGCAATCGAGCAGTAGGGGGCGATGCCATTGCTATCTGCCTTGAAGTCTGGCGCCGATCATGACACTCAGAGGCGTCACCATATCGATGTACTGAAAGTGCGGCCTGGCCGAAGATACCCCGCTAACCACCGAGATTTCTCACTTAATCATTACTCATTTTTGAGTTAACTTAAGACTGAATTCCAGATAATGTTTAGCGCACGCTAAGCGTAAACCTTTAATTACGGTGGTCTCCTTGAGTTTTTTCAAGATAACTATTCGGCCGGCTTGAGATATTTTTCTATATGCCTACGTTTACCCACCACGACCTTGAGCTTCTCAATCCATCCTTTGACTCGGACCTTGTCGATGTACTGAGCGAGCTTGAGCATTTGCGTCGTCTAAGACTTGAAGGCGATACGCCACCGCAGGTGTTCTACCAACTCAAGTCGCTTTTCCATGCGCTGGAAAGCCTCGGCTCTGCACGCATAGAGGGCAACCACACGACTTTGGCGGACTACATAGATAGCAAGGTAGAAGGTCAGGCCCAGGACACTGATCAGTTGCGCGAAGTTGCCAATATTGAAAAGGCAATGGATTATGTTGAACAAATCATGACGCCGGGCGCAGCACTTACTGAGCAGACGATTCGAGAGCTGCACGCAATGACCGTAAACGATTTGGTTCGCGAAGGCGACAAAACGCCAGGGGCCTATCGCAACGGGGGCGTCAGCATATCCCAATCTGATCACCTACCACCCGATTTCATCCAAGTTCAGGCTTATATGCAGGAACTTGTCGAATTCGTTAATCACGAAGACTCCCCGAAATATGACCTCATGAAGGTCGCACTTGCTCACCATAGATTTGGATGGATACATCCATTCGGCAATGGTAATGGTCGCGTGGTCAGGCTGCTGACCTATGCACTCCTAATGAAATATGGTTTCAACGTCAGCACGGGAGGCCGCGTCCTAAATCCTACGGCCATTTTTTGTAATGACCGTGAGCGCTATTACGCAATGCTAGCCACCGCCGACAAAGGAACGAAGGAAGGACTTGAGAAGTGGTGTACCTATGTGCTGGAAGGCATTCGTGCTGAGCTTGAGAAAGTCGATCGCCTCACGGACTACGCATATCTGACCAAATGCATACTCGTCCCTGCTGTGGCCTTCGCACGGGAGCGAGAATGGATCACTGAGAAGGAAGAGGCAGTGCTGTCGGCCGCTATAAAATTGAAGGTCGTAAAATCTGCTGATGTAGCAGCCGTACTCCCTCAGCAGTCGAGCAATCAACGGACTTACCTGATCAAAAAACTGGTAGGCCAAGGAATGCTCCTACCGCTAAGTGCAGGCGCGAGGCAATACACAATCGGGTTTTCTAATAATTATCTAATTCGAGGTGTCATCAAGTCACTCAGGGAGGAAGGGTTCATACCTGAACCGCTGGAAAAACCATGAGCATCGAATTAAAGAAACAGTGAGCGAAAATAGCCCCTCCCTATACCACTTGAGGCTGGAGCAACTTGATGACCACTGCCCGATCCGTGGTGGTGCTGGCGCCGAGAATGATATGAACGCCTCAGATGGCGTTACCGTTCGCAGGGGAAAGATCAACGAATCTCCACGGCTTTTTCAGACAGCGTGAAACGAGCCAAAAAAGCAGGCACCCTCACCCGCTCAAGGCAGAGACCTTATTGCCCGCACCACCGCATCGGCTATGGTCTTGGTAATAAGCTGGCGTTGGACTTTATCCATCGTGGGGCTCAGCCATGTCGGCAGGCTGTTCAGCAGAGGCAAAATGGCCGCAAGTGCGCCTTCGCGTAAGGGGCCACCAGGTTGTTGGCTTAGCTGGCTGACCAAGCCCACGATCTCTGACTCATAGGCAAACCTCAGACGCTCGATGCGTGCCTCTATTGGCGCGCTTAGACAATTGACGTCCATGACCGCCAATTTGAAATGCCCCGCCATGTTTTCATGCAAATGAAGATGGCATTCGATCAATTGGGCCAAGCGTTGCTCAGGCGTCATTCGTCGTTTCTTGATCAGATGAACCTGAGACAACAGCGCCTGATACAGCTCGCTCAGTAACTCGAACAGCAACGCCTCTTTGCTCTCTACGTGGTGGTAAATGGCCCCCGGACTTATTCCGATATAGGCGGCCAACTCGCGCATGCTGACTTGGCTAAAACTGCGCTCCCTGAATAACTCCAAGGCTTTGTTCTGGACGTCTGCTCGGCTTAGCACAAACAATTCCTCGTAGTGCGCGTGCTCACAAACCCTCGTATCCACGCCGCAGTTGTCTGTCTGGAGCGCTTATTGTTATGCATTTTTGGGGGCAAACAATGGCAAAACGACTCAATTGCGCTGATCGTTTTGGCCACTGCTCACATTAAAACGACGGTAGTGCCCCGGACTTTTCCCCGTCCACTTGCGAAAAGCTTTGTGGAAAGAGCTGACGTCTTCAAAGCCTAAATATTCAGCGATGGCTTCCAGTGTCATGCGCGGATCGTTCATCGCGGTGATCGCCAGTTCTTTGCGTACACCGTCCTTGAGCGTCTGGTAGCTTTGCCCTTCCTCGGCCAAGCGCCGACGCAACGTTGAAACCGATGTGTTAAAACGCCCTGCCAAGCCTTCGACCGGCGGCCACTGCGCTGCCGGGGACTCGCGCAAAGCCTGCCGAATACGCCGTCCCAATCCGTCTGGCGCACGGTATCTCACCAAGATATTGGCCGGCGCCCTGGCAAGAAATCTCTGCAATTCTTTGGGGGTCCTGCGAATGGGATAATCCAGGCATTGCGCTGCAAACATCAGGCGCGTTGTAGGGCATTCAAATTGCAGATTACGCGTGAACATCACGTGGTAATCCTCAATGAAAGCAGGCGGGGAACAACGTGACTCGACCGCTAAAATCGGAATACGACGACCGACCAACCAGCAAGCCACGCCATGCACGATCATCCAGTAGGTGAAATAGGCAAAGGCGCGCTTGGGCGTCGTGTGTTGCTCACGCAGGGCTATTTCGATGTGCGTGGGGTGGCGAACCAAATGCGCGTCAAACCCTTGGAGCATTAACGAGAGAAATCCCAGCGCCGTTTCCAACCCTTCGCCAAGCGTGGGTTGAACAAAGCTGGCCTCACATAGAAACGCGAAGCTGCCTCGGCGCAGTGGGCGCGGGTCCATGCCGAAGAACTCATCATCAAGACGATCAGACGCTGTGCGCCATAGGTTGGCATAGGATTGAGTGGATACCCGAGCCGTGTCATCGCTCAGGCATGCGGGGTCAATACCGGCCTCTCTAAGCAGCATGTCAGGGTCTAACTGACATTCACGCAGCGCTTCACGAACCAGTTGAATGGCGATGCTGTCTTTCATGTGCCTAGCCGTCCATCATATCGACCGCTTGCTGGGTGGCCTTGCTGGTACGGGTGGCCAGTTTGCGGACCTCATCTGCAACCACTGCAAACCCCCGCCCAGCCTCGCCCGCTCGGGCTGCCTCAATAGCGGCATTTAAAGCCAAGAGATTGGTCTGGCTGGCTATGCCCTGAATGGTGGCGACAATGTGCGTTAGCTTGCTGAGTGTTTCCTGCATCACGCGGTGCTGGTGTTCCTGAGCTTCGCGCATCACGCTTTCTTCATGGTTGGCATGAATGTCGGTGATGGCGCCCACCACGCGTTGCGGAGAGCCGTCATCGGCACGCCGCGTCTGGCCCCGGCCGCGAAACCAGCGGTAAAGACCATTTTTGTGCTTAAGCCGATACTCAACATCAAACGGGGTTTTTCCGCTTCGGTCGTCGACGTGTGCGACAAAAGCACCAATTGCTCGTGCGCTGTCCTCGGGATGCAAGCGTGAGGTCCAGCTTTCCAGGGTGTTGGGAAACTCCTCGGCAGTGGTATACCCCAGCAGCCTGCGCATTTGCGAAGACCACCAGATGGTATTTTTGGGGTTCGCCGGGTCACCGGCAACGACCTCTATGTCCCACAGCCCGTCATGGAGCATTTCTCGGGAAATCTCGAAGCGCATCGCCGCCAATTCGAGTTCTTCATCGCGCAGGTGCTGCTCATGAATATCCCGCAGGCTTCCGCCCATGGCCACAGGTACGCCGTGAGGGTCTCGGCACGATTCACCGCAGACCCTGTACCAGCGATAGTGACCGTCTGATGCCAGACTCATTCGCACATCGAGCGCAAAGGGGGTGCGCCCGCTGCGATCCGCCAGGTGCTGGGTAAGGGCATCTAAATGACGTTGACGGTCAGCAGGATGTAGCCGCTCGCCCCAACGGCCGAGCCGGTCAATGCCTTGGGCCTGAGGTGACTCACGCCCCGACCACGCCAGCACAGATTCCAGCGCAAGCGGAGGGGGGGCGCCCAGTTCCAACTCCCAAAATAGCTCGCCGCAACCTTGGGTGATGAGCGCCCAGCGTGACGCCCACTGTTGCACAACAGCGTCACGCTCAGCGAGACGTTCGCGCAACTCGGCCACTTCCAAGGTCAGCGCCTGCGCTTGCTCTTTCAGTAGTCTGCGCTCGTGCAACACGTGCTCCGCGCCTGTCAGGATGCGTCGCAACAAAGGATTTTTCGACGACAATGGCGCGCCCACAAAGTCAGGCTGCTCCAGCGTGTCAGCAAGCGGCATCAGTATCCATCGGGTGGTTCGGTTGAAAAAGAGCATGTAACACCTCGCTCAGATGGGCTCAACCGACAATGACTGCATGGGTCGCGTCGACAACGCAGCACAGTCAAAGGCCGCTGCTCCCGGCAGCGCCAACCAGGCCAGCGGCCCAGCGGCTATTTCATCGGTGCTCAGCAAGCAAGCGTCGAGCTCGCGCTGTAATAGGTCGGTATCGAGCCCCTGACCGATAAAGACCAACTCCTGCCGGCAATCGCCGACAGTGCTGTCCCACTGGGCCATGATGCCTTGCAACCGATATTTGTCCTGTGGCCATTGCGACGGGTCGATGAAGTTCCACCAATGGCCGACATAATCCCACTGAAATCGCTTGCCGCTTTGCGCCAACAGGCCTGTTTCCAGGTGCCGACTGGCGAGCCAAAAGTAGCCTTTGCTGCGCAATAGCCAACCGTTGCACCAAGGCCGCTCGAGAAAATCAAGAAAACGCTGCGGGTGTAAAGGCGCTCGTTCACGGTAAACCCACGACGTCACACCATAGGTGTCCGACTCAGAGACCGGTGTATCGCTAGCCTCCATTTTTCTCATCCAGCCGGGGGATGACGCAAGGCTGGGTAAATCAAACAAATGGGTGCCCAAGATGCTGGATAACTCAACATTACCCTGAGTCATCGGGAGGATTCGTGCAGTCGGGTTAAGGCCCGCGATAATCGCACACAGCGCCTGGTAATCAGCCTCACCGATCAGGTCACGTTTGTTGACGAGAACAACGTTGGCATATTCCACCTGTTCAATCAGAAGGTCCGTCAGAGGGCGCTGTACACCCTCCTCATCGTCGCGCGCCACGGTCTCATGCGACCCCAGCAACGCCTGAAAAGAGCTGCCATCGACCACTGTCACCAATGTATCAAGCCGCGCCAACTCGCTGAGGCTGAAGCCCTCCGCGTCAAGGAAGGCGAATGTCTCTGCGACCGGCATTGGCTCGGAGATTCCGGTGGACTCTATGAGCAAGTAATCGAAACGCTGCTGACGTGCCAGCTCACTGATGTGCTCCAACAAATCAGCGCGGAGTGTGCAGCAGATACAGCCATTACTCATCTCGATCAACTCGTCGCGACCGCGGTGCAACGACACTTCGCGCTGCACGTGCTCGGCATCGATGTTGACCTCACTCATATCATTGACGATGACCGCTACTTTCAATCCTTCGCGATTGCGCAGGATATGGTTCAGCAGTGTTGTTTTACCGGCGCCGAGGAAGCCAGACAGCACGGTCACCGGCAGTCTGCCCGCCACGGCGCCGTCAATCATGCGCTCACCACTTGCGAGCGGTCAGCCTTGTCCAGGTAACTTTCAAACAGGTCGACCACCACGAACCCGTCATCTGCCGCATCACCCCAAAGGTCTTTCACACGAAACTCGACGTGGTACGAAGGTTGGTGGGCAGCCGTCAAATCACCATGGCCAATCGCATCAGGGAAAGGCCAGAGGTGCGTGGTGCGGTGTTGAATCACGCCTTCTTTGCCCCGGACATAAGCCGGTACGCGTATGTGGCCCGCCACATACTCATCTCGAACGACAACGCGGTCACCCACTTCAAAGGGCGCTCGACCGGTGATCGCCGGACGGCCTGAAGCATGCGCGGGGTTCGCCAGCTTGAAGTGAGAGCCTAACGCTTCATCAAGCTCTGCTTGGGTAATCACGCCTTTTTCTACCATCAATGTGGCGGTCGCAATGACGTAGCGCTCGTAATACTCCGTGCCGACATGTTGACGAACGTCCAGACGTTCGACGGCATGACGCACCTCATCCACGCTGAACAACTTCATGTGGTCGGCACCGATGAACATCAAGCTGTAGGCCAGATGCTCCCAGTCCTGCTTGAAGACTTGCTTGTAGCTCAAGCTGTTAATGGTATGGGGTACTTTTCCAAAGCCTTGGAAACCACCGAGATCGTGAAAGCCATCCATAATCAAAACTCCGGGAATTGAACGATGATGAGTTGTTTTTCTCAGCCAACACGCGGCAGGGCTACGCCGATCAGCACGTCTTTAGTCACTAACTTCTGAAGCGCCTCTTCGCTCATGTTTTCTGAGCCTTGAGGCCTTACGGGTAGCACTAGGTAACGGCTTTCAGCGCTGGTGTCCCACACCTTAACGACCACGTCGCTCGGTAGTTCAGTCCCCAGTTCACGCAAAACAGTGCGCCCCTCCCGGACCAGACGCGCACGAAACTCAAAGCCTTTGTACCACTCAGGTGGCAGGCCCAGCACAGGCCAGTTGGTGCAGGAGCAGAGGCTGCAGACAATGACATTCTTCAGGTCCGGCGTATCTTCCAGAGCGACGACGTATTCACCCTGCGGGCCGGTGTATCCGAACTGAGCGCACGCAGCTGTTGCGTCCTTGAGCAAGAGCGCCCGGAACTGCGGATCAACCCAAGCCTTTGCGACCACTCGAGCGCCGTTTTCCGGGCTCCAGTCGTGCTCCATCAGTTGAGTGATCTGCTCGATATAACCTTCTGGAATGAGGTCTTTATTCTTAAGGACTGCAAATAACGCCCTTGCCCTCTCACCCGGTGTAGACGTGGTCGCGGTGGAAACAGGTGTGCTCATGGGGTAACTCCTTATCAGTCAGCGCGGTTATGAAGCTGCATGTTTTCTTATTGGTCTTCAGGACGTCGGAGTGCCTGTAAAAAGGCTTAAAGCGTGCGCCATTCGACAGAGGCTTCAAACGCCGCTGCCGCTTGGTAAATCGTTCCTTCTGCGTAGTGCTTAGCGACCAGCATCAGCCCAACCGGCAAGCCGTCTATCAGACCGCATGGGATCGACATTGCGGGGTGCCCCGTGATGTCTTGCGGAGCGGTGTTGCCGATCATCTCCAGCGCACGGGCCACGTACTCAGTGATCGAGCACCCTGCAGGTGGGTGCGGCTGCGCAAGGATTGGCGTGGTCGGCATGACCAGCAGGTCATAGGTTCGCAACGCTTTGTCATAGCCCTGACGGGCAAAGCGGGAAAGGTTTTGCGCTTTGGCGTAATAACGACCGTTGTACTGTTTGAGACCGTATTGACCGACGAACATGCACAGTTTCAGCGACGCCGATAATTGATCGGCCTGATCGCGCCAGCCGGCTTGTTTGTCCAGCAGGCCAACGTCGTAAAGACCTTTCCAGTTAAAGCCTGAGCCGTTGCCGTGCATCATTTGCATGGTCAACCCTTCGCAACCGATGGGGTGCCACAGCGATCCTGCCAGGTTATGTTCGGGAATGGACACCGGCTCGACATGAGCACCCAATGCCTCAAGACGGGCGATGGCTGCATGCACTTTTTCAGCGACGCGAGGGTCCTGATTCGCGAGTTCGAACCCCTCTTGCAGCACGCCGATTCTGAGTCCCTTAACCCCCGCCCCCAAATAGCTGCAATAGTCGTCGACATGAGGCGCAGCCTGACGCGGATCGAGTCCGTCAGAGCCCGCCATGGCTTGCAACATCAGCGCGTTGTCGAGCACGTTAGCGGTAATGGGCCCGACATGATCAATCGTGGCTTCAATGGCCATGATGCCGGTATAAGGCACCAAACCATGGGTGGGTTTCATGCCGTAGGTACCGCAAAACGATGACGGAATTCTGATTGACCCGCCTTGGTCGCCACCTACGGCGATGTCCACCTCACCCGCGGCAACCAGTGCCGCACTGCCCGATGAAGATCCCCCTGCGGCATAACCGTGACGATGAGGGTTGTGTACAGGCGCTGGATCAGAGGTGTGGCTGCCACCAGACAAGCAGTAATGCTCACAGGTGGCCTTGCCCAGGATGATCGCCCCTGCGTCCAGCAAACGCGTTACCACGGTCGCGTCGAACCCAGGAATAAAACCTTCCAACGTCGATGCGCCATTCATCATCGGCACGCCTGCCAACGATATGTTGTCTTTGAGCGCTACCGTTTTTCCGGCCAACAAGCCCTCACCTGCCCCCTTCACCTCAGCCCTGTAATACCAAGCGTTTAGTGGGTTTTCTGTGCTCGAGGGGCGATAGACCGAACTGCGCTCATAGCGAATGGGCGGAACAAAGTCCGGCAGTTCGTCGACCAGATCGTACGCATCAAAACTTGCTTGCATCAGTTCCAGATAAACCGCTGCCTGTTCTTGGGTCAGCGAGATGTTCAATTGACTTGCGATGTCCTGAAGCTGATCAAGTGTGGGGCGAATAATGGCCATGTCTTTCCTTAGTTTCATCGATGATCAAAGGGAGGCTCGGGGCGGTGCTCAACCGCTTTCCGAGCCTTCGGGATCAAATCAATCCGGGTGTCTTAGGAGAACAAATTAGGCATGTTTTGCCGTATTTGCTTGGTTGAGCAGGACACACATTTGGCTGAAAAAGACAGCGTTGTCAGAACACTTTCAAGACCCGTAAATTCAGGCGCGCGCCTTCTTTGAAACCTTGGTCAACCTGGATATCCCTGCCGAGCTGCGCCTGTATCTGCAGTGTCGGATCGACGAAGTGAGTCACGGTAAAGCGCCCATAAGAGGTGGATACACCGTCGTGCTGGTCAACGCCATCCACGGTAGTGGCAGCGCCCGTGACGTAGCCGCCACCCACGGCAAATGTGGTGCTTGGCGTCCATTGGTAGCGAACGGCAGCCTGATACTCGTACCGCGTCCCTTCTTCAAGTTTGGCGCTCGTCGCACCGAAGTCTTTATTAGCCGAGACCCAGGACGCATCGGCGACGGTGTCCAGCGCCCACTTTTCTGAAAAATGGTGGATGTAAGCCGCTTGTAACGTCGCACGCCAGCGGTTTTCACCCAGGTTCAACGCGTCATTTTTGTTGTAACTACCAATGGGGATGGACAGATAGGGCGCCAGCGCAAAAACGTCTTTGTTGGCCGTGGGCAACGTCCACTTCAAGGGAGCCGCGATGATCGGATCGCCAAAGCCGTGCGTATCACCCAGCGCACCGACATCACCTGAAGCATTCATATAGCCAAACGGCAGCAATAGCTGCGGCTCCCACGAGAGGTTCTCCGCGAGGCCTATCGCGTGGATATAACGCAGGATCCCCACGTCTGAGCTGAGTTTGGCGTTATCAGAGACTTTATGACCGTTCTGATAAAGATCGGAGCGCTCGGCATGTTGGTAGTAAAACAATAGAGCATTGGCACCCGCGGGCAGCGGCTCGAAATCACCCGGTGATACCTCAATGGCTTGGCAGTTGATAAACGGCAGCATGCCTAGAACAAAGACGATTCGATTCAACTTCATGATCAAATTCCTGACAAAAAAAGGCCCAACCCCATGCGCTAGAGATAGGGGCCAAAAAAGAAGAGGCGTCAGGTGTCGCAGCGCAAGAAAGACCCGCGCTCTGCGGCACGAATGGGTCAGTACTGAGTGTTAGGTCTGCGCGACAACGGCATCACGCAACATGCCGGTCTGGGGATGACAGTTGATGTACTCGAACACTTGGCTCTTGGCGTCCGAGACAGACACCTCGTGGTACAAGCGCAATTTCACCAGCCCCGCCGCCACACGAAAAAAGGTGACGAAAATGCGTAGGTGGGTGGGATGGGATTCTGCCCAACGCTCCAACTTTTCGACCGAACGCCAGTGACCGATGTTGTAACTCATGTCGAGGAAATTGCCGTCCAGGTCGATGTTGCGCACAAACCGGTTGCTGTAGCAGCCCAAGGGCGCGCCGTTGTCGCGCAGGAAATCCATACCGTCCTGCAACGTCGGCAGAATTTCATTCAGGTACAGCGAGCGCTCGTCAGCCTCGGCGTCAGCCCAATCTTGGCCGGAGCGAATCAGCGCGATGTTGTCATGGCCCATAACCACCACACGCCCCCCTTTAGCTGGGTCTCCGGCCACTACCTTCAGTTCCCCCGAGGGGCTCATCCAGTCTGTCTGTGACACAGGAAAGCGATCTCGCATCGACCCCCAGTAGCCGTGCTCCTCGATCTCGCCACTGGTCTTATCCATGATCGCGCCAACACCCGGTAACTGGTCTTGGAACGCGTATAAGGTTTCGAATTGTTCGGCACGCGGGGCGGTGATTTCTCGAAAATAACCCAGGCCGTCGTTCAGACGCTCCGGCGACGTCCACCACTCATTCACCTCGGGTGAGCGCAACCAGCGGCAATAGGTCGCCGCGTCTTTCCAGTAGCCAACGATCATCAGGTTGTCGTAACCACTGTTGTCTGTGTGATGCGTTAAATCATGCGTCTGCGGCCCGTCTGGCACGCTGAAACGGCTGACAATGCCCCGCATGGCTTGCAGGGCATCCTCACGTTGCGCGTCACCACGAAACTGCACGCCCAAGTAAGCCATCACCACTTGTTTCAATTGTTCGTCGGCGCGACCGACCCACATCGGGAAAGGTGGCTGGTAATCTTCTGGCACACGGCGCGACAGCGTCCGTGGGCATTTAAGGTGTGTGTCGATCGCAGATTCCATGAAAGGCTCCTCATTTTTTTTATGTTTATGCGTACGCTCACGTCAACGTGCATCACCAGCCTTTCGGACCCGTAGCGCCTGAGCGCACCACTCGATCAGCCAATAAACAAACTCTTCAGGTGCCAAGTCGCGCATTCGAAGCGACCAGGAAGCGTCAGACAATTGCTGCTGTTCTTGAAGGTGCATGGAATGCCTCATCAGCGCCGAAGGCTAGAAATGCCGTGAGGTGAAAGTTAGGCAGGCGCTGACAACATCGCTTGGTTCGCAAGGACAATCGCTTGGTTGGAAAAGACAGCAGCTAACACCCGGCTTGCTGATGAACCGTGTTGGTGCGCCCTAGAGGCATGTGCGGTGTTTACGCACTGAAACGTACACACCACTGGCTGAATGGGGCATCCATAAGGCGTGCTACCCAACCGCAGGCTGGCCCCTATGTGGGTGGGCATCGTGATCAGCACCCCACACTTGCAGTGGCGTGCTTATTGCTTGTTTAAGGCCACGTAACAGTGCCCCGCTGTCTCAAGTAGTTGCATTAAGGTGAGTGCCATGGCGCAGCCCAACCAATATTCCACCCTTGCTGTTTCGCAACCTCGTCGCTTTGATTATTGGAAAGAAGTGGTGTGTCGTCATTGCTTGACGGCAGACAGCAAACCCTCGTCGCAGAGCAATTTCGAGGGCACGCTTGAGGTCAAAGGCATAGGGTTGCTGGACGTCTCTACGCTGTCATCACCCCTGCACCATTGGGTGCGTACCGACCGGCATGTGCGCAGTGATTGCTCCGAAGATATATGGCTGGGTTTTACTCGAAATGGGTACGGCGAACTTGAACAACGGGAACGCAAGGCAACCCTAGGCGCCGGCAATTTGTTTCTTTATGACGCAACTCAGTCGTTTCGCTTCAGCCTAGGTGGTACCGAAAACCACTTGATCCGTATTCCTAGACAGTTGATCACCCAGCGGTTACCGCACATTTCGGAACTCACTGCGATGGTGCTGGATAACCGCCGCCCCGGCGTGATTCCCCTGCGCGAAATGGTGCACCAAGTAGCGAGCACTCCCACACTGTTTCAAAACGATGACATTTCCAGCCGTTACTCCAGCGCGATACTCGACATGCTGGTAATCAGTCTGGAGCTTCAAGACCTCAAGACCGCCCATCAAGAGTTGGATCTTTATGGTCGGATCATGAACTACATCCAACGCCACTTGGCCGAGCCAGAACTGTCGATCGAGTTGATAGCCCAAGCCCACCACGTGTCCACCCGAACGGTGACCCGCGCATTCGCCCGGCATCAAAAATCCCCGGTCGCAGAGATCTGGAAAGAACGCCTGAACGCCAGCCGGGCCGCAATCGAGTGCGGCCAGGTACGCAGCGTTTCGCAAGCGGCGCTTGATTTCGGTTTTTCCGATTTCTCACACTTCAGCCATGCCTTTCGCAAGGCTTTTGGCATAGCGCCGCACACACTCTTGCCCCGCAACTCTGCGTAACATCACGGGGTTATTCACTACAACTCGCCCTCAATCATTCTGGAAACCGTTAGGTGCAGGCGCTTCAACAAGGCTTCAACTGCGCGGGCAGATTCAGGATTCAAGGGCTCATGCAGCAGAGAAATTTCACACACGCTGCACGCTGCTGCTAAATCTTGTGCGCCAACAGTCGCCAACGATCCATTGATTCGATGCAGGTAGCTGACCAACTGTGTCGTATTAGACGCAAGCAAAGACCGCTCGGCTTGCTCTAGGTCTTCTTGCATCGTCGTGACAAACAGCCGATGCATGGCCGGTGAAAGCGTAATCCATCCCTCCAGATCATCAGGGGTAACATCGGGTACCTCGGCCTTCATCTGCGGCGCAGTCACCGGCACGGATTGCAGGCAATAGGCGGACAAGGTCTGACGCAATGTGGTCAGGCTCAAAGGCTTGACTAGCCACGCGGTCATTCCGACTGCGAGACAATGCTCGCCTTCTTCGCGCAGCGCATTGGCGGTCACACCAATGATGGGGATATGTGGATCACGCTCACGCAGACGCCGGGTGAGTTCGTAACCATCCACCTTGGGCATATTGACGTCGGTGATCACCAGATCAAATTCGCTTTCGGCCCAGCGCAACAGCGCTTGTTCACCGTCCTCGGCGAGCGTAACCCGAACACCCAATGCCTGAAGTTGCTCTTTGAGAATTTCACGGTTGACCGGGTTGTCCTCCGCCACCAATACGCTCAGGCCCATGTTAAAAACAGGTTGCGCAACGCTGGAGGTGAACTCAGGTGCAGCCCCACGCGCCACCTGCATAAGGGTTCTGGCAATGGCTCGGATGTCATACGAATTGACTTCCCACCCTCGCGCTGTCCGTTGCGGCTGGTTGCTGGCGGTGTGAATCGCCAGGACACATTCCCCAGGCCATTCCTGTGCGAGCGAGAGGTCGGGATCAACGTCTAATAAAATCGCCGTAGGGTCTTCAATCCCCATGACTGGGAATAGCTGCGCGCGTGCGCCCCAACCGCTTAGCCAGTCAATCAGGCTATCGGCAACATCCTTGAGCGAGGCGCGCACATACACGCTGACCCCTTGAAGATTAATGTCTGAACTATTGGCCAACGACCCCGCAACAATAGGCAGGCGTATGTGCAGCGAAAAGCTACTGCCCAATCCAGGCTCGCTGACCACTCGCAAGTGAGCGCCCATCATTTCGCTG
This sequence comes from Pseudomonas psychrophila HA-4, assembly GCF_000282975.1. GTDB lineage: Bacteria > Pseudomonadota > Gammaproteobacteria > Pseudomonadales > Pseudomonadaceae > Aquipseudomonas > Aquipseudomonas psychrophila_A. The sequence goes on from NZ_ALJC01000051.1 coordinate 99,013, forward strand.
AGTCGGGCGCAGATTGATAAACCTAACCCCGCCCCCCCTGCACGCTCGCTCCCGGCGATTTGGGAAAAAGGCTTAAACAGGTGAGACAGTTGGTGCTCGCTGATCCCGGCACCCGTGTCGGAAACCTGCCACTGCAGCGACACCTGATTATTTTCGATGCCTGTGACTCTTAATCTGAGCACGACACGCCCGAAGTCTGTGAACTTGATTGCGTTGCTCAGCAAGTTGTTGATGATCTGCCGGATCCGTACGGCATCCCCGTATAGGCGAGGCGGCAGAGAAGCATCAGCACAGATGAATACTTTCAGGCCTTTATTCCCAGCCGCAGCCGCATAGCTGCGCGCAGCGTCTTCAAACACATCCAGAGGGTTAAAGGTGTTGAGTTCGAGCGCCATTTGCCCGGATTCGATTTTGGACACATCCAGCACATCGCTGATGAGCTGAAACAGCAACGCCGATGAACGCTGAATCGTGTGCAGATAATCTTGCTGCCGCTCACTGAGTTCAGTGAGTTCTAACAATTCCAGATTGCCCAGCACCCCATACAAGGGCGTGCGAATTTCATGGCTCATGGTTGCCAGAAACATCGTCTTGGCTTTACTGGCCTCATCTGCCAAGTGACGTGCCTGCTCCATCATGTTGGCGTCGTCGACATGCTGGGTGATGTCGTTGAAGCCGCAAAGCGCTACGTCATTGCCCTTGTAGCGTGTATAGGCAAAGCTGACCTGAAGGTAGCGACCCGCGACCTCAAGCCGAACCTCCCCTGGCTCACGCTTGGCATAATCACGCTTGAGCACTGCAATCAGTTCAGGCGTGCCTTGCCATTGCTGAGCCCGCTTATTCTCCAGCAACACGGCACTGGTGCCACGCTGTACTACGCATAAACCCACCGGAGCGCTGTCGAGAATGACCCGATTAAACTCTTCACTCTCGGCCAACGACTGGCTGGAGCGTTGAGCGGGCTCGATGATCTGCAAGCGATACCAACGGTTAACGCGCCAGCCCATGAATATAAACAGCAAGATCAAACCCACAGCACCCAACAGTGGCCATATAGCGTAACCAAAGAACTTCTGGTAACTGATGACATAGGAGCCGATCCAGGGATCAGCGCCACCCGAACTCAATTTAAAATGCAAACCGTTTGGCTCAAAACTCAACCCCAATGGCAAAGCTTGAATACCCTTCTCATCCCCGAGCAGCACCTCACCAGCAGGTGAAATCAAGGTCAAGCTGCTGTTGATCGGGCGCATCAGCAAACGCTCAAGATCGTTGATATCACTGACGTCCAGCAATGCAGTGAGCACCACAGGATCGTCATCTTCAGGTGCGGGCAAAAAACGATGTGAGAGATCGATTTCAACCGCTCCCATAATGTACTTGCGTTTCTGGATAAGTCCGCCAGGTGCCCTCATCCATTGCACTTGATTATTCTCAAGCGCTTGGCGCCGACTCATCAGTTGGTCATAGAGCCGCTTAGAGACATCAAAAAAATTATAGTTTTGCAGCAGTGGAAACTTCCGCGCGCCATCAATGCCAGGCACCGCAATGGTGAACTGATCGGTGGGCGAAAAAATAAATACCTGAGGCCCTGCGTAAGGCGAGGCTGACCAGTAGGCCGCATACAGATCCGTCAGTTGAACGCTGAACGAATACACGCCGGCCATTTCACCGCTGGTAAACGTGTCTCGCTGGCTGACCGTGAAGGGCAATGATTTGGCTGTATCGCTGTTCTGAAAGAGCCGTTCCCCACCTTGTCGCATTAACTCGGTGTGTGATTGCGGCTTGCTGTCCGTTAACAAATCATCACTTTGCTGGTTGTAGCTATGCGCTGCATCGCGCATGAACGCTTCATGTTCATGAATGCTTTCCATGAGCCGCGCAAAGTGAAACGCGGTCTTTTCTTCCTCCTCCTTCAGCACTCTGTTGACCGCCCAGTAACTCATGCTCACCAACAGCAGAGCCAACCCGGTCAACAAAAACAGTAGCTTGTTGAGCCTCAGAGAACTCAGAGCCAATGCACCGAGGCGTACTTTTGCTTGCTTCATAAGAGAGCCTATCAGGGGCGTTACAGCCCAAAAATGTTAAGCGTTCTAAAACAGGAATCGTCTGATGGGTGTTGCACCGGCGTCATTGCATCCTATGCAACACCTGCTGCGGCAAGCCGTTAACAGGGGGGACTATTAAAAATGGCTATGACACATAACTTTTATAGAGGGTATCTCTCATGTTTCAAACAATCGGCAAATACACAGCGCTGTGCGGCTCAACCCTGCTGATCGCAATGGCAGCAGCAACGGCTCAAGCCGCTGACGGCCAAGTTGAGTTCACAGGTGTTATCAACGATAACGCTTGCACCATTAACAGTGACAGCGTGAAGAAATCGGTTGATATGGGTCAAGTTCGTATCGCCGACTTCGCTAACACCGTTGGCGCGACTGCCGGTGAAACTCCGTTCTCGATTTCTCTGGAAAACTGCAGCGGTTCGACGCTGAAAAATGCCTCGATTAAATTCAGCGGCCAACAATCCGCAACCGACGCGACCGTACTCGGTATGGTCGGCTCTAACCAGGTCAAAGGCCTCGGTATCCAAATTGCCGACGCACGTACTGGCGACAAATTGCCGTTGAACACTGCAAGTACCGATTACGTGTTGCGCCCTCAGTCCAACACCTTCGACTTCAAGGCCTCCTACGTACGTCTTGTAGCTGACACCAAAGGTACTGATGGCGCTGCTGATACCCGTGGTATCGGTACTGGTACCGTCAATGCGCTGGCTACTTTCGACGTTACTTACAAGTAACGCGTGTTTTTTAACGCAAGAGCCCGTGGTTTGACTCGGGCTCGAGCGTTGAACAGAGGACATTTAAATGCGTTTAAAAGTTGCAGCCTTTTTGGCTTTGGCAGCTAGTTTTTGGCTGCCGCAGGTCCAGGCGGGTGTCAATGTGGGCGCCACTCGGGTTATTTACCAAAGTAAGGAAAAAGAAGCCAATCTTGCACTCTCCAACTCAGGTGAAGATGGCGTGCCGTACCTGGTGCAGTCATGGGTCAGCCCGTATGAAAATCGGGATGCCAGTGCCGATGAATTTATCATCACTCCGCCCTTGTTCCGTCTAGACGCCAAAGGCCAGAACATCCTGCGCATCATCGCGACCAACGCACAAAACCTGCCAACCGATAAGGAAAGCCTGTTTTTGCTAAATGTTAAAGCGATCCCGGCCAAGAGCGACGAGCAAAACAGTCAGAACGTTTTGCAGATTGCACTCAAAACTACCATCAAACTGTTTTATCGCCCCGCAGGCTTAAAAGGTTCGCTTGAAGAGGCCGTGAAAAACCTGCAATGGCGCGCTGATGGCGGCAAATTGACCGTGCACAACCCATCGGGTTTTAACGTGGTCGTCAGTGACTTGCAGATTAACAACGCCGCCAGCAAAGGCCTGCCCGAAGTGATCAAGCCCGGCAGTACCGCCACCACGGCGATACCCCTGAAAAACAGTGACACGCTGGAACTCACCTACATCAACGAGTACGGCAGCACCGTTAAGTCAGCCCCCGTCACCCTTAATTGATCCCTGAATAATTAGTCTAATAGAAGGATTTCCTCATGCTGCGAGAGCGCATGTGCGCCTTCGCGCGCCGAGTAAAAAGCTGGAGCAGTGTTAGCCTGAGTGCTGTCGGTCTTACAGCGACCGCCGTGCATGCCGATTACAGCTTCGACTCCTCCTTTTTAGAAATTGGTGGCGGCAACGCCTCAGCCGAAGTGGCTGAACAAGTAAAGGCCATGAGCCAAGGCCAACTGCCCGGCATTTACCGTGTTGATCTGTCAGTGGATGACCGTCTGATCGAACAACGGGACATGAACTTTATTCGCGAAACAGCCAGCCAGGTATCGACCCCGAATGGCCTGTTCCCCTGCTTTAGCCTTCAGGCCCTGACGGAGCTGGGTATTGACCCGGCGCGCCTGAAAGACGCCGACATCAGTAGCGACAAATGCGTGTACTTCAACCGCGAGCTGACGGGCGTCACCTATGACTATGACTTCAATAAGCAGCACCTGAATCTGCAAGTACCGCAGGCATTTATTGGCGAGGTGCCCTTCGAGATCCGCCGTAAAAACTGGAGCGATGGCGAGCAGGTAGCGTTTGCCAACTACAACTTTTCCGGTAGCAACGTCGAAAACCAAACCGGCAACAGACAATCTCAGTTCGGCAGCGTACACAGCGGTTTTAACAGCGGAGCGTGGCGCTTTCGCAACTTTTCGACCTGGCAAAAAAGCAACAACGTCGACGGTCAATGGAAATCGGTAGACACCTACGTCCAGCGTGATCTGGGCAACATGATGGCCATTGCCACGCTCGGTGAAAGCGCTACCGACAGCGACTTGTTTGACACGATCTCCTACCGTGGCGCGAGCATTGCCTCTGATCTGGACATGCTGCCCGATGATGCACGCAACTTTGCCCCGGTTATTCGCGGTGTGGCCAACGGCCGCTCACTTGTCACGTTGCGCCAGCGCGGCTACGTCATCAGCGAACAGTGGGTGCCTTCCGGGCCGTTTGCCCTTAAAGGCCTGTACTCAACCTCAAGCAACGGTGATATCGAAGTGACCGTCGAGGGGCCTAATGGTGAGCGTCAGGTGTATACCCAGTCATTCTCGTCGGTGCCGTACATGCTGCGCGAAGGCCAGCAAAGTTACAGCGTGACCGCAGGCCAATATCGCCCTGCCGATGGAACCCTGAACACGCAAAAACCGAGTTTTGCTCAAGGCACATACCGCCGCGGGCTGACGGAAGGCACCACCCTGTTCGGCGGCAGCATCGTTAGTGATCAGTACAAGTCGGCACTCTTGGGTTTTGCCCATGACTTTGCCGGTTTCGGCGCCATTTCGCTGGACGTGACGCACGCCATCAGCGATGACATCGGCACTGACTCCAAAACGCTGTCGGGCCAGTCGTATCGCTTTCGCTATGCCAAGTCCATTGACCTTACGGATACCAGTTTCAGCCTGGTGGGCTACCGCTATTCAACCAGCGGTTACTACAGCTTTAACGAAGCCATCGATGCACGCGCCAATAACACGCTGACGCCTTACCTCGATGACACCTTGATCAGCAGCGGTGCTTTTTCGCCTTATTTAGGTGGCCACATGAAAAGCAGCTTTACCGCCAACGTCTCGCAACAGCTGGGTAGCTTGGGCGGTATGTATGCCAACCTGACCAAAACCGATTATTGGAACCGCAACCAAAGCAATACCTCTGTTCAAGTGGGTTACAGCTTCAGTGTCGGTCGCGCGTCGTACAACGTGGGGCTGGCACAGAACAGCGGCACTGGCGATGACATTCGCAGCGTGTCGCTGAGTGTCAGTATCCCGCTGGGCAACCCAGGAAGTTCTAGCCGTGTTGGCCTGAGTACGAACCAGGACTCGTCCGGCAATGCCAGCCGTAACGCCACCTTCAGTGGCTCTCAATTCCAGGACGATTCGCTGTCGTACACCGCAGGGATCAATCAACAGATCAGTGACGACGATCGTGTGCTCGGTGGCTCGCTGGCCGCCCGTTACAACGCCGCGAATGCCATTTGGCACGGGTCTTACAGCAGGGATCAAAACACCCGGCAGATGGACTACGGCGTAGAAGGTGGCGTCGTGGCCACGGGCGACGCCTTGATGTTTACCCAGCCTCTGGGCGAGACCAACATCATTGTTGCTACACCGGGCGCCGCCGATGTCGGCGTATTGACCAAAAGCGGGATCAAAACCAATGGCAGTGGCTACACGGTTATTCCTTACGCCCAGCCTTACCGAAAAAACAAGGTGTCACTGAACACAGACTCGTTATCTGACAACACCGACATCGCGAATCTGGTTCAGGAAGTCACACCTAATAGAGGTGCTTTTGTGATGGCCAATTTTGAAACCCATAACGGTCGTCGCCTGTTGATTAGCGTCAGTTCCAGCAATGGCAAACCGGCCCCTTTTGCAGCCGAATCTCAGCTTTTTGACCTGAATGGTGTCTTGCTGAGCACAGCCATGGTGGCAGACAAAGGTAGGGTTTTCATGACGGGTGTGCCAGATAAAGCGCGACTGCTAATCAACGTCAACGGTCAGCCGTGGTGCTCCAAAACGTTGGATCTGAGTGCCTATGACCTTTCAGAAACGGGCATCGGACAACTGCAAATCCGTTGCGATGCCAAGCTGGCAATGCCAGCAGATACTCAAGGTACTCCTGATGAATGATTCGACCGTTCAATCTCTGCGCCCACGCTGGGTAAAAGGCAGTTTGCTGCTGCTGACCATGTTCTTCATGTTCGCCAGCCAGCAAGCCTTTGCCTTGATTCAAAACAACCTTAGCTGCACGCAAACGGGCACCACCGGCACCATTGATCTGGGCGTTCTGACGCCTGGGCAAACGTTTACCGCCAATATGACCGCCAATTGCCGAGTCACTCGCTGGTACCCCTATGGTTCGTCGCTGCAACACACACAGTCCTACACCCAAGGCAGTGGCAACAAGCTTCAGGTATTCCATACCAATTCGGGCCAGATGGTGCCCGAACAGCCCATCGGCACCCCTAGCACCGTGTGCATGCCATCGAGCTGTGTTCAGCTTTTCGTGGGCGATACCTTTTCATACAACGTACAGCTAACGGGAACAGCCTATGTCACACCGGGTAATTACAGCATCCGCGTTTCGCTGACAGACACCTCTATCCGCGGTTATCAAGCCTATGGCGACTACCTCCAGACCGTGCTTATCAACTATTCGGTTGTCCAGCCCGCCTGCTCCTTGGGTACGCCTAAAACCATGAACCTGTCGTTCGGCACGCTCAGTAACAACGACTTTTCCTCTGCGCAGCAAGTGGCCAACGTCACGATGAACTGCTTCACGCCCGTTGCAGCCAACGTGACTCTGTCGCCCACCCAAGCGGCAATTAGCGGTAGCCCAGGCGTTTCGGCGACCACGTTGGCCGGGCTGTCCATGGCCGCGACCTGGGCTGATCTCGGCAATGCCGTCAACTTCAATGTTCGGCGTGTGTTCATTCTGAAAACAGGCGCTAACACCATCAGCTTGGGTTTTCGCCCGCAATTGAATACCAGTGTATTGCCGACAGGTAACTTCACCAGTCAATACACCCTCACCATCACCTACCCCTGATCAGGCCCAGGAGCTCAAGCATGAAATTAAGCGTATCACTGGCCGCAGCACTTATGGCTGGCCTGGCTTGCACAGCGGCCAATGCGGGCACAGACACCATCACCGTGAATGTCAGCGGCACGCTCACCCGGCCGCCTTGCACATTGACCAGCAGCAAAGCACTCACCGCTAACTTTGGCACGATGCGCGCTGACCAAGTTTCGACAGGACCGCTAATCAACATCCCAGTCACCCTGAGCTGTCCGGCCAACTCGGCACTGAGTATCAGCGTCAAAGCGTCCAGTGTGATTCAAGGATCAAACATTCAGGCGTATGCAGGCAAAGCCAACTTGGCGTACTTGATGTACTGGAGCAGCAACAACACACTCATCGACGTAACAGGCGCAAAACGTACTCTGACCAACCTGAGTGGAACGGTCGATTTGAGTATGAAGACCAAATTGATGACGCTGGGCACCGTTACCGAGGGTGCATTCAGTGCCTCTAGCGTCATCAGCATTGAGTATTTATAGCCGCTTCGCCAGCCAATCCGACCTCACCGCCAGCCATAGGAACAGACCATGAATAAACAACTGATAACCCTCGCACTGCTGGGCCTGTTCGCCTCCAACAAGGCACTCGCGGCCAGCGACAGCAGCACACTCACCGTCAAAGGCACGCTGATTCGCCCACCCTGCACACTGATCAGCAATAAAGTACTGACCGCGGACTTTGGTAGCCTGCGTTATGACCAGGTTGGCGCGGCTGCGCAAATCGACGTACCGGTAATCCTGAACTGCCCATCCAACTCAGCACTAAACATCAGCGTCACGGCCTCCTCAGCGCTGTCGGACACGGTAGCCTCTGCCGGCAGGACGAACTTGGGGTATTCACTGTTATGGAAAAGTGACAATTCGCTCATCAACATTAAGGGAACAAAGCGAAACGTGCCCAACCTCAATGGGGCGGTTGACCTGAGCATGAAAGCAAAACTTGTGGCTCAAGGCGCCTTGTCCGAAGGCGATTTCTCGGCCTCCGCCGTTATTAACCTCGACTACCTGTGAAATGAACATGTTCGCCAGAATGAGCCTATGGCTATCACTGTTGGCTGCCCTTTTTATGGGCTTTAGCGCAGCAAGCCGAGCAGCAGACGCCCCGTCGCTGGATATTAAGGGCACGCTGATCAAACCGCCCTGCACGGCCAGTTTCCCGGCCTCGCAGAGCGTGGAGATCCCCAAGGTAAACCTTAACTCGCTGCGGTCGGACATTACCGAATGGACCGATGTGGCCCTTGATTTTCAGTGCATCAAAGGCAGCCAGGTGCTCCTGAAGTTCAGTGCGGGCAACGGCGCCTTTGACAGTAATACTTTGCGCACGACCCTCGACAGTCTGGGCTTGAAAACACGCCTTACTGACATGACCAGCGTCGCCAAATTGCTAGACGTAAAGTTCGGCGAGTCGTTGAGCTTCCCTGTTACAGACACGTTGCTCAAACTTAAGCTGTCGGTGAGACCGGTGAAAACGGCTGATGAATTGCCCGCCATTGGCAGTTACAGATCAACATTATTGATGGAAATCATTTACCTGTAAGTCAGGCAAATAAATTGGCCTTGATGCACAGAATCAACAGCGCCTGATCGCTGTCGACACCCAATTTGCGCATGCCTGAAATTTTCAGGGTGCTGATGGTCTTAATACTACGGTTCAGACTCTGCGCCACTTCACTCACGCTCAGGCCTGAGGCGAACAAACGCAACACCTCAAATTCCTTGACTGACAGCTGACAGAGCCTTTGCGAAATCTCATCGGTGTCGGCGCTCGTATCACCGTCAAACGGGTCGAGTTGGTAATGACCTTCCCGATAAAACGCATCCAGCGCCACCAGAATTTGTTCCAGCCCAGCGTTCTTTGAAATCACCCCGCTGATGCCTAACTCATACAGCCAAGTCAAAATCTGCGGGTTGGAAATAACTGTAAGAATCAACACCCGCGGCTCGGGAAAATGCCGGCGCAAGTACTCCACCAAGCGGGTTCCGTCACCGTATTGCTCATCCCCCGGCATGTTGTAATCGGTAATGATGACGTCAGGACGCAGCTCAGAAACCCTACTGATCAATTCGGACGAATTCGTAGCTTCGCCGACCACTTTAAAACGCGCATCGCGCTCAATGATCTCGCGCACGCCCATCAACACAATCGGGTGATCGTCGGCCAATAAGACTCTCATTTGCGGCATGACGTATATAACTCCAGTCCTGAAACACAGATCGCTGTTAACAGCCACTAAGACCTTTATGACTCAAAGGGATCGGCCTTAATGCAGTAAGTGAGCAGCGCATGGTCGTTGAGCACTTCCAGTTTGTGCATGGCCGAGACCTTCTGGGTACTGACGGTTTTAACGCTGCGATTCAACAAGCGAGCAATCTCGCCGACACTTTTCCCAGCTACAAAAAGCCTTAATACCTCGACCTCGCGCGGCGAAAGATTGGAAAAGCGCTCATCAATGACCTTAGCGTTAGCCAGCACTGATGTTGGGTGAGCCATCAGGGTTTTATAAGGTCGGTCATTGGCCAAGGCATTCAGGGCTTTGCCGATTTCCTCATGGATGTGATTTTTGGCGATGACGCCCGCCACCCCCATTTCCAGCAAGCGCGAAATGATCAGTTGATTGCTGACCATCGTCAGCACCAGAATTTTCACTGCCGGAAAATGCTCAACGATGTGCTCAATCAACGGCAAACCATCGCCGTAGACTTCATCACCGGGCATGTTGAAATCGGTGATCACTACATCCGGTTGATGCAAGACCATCAGATGGACCAACTCCGACGAATTAAGCGCTTCGCCGACCAGTCCGAAGCGCTCATCACGCTGAATCACCTCCCGAAGGCCCAAAAGCACCACCGGATGATCATCGGCAATTACTGCCTTTAATTCGCACATTGCCTGGCTCCAAATTAATGACGCACTGCTATATACCGCTGAGTGGATTCAAAACTGGGTCAGTGCTCACCCAGCCAATCGAGCGAACACTGAACAAGGCTTGAACAGAAGTACACATCACGAACCTGAAGCACAGTAACGGCAATGACCATCAGCTTGGCCCGCGCTCCTAAAGCCAGCACAAAGCGATGACCGCGTGATTTCCTGAGCCGTTGCGCGTGGTTTTATCTGAGTGACAGACGTGAACGAAAGCTGTTTGGATCATGCTTTGCTTTGAGTTATCTCCATGATGGCTTAGAGCTATCCTCGAACAAAAGAGTTCCAAAATCAGCACATGACACTGCACCGCAGATCAGAAAGCCTTGCGCTTGGTCACAGCCGATACGACGAAGAAAGGCGAGTTCAGCCTGTGTTTCGACACCTTCGGCGACCACCGTAAGACCTAGTTTTTGACTTAACTCAACCAGACTGCGTAAAGCGGAGGCCAGGTTCTCGTTCTCAACACAGCCATGCACCAGCGAACGGTCTATCTTGAGCTCACTGAAAGGGGTAGAAACCAGATTAAAGTAGGAGCTAAAGCCTTTACCAAAATCATCTTGGGCTAACCCAAAGCCCATCATGCGCAAGCGGCAAGCGCCAGCGTAATAATTGCTGAGTTCTTCTGTGATCGAGCTTTCCATCAGTTCAAACACGATGCTTCGCGGCTCGCCACCATCGGCTATCACATAGTCACGCAAGCGATCAGCCAAGTCGTGGTCATCGAGCAAATGCGTCGGCAAATTGATTGAAACCGGAATATCCCAACCCTGCTGGCGCCACTCTCTTTGCGCTTGCAGGGTTTTTTCCAGCATTAACCACAACAGGCGCTCTTCCAGCCCCTGCTTTATCAACAGTGAGAGAAAGTCTTTGGGCAGTAACAACCCCGCCTGCGGATGAACCCAGCGGACTAAGGCTTCTGCGCTGAGGATATTACCGTTATGTAAAGACTTCTTGGGTTGAAACCAGGCCTGAATCTGGCCATTGTTCATTGCCCGCACAATGCTCTGAGGGTCCACTTCAATCGCCAGCGCGGGGTCGATTTCACCGCTCATACGAAAAATCGCCATCCGTTCCTTTAACCGCATGACGGCATTGAACTCGACAGGTTTGGAAATCAAACCGACCACCGACATGCCCAGATTTTTTGCGGCCAGGCCCGCGCTAATTAACATTCGGCGCGACGACGCACTCATCAACGCCAGCGCCGGTCTTTTTTTTAAGGCGGCAACTTTCTGGATCAGTTGCACCCCATCCATTACAGGCATCAGTAGGTCGGTCAATAGCAGGTCATAGTCATGACGCATCAGGCTTTCCAACGCCTCATCTCCGTCCCACACGGTGTCAACATCAAAGCCGCCCACCTCACTGAAAACATTCATTAAATACTCATGCTGAAAGGGATGATCCTCGACGACCAAGACACGATAGGGCTTCACTGGACCCTCCTTTAGAAGTGCTGAAGACAGTTAAATAAGGTGTGCAGCGTAAAAGGCTTGATCAAACAGTGGTTCATCCCCGCGCTTAGACAGCGCTCACCCTCATCGCGCATGGCATTGGCCGTCGCGCCAATAATGGGCAGTGCCGCTTTCATGGACCTTAACTGGGCTGCCAGCTCATAGCCGTTCATTTTGGGCATGTTGACGTCAGTCAAAACCAAGTCAAACCGCCCCTCCTGCCATAATCCCAAGGCTTCCAGGCCATCACTGGCCAACGTCACTGAACAGCCGAGTTCCTCAAGTTGGTCACGCAAAATCAGTTGGTTAATGACATTGTCTTCCGCGACCAAAACCCGCAGATCCAGTTTCAAATCTGACTTGCCAACCCCTGCCTCAATAGGCGTGTTAATCCGCATACCCTGCGCGTTACTCAGTGCCTGGTATACAGACTGCAAGCTGTTTAGATCGACATGCCAACAAGTCGTGTCCAGATCAAGCGCAACGGACTTATTACTTGCGGCCACGACCACCGGGCCTGTCCAATCTGGCTCTAGCCTTTGCCGGGCTGAGCCGGGATGCAGCTCCAACAGAACAGCGTGCTCAGGAGCCTCGCCAGGTTTGGGGACGCCCAACTGGGCCCGCGCACCCCAGCGACGTAACCAGCCGCAATAGCATTCAGCCAGTTCACGCAGTGGCGATACCACGTAGATAACGTCGGGCGATAACTCGTCCAAAGGGTGGGTATGCAAAGGTTCACGCACCTGCTCCAGCGGCAAATGCAGAGTAAAGCTACTGCCAAGCCCCGGCTCGCTGACAAGGCGCATGCTGCCGTTCATTAAATGCATGAGGCGCTTGCAGATGGACAAACCCAGACCGGTACCCGCCACGACATTTTTTGCTGATTCAATTTGATAAAACGGCTCGAACAAACGGGCCTGTTCTTCATGCGCGATGCCTTTACCGGTGTCCGAGACCTGCCAGCGCAGCATGACGCGTTCATCATCGCGGCTGTCCATTTTGAGCCGCAGGACAATTTTTCCGTTGTCGGTGAACTTGAGGGCGTTATTGAGCAAGTTATTCAAAATTTGCCGAATGCGAGTCACGTCCCCGCTGAGCCATTCGGGCACTGTCGAGTCTATCAAGGCAAACAGTTGCAGCCCCTTGGCTTGCGCCGCACCGCTATAGCCTTGGACCACTTCTTCGATCAGCGCCATAGGGCTGAAGGTATTGAGTTCCAACTGCAATTGCCCAGCCTCAATGCGCGACACATCGAGGACGTCGCAGATCAATTGCAATAAATTGCCAGAAGAACGCTCGATGGCTCTGAGGTAGTTGTTTTGCTGATCATTGAGTTCGGTCCGCGCCAGCAATTCGAGCGTGCCGAGCACGCCATATAACGGGGTGCGGATTTCATGACTCATGGTCGCCAAAAATAAAGTCTTGGCTTCATTGGCCCGATCAGCCAACTGCCGCGCGCGCTCCAGCGTCACCTCAATCTGCTTACGTGCACTGATGTCACTGAACGCACAAATCAGCACGTCCTGCCCGTTGTAACGGGTCGGAGTAAACGCGAGGTACAGAAGACGGCCATCTTCCATCTCAATTTCATCACTGTTGAGCGCGTCATCTTCGTCGAAGGCCCGACGGATCCAGCCATGACAAAGTTTGCCCATCTCAGTGCCGTTACCCAGCCACTGTTGCGAGAGCGAATTCTCTAACACCACGTTGCCATCGACACGGCGAATCACGCACAAGGCGATCGGGGCAACTTGCAACACGGCGCGGTTGAATGCCTCACTTTCAATCAGCGCTTGTATGCGTTTTTCTCCCGGCATGATCAGCCGACGATCAATACGCTCTATGAGCAGGCGTAGCCCAATGCACACGGCAATCCACAACAGCACACAGCCCAGCAGCGGCCAAGCCAGAACCGGAAACAAAGAATTAATATCGACGGCGTAGACGATTTGCCAGCCTGAATACCCCAGCTTTTTGCGAATCGCCAAGCTCTCGGGGATCCATCCTGGGCCGATAAAGCCAAATGCATTTTTGGGTTCCAGCCGGTGCAGAGCGTCGACCAACGTGGACTGCGCAGCATTGGTAAAAATGATCTGCCCTTGCCCATCCAGCAGCATAAAGTCGCCAGCGGTTTCACTGCGAAGCGCTTCTGTAAGGTCCGGCACCTCGACCTCAATGCCCAGCCAGCCGGAAGATACATTACGGTTATCCAGTCGGGTGAATAGATAGAACGGAGAATCCAGCGTCCTGCTGTCAGTCAGCCACAGGTCATCACCAAATGAATAGCTCTGGCTGCCTTCGTCCTCCAAGCGTTGTAACACCTCCTTGGGCAAGGGCTGCAGATTGCTTGACGCATTAAACAGGCGAACGACTTGAGGGGTATCTGTTTGCGGAACATAGAGCAGATTGACTTTGCTCTCATGCAGGTAGTCCGTCATCCGCTGGGTCAACCAGATGCTCCAGTGACCTGCCTCGCTGCCCAGGCTGATGTTCATTTCTTCTTCAGGATCAACACTGACAAATGAGTCATGCCCGCTTTTATCAGGCACCGCTGCCAATACCAGACTCTTGAGCAAGGTCTGACGGCTGACAAAAAAATCCTGAGCATTGAACACCGCCTCGTTCATGAAACTACGGCGAAGGGACACTTCTTGATTAAAAACGGCGCGTAAATAAACGAACGAACCTGCCAGAACAGCGATGATCAAACCATAGGCAAATAAGTGGAGAAGTTTTCGGGCGGCTTTGGGGGTCGATTTCATGCCGCAAGCCTGGCGCTTGAGCAGGGTAAAAATAATCAGATGATTCCTGAAACCACCGGCAGGTCGCCATTTTTGTGAACTGGAGCAAAACAAGGTGTTTTGCTCCAAGGATTTATCGCTTGGCTTAAGCCGGGCGAAGAGCGCTCAAATCCAGACGGCCGTCTTTAAGTGGCGGGCACCAGTAGTAGCCACCGTTCAATGGGCGGCTAAAGCTATAGAGAGCGTCAACGATGCCGTCTTCCATGCCGCTCATGCGGCGCAGTTGAACTTCAAAGGCGTTCAAGGTGCGGCTGAACGAGACAAACATCAGCCCCGATTTACCGTTTTCAGTCCAGGGCATGGACCGGCGCACGGTGAAGGCTTCTGGCGAGAAGCTTTCTTGGGCAGTGCGTTTGACGTGGGCTGACTCCGGCGCGTCGTCGAGTTCTTCGTTGTCGCTTTTGCGGCGACCTATCGTGTTGTCTTGTTCAGATTGCGGGCGGGCTGCAAAGCCGTTTAGGTCGTGCTGCCACTGCTGAACAGCAACAAATACGCCGCCGTCCTGACCGGGGCCAGAGCTCGCGACGACTGCGGCTTCGACCGCAGCTTCATCCACCGGGTTTTCAGTGCCGTCTTCATAGCCGGTCAAGTCGTGATCGGTTCTGTAGCGAAATCCTTCGGTGACTTGCAGCAGGTTGAAGGCTGGCGCCAACGCCACTTCGATGGCCTGACTGCGGTGCAACAACTCACCGCGATCATCACCCAGCAACCACAGCCACAGGGCGTGCTGGGTCGACGGGTTTTCAACCACAGCGTTGAGTGCTGGGAACACCCGCAAACCCTGCACTTTTGCACCCAAGGCCAGTACCAGCGGTGAACCCAAGCCTGCTACAGCGCTTTTGCCGTCTACCCACTGCGACAGCGTGTCGAGTGCAGCCGGCAGTGCTTCTACAGACTTGAGGGCGAAAAACATATAGCGCGCCTGCGATGGCACAGGTTTGGCGAGGATGCCAGGCTGGTAAAGACTCATAGAAACTCCTTCAGGAAAGCCCAGAGTTTACTCTTCACCAGCGACTTTTCGGACACCGAAGGCTATTTTTGTTGGCTCCCGTCCTACGTAGATCAAGTCTTAGGCTGATAGCTGATTAGCAAAACGCCCTACAACATCTACCACCTTTTGCGCACCATCCTGAATTTCAACAATTACCGTACCGGCTTCCGCCGCCAGAGACAGGCCCTCTTCGGCTTGCCGTTTGCCGTCGGCAATCAACGCCACGGCATGGCTTGCCATGTCTTGGTTCTTACGCACCACAGAGATGATTTCTTCGGTGGCCTTGCTGGTGCGTGAAGCCAGTTGGCGCACTTCATCGGCCACTACGGCAAAACCACGCCCTTGCTCACCCGCACGGGCGGCTTCAATCGCGGCGTTAAGCGCCAGCAAGTTGGTTTGCTCGGCAATCGCGCTGATGGTTTTGACGATGCTGCCAATGACCTGTGACTGCTCGTTCAGGGCTTCGATGCCATCGCCCGCTTGCTGCATGTGCTTGGCCAGCTCACGCATCACGTCGACCGCTTGCGTCACGACGATGGTCCCGCGTTGAGCGCTGTTGTCGGTATGCAGCGAGGTACTGTAGGCGATCCCTGCCGCCTCGGACACGGCTTGTTCCTGCTGAACTTGGTCAGTGATGATGGTGGCGAATTTCACCACTTTATAAAGGTTATCGTTGGCGTCGCGCACCGGGTTGTAAGACGCCTCAAGCCAGACTTCACGGCCATGGCTGTCGACACGCCTAAAACGATCAGCGACAAACTCGCCCGCGTTCAAGCGCTTCCAGAAGGTTTCATATTCAGCGCTGTTCTGCTCTTGCGAGGTACAGAAAATACGGTGATGCCGACCCTGAATCTGCGCTAACGAGTAACCCATACCCCGCAGAAAACGGTCATTGGCAGTGAGCACTTCGCCTTTTAGGTTGAACTCGATGACGGCGGTTGAGCGCATCAGCGCGTCCATTAGGTTTTCGTGGTCACGCGAGGCTTCGATGGTGCGCGTCAGATCGCTGGAAAAAATCGAGATGCTCAAAATCTGACCGCTAGAGTTGCGCACCGGCTGCATGATTGAACGCAGCCACGCTTCCTGACCATTGCCCCGAAGTAAACGCACGGTACCGCTGTAATGCTCGCCACGGATCATGGCATTTTTAAAACGCAGATGGTGCTCGTCATGCTTTAAGTGAGCCGGCACCAACTCATCAATATGTCGACCCAAGAGCTGGCTGCTCGAGTAGTTCATTTCGTGAGTGAAGTTGTAATTGACCGACTCGACCCGCCCATCCGGGTCCAGGCTCATGCAGAGCATTTCGCTCTCTAGGCTGTCCTTGATTTGCTGAATTGAGGACAGTTCTTCGCGAAGAGCTGACAGCTCCTGTTTCAAGCGTTTATTAAACATGGGGAATACCAAGGGATGGGAGGCGCGTGATAGAAGCATCGGCTTTCGCCTGCATTTCTAAAGGCTTCCAGACGAGCGGTCATGTGTTGGCCGTTTGAACAACCCAGCCGCTCGCCGTTGTTACCGTTACGGTATTGAGTGGGAGCAGGCTTGCCAGCGATTCCGGCAACTCGGTC
>NZ_ALJC01000052.1 GCF_000282975.1 Pseudomonas psychrophila HA-4
CCCAAAAAGTTGGATGGGTGTCCAACTTTTTGGGGGCAGTTCATCGCTGTAGGAGAGAGCTTGTCTCGCGATCTTTTTAAGATCAAAAGATCGCGAGCAAGCTCCTACCGTTGGTTTTATATATCGCAGAATGCACAAAGGCCACCCGAAGGTGGCCTTTGCTTGGTGTAGCGATCAGTTAAGCGCGAGGCTTATTTGATTGCCCAGCCAGTCAGCTCGGACAGAGCCTTGCCGATGTCTGCCAGCGAACGCACGGTTTTAACGCCTGCGTCTTCCAGAGCAGCAAACTTCTCGTCTGCAGTGCCCTTGCCGCCAGAGATGATTGCGCCCGCATGGCCCATGCGCTTGCCCGCAGGGGCAGTCACACCAGCGATGTAGGAAACAACTGGCTTAGTCACGTGTGCCTTGATGTAGGCAGCCGCTTCTTCTTCAGCCGAACCGCCGATCTCACCGATCATGACGATCGCTTCGGTCTTCGGGTCTTCCTGGAACAACTTCAGGATGTCGATGAAGTTAGAACCCGGGATCGGGTCACCACCGATACCTACGCACGTCGACTGACCAAAACCAGCGTCAGTAGTCTGCTTCACAGCTTCATAAGTCAGGGTGCCGGAACGCGACACGATGCCTACTTTGCCTGGCAAGTGAATGTGGCCTGGCATGATGCCGATCTTGCATTCGCCTGGCGTGATAACGCCTGGGCAGTTAGGGCCGATCAGGGTAACACCCAGCTCGTCGCACTTAACTTTAGCGTCCAGCATGTCCAGGGTAGGAATGCCTTCAGTGATGCAAACGATCAGCTTGATGCCGCCGAACGCTGCTTCAAGGATCGAGTCCTTGCAGAAAGGAGCCGGTACGTAGATGACGCTGGCAGTTGCGCCAGTGGCCGCTACGGCTTCTTTCACGGTGTTGAAAACAGGCAGGTCCAGGTGAGTGGTGCCGCCTTTGCCCGGAGTAACGCCACCGACCATCTTGGTGCCGTATTCAATAGCTTGCTGGGTGTGGAAGCTACCCTGCGAGCCGGTGATGCCTTGGCAGATAACTTTGGTGTCTTTATTGATCAGGACGCTCATTACTTGCCCTCCGCAGCTTTAACTACTTGTTGAGCAGCGTCGGTCAAGCTGGTAGCAGCGATGATGTTCAAGCCGCTTTCTGCCAGTACTTTAGCGCCCAGTTCAGCGTTGTTGCCTTCAAGGCGCACAACCACCGGGATTTTAACGCCGACTTCTTTCACTGCACCGATGATGCCTTCGGCAATCATGTCGCAACGAACGATGCCGCCGAAGATGTTGACCAATACTGCAGCGACATTGCTGTCGGACAGGATGATCTTGAACGCTTCGGTAACGCGTTCTTTGGTAGCACCGCCGCCAACGTCTAGGAAGTTGGCTGGCTTGCCGCCATGCAGGTTAACGATGTCCATGGTGCCCATGGCCAGACCAGCGCCGTTCACCATGCAGCCGATGTTGCCTTCCAGAGCTACGTAGTTCAGTTCGAACTTGGCAGCGTGCGCTTCGCGCGGATCGTCTTGCGACGGATCGTGGAAAGTTTTCAGCTTAGGCTGACGGTACATGGCGTTTGCGTCGATGTTGATTTTCGCATCGAGGCAGTGCAGATCGCCGTCAGTCTTGATAACCAGCGGGTTTACTTCCAACAGGGCCAGGTCGTGGTCCTGGAACAGTTTGGCCAGACCAACGAAGATCTTGGCGAACTGGGAAACTTGCTTGCCTTCCAGACCCAACTGGAAAGCCAACTCGCGACCCTGGAATGGCTGAGCGCCTACCAATGGATCGATCGTTGCTTTCAGAATTTTTTCTGGTGTGTCGTGTGCGATCTTCTCGATGTCCACGCCACCTTCGGTGGAAGCCATGAACACGATACGACGGCTGGAACGGTCAACGACAGCGCCCAGGTACAGCTCTTTAGCGATATCAGTGCACGATTCAACCAGGATCTTGGTGACCGGCTGACCATTGGCATCAGTCTGGTAAGTCACCAGACGCTTGCCCAACCACTGTTGTGCAAAGGCTTTAGCGTCTTCTTTGCTGCGAACCAGCTTAACGCCGCCCGCTTTACCGCGACCGCCTGCGTGAACCTGGGCTTTTACAACCCATTCGGTCCCGCCGATTTTGTCGCAAGCTTCTGCCGCCGCTTCCGGGGTGTCTACTGCATAACCCTGGGATACTGGCAGGCCGTACTCAGCGAACAGCTGCTTACCCTGATACTCGTGAAGATTCATGCTTTTTACCGTCTTCGTTAGGTACTGCGCATTCGGCGCTGCACTTTTATTAGTGCCGCACCACCTGTGACTGCTGCTTGTGCTGCTTTGACAAACCCGATTCGCACGCAGCGACTCGGGCATGGTTCAAACAAGACAAGACTGCGTCCGGCGGAAGTTCCGCGGTGAGGCTTGCTAGCAAGGCTCACGACGGGCAAACCGCCGTGGTTTCTTATTGTCTGGTCTTAACGTTTCTTACGGTTGGCGATGTGAATGGCGCCGCCATTCACTGCCAGCGCTGCTTCATGCAACGCTTCGGACAGGGTTGGATGGGAGAAAACCATCATGCCCAGATCCTCGGCACTGGTGCCGAATTCCATACCGATTGCGCCTTGCTGTACCAGCTCTGCTGCGCTCGGGCCAATCACGTGGACGCCCAGTACGCGGTCAGTTTTGGCATCAGCAATGACTTTTACAAAGCCACCGGTATCGTTTGCTGCCATGGCACGGCCACTGGCTGCGAACGGGAAGGTGCCGACGTTAACTTCAACGCCTTCAGCTTTCAAGGCCTGTTCGGTTTTACCGACCCACGCGATCTCTGGGTGAGTGTAAATAACCGATGGAATCAGGTCGTAGTTCATCTCGGTCTTGTGACCTTTGATGCGCTCGACAACCATGATGCCTTCTTCCGAAGCCTTGTGAGCCAGCATCATGCCACGTACCACGTCACCGATCGCGAAAACGCCCGGCACGCTCGTCGCGCAATGATCGTCAACAAACACGAAACCGCGCTCGTCGATGTTCACGCCGCTGTCAGCTGCCAGCAGTTCGGTGGTGACTGGACGACGACCGACTGCGACGATCAGCTTGTCGAAAGTAATGGTCTGTTCGCCATTGGCGTCGGTGTAGGTCACAACGACTTCTTCGCCGTTAACCTTGGAACCGGTCACGCGAGCGCCCAGCTTGATGTCCAAGCCTTGTTTAGTCAGGGTTTTGTAGGCTTCTTTGGACACGGCAGCGTCAGCAGCCATCAGGAACGTGTCCAGTGCTTCCAGAACAGTTACCTGAGCGCCCAGACGGGACCATACCGAACCCAGTTCCAGACCGATAACGCCTGCGCCGATAACACCCAGACGCTTAGGTACGGATTGGAATTCCAGTGCGCCGGTCGAATCAACGATCACGTTGTTATCAACTGGAGCCGGTGGAATGTCGATCGGACGCGAACCCGAAGCCAGAATCACGTTTTCGGCTTCGATGATTTCAACGCTGCCGTCTGGCTTGGTCAGCTCAACACGCTTGCCGGCCAGCAGTTTGCCGTGGCCTTGCAGGGAAGTGACGCCGTTGGCTTTAAACAGGGTCGCAACGCCAGAGGTCAGGCCTTTAACGATGTTGGCTTTACGGCCAACCATCGCAGGCACGTCCATGTTCACTTCACCGGTGGTGATGCCGTGGATAGCGAATGCATCTTTGGCTTCGTGATACTTCCAGGAGCTGTCCAGCAGCGCCTTGGATGGAATGCAACCAACGTTCAGGCAAGTACCGCCCAATGCCAGTTTGCCTTCCTTGTCGGTGTATTTTTCGATGCATGCAGTCGAAAGGCCCAGTTGCGCGGCCTTGATGGCGGCAACGTAGCCGCCAGGGCCGGCACCAATCACTACAACGTCAAATTTCTGAGACATGGGGAAAGAATCCTCTTTAGCTACAAGCTTTGAGCTGCAAGCCGCGAGTTAAAAACAAAACCACATCAATGGCAGATTTCAACTCACAGCTTGTCGCTGTTTCCTATGAAGTGAGTCTCAAGTCAAGCTGCTACAACGTGCAGCTTGTAGCTTGAAACTCGCAGCTGCTTCTCTTAAATATCCAGAAGCAAGCGTGCTGGGTCTTCCAGCAGGTTTTTGATTGCTACCAGGAAACTTACAGCTTCTTTGCCGTCGATCAAGCGGTGATCGTAAGACAGAGCCAAATACATCATCGGACGGATGACTACCTGACCGTTGATTGCCATTGGACGCTGAAGGATGTTGTGCATGCCCAGAATCGCGGCTTGCGGCGGGTTAACGATCGGGGTCGACATCATCGAACCGAACGTACCACCGTTGGTGATGGTGAATGTGCCGCCGGTCATTTCGTCGATGGACAGTTTGCCGTCGCGGGCTTTTTTGCCGTAGGCAGCGATGCCGCCTTCGATTTCAGCCAGGCTCATCAGCTCAGCGTTACGCAGGACTGGAACCACCAAGCCACGATCGCTGGACACTGCAACACCGATGTCGGCGTAGCCGTGGTAAACGATGTCGGTGCCGTCGATCGACGCGTTCACAGCCGGGAAGCGCTTCAGCGATTCGGTAGCAGCTTTAACGAAGAACGACATGAAGCCCAGGCGTACGCCGTTGTGGGACTTCTCGAACTGATCCTTGTACTTCGAACGCAGTGCCATGATTTCGGTCATGTCGACTTCGTTGAACGTGGTCAGCATCGCCATGTTCGACTGAGCTTCTACCAGACGCTTGGCCACGGTAGCGCGAACACGGGTCATCGGAACGCGTTTTTCAACACGGTCGCCAGCAGCGAACACCGGTGCCGCTGCTGCTGGAGCAGCAGCCTTGGCAGGTGCAGCAGCCGGAGCGGCTTTCTTGGCAGCAACAGCAGCTACCACGTCTTCTTTAGTCACACGGCCGCCTTTGCCAGTACCGGCAACGGAAGCAATGTTGATACCGTTTTCTTCAGCGATCTTGCGAGCAGCAGGCGCCGCCACTGGATCATCTTCGCCATCAGCAGCCGGGGCAGCAGCTTGAGCAGCCGGTGCAGCAGCGGCCGGAGCGGCAGCAGCAGCGCCACCTTCAACGATGGAGCCCAGCACTTCGTCGGACAGAACAGTGTCGCCTTCGTTCTTGACGATAGCGCCCAGTACGCCGTCAGCAGTTGCCAGAACTTCCAGCACTACTTTGTCGGTTTCGATGTCAACGATCAGGTCGTCACGCTTTACAGCGTCGCCTGGTTGCTTGTGCCAGGTGGCAACGGTGCCATCGGCAACCGACTCCGGAAATGTTGGGGCTTTGATCTCGATAGCCATGTTCTTTGGTTCCTTAAATTCGGTTTCAGTGCGCGAAGGCGTTAAACAGTGAACGCGTCTTGCAACAGTTTTGCCTGTTGCTCAGCGTGCATCGATGCGTAACCACAAGCAGGTGCAGCAGAAGCGTCACGGCCCGCGTACTCAAGTACGAGAGATTTATCGTGACCGCTAATAATGCGGCGCATGTGATGCTGGCTGCAGTACCAGGCACCCTGGTTCATCGGCTCTTCCTGACACCAGACAATATGCTTGGCGTTTTTGTACGGAGCCAGGACTTCAATCAAGTCGTCCTCAGGGAATGGGTACAGCTGCTCAAGACGCACGATGGCGATGTCATCACGACCTTCGGCACGGCGTTTTTCCAACAGATCGTAGTAGACCTTGCCGCTACACAGCACGATACGACCGACGTTGGCCGGATCTTGTGCATCGATTTCTGGAATAACGGTCTGGAACGAACCTTCGGCCAGATCTTCCAGTGTGGAGACTGCCAATTTGTGACGCAGCAACGACTTCGGTGTCAGGACGACCAGCGGCTTGCGCAGCGGGCGGATGACCTGACGGCGCAGCAGGTGGTAGATCTGCGCTGGAGTGGTTGGTACGCACACCTGAATGTTGTGCTCGGCACACAGTTGCAGGTAACGCTCAAGACGTGCAGAGGAGTGCTCTGGGCCCTGACCTTCGTAGCCGTGTGGCAACAGCATGGTCAGACCGCACAGGCGACCCCACTTGTGCTCGCCGCTGGTGATGAACTGGTCGATAACAACCTGAGCACCGTTAGCGAAGTCGCCGAACTGGGCTTCCCAAATAACCAGAGCATCCGGCGTGGTGGTCGAATAACCATATTCGAACGCCAATACCGCTTCTTCCGACAGCAGCGAGTCGTACAGGTCAAAGCGAGGCTGACCTTCGAACAGGTGCTTCAGAGGAATGTAGGTGCCAGCATCTTTCTGGTTGTGCAACACCGCATGACGGTGCGAGAACGTACCGCGACCGATGTCTTGACCGGTCATGCGAATCGGGTGACCTTCGAACGCTAGGGTCGCGTATGCCATGGTTTCGGCATAACCCCAGTTGATCGGCAGTCCGCCGGCTTGCATTTTTTGACGGTCTTCGTAAATCTTCGCTACCTGACGCTGAACCACGAAGCCTTCTGGAATTTCCAGCAGCTTGGCCGACAGTTCTTGCAGGGTTTTGAGATCGAAACGCGTGTCATGGCGCGCAGTCCAGGCGTGGCCCAGGTACGGACGCCAGTCAACGAACAGCTCTTTGTTCGGCTCTTTGACCAGACTTTTCACAACATGCAGACCATTGTCCAGCGCGTTGCGGTATTCGTCGATCTTGGACTGAACGCGCTCTGCGTCAACCACGTTTTCTTGCGTCAGACGCTCGGCATACAGCTCACGGGTGGTGCGCTGCTTGGCGATTTGCTGATACATCAACGGCTGAGTACCGTTTGGCTCGTCAGCCTCGTTGTGACCGCGACGGCGGTAGCAGAACAGATCGATAACCACGTCACGCTTGAACTGCATGCGGTAATCAATTGCCAACTGAGTCACGAACAATACGGCTTCCGGATCATCACCATTTACATGGAGGATCGGCGCCTGGATCATTTTCGCGACATCGGTGCAGTACTCGGTCGAACGAGAGTCTTCCGGGTTGCTGATGGTGAAACCAACTTGGTTGTTGATCACCAAGTGAACGGTACCGCCAGTCTTGAAGCCGCGGGTTTGCGACATCTGGAAAGTTTCCATGACCACGCCCTGACCTGCGAATGCAGCGTCACCGTGGATGGAAATAGGCAGTACTTTTTCGCCAGTAGTGTCGTTACGACGGTCTTGGCGCGCACGTACCGACCCTTCAACCACTGGAGAAACGATTTCCAGGTGGGAAGGGTTAAACGCCATCGCGAGGTGAACTTCGCCACCCGAGGTCATGACGTTGGAGGAGAAGCCCTGGTGGTATTTAACGTCACCGGAACCCAGCTCGATCTTTTTCTTGCCTTCGAACTCGTCGAACAGGTCGCGCGGGTTTTTACCGAAGGTGTTGACCAGTACGTTCAGACGACCACGGTGGGCCATACCGATAACGATTTCTTTGGTGCCGTAGTTGCCCGAACGCTGGATCAATTCGTCCAGCAAAGGAATCAGGCTCTCGCCGCCTTCCAGACCGAAACGTTTGGTGCCCGGGTACTTGGTGCCCAGGTACTTCTCCAGACCTTCAGCCGCAGTAACGCGCTCAAGCAGATGGCTTTTGATTTCGGCTGAGTAGCTCGGACGGCCACGTACGCTTTCGAGACGCTGTTCAAACCAGTGGCGCTGCTCGGAATCGACGATGTGCGTGAACTCGGCGCCGATGGTGCGGCAATATGTCTGCTGCAACGCTTCGAGAATTTCGCGTAGGCTCGCTTCCTCTTTGCCGATATACAGGTCGCCGGCACGGAAGGTCGTATCAAGATCGGCATTGGTCAAGCCGTAATGATTGATCGACAGGTCTGCAGGTGCAGGACGCTGCCACAGCCCCAGCGGGTCAAGCTGGGCTGCTTGGTGGCCACGCATCCGATAGGCCTGGATCAATCGCAGCACTTCAACCTGCTTCTTCTCATGCTCACTGCTCACGCTCCCGGCAGATACCGGTTGAGCGCGGCGCTGGTTCTTTGCCAGCAGCACGAAATGGTCGCGGATCGTGGAGTGCGAAACATCGTTGGCAGAGTTGCCGTCAGTAGGCAACGTCTGAAATTTGGTGCGCCATTCTTCTGGCACAGCGTTAGGGTCGTGCAGGTAGAGCTCATAGAGCTCTTCCACATAGGCAGCGTTACCACCTGAAAGATAGCCGCTGTTCCACATGCGCTGCATCACGCTTTCTTGCATGCTTGGTCACCCTCGGTTAGGGGACACCATCGGCGAAAACACCACAGCACGCTTGAGAAAGTCCGAATACAGCGACTAAAACAAGCCACTTAGGATCACGCTGATAGTCCGGGTACCAGCCCGGATGCCCCTGCTGGTCTCATTTCTTCAAAATAAGAGCCGCAACTTTGTGAGCTGCTGCTCAGGTTATAACTACGGCGCCGGTTGAAGCCTGCGCCGTAGCATCTACGGGTATAACGGTGTTGCGTTACAGCTTTGAATCACACGCCGCTATGCAGCAGCATGCTACGCACGTGACCGATGGCCTTAGTCGGGTTCAAGCCCTTCGGACACACGTTTACGCAGTTCATGATCCCGCGGCAGCGGAATACGCTGAACGGATCATCCAGTGAAGCCAGACGCTCGCTGGTCTTGGTGTCACGGCTGTCAGCCAAGAAACGGTAGGCTTGCAGCAGTGCAGCAGGGCCCAGGAACTTGTCCGGGTTCCACCAGAAGGACGGGCACGAAGTCGAGCAGCAAGCGCACAGGATGCACTCGTACAGACCGTCGAGCTTTTCACGCTCTTCTGGCGATTGCAGACGCTCAATGGCCGGGGCCGGAGTATCGTTCTGCAGGAACGGCTTCACCTTCTCGTATTGCTTGTAGAAGATGCTCATATCGACGACCAAGTCACGGATAACCGGCAAACCTGGAAGAGGACGAACGATCAACTTGTTACCTTTGACAACGGAGGACAGCGGCGTTACGCACGCCAAGCCGTTTTTACCGTTGATGTTCATGCCGTCGGAGCCGCAAACACCCTCACGGCAAGAGCGACGATAGGAGAAACCTTCGTCCTGCTCTTTGATCAGGGCCAGTACGTCCAACACCATCAGGTCTTTACCGTGGGTATTGACCTGAAACTCTTGCATGAACGGCGCGGAGTCTTGATCCGGGTTGTAGCGATAAACACTGACTTTCAACATATCGGCCACCCTTAGTAAGTCCGAATCATAGGTTCAAAGGTCGGAACGGTTTTCGGCGAGAAGTTCACCGCACGCTTGGCTACGCGCTTGTCACCCGGGAAGTACAGGGTGTGGCACAGCCAGTTAACGTCGTCACGATCTTCGAAGTCTTCACGGGCGTGAGCCCCGCGCGATTCTTTACGCACTTCAGCAGCGATTGCAGTCGCCTCAGCCACTTCGAGCAGGTTTTGCAGCTCAAGGGCTTCGATACGGGCCGTGTTGAACGCTTGGCTCTTATCGTTGATTTTTACGTTGGCGATGCGCTTGCGCAGATCAGCCAACTGGGCAATACCCTTCTGCATGTATTCGCCAGTACGGAACACACCGAAGTAGTTCTGCATGCAGCTTTGCAGCTCTTTACGCAGAGTCGCCACGTCTTCGCCATCAGTACGTGAGTTCAGGCCATCCAGACGTGCGAGGGCAGCGTCGATGTCGGACTGACGTGGGCGCGCGTAATCAACACCTGCTTTCAGCGTCTGCTCTAGGAAGAGGCCTGCGGCACGACCGAATACCACCAGGTCGAGCAACGAGTTACCGCCCAAGCGGTTAGCACCGTGAACCGATACGCACGCCACTTCACCTACTGCGAACAGGCCAGGGATGATCTGGTCGTTGCCGTCGGCGTCCTGAGTGATTGCCTGGCCATGAATGTTGGTGGCAACGCCGCCCATCATATAGTGGCAAGTTGGAACAACCGGGATCGGCGCCAAGGCTGGATCGACGTGAGCGAAGGTCTTGGACAACTCCATGATGCCTGGTAGACGGCTGTGCAGAACTTCTTCACCTAGGTGATCAAGTTTCAGCATTACGTGGTCGCCATCTGGACCGCAACCGTTGCCCGCGATGATTTCTTTAACCATCGAGCGCGCAACTACGTCACGACCTGCAAGGTCTTTAGCGTTCGGAGCGTAACGCTCCATGAAACGCTCGCCGTGCTTGTTGATCAGGTATCCACCTTCACCACGGCAACCTTCTGTAACCAGTACACCTGCGCCGGCAATACCGGTTGGGTGGAACTGCCACATTTCGATGTCTTGGACCGGTACGCCTGCGCGCAGGGCCATGCCGATACCATCACCCGTGTTGATCAGGGCGTTGGTAGTCGAGGAGTAGATACGGCCTGCACCGCCAGTCGCCAATACGGTGGCGTTAGCGCGAACGTACGAAGTCTCGCCGGTTTCGATGCAGATAACGATCATGCCGACAAAATCGCCAGCTTCGTTTTTAACCAGATCGACACCGTAGTATTCGTTGAGGAATACAGTGCCAGCTTTGAGGTTGGCTTGGTACAAGGTGTGCAGCAGGGCATGACCAGTACGGTCAGCAGCAGCGCACGTACGCGCAGCCTGACCACCTTTACCGAAGTCCTTAGACTGACCGCCGAAAGGACGCTGATAGATACGGCCTTGCTCGGTGCGGGAGAACGGCAGACCCATGTGCTCAAGCTCAAACACGGCTTCCGGGCCTACAGAACACATGTATTCGATAGCGTCCTGGTCACCGATATAGTCGGAACCCTTGACGGTATCGTACATGTGCCAGCGCCAATCATCGTTTGGATCCGCAGACGCGATCGCGCAGGTAATACCACCCTGAGCCGATACGGTGTGGGAACGAGTAGGGAAAACCTTAGTGATTACAGCAGTCTTATGACCGCCCTGAGCCAGCTGCAACGCAGCACGCATGCCTGCACCGCCGCCGCCAATGATGATGGCGTCGAACGAAAGTGTATTAACTGTGTTAG
Organism: Pseudomonas psychrophila HA-4; assembly: GCF_000282975.1. Taxonomy (GTDB): domain Bacteria; phylum Pseudomonadota; class Gammaproteobacteria; order Pseudomonadales; family Pseudomonadaceae; genus Aquipseudomonas; species Aquipseudomonas psychrophila_A. The sequence goes on from NZ_ALJC01000052.1 coordinate 10,913, forward strand.
CCATGAATCAGATACCCCAAAGAATCTGCACACCCCAGACGAAGTAAGCGAACATTGCAACGCCGCAGACTGCCTGGAAGAGGAAACGTACTGCTGTCGCGGACTTGCCCAGCGCCATTGGCGTCAGGTAGTCAGTCGCGATGGTCCACATGCCGACCCAGGCGTGAGCGCCCAGAGCAACCAGGGCCAGCAGACTGAAGATACGCATCCAGTTGCTTGCGAACAGTTCGTGCCATTGGGCGTAGCCAATGCCAGGGTTCGCAACGAGGTATCCGATCAGGAAAATGAAATAAGCCGCTAGAACGACCGCAGACACACGCTGTGCCATCCAGTCATAGAGGCCCGAACGCGATAGGTTCGTAACGCTGGTTACCATATCCAAACTCCTGCCAGAACAATCATCACTACGGAAATGACGATTACGATTTTCGAGCCCAGCTTGCCGCCTTCCAGCGTCTCACCGATGCCCATATCCATGATCAAGTGGCGCACACCGGCAACCAAGTGATACAGCAAGGCAGATAGCAGGCCCCATGCAATGAATTTGGCCAGCGGGCTGGTCAAGCATGCCTTCACCTCAGCAAAACCTTCTTCTGAACCCAGGGATTTGCTCAATGCATAAAGCATGAAGCCCAGGCCGAGAAAAAGAATGATGCCCGATACGCGGTGCAGAAACGACGTAACGCCGGTGATGGGGAGTTTGATGGTCCTTAGGTCTAGGTTTACAGGTCGTTGGCTATTCACGGCTTTTTTCACACTGAAGAGCCCCTAACAATCAGGGCAAGTTTGTTGGGATGCGCACTGGTCAGGTACCCACCACCCGGGAGTGACGACCCCCATCTAAACAGGCCCAAAAGCCTCTGGCGGTCGGCTGCCGAGTATAGACAGTTAGGTCGCTAATGACAACGCAATCACCTCCCCCCTAATAGCTCATTGCGCTTGCGCTATAAAAGGCGTAAACGGCAGAGATATTCGCGGAAAATGACTCCCCAAAGCCTTGTACAGCAAGACTTTAGGCAAATTGACATTCAAATTTATCTCACTATAGTGGTGCGGGCCCTGCGTGGGGGGTCTGTCTGATGATTTCAAGCATAAATAGGAGGCCACATGGCTGACAAAAAAGCGCAGTTGATCATCGAGGGCGCTGCCCCCGTCGAGCTGCCCATTTTAACTGGCACCGTTGGTCCCGATGTAATCGATGTGCGAGGCCTGACGGCCACGGGCCGGTTTACATTTGACCCAGGCTTCATGTCGACCGCGTCCTGCGAGTCGAAGATCACCTATATTGATGGTGACAACGGTATCCTGCTGCATCGCGGCTACCCGATCGAACAACTGGCCGAACACTCTGACTACCTTGAAACGGCCTATCTGCTACTGAACGGCGAACTGCCGACCGTAGAACAGAAGGCTCAGTTTGTCAGCACCGTGAAGAACCACACCATGGTTCACGAGCAGTTGAAGACGTTCTTCAACGGCTTCCGTCGTGACGCCCACCCGATGGCGGTCATGTGCGGTGTAGTCGGTGCACTCTCGGCCTTCTACCACGACTCCCTGGACATCAATAACCCGCAGCATCGCGAAATTTCTGCGATCCGTCTGGTTGCCAAGATGCCAACCCTAGCAGCGATGGTTTACAAGTACTCCATGGGTCAACCCATGATGTACCCGCGTAACGACCTGAGCTACGCCGAAAACTTCCTGCATATGATGTTCAACACACCGTGCGAGATCAAACCGATCAGCCCGGTGCTGGCAAAGGCTATGGATAAGATCTTTATCCTGCACGCCGACCACGAACAGAATGCCTCGACGTCCACCGTTCGCTTGGCAGGCTCTTCGGGCGCCAATCCGTTCGCCTGCATCGCTGCGGGCATCGCTGCACTGTGGGGCCCTGCCCACGGCGGTGCCAACGAAGCGGTTCTGACCATGCTCGACGAAATTGGCGATGTATCCAACATCGACACGTTCATCGCCAAGGCCAAGGACAAGAACGATCCATTCAAACTGATGGGCTTTGGTCACCGCGTTTATAAAAACCGCGACCCACGCGCCACAGTAATGAAAAAGACCTGCGACGAAGTGCTTAAAGAGCTAGGGATCAAAAATGATCCGCAACTCGAACTGGCCATGCGCCTGGAAGAGATCGCTCTGACCGACCCGTACTTCATCGAGCGCTCGCTGTATCCGAACGTCGACTTCTACTCGGGGATCATCCTCAAGGCGATTGGCATTCCGACCAGCATGTTCACCGTAATCTTCGCTCTAGCGCGGACAGTCGGTTGGATCTCACACTGGAAAGAAATGCTCTCCAGCCCGTACAAGATTGGCCGCCCACGCCAGCTGTACACCGGCTACGAGTCGCGTGACATCACCAAGCTTGAAGACCGCAAGTAAGACCAGTCATTCCACGATAGCGTCTTAGCTGCACCGAATACGGCCTCTATCTAATAGAGGCCGTATTTTTTTGTGCCCACAAAAACCAAACCAATTTCGTAGAAGTTGCCATAAATGTCGCCGTAAATAAAAAATCCCCCTGCCTCACGACAGGGGGATCTCATTAAACAGACCGCTACTAACTTGCAGCTTGCAGCTAAAAACTCTCCGCTGCTTTAGTGATCAACCGCCCCGCTTGCCCCAAGACCGGTTTGCGAACGCACAAACTGCGGGAAGAACAACGCACGCTCTTTCTCTGCCGACTTTGACTTATCGGTAATAGAGAAGAACCAGATACCCGTAAACGCAATGATCATGGAGAACAGTGCTGGGTATTCATAAGGGAAGATCGCTTTTTCATGATGCAGGATCTGTACCCAGATGGTTGGGCCCAGGATCATCAAGCCAACAGCACTTATCAGACCCAACCAGCCACCAATCATGGCGCCGCGCGTGGTCAGGTTTTTCCAGTACATCGAAAGCAGCAGCACTGGGAAGTTACAGCTCGCCGCGATGGAGAATGCCAGACCCACCATAAACGCGATGTTTTGGCTTTCAAACAAAATGCCCAGGCCAATCGCCAGCACACCAAGAGCAACGGTGGTGATTTTGGAGACGCGAATTTCTTCTTTGTCGTTAGCCTTGCCCTTCTTGATCACACTGGCATACAGGTCATGAGAAACCGCCGATGCACCCGCCAGTGTCAGACCCGCAACCACCGCCAGAATCGTGGCGAAGGCTACTGCCGAGATAAAGCCCAAGAAGATGCTGCCACCCACCGCGTCCGCCAAATGCACGGCCGCCATGTTGTTACCACCCAACAAAGCACCTGCTGCATCTTTGAAGGCCGGGTTGGTGCTCACCAGAATGATCGCGCCGAAACCGATGATGAACGTCAGGATGTAGAAGTACCCGATAAAGCCAGTGGCATAGAACACGCTCTTACGGGCTTCTTTCGCATCACTCACGGTGAAGAAGCGCATCAGAATGTGCGGCAGACCAGCAGTACCAAACATCAGCGCCAAACCGAGGGAGAATGCCGAAATCGGATCCTTCACCAAACCACCCGGGCTCATGATCGCCTCACCTTTAGGGTGAATTTTTACCGCTTCAGCAAACAACGAGTTGAAATCAAAGTTAACGTGTTTCATCACCATCACGGCCATGAACGTCGCGCCGGAAAGCAGCAACACCGCTTTGATGATCTGCACCCACGTGGTTGCCAGCATGCCGCCGAACAACACATACAGGCACATCAGGATGCCCACCAAAATCACCGCAACGTGGTAATCCAGGCCGAACAGCAGTTGAATGAGCTTGCCCGCCCCTACCATTTGCGCGATCAGGTAAAACGCCACCACCACCAGCGAACCGCAAGCAGACAGCGAGCGGATCTGGGTTTGACCCAAGCGGTACGAGGCAACGTCAGCAAAGGTGTACTTGCCCAAGTTACGCAGGCGTTCTGCAATCAAGAACAAGATGATTGGCCAGCCGACCAAGAAGCCGATCGAATAGATCAGACCATCGTAGCCAGAGGTGTAAACCAGCGCGGAAATACCCAAGAAGGACGCTGCAGACATATAGTCGCCGGCAATCGCCAGGCCGTTCTGAAAGCCCGTGATCTTGCCGCCCGCTGCATAGTAGTCCGCTGCCGACTTATTACGCTTCGATGCCCAGTAAGTGATGCAAAGGGTCGCGCCAACAAACACGACGAACATGATGATCGCCGAGATATTAAGCGGTTGTTTTTGCACTTCGCCCGTCAGGGCATCAGCTGCCCAGACCGCCGGTGCAAAGGCAGCAATGCCCAGTGTTGCTAATAGACGCCCGATCATTGCCCCGCCTCCTTGAGAATCGCCTTGTTCAGCTCATCAAACTCGCCATTGGCCCGACGGACATAGATACCGGTCAGAATAAAGGCCGAAAGAATCAGCCCAACACCGATCGGAATACCCCAGGTAATAGACGACGTAGGGCTCAACTTAGCCCCCATGATGTGCGACCCATAAGCAATTAACAGGATAAAGGCGGCATACAACCCAAGCATGATTGCCGAGAGAATCCAGGCGAATCGTTCTCTTTTTTTGACCAGCTCTTTAAAACGCGGGCTGTTTTGAATCGAGAGGTAGATGCTGTCGTTCATTATTTTTGTCCTCGCAGCACAGATGAGATGGAACGGTTTCACTATTAGGGGGCTTGAAAATCTAAGCCAGACGACTTTAGTAGTAGAACCCCAAACTCTCTGTAGCCCTCGTATTCTCTAGTCTGCGTGGACGTTGACATCATTGCGCCAGCGTTAGACACAAAAAAACCGCCTGTTAAAAAAACCAGGCGGTTCTGTGTACTGCGAGCTAGACGCTTCGCGATTATTTAGCGGTCCACTCAGCGACGCGCTCAGGGTGTTTAGCAACCCAGTCTTTAGCGGCGGCTTCGGGCTTCGCGCCCTCTTGAATGGCCAGCATTACTTCACCAATTTCGTCTTTTGAATCCCAAGAAAAATTCTTCAAGAAAGCGGCCACTTCAGGGGCTTTTTTATTCAGCCCTTCACTGCCAATACTATTAACCGTTTCCGCGGCTCCAAAAACACCTTTAGGGTCGTCCAAGAAGCGCAACTTCCACTTAGCAAACATCCAGTGCGGCACCCATCCAGTGACAACAACGGGTTCTTTTTTAGCATAAGCACGCCCAAGCTCAGACGTCATTGCAGCTCCGGAACTCGCCTGCAACTTGTAACCCAAGCCATAGTCCTTGATAGCCTCGTCAGCTTTCAACATCACACCTGAACCGGCGTCAATCCCGACAATCTTATTTTTATAGCCTTTATCGTCTTTCAAATCGGCAATCGATTTGGCTTCAACATACTCCGGCACGATCAAACCAATTTTTGCGTCTTTAAAGTTGGGACCGTAATCAACCACTTTGTCTTTATTCTTGGCCCAATATTCGCCGTGCGTCACGGGTAGCCAAGCCGACAACATCGCATCAAGCTTGCCGGTAGCAACGCCCTGCCACATGATTCCGGTGGCAACCGGCATCAGTTTCACTTCATATCCCAACTTCTGCTTAATAACCTCTGCTGCCACAAACGTCGTGGCAACGCTGTCAGACCAGCCGTCCACATAACCAATATTGAGGGTAGGCTTGCTCTCGGCACTTGCCAAACCTGCACTCATCGCCAGCACCAAGGCAGCTCCCGCGCTCAAAAGTCGTCGCATCTTCATCTATGATTCCCCACAGTGCTGGGCCCGACGAGTGCCGGACCACTTCAGGATTTAAGGGTTATATCGGCACACCGACATAACATGCACCTTGATCATCAACCTCGCCCGCTTACCGTCCTGCTCTCACGACGACGCTTAGGCAGCCACGAGCGACATCACCAGCAACTCCCTGCACGTTGCTCGCACGCCCGACTGAACTTTGCATGTCAAAATTATACGGAGCCGCTCCCCTTCGCTGATTGCAGGTAAGATGCGCGGCTTTGTTCTTATACGGCCTGACCATGTCTGCGACTGCCCGATTTGCTGTGCTGCCTTATCTATTTGCCTGCTTGCTGGGTGTGTTTGCCATTGCCGGTTTTTGGTATGGGCTGGGTCAGCCAGTAATATTGCCCGATGCCGCCACCCCCACCCATAAGCTGCAATGTGCGTCCTATACACCGTTTGATAAGGACCAATCCCCGTTCGACCAGCCATTCGTGCCACGCATCGAACGCATGGATGCCGATCTGGCGTTGCTCGCTACGCGTTTTGAGTGCATTCGTACTTACTCGCAGACCGGCCTCGAAGCCTTGCCTGATCTGGCCCGTAAACATGGCTTGAAAATCATGAGCGGCATCTGGGTTAACGGAAATGAGGCTGACACTCAAAAAGAAATCAGCGCCCTAGTCGCATCCGCCAACGCCAACTCAGATGTCGTCAGCGCTGTGATCGTCGGCAACGAGACCCTGCTGCGCAAAGAAATCACGGCTTCGAAGCTGGTCAAATTGATCGAGCAAGTTAAAAGCCAGGTCAAACAACCTGTGACCTACGCCGATGTTTGGGAGTTCTGGTTGCAATACCCGGAGGTCGCACCAGCGGTGGACTTCCTGACCATTCACCTGCTGCCTTATTGGGAAGATGATCCTGCAGGTATCGAGCAGGCCATCAACCATGTCGCAGAAATTCGCCAAGTGTTTGGCAATAAATTCGCGCCCAAAGACATTCTTATCGGCGAAACTGGCTGGCCAAGCGAAGGACGCCAGCGCGAAACCGCCCTGCCGAGCAGAGTCAATGAAGCCAAGTTCATTCGCGGCTTTGTCACCCTCGCCGAACAAAACGGCTGGAAGTACAACCTGATCGAAGCCTTCGACCAACCCTGGAAACGTACCAGTGAAGGCGCTGTAGGCGGTTACTGGGGATTGTTCGATGCCGACCGCCAAGACAAAGGTATTCTTGCCGGCCCCGTCACCAACCTGCCGCACTGGCCGGCCTGGCTGGGCTTGGGCATAACCCTGTTTCTCGGCACCTTGATCATCGGCGGGCGTGCGCGTACCACTCGCTCAGCCCTGCTGCTGCCCGCTTTAGGCGCCGTGGCAGGATGCAGCATCGTGGGTTGGGCCGAATTAGCCTCGGTTACCAGCCGCTTCGTAGGGGAATGGACATGGGCCGGTGCGTTGATAGCGCTTAATCTGATCGTACTTGCCCACGGCGCTTTGGCACTAGGGCAAAAAGAGGGTTGGCGGGGGCGCCTGTTTAACCTGCTGGAACGCCATGGTGGCTGGTGGCTGGCTGCGGCGGGCTTCGCCGGCGCGGTCATGATGCTGGGCCTGGTATTCGAACCGCGTTATCGCAGCTTCCCAAGTGCCGCACTTATCTTGCCAGCACTGGTCTACCTGCTGCGACCCGTGACAGGACCGCGCCGAGAATTCGGTCTACTGGCGTTTATTATTGGTGCGGGCATCCCACTGCAACTGTACCGCGAAGGTTTGAATAATGAACAAGCCTGGGGCTGGGCACTGGTGTGCGTATTGATGGTTATCGCACTGTGGAGTAGCTTGCGCACGCCATCCCCGACATAAACCTGTGTAAGAGCGAGCTTGCCTCGCGATCTTTTGATCGTCTAAAGATCGCGAGCAGCGCCTGCTCCGACTCAATGTTTAAACCTTTGCCACCCGAACCAGACGCAACCCTGCAATCACAACTGCAAATACCGCCAAGCTGGCGTTGTACAACGCCAATGCCGGAAAGCCGAACAGCAAGGCCAGCACCGCCAACCCACTGCCAAAACGTCCGCGCACAAAAAAAGCAATGACTGACGTTACCAGCGCCGCCCAGCCCATGACCCTGAAATGAATCAACCAGCCCAGGCTCGAACGCAACTGGCATTCCCAGCGCATAGCCTCGGCAACACACGCCCCCACCCATTGAGGGTCTTCCATAAAGCCGTAACGCAGGCCATAACTGGCCGCTAGCCAAACAGGCAAGGCGATTAGCAGCAAGATCAACGGCAAACGAGGACGCATATAAAACTCCAATAGACAAAAAGCGGCGCCCAGCTTAATCGCCCCTATTGGGTATGCAACCCTTGCAAACAGATAACTGTTCACTAAAGTCATTCAACGTGTATCTTCAGCTAGCTATTTGCCTGCTAGGTACAGTCTTGGGGATATATTTAGTGTCAGATCATGGCACTTCGACTGTAGCCCTGCGGTCATAGCCTGCGAATCTTCTCCGCTCCTTCTCTAGGGATAGTCGTCATGCTTCGTTCTCTGCCCCTCGCCGCCTTGCTCTGCGGCCTTATTTTGAGTGCGTCCGCACAGGCGGTCGATGTCGACCCCGCAACGTATGGCTACCCCCTTAAAAATCCATTTGAGGCCACGATTGCCACTACTCCGCCGGAGATGCGCCCGCTGCTTCCGAGTGTAGATGACATCCGGCAGTCGGATTACACCCTGCAGTTACGCCCGGAGCGCGAGTTCACGCTGCCAGCCAACTTCTGGGCAGTTAAAAAGCTCACATACCGGATGGCCAAGCAAAACCACCCTGCACCCTTGATGTTTCTAATTGCAGGCACTGGCGCACCCTACGACAGCAGCCTCAACGAATACCTGAAAAAACTCTTCTATCAAGCTGGCTACCATGTGGTGCAACTGTCATCACCCACCAGCTATGACTTCATGAGCTCGGCCTCACGCTTTGCCACGCCGGGTATCAGCCAATATGACGCTGAGGACCTGTACCACGTGATGCAAGCCGTACGTGCGCAACAGGCCAACGTTCCGGTTACCGAGTATTACCTTGCCGGTTATAGTCTAGGCGCCCTAGACGCAGCCTTCGTCAGCCACCTTGATGAAACACGTAAAAGCTTCAACTTCAAAAAAGTTCTGATGCTCAATCCCCCGGTCAACCTCTACACCTCTATTAGCAACCTCGACAAACTGGTACAGACCGAAGTTAAAGGCATCAATAACAGCACCACGTTCTACGAGTTGGTGCTGAAAAAACTCACGGAGTACTTCAAACAAAAAGGTTACGTCGACATTAATGCCGCGCTGGTCTATGACCTGCAGAACTCCAAAGAACGCCTAACCAACGAACAGATGGCGATGCTAATCGGTACCATGTTCCGCTTCTCCTCGGCCGACATTGTGTTCACCTCGGACTTGATTAACCGCCGCGGCCTAATCACACCGCCCAACTACCCGATTACCGAAGGCACTAGCCTGACGCCGTTTCTCAAGCGCTCGCTGCAGTGCGACTTCGATTGCTACCTGACTGAGCAAGTGATCCCTATGTGGCGTGCCCGGACCGACGGCGGCAGCTTGTTGCAACTGATCGATCAAGTCAGCCTGTATGCCCTGCAGGACTATCTGAAAAACAGCCCAAAAATTGCCGTGATGCACAATGCTGACGACATCATCCTAGGCCCTGGCGATCTTGGATTTCTGCGTAAGACATTCGGCAACCGCTTGACCGTCTACCCGTACGGGGGTCACTGCGGCAACCTCAACTACCGCGTTAACGCCGACGATATGCTGGAGTTCTTCCGTGGCTAAACATCTTTTGCTTCTCGCCGCCTTACTCAGCGCCGGCTATGCCCAAGCAGATAACAGCAAGGCCAATACCGAACCAACCCATGATGTGGACGGCTTTACGCAGCCGTTAAAATTGTTGAAGTTCAACCCCGGTCTAGATCAGCGTGAGTTTGAGCGCGCAACCCTGAATGCGCTGAACGTCTACGACCCACTGGAATCGATAAATCGCCGTATTTATCATTTCAACTACCGCTTCGATCAATGGGTATTCCTGCCCGTAGTGGACGGCTATCGCTATGTTACACCGAGCTTTCTGCGTACCGGTGTGAGTAACTTCTTCAACAACCTTGGCGATGTGCCAAACCTGTTTAACAGCTTGCTGCAACTCAAGGGCCAGCGCTCGATGCAAACGACCGGGCGCTTGCTGCTGAACACAACCTTGGGAATTGGAGGACTGTGGGACCCCGCTACCGCCATGGGCTTACCACGCCAGAGCGAAGACTTCGGGCAAACACTAGGGTTTTATGGCGTGCCAGGAGGTGCGTACTTGATGCTGCCGATCTTGGGCCCGTCAAATCTGCGTGACACCACAGGACTGGTGGTCGACTATGGCGCCAATCAAGAAATCAACTTCCTGAACGTACCCCACGAGAGCACCCGGCATCCTGAAATCTGGGTGTTACAAGCCATCGATAAACGCTACAACACCAGCTTCCGTTATGGCCAATTCGATTCGCCATTTGAATATGACAAGTTACGTTACATCTATACTGAAGCACGAAAGTTGCAGATCGCTGAGTAACGCATAAAAAAATTTAGGCAGGCAAACACACTACCCCCCTGCCTAAAACCCCTCACAACGTCAAAGGAGCTAATGGCGCATCAACCTTTAAAATTAAAAACACAATAAAGGCAAAATCGCCATTTGCTTGTAGAAAAGGCTTACATAGACTTATAAATTTATTTGCTAAGGTGCACGCGATCATTTACTTATAGAACGAACTTTAAACGTGACTTTATCTCGAACACACGAAAGGTTTAGTCATAAGACTACACGGGTGATTATTGCCGATGATCACCCTGTTGTATTAATTGGCATGCGCATGACCCTAAGTACGCTGGCCAACCCGACTATCTGCATCACCGGCGAAGCGTCAACCCCTGAGGCATTGATCCTACTGCTCGAGCGCCAATCCTGCGATTTGCTTATCACCGATTTCTTTATGCCCTCCGACAAATATCCGGATGGATTGGCCCTGATAAGTTTTATACAACGCAATTTCCCCGGCATAAAAGTATTGGTCATGACCATGGTGAATAATCTCTTAATACTCAGACAGCTGCTCAAGCTGAAGGTAAACGGTCTAATCGATAAAAACTCCACACCTGTGGAATTAAGAAGTGCTGTTCGCTTGTCGCTCAAAGGTGACCGCTACGTGAGCCCAAGCTTCGGCCTATTATTGGAAAGCGCCAAAAAAGGTGAAATCACCCATAGCAATCTTTCCCCGAAAGAACTTGAAGTGGTGCGGCTCTTTGGCCAAGAACTTGCTGGCCGCGAAATTGCAAGACGCCTTAATCGCAGCGAAAAAACCATCAGTCGCCAAAAACGGAGCGCAATGAAAAAGCTGTCTATCAAAAGCAACGGCCAACTTGCTGTCTTTGGCCAGAGCTTTTTATAAATACTCCGCAGCACGCCATTTCCAGAACCTTTAAAAAGGCGCCAATCGCAGAGAATGGCGCCCTTATCAGCAAGCGAAGATCTATTTATTAAAAGCCCCGCAGGTTAATGCGCCGTATCACTGACAGACGTCAATCGGTTTAAGTCGTCATAACTCAGTATTCTGCCACGTTCGTCCAGGATCAAATTTCCATTCAAATCATACTTAAGTACGATTATTAACGGATCGACTGAAGCATGATTATTAGTGACACTCGTCAGTTGAACGGGATCTACCCCATCGTAAGCGTAGATGGCTGTATTAGACTCATCCCCAAAATCGGTTCTCACACGCGTGATATTATCCAGCGCATCAAATCTAAATATCTGCTGATCAATATAATTACCATAAGGATCAACAGGTTTTTGACTACCCGAGCATGAGTACTTGGTTAGCCGAGCTCGTGCATCGTATTCATAAGCCTCATCACGCAAGACTTCAATGACGTCGCCATTTTCATCCAAGGCACTCAACACACGCTGTACAAGATTATCGATAGTGTTATAACGCTGAACCAATTTTTGCTTAACACCATTCAAATCGAACGATCGCTCAATTTCACGACCAAATTCATCATATTGCAAACTAATCGTAACTGCCTGCGGATTAGCCGCATCTGTCGTATCGATGGTAGCGATTTCACAGGTTTGACCCAACTCGTCGTACGAGAAAGATGATTCGGTAGTACCCAATTTAGTCGAAGATAATCGGCCACCACGTTCAAAGTCATAAACATAGCTTTGAGTATTACCCAGCACGTCGGTATAGCCCAATATCAGCCCCTGCAGGCTGTAATTGTAAATCATCGTATACTCACCTTGAGACTCGGAATTTAGCTGTCCGGTGCTGAAATATGAACGACTCAAGGTAAGCCCTGCTTCAGTGCATTCATTGAGACGCGCATTTTTCGGGTCGTACGTATAGGTTGCCAACACTCCGTTTACCGTTCTCTTCGCAGGTTCTTCGCCTAAGAGCGGGTCATATTCATACTCAATAATTTGCCCACCGGCTGTGGTGACTTTATTGGGCTGTATTTGTCCAGGAGCATAATCGTAAGACTGGCTACGCCCTCCCGTGACAGAAGAAGACATTCGCCCTAATCCGTCAAAAGATTGAGTGCCTAACTCCGTACCGTCAATACTAATTAATACGGGTAAGTCCTCAGTACTGTGTGGCGCGTATGCACGTACTACCACAGCACCGCCTGGTAATATCGTTTGTGTCATCCGATCAAATGCATCATACCTATAGAGGGTAGTGTTAGATAATGCATCGATTTCTTTGGCAGTGCGTCCAAGGCCGTCATATTCATAAAAATGAGTACTGACTAACGTATTATTCAAGTCCCAGCGCTGTTCCTGCACGGGCTTTTCAAATAAATTCATCAGCGTCACGGTTTTACCCGTAGTCTTGGTCACTTGAGACGTGGTATTTGAACTTTGCTGCCAACGAGTCACCACAACACCCTCAGCCCACTGCGAAGTGCCTCGCGGGTCAGTAACTTCATATACTTCAACGCTATCCGGCGCGACCGTGCAGTACTGCTGCCCCCAGTCGTCATAACGGAAATAGGTGGTCATTTCCCGGTCTGCGTCATCTTCCCAATCAACGACTGTTTCGTTGACTAATTGACCCAGCGCATCATACGAGGCCGAGTAAGTAGGTCTAAACAGATCAGCCGCAAGTTTACTGTCAGCATTGATACGTGCTTCACCCACAGCACGGTTAAGTCCATCCATATAGGTTACGGTTTTGACGCCTTTCACATTAATCGATGTTTGTGTTGCCTGATCCCCAGCCTGTGCACACAAAACATAACTATATTGCCGCGTCGCTTCAGAAACTTTACCAGGCGCAACCGTCTCACTGACTACCCGCTGCAAGGCATCATACACATAACGAATTTCCACCCCGTTATCATCACGGGTCAGCAGCGCTTGCCCATTAAACAACGACGTTTCATTGGTCACCGATTTAGTATGTGCATCCAGGTCCGAACTCACCACCACCACAGTGCTTAGATATTCACATGCCGGCGCCTTACCCGGTGTCGGTACGGGGCCTAAATCATATTGATAAGACGTCGTCAGCGAATGTCCATTAAGCGTGACTACGTCACTGGCAACCCGGCCGTGTCGCAGGTTATCTGCTACGTCGTCAATATAATGATACTGGGTACTTTGCAAGATCCCTGAAACGCCCTCAACCTCTTCTTGCAATAGCTCTGTATCCACAACATGCCATGCGTGACTGACTGAATCGAAAGGGGCTAATGTCTTGTACTTATAGGTCGTGCTAAGTGATGGCGCACGATGTAAAGCAGTAGTGACAGGCGTAATGGTTTTATTTTTGAGGTGGCGTATAAAACCGGCAGGATCAGGCGGGCAATCATCCCCATCACCCGTAACGGGATAATAAGTAGAGGTTTCAGTTAAACCATTAGCCTGTTTAAGCAGCGTTAGGTTGCCCTGATTGTCATATTCGTTGTAGACCGTTTCGCTACGGATCAGCGCTTCATCGTCAAGGCGCCAACGCGTTATGACATTTTTAGGCAGTTGGCAATAAGGCAGTTGCTGAAGGAAGGGCACATCAGGATCAACGTAATACTCGGTAATAACTTCCTGATGATTTTTACCCTGAGTTGTTAATTCACTGATGAGCAAGTGAAAGCAGTTGAATGTGCGCGTAGTCACGCGAACGGCTTTGCCATCAACCAAGGAGGACTCTAACGTTTCGTACACGTAATCTGGAGCCGCCTGATACAGGTTGTCGACACCTGAACTGTCCCAGGTAATTGCACTGTCACCTGCACCTAGAAAGTTTTTAGTCGAATAACTGTATTCAGTCTCCAGCGTTGCCTGGCCAAAGCCCGGAACACTCGTGTGTTTAGACACCCGCGGAAGGGTAGATGGCGAAGCTCCAGCGGGCAATTGATGCCCTGTCCAGTCATAGGTAACTGACTCACTTCCCCCAACAGGCGAATGGGCTTGTGTGATAAACATCAGCCCCGTATTGGTGTCCTTTTGATAGGTGAAGCGCCAGGAAGCACGCTCGATAGTGGGCAGTACGACAGCGTCCACCACCCCATTAGCGCCCAACGTCAGTTCAAACTTCGCAAGTGGCGTACCCTGTTCACCTGCAAAGGGTTGTAGTAACACTTCAATATTAGTATTGGCATTACGTTTGACACTAAACAGTGTATTACCAAGCTCATCCTCAATACGTGTCAACATCAGTGGGAACGTAGGGGCCTCATAAAAAAACGAGACACTACGCCCACTAATTGCATATAACCGGATAGGCAACGCCATACGCGACGCCGAGCTACCCATGACTTGCAGCTCTTCAACGTCTCCAGACTTATGTACAATCCGATAGCGCTCACCACCTTCATCGTACAATTTAAAACCCAGGAGTTTCTGCTCCTCCATTGTGCAAAGCCCATCAGCATCAATGGCTGTAACTTTAAACGTCTCACCCGACCCCAAGGACACAATAGAGCGTTTCGGATCATATTCAGATCGCGGCAGGCTCCACCCTAGCCCCCAGCCGGCATCCTGTGTATTGAGCGGATTAAAATTCAGCCCTAATGATACGTCAGGGCCAGTAATATTATTCACCGCAATCGAAGGCAAACTGATTGCGACAGTATATTGACCTGTACGAGGGTCTACACCGCTTTGTAGATAACTCATGAAGTTGAACGCGTTGGAATGCACTGCCGTAGAGGTAGCCATTATAATCTCCAGAGAAATAACTGCCATGTTTATGGTAGTTATTAACGAACCGATTAAAAAACTGAAAGTTAATTTATTTGACATGTCAGCTTAAGACACAATACAAAATCTCAAGCGTATTCCATTAGATACAGCTAAAGGATTGACTATTATTCAGAGCGTATAATCTCCACACACGACAATTTCCCCCCAATTTTTTCGCCATTCCAAATTTTCTTGACCAAGCGCAATCCTGGCGCCACAACAGCACCTTCCTCAAAGGTGGGGATATTATTCAATTCAATTAACGGAACACTCGTTTCATACTTGATCGTTTTGAATTCAAAGTAAAAGTTTTCATTTTTACCGCACTCACCGGAATCCGCCATGATTATAGTGGCGGCAGATGGAACACTGTGCAGCATAAAACTGTATACCACATCATTCTCACACTCATTACCTTGCTGCAGCCTATATTTCTTTGTTATAAAATCAAGCGTGCAATTATTATTGTTTTGTCTATTGAAAAGCTCAATAGTGCCATTTTCTGCTAGTGGTTTTATAACAGATGCTATGGGCTCGCCCCCTACAGCTGCAGCGCCTACTGCCGACAATAAAATAAAACTTATCACAGAAAAAATATTCATTTTCAAGCCCTCAATTTAATTAACAAACAAGCCTAATTCATACCATCATTCGATAAATCTTAACTGCAACTGTTCGCGATCATGCAAATCTACCGGCGGAAAACCAACTTCTATCTTAAACCAACATCCATACTGATCCATTACCTGAGCGTAAACGTTATGTTGCAAGCCGTCGCGCGCAGTGATTTGATCTGGACTAACAGCATCACCAAAACGTACATCATCAGTTCGATGCATACTGAATATGACATTACCTGGCACTAAGACTCTGTTGACAGGCACCGTCAACCCGCCCTCTTTAACCACTAACAAATCTAGACTTTGACCAAACTGCAACAAGCTGCTTTCAATTTCACCAGACGGTATACCTTCTAATGAGAAAGGTTTCCACGCGTACCCTGAGAAACTGAACATAGTCTCTTCCTTTAGTAGAGACTCCCAGCGAACAGTTGATTTATAAGCAAAATTAAAACCCGCGCCTACACCTTCGGAGTAGAACTTTAAACTCACTATTTTTCGGGAAACAAGGGCGAGTTCATAATAGTCCAGCGTTACTAATTTAAGGTCATAATCTGTACCGGGCTCTGGATCTTGAGCTTTAACTTCAGCAGCTATTGTTGTACGGGCGTTCTTACCAGAAAGTGAATGAACTGGCGCCTTTAGCGTACCATCCGAAATAGCTGTCTTTAAAAAGGTATAATCGTTCACCGTCAAAGTAGGGTTATTCACGGCTGTCAAGTTCACCTTGCCCGTTTCTTCATTTAGGTCATCGGAGTAAAAGGTCTTATCATTAGAACCTCCCCTGAATGTCAAACGAAAGGTATCATTCGTTCTTGGCAGTGCAGTGGTATGAACATAAAACTCTAAATTTACCGTACTTTCTTCGTCAAGGGGCTCGGGTACAAACGTATCGGAAACAGCAATATTAGTCGCTGGATACAAATAAATTGAGTTGGCTAAGGTGTGCGTTGCCCACATAGGTGGAGCGTCGGGGCCAATGCCTGACTGTTCGGGCAGCAGTGGCTCTACGATGGAACCATTGCTGTGCAAAAGTCTAAGCGTTTGTAACTCTTCTGCCGAAGGGCGAACCGAAACTTCGCCTACTTTCTTAGTCTCAATTTCAACAGCCAGTTTTATTTGTTGTAATCCATTTCTATAAGCGAACCCCGTCGATGCTAGACTTCCGCCAGTATCACGCACCCTGACAGTGAAAGAATTCAACGCTGCCCATGAGGGTTCGTCTTCAAAACGATCAAATTCTACAGTGCTATAAAACGATCGAGTCGAACCTTGGTAAGTCCAAACACATTTTACGACAGTCACAGTCTCTGTAATTACATCGGGGGCGGTAAACACACCCACTAAAGGATCCTTAAACTGACCTGTACCGCTAATGACACTCCACACTTTCACCCCCACCGGGGCGTCGTCATTTATTTCAAAATTTAGTGTTTTTGAGCGCTTAATATGACGCGTATGCGCGGGTTCAACTTTATTAAGAGGATAGTCATTGAATAACAAAACTGTGCTTTCAACGTATTGATCCGTGAGCGCATCATGCACCCTGATTTTTTGTACGTTTTCGAACTCCGTTTGTTCCTGAATGGGTGGCGTATAAAGTGCAGTGTTCCCAGAGCACTCGAGTGTGCCCATATCAGGCAACGACAACGACCACGTTAATTGTGAACTCGCTGTGGTGGTAACACTCAGCATGACCGGCTGAGGCTTGATTTGGATAATTCGACTACTGAGTTGAGGTGCAATAACCATACCGTCAGTAGAAACAGTGACTCCCGCTGATACGGTGAACGTTTTACCTGCTTGAATCACCTTTCCTGTTACGACAACCCGTACTGAGTCAAACCCAATGTGCTCTTCAGCGGCAGCGGTATAAACACCGCTTGCACTGATGGTGCCATCGCCCGCCCGCGTACGGCTGTTTAAGTTTTTTGCTGTCCAGACGACACCCGAAACAGGTGCTCCTTTAGCATCCAAGACCCTGAAAGCCTCAGACTCGCCAGCCTGTAGCCTAGCCATCGAGGGCTCAATGGTTAACTGTGTACTCGCAGGATCAACATTACCGAAATTTATATAGTCGTAGGGTGTGGCATCGTCTTTACTTACAAACACTTCTGCGGCCGGAAACAACAAACGAGTTAATGTCGAAATCTGCTCGTCGCCCACATATTTTTTCCATTTTTCTGCAATCATGATCGCAGCAGAATAAATATTTTCGCCATCTTCCACGTCATCAGGTATCAAGTAAGGAAACCCTGAGTTATCTCCTGGTAACGTACCCATTTGTTCATCCGCCGCCACCCGAATAAATACGACTACAGCACCATCACCATAATTGGCTGAGGCCATTTTCCCGGCCTCCGGCGCGCGCTGAGTCAAAATAGCGAACTCCTTCGGAGCCAATGGATCATACGCACTGACATCGAGCATACCCAGCACAAACACGCGCTGATAAACAGGCAGGTTAGTAAAGTATTCTTTAAAAGCACCGCCAATTGCTTCTTGGTCCAGATAGTCGGGCAGCACATTACATGTGAAATCTACACCTTCCTTCAAATCCATTATGACCAGACCCTGATCATTAATAGAACCAGCGACCACGGATAACTTGATCCGAAGTTTTAATTGATAGCCTTGTGACTCTCGGATCCTAAGGCTTGTAGAGACGCGCGAAACGCGCTCCCCGGGCTGCATCATCAATACAGTGCCAGAGATCACATTCATACTCACCGTCGCGTAAGACTCATCAAGCGAGGCCTCATCAGCAAATGACAATAATGGCTTGCCCAGCACGATCGATTCTAGTTGAACGGTACCCGACGAACTCCCCTCCAGAGACACATCCCCTTTAAAGGCCGGTAGAAAACTGTACCCCTCCAAACGCGTTATATATTGTTGCTCTAAAAACCGATTGATTCGCGTACGATTAAATACTGTGATAGCTCCCCAGCCATAGGTCACAGATTTTCCATTCAATTGTTTTATAATTTCACTACGAGAATTAATTGACATGATATTTTTCCTGGCTAGGTAAATAGTAAGTTTTCTGCCATCTTTGTGCGATGATCACTAGGCCTAACCACTGACACTCAATGGCAAAGGAACCAGTATGTAAGAAATAACCTCACGGCCAAAATCAGACGTAACACAATTGACTAACGCAAAGGGGCTAACTATTTCTTGTGCTTGCGTATACAGACCCGTTTCATTAATAGTACCCGAGCCTCCTAGTAACACATTAAACGCAGTGAATGCTGTTACATCTTCCTTGCCCACTTTACATTGCAACTGGACAGTTGTTGCGGTTGAAGACCCTTCCGTCATAGCAGAGTTTACGCTCGTGCCATGATCAACCACGATGACGGCAGTTTGCTCAATTCCCGCGCTATCGGTCACAATAATTTCGTCCACAACATACGCAACATCGACTTGGTTATAAGGTCGCGGAGTATAGACATTGCTAAACCCGGTCGTGGACTCCAATGTACCTTCTAGACCGGTTTTTTTAAGTTTCCATGTGGGGGCATTACCATCAGAACTGTTGGTACTCAGCGTAACTTTATCCTTATCGCTAGGCACCTCACCGATGACTTTTACAGTCACCAAAGGGTTAACCGTAATGGTCTTTTTCAAGACGCTCACCAATGCGTAAGTTCTGTAGTTTCCGTAGGTTGCGATAACTCGGACACGTGCCTGGGTACCTTTATAACCGCGAATATCGGGGGCGGTGTACAGGCCGCTAGTTGGATGAATACTGCCAACGAACTCAGGGTCTCCTGAAGCACTTTCGACAGACCACGTGACAGCGGAGGCACCTTGCGGAGCTAGGGTAAACTGTTGGGTTTTACCGTGTAGAACAACGGCTTCCATGGGCGAAACTTCAAATGCCGATGCGGTCGGCCCGATGTCACCAAACATCACCAAGTCATTAGGCAGCGCGCATGAAGACAAGGACACGGTGTCTTCATTTTTGAATAAAATACTTTCCAGTACGAAGGAGTTAATTTCAGGAACAGGCTTAGCGACTCCTGAAAACTCTCTACTAATGATCGAGTAGGCATTAGCCTTATAATCAGATACTTCCAAGAAATGATGAACATAAGATCCAGCGATAGGATCATCTAAAACTGTAATGTAAAAAAAATCGCTATCTTCAATGTATCCCGCAGACACCACGCCACTTCCATCAGGGTTTACACTGTAAGTCGACGACCTCTCAGCCCCTACGCCATAAAGTGCCCTGGGCGTACAGTCGAAGCTGGTATATTGCACCCTTATGTATACGTAATTCTCGGCACGCCACCTAGCCATAACTTTTCCACTTTCAACGCCCACGTGCATATCGTTAGGAGGCCCATAAGTTAGTTGCAAATCAGGCAGATGAACAGTTCCTTGCGCAGTGCCTGTATCAACTTCAGCAGTTACAGCAGCAAGCGGTATAAAACCCTTTGTAAATCGCAACTTATACTGCTTTTCGGCCAATTCAATCTCTCCACCAAGCTCGCTTAATGGGACTTCAAAATTATTACCCACCACTTTTTCAAGCAACGTTGACTGCCCTAAAATTAAAGTGGCAGAATTACTAGCAGTCAAATACTCGAAATCAATCGGTAAAGTACTGCCTGCGACATCTCCTTCCATACCCACACATATGATTAATTCACCATCGGCAATCTCTGCTGCATCTTCATACTTGCGCACCTCTAGCTGAATATTCAAGGGCTTCAAGTATTCATTTTTACTGGTATCAATCTGACTTAAGGCCCACACTTTTTTATCATCAGGCACTTGATCCTCAAAGTAGGCTTTAAAGACCTTACCCACATCCACTTGATCCAAGTAGTTATCATTGACATCGACAGAAAAATCGGTGCCGTCCTGGATATTAAACATGACTTGTTGCTTGTCGTTAACCGTCCCCGTTTTCAGGTCCATGATCATTGACAATACTTGACCGTCCAAAGGGTCAAGTACACTGATAGAAGTGACAATTCCTTTTGCCGCTACCGTCATGTAAGACCCAGCGATGATCGGCATTCTTAGTACACAACGAGGCTCATTGCTAATGTCACCATTAGAATAGTTCTCAAATGAAATTATCGGCGAATCAAACTCATACCCATATAACTTTTTAGTCTCCCCACCGCCTATAACCTCCAGACTGACAGGTAATAAAATAGACTCACTATTAAATCGGCTTATATGTTCTTGCTTCAGCATTTTATTAGCCTTTTGGCGATCGTACGCCAAAATCGCACCCCAACCATAGGTTTGAGGCTTTTCTTTCAACCATGCCATCAATTGTTCTGATGCATTAGGCAAAGCCACTGCCTTGGTTAAACTGCGCACGGCCTTGAATACTTTTGTCATGATATAAATGCTCAGGTAGATTAATTAAAATTGTTAGTCCACAAGTGTGAGTTCAAGCAACCGGAAAGAGAGGTAAGTTTCACCGCCATCGAAACTAACCTTGGTAGACACAGTAAATTTGGATTTCAAGGTAAGTTTCTGCAGAAAACTTTTTGTCAGCACGGCATTAAATTGTCCAGCCGACACGTCTGCTTCTTCCACTTCGGCACCCTCACACAAGTACTCTTTAAGCGTCGGATCACTCGTACCGCCCTTGGCTTCAATGGTGACAAGCTGTCCTGCCGCCATAAACTTCCACTTGCTTAATACAAACGGTGCACCTGTGGCGGGTACTGATGCAAGTGATAGGGTATTAGATGGACCGCCCAGCGCGTGACTCAATAATGGAAATTGATTAGCTGGCAATCTTTTGATCTCAACGTTGAATAATTTTGAATAGTAAATCTCACCCTCTGCCTCTGGATTTTGTGGGGTGACGCTATAAGCCACATCTATCCGTTTACCCATAAAGGGTGCTATGTACTGCAGCGGCACATTGAACTCTCGCGGTCTATCTGCATAGGATGAACCCGTGTAGGCAGACACGTTGTTGGCAAAAGCCCACTCAACCTTGACCGTATCGCCAGCGTCAATAATTGCCGCATCGGGGATAATCACATCAATACCGGTAACCGACCCCTCGATGGCATCGAACCAAAACTGATCATTTCCATCTGGATAGGACGTCTTAACCATGGGTGCAATTAAGTCACGGGTTTGTTTTATCTCAAAAGAAAGAGCCTGTGAACTTCGTGACAGTTTCTGACGCCCCCATTGATAAAACAGTTCAATCGACTGCCAATTATTAGCCACTAACCATTCTGACTCGAAGATGCACTCAAGTCTGCCGCTGTCTAGGTTAGAAGGATCAATGCGCAGGGTGCGTAAAGTACTTAACGCCTGCACACTGCTTTTGCCATACACCCGTACGTCATCCCCTATACGAGCGCTCTCAAATAATGGAATGCTGACTGTAATGCCACCTGGGTAAGCATCCGGATTAAGTTCTAAACCACTGAAACCATTGACTGTAGGTTCCGGCAGTAACGGTTCTAGTGATGGGACAATTTCAAAACGCTGCTGGCTGGCATGTGATATCAAACCCACAGCGGGCATATTGTATTCCACGGAATAGTCCAGATAGCCGTGCCCGTCTTCTATAAAATCGAAATAGGTCTTTTCAATAAACCAAGTCAATGGTTGACCCTTATCTTTAGGCTGAACTATATATTCATAAGTGACCGGTTCTTCTGGAGAACTATCATCCATATAACCTGACCATACATAGGTCACTTTGTCTCCTGCAGCCATCGCTTGATACGGCAAGACTGTGACACTAGCGCCGCCGCCGGGAATATCGTCGACATCAAGACATAATGAATTGGACTCGGTAATTTGCGCGGGCGGTAGTTTTTGTGCCGGCCGTTTCCCAATATAAATAATCAGCCGTTTAGACTCGGCACCTCTGTCTGCTTCACCCACGCGTTTTACGGCATATGAATAAAATGCTTGCCCTTGATCAAGTGGTACCACCACGGCATTGGGAATAGGCACAGCCATTCCGCTACTGAAGTCCCCTACAACATCCACAAGAGAGTTAACACAGTCGACCACATCACCTGATTCACTGCACCCTCGCCAATTAGGGTATATCACGTCACCTTTAGCTATACCGTCATACCACACGTATGCTTGTAGCGGAGATGTTCCTAACGCAACGAGATCCAATACATTCTCGGCGTCAAGATCGTCGACTCTAGGCAGCGGAAAAATATAAACCACAACGTGTACTCCACTCAATAAGCATCTATAGATAAGCCATGCTGTTCTTTTACATGAACACGATGCAGATAGTTTTACACCCCAAAAAGGCCGACGGGTACTATCAGATATGCTAGGTACGCTGGGACGACAATACTGCTAGGCTGGCCAAAAGTACCTATGACCGATGACACTGCGCAGGTGCCCACTAGTCTTCAGAGCGTTTTATAAAACCCTATAGCGGTAGGTTATTTTTTGCGGTCGTAAAACTATTGTTTCCTTATTCAACAAGAGAACCTTACCCATGGTCGCCTCTACAGCAGTACACTCCAATGCGTTCAATTTCCTGGGTGCCCTCCAGAACGGCGTTGATCCCCGTACCGGCCAATACACGGTCTCGATTGAATTGCCCGACATCAAAACAAATTTTCTGAGCGGCCCAAGCATCCCGCTTGTTCTGAACTTTAATCCACTCCAATTGAGCGATCACGGTTTTGGATATGGTTGGGACTTGCAACTCACGCAATTCGATGTGAGTACGCAAATCATTTCATTGCACACAGGCGAAACCTACAAAGTTGACAGTTGGGACCCCGATTCAGGTCGCGCCATCATTCCGGAACAACGGCTTGATACGTTTCATTTATATGACGAAGGCAATGACACTTACCGTGTTATGCACGTGTCTGGAGAAATGGAAATCCTGGTTGATCAAGGGACTGTGGCAGTGCCTGAAGAGTATTATTCTGCGGAGGGGCAGAAAATCGTACTGGACTATACCGAATTTGATGGACATCCCTTACTTAACACCATTTCTGATGCTAACGATTTACTCGTGCTGTCAGTGACTCGTGAACCTGGGGAAGGCTTTATACACATTGATTTGTATCCATTTTCCGCAGAAGGGGGCAAACCCGTAGCGCGGTTCAGTATGGAGCTAACAGGCGACGAAAATTGGGTCACACAGATTCATTTACCTTCTGAAGATAAAGCCTTATGGGCGTTCACCTATAGAAGGATTTTTGGGTGCCTGTGCATTGAAAGTGTGAGTTCACCTGCAGGAAGCAAGGAAGAGATTACCTATGACACACAAGGGCATGAGCACCCCGCGTCTGGATCACAACAAATTCCCCGAGTCTTCAAGCACCTTGTGCTTCCACGCTTTGAGCAACCTGCGTTAGAACATCACTATACGTATAGCTCTGAAAATTTTTTAGGGTTCGGGGCGGGGGGCTTTGAATGGGAAGACGATGGTCAGGATAACCTCTATAAGGTCTTGACCGATTACACCTATACCAGCACGCAGTCTCTGATCGTTAATGACATCGCTGTACGTACTCAAACGCGTACCTTTAACCGCTATCACTTATTGGTTCTGGATGTGACGGCGCAGAATGGGCACGTATATCGTGTAATAACAGAATATGCCATAAACGTGAACCAGCCTTTTCATCAACAAAGGGCTTACTGCCAACTGCCTGTTAAATCAACACAAACATGGTATTTGGAAGATGACATCAATCAGCTACGAAGTATCAGGCATTCATCCACATACAACAACAGAGGCCTGTTGACTAGCCAGACTTACGACACAGGTATGGTTGAACACTACACCTATTACAGTCCGGATGGCGAAGACTCAGAGGACTACTCTTGCCCGGCTGATAGGGAGGGGTTCGTGCGATATATGCGCGACAAAACAGTGATTCCTGCACGAGACATGCTCGAGGCCGCTCCACCGACATTATTGACCCGCTATTCATACGCCTCTCTCCCTTCGTTAGCGTCCGATCGAGTAGACACATTTATATATTCCTGCGAAGAGACGCTGCTCGAACTTCAGGGCGATCAAACCCTCGAATTGCAAACGTCACGTACCTCCTATTTTGATGAGCTCAGTGAGCCTTTTCTTCATGGACGCTTGAAAAACAAAACGGTTACTGTAGACACGACGACGCAGAGTACCGAATACACCTACCAATTGGGTGAAGATCCTTCTCTCCTTGTCATCAACAAGACCGACACCACTCACGTTATTGATCAAGCACCACTGACGCTTTCTTTAATCAGCCAGATTTCTGTCTTTGACGGTAACCCACGTTCTACGAAAGAGGGTTCAATTGTTCAAGCGTATCGCTACGACGCATTGGGCAGAGTCATTCAAGAATCAACCGCACCCGGTACAAATGTTGAGGCTTCAAAGTATTACACTTATGCACTGAGTGTTGATGGTTCTCAAGCCAAGCAAGTCGTGACGAATGTTGATGGTGTTGAAACTCATACCTATTTTGACGGACTTAATCGCGCTGTCCGTGAATCACGACTAGACCCGGCTAGCCGTTTCATGGCTGAAGAAGTCCAGACCTATCATGCCCAATTCGACGCACGGGGCAATTTGGTTAAAGAGTCCACTTATGACTGGCTGGACGATAAGGAGCACATGTTCAGTCGCTCATTTGACTATGATGACTGGGGTCAACAGTACTCAGTTACCGGACCGGACGGTACACGGGTTGTGGACTGCAGCGACCCTATCGGTATCGATGCGGGCACTCCAGCGGTTAAACATCCAACGCTCACACACTACTTGCAGAGTTCAGACAACCCGGCACTCATCAGTAACTTGACTGTCACCCTACTGAATTCATTCGACAAGCCGCTATGGGCCAAGTCTCTTAATGCGAACCGAAAATTACTCGCCATCAAGAACTTTTCATATGACGGTTTTGGACGTTGCATTGCATCCAAAGATGAATCCGGTCGAATCACGCGCTATAGCTATGACAGTAGATCACGTCTTTTGACCACCACACTGCCTGACTTAACACGCGTGACCAACACATATGCTCCCCACGCCACACAAGGGCTTCATTCTTCGATAACGGTAACACCCAACAATCACTCAGAACCTGAATTGCTAGTGGGTAAGCAACAGTTCGATGGCTTTGGGCGACGCACCTTAATGACTACCGGTACGCTTACCGAGCAATACGACTATGTGGAGGGGCAAGCTCAAGTCAGCCGTTTGACAAGAGCCAGTGGCAAGTGGATTGATTATAACTATGATCTGCGACTGACAACGTTACCCAGCGCCGTTCAGCCCCAAGATGAGACGTCGTGCACCTTCAAGTACAACCCACTTAACGCTTCAATGACCGATGCTTTTAACACTGACGGCTCTACCCGCTACGAATACGACAGTCAGAGACAACTGGTCAAAGAAACGCGCAAGAATAGCTCCGGTCATGAATTGATCACTCACTATACCTACTCGATAAACGGTCTGGCATTAAGTAAAACAGATTCTACCGGCATGACTAAACGCAACACTTATGATGCCTACGCTCGGCTTGCAACCGTACAACAGTATGACGGTGATGAATCACGGGGTTTAAGTGTTGCGTTCACCTACAACAGTTGCGGTCAGCTTTCGCGCACCATTACAACTGACAGTGCAGCGAACACAACACTCACTGTTGACATTGAATATGACGATCAGGGTCGGGAAATTCTTCGTACTCAAACATTAAACACTGAGGCACCGAGAATACTTTCACAGTGCTGGTTACCCAATAATCTTCTAGACGCCCGCGAACTGATGGTCGCAGGTGTTTCTCAACTCTTGGAGAGATTCGAATATGACGCCAGAGGGCGGCTTTGCAAACACACCTATACGGGGCCAGCCCTACCCAAGGACCGCTACGGCAATGAAATCACCCGCCAGGTATTCCGATTCGATGCCCTCGATAACATAAAACGCTGTTTGAGTACTTTTGCAGACGGCCAGTCCGATCTCGCCCTGTTTACCTATGCAATTGATGATTCGTGCCGCCTGCTTAGCGTGAGCCATGACCATGTAAGCTACCCGGCATACCAAGCATTCGATTACGACGCAGATGGCAATATGCTCAATGATGAGCAAGGTCAACGCTTGATCTATGACACCCAAGGCAGACTGTTACGGGTTGAAGCCGCCGATGGTGGACAAACTGTCTGCCGATATCGTTACGATGCGCATAGTCATTTAATGTCGACACAGGTGGGCGCGCAGACAGAAACCTTGCGCTTTTATGAGGGCAACCGTTTAAGCCTTGCTGTGCATGAAGGCATAAGCACTCATCTGCTCACTGTTAATGAGCAACCCTTCGGCCAGCAACAATCTGGGGATGAGAATAAAACACTGACATTACTCACCGACGCCAGCCACACGGTCGTGGGAGAGTGCCTGCAAAACCAACTGCTTACAGCAGCCTACACAGCCTATGGTGAACGCAGTAGCGAACAGGCACTTCACAGCATGGTGGCCTTCAATGGGGAAGTATTAGATGAAGCCAGTGGCTGGTACTTGCTGGGTAAAGGCTATCGGGCCTATAACCCGCACCTGATGCGATTCCACAGCCCTGACTCTATGAGCCCATTTGGTGCCGGCGGCCTGAACCCTTATGGGTATTGCCTCGGTAATCCAGTCGCTTTGCGAGACCCCACTGGTCATGCAGGGACAGGGCGTAACAGGCGACCTGAGCGTCCGGTCCCTACACGTTCGCCGGGTGTTCTTGACTGGCTGGGGGTCATCATTGGCGTTTATCTGGTGGTGGGAGCTATTGTTGCTACGGTGTTTTTCCCACCTGCGGGTGTTGTCGCTGCGTCTGTAGCCTCCACGGTATTTGGCGCTGTTTCTGGAACAGTAGCGGCTCTGGGTGCAAGTACTGCAGCGGCTGCAGTTATAGCTCAAGCTGCCGCTGCAGTGTCGTATGGAACGACCTACTTGCTCTTCTCTGCACTCCCAGTACAGGGTCTTTTCGATAAGATGTTCTTTCTTGCTGATATAGGGCTTACAACTGCTGAAGCGATAGCTGTCGGAACGAATAACTCACAAATGTTAAACGCTGTTGGGACCGCGGCCTATATACCTCAGATTGCAGGGCTTGCAATGGGAGTGGCAGGTTTAGCTTTATTTGCAGGGAAATGGACGAGTCGAACGTTAAAGAGAAGTGCCAGTGCTTCTAGAGCGTCCCTCAAAGAGAGTATTTTTTTGGATGATTTGGCAGATGTGGACCATTCAATATTTCTTCAGTACTCAACTGCTCCAGCTCATACTCCTCATACTGCTACTCGTTCTTATACCGCTGGCAGGCCGCCATCAGAAGTAGCCACTGAGTTTACACAACCAGCTACCACGACTGCCGCACCTGCTATCAAAGCACATCCGCCTGTATCAATTGCACCCAGGGTGTTCTCGTCAGAGGCAGGTGTGCGCGGGACAGCCAATAACGCTGTCCGCAACTAGCAGACTCTCGTTCACGCGTCACGAACGACGCGTGAACCCGTTGAACGAAGCCTCACATTGTTAGGCATATACTCTCGCCCCTTCATAAATGAGAGTTATCTCATATCACTTACCCGCTAATAGAATCAGACTCCTGCCCGTTCAAAAGAGTAACTGTACACACCCATTCTTTGATGCACTTACATGGCATTATTTCGTGTCATTCGCGCCCTGCATCTCTTTCAAAAGGTTTTAACTCCATGAAAAAAACGCTGATACCACTAGCGCTAGGCCTCCTGACGGGCATGGCCAGCACTATCGCCACTGCAAACACTGGCACGATCAACTTTGTCGGCAAAATTGACAGCTCAACTTGCCCAATTGAAGTTGTTAACCCAGGCAGCGGGGCTATTGGGAACGAAGTAAGTATGGGCTCAATATCGCCTTCACGCTTTACTGCAGTCGGCCAAGAATACCCCGGCAATGACTTTATTCTTCGTGTACCAGCAGATGCAGGTTGCAACCTCGACCCCGCTAACCCAAATACGGGAACTGTTACGTTCACCGGCACGGCGGATACCAGCGGTGACTACTATGCAACCAAAAACTTTACCGGCGCAGCCACTGGAGTTGCGATCGTTATCAAGGACAACACCGGCTTTGCCGTTAAAAACGGTACGGCATCCAACACCTACCCACTCAGTGCAACGGTGGCCAGTGACATGAAGTTTGATGCTTATTACCGCTCAACAGCAGCCACTGTAACCGCTGGACCTGCAGATGCCGACGTAGCCTTCCTCGTCACCATCAACTAATGCCCCACCGCTTGCCCTTGCCAGACAGGGGCAGCACCTACCTAACTCGCCAACACTTTACTTTGCCAACAGGTCCGCACTCCATGTTCGGTTTCATCAGAAAGGTCAACGGTTCAAGACCCGCTTTACGCGTGATGGCAATGGTAACAACATGTGTGCTCTACAGTGCTACCAATCACGCAGCCCTCGTTATAAATGGCACACGCGTTGTGTATGACGGCGATAAACGCAGTGTGTCCGCTATTATTTCTAACCCCAGCAAGAAACCGTTTGCGGTTCAAACCTGGGTCAATACTGCCAGCGATGACAGCAGCACCACGGTGCCTTTTATTCCGTCACCTGCCTTATTTCGACTTAACGCAGGCAAAGAACAACATGTACAAATAAATATGCTTCCGCATCAATTACCTGACGATCGTGAATCGGTGTTCTATTTCAACATACAAGAAATCCCTCAAACTACAAAGATTGAAGGTGGGGTGCTGAATATTGCTTTACGCACACGTATTAAGTTGTTCTATCGCCCGTCCTTGATTAAGGGTAACCCTCAAACTCGCTTAAAAGAATTGCAATGGTCTATAAAGAATATCCAAGGTAAACCCTACCTTGAGGTTTACAACCCAAGCCCCTACTTCGTTTCCTTTATACGCCTGGATGTCAGTTCAAGCGGACACACGCAGTCCCCTAAAAACCCGCCGATGGCCGCCCCACTGTCACGTCAGGTTTACCCACTGAGTAACATCAAGCTCGGCGCCGATATACGGGTCCTGTTCTCTGCAATCAATGACTACGGCGGCTTCAGCACACCTTTGACTGCTCCTGTGGCGCCCGCCAACTAAAGCTAACCATTGCATTGACCTGCCAGGAACTCACCATGATCTGCTCACCCGGCTTGCGCAATGCCTCTGCGCGCCTGAGATTTACCAGGTTGGTTGTCATCAGTGCCAGCTTCAACCTGACAACTGTAGCCTTTTCATTCGCCAGCGGGGCAACCCAATTTCAATCCAGCTTCATGCGACAAGACCAAGGCCAAGCCACGGAAACGGGCAACCTCGCACTTGAGGCCCTGTCTAAAGGCCATGACCTTAGTCCAGGCCGTTATTGGGTGCTCATTCAAGCCAACTCACAGGTGTTTGAACAACAGCTAATCCACTTACAGCTGAGTACCGATGGCGAAACACTCCAGCCCTGCCTGCCTGCCAGTTTACTGGCGTTAATCGGGGTCAAACTTGACAGCGTTCAAGACCCCGCTTCTTTACAAGCAGCCTGCGTGGATCTTTTAAACCTGATACCCGGTTCAAAAGTGGATTTTGACAACAGCAAAATGCTGCTGGATATCTCAATCCCGCAGATTGCGTTGCGCCGTGATGTTGTGGGGCATGTTGACCCCAAACGCTTGGATACCGGCATCAATGCTGCCTTCATCAACTACCAGGCTTCGGCACAGCAGAGCTCAAACCGCTACAGGGGCGAGAGTAGCAGCCAGGATTTACTTCTCAGCACTGGCATCAACCTTGGCGAGTGGCGTTTTCGAAGCAGTCAATCCTTTCGGCAGGATGACTCCGATGATGACCAGTGGACACGCTCATTTACTTACCTGCAACGCGATATTCCGGGCACCCGCGCAAATTTGACGCTAGGTGAAGCCTCAACTGAAGGTGATATTTTTCGCAGCATTCCTATCCAGGGGGTCGTGCTTCGCTCAGATCCCGGGATGCTGCCAGACGTCCTGCAAAGTTACGCCCCGATCATTCGGGGTGTGGCGCTGACTCGCGCCAAACTCGAAGTGCGGCAAAACGGTTACCCCATTTACTCAACCTATGTGAGTGCCGGTCCTTATGAGATCGACGACCTGAGCACTGCAGGCGGCAGTGGCGAACTCGAAGTTGTGCTCACAGAAGAAGACGGTCAGGTAAGACGCTTTACTCAACCTTATGCAACGCTAAGCAATCTATTGCGCGAAGGCGTCTGGCGTTATAGCGCTGCGGGGGGCCGTTACAACGCAGCAACCCACCTGAGCGAGCCAATGCTATGGCAAGGCACATTAGCGATGGGCACAGCCTGGAATTCCACGCTGTATGGCGGTGTCATGGGGAGCAATTTTTATCAGGCCGGCACCGTGGGGATCGCTAAGGATCTGGGCGCATTCGGCGCCTTGGCATTTGATGCCACTCGTTCAAGTGCACAGATCAATTCGAGTGATGTACAGAGCCTCCAGGGTTTGAGCTATGCCATCAAATTCGGTAAATCCTTTAACTCGGGCACTAACCTGCGATTTGCCGGTTATCGCTATTCAACCGAGGGCTACCGAGACTTTGACGAAGCGCTGCGCCAGCGCAGCCAAGACTCGACGTTTTTCGGTAGCCGCCGAAGCCGTATAGAAGCTTCGATTTATCAACGTTTAACCACTCGCAGTTCCCTCAACCTTTCGCTGTCACATCAAGATTATTGGGGGACGAACTACAAGCAGCGTCAGTTTCAATTCAGCTTCAATACCCAATACCAGGACATCACCTTCAACCTATTTGCATCGCAGTCACTTAGCGACACCTACGCCAGTGATCGACAGATAGGCTTAAGTATTTCGATGCCTCTGGACTTTGCCCGTGCCAGCAATGTCACATTTGATCTGCAAAAAAATGCCAACCTCTACAGTCAGCGCGCAAGCATGAGTGGCAGCGCCTACGACAACACTCTCAATTATCGGGGCTCAATCAGCCATACCGACCAACAGCAAGAGTCCGTAACGTTATCGGCCAACTACCAGGCGCCATTTGCCAGCATGGGAAGTGGCATCACCGTGGGTCGTGAATACCGCAGCCTGTCTTTGAATACCAATGGCGCGATCATGCTTCACGACCAAGGCATCACGTTCAGCCCCTATTTAGGTGAAACCATGGCCTTGATTCAGGTCCCTGAAATTGCAGGAGTGGGTGTCGCCAATGCTGGTGCCATGCGCACCAATGACAGGGGGTTTGTATTGGCTCCTTACCTGCGCCCCTATCGGGTTAATTATCTGGAACTCAACACTGACGACCTGGGCCCAAACATAGAGATCGAGAACGCAACCGCCCAAGTGGTGCCTCGCCGAGGCGCAATTGTTAAAAGCGTGTTCTCTGCCCGAAAAGTTAACCGGCTCCTGATAACGGCCACGACAGTCAACGGCCAACCCCTACCTTTTGCAGCTCAGGTCAGCTCACTCACGGGTGAACAAATGGGCATTATTGGCCAGGCCGGCCAAATGTTGCTGTCCACAACGCTGCAGTCGCACACATTGAACGTACGCTGGGGACCTGCTGAAGAGCAAAGCTGCAAAATGCAGACAGAACCGACAACAATGCAAGAAATCAACGGATTTCATGTGCAGAAACTGGTTTGCCAATGAACAGCCCTCTCCAAGTACGGCTATTCAATGAACCGCCCGGTCAACCTGGAATGACTCAATGAACACGAACACGTTTACACAACGGTTAATAGGCCTGATTGGACTCGCTCTCTGTTTCGCGATGTCCACGGCAACTGCCGCACAAGCAGTAAACACTTGTTACTGGACATCGGGGGCAGGCCCTCTCTCATTCACACCCGATGTGGGCGCCGTTTATGTTCCCAGAGATGCGCCCTTGGGTAGCATCATTGGTACCGTTAAAAATTTGTTCACGGACAACGCTGAGGGTGGAGCCCTCGGATGCACAAACGACAGTCTGACTGGCACGGTATTAAGCTTCAACGCCATTGCATCGGCGCCCATATTCATGGGCCCCCTGCCGCCCATGCCAGGTACAGTGCTGCACACCAACATTCCAGGCGTTGGTATCAGAATCGAGTTGCAAAGGCCTTTGGTCAAAGAGGGTGCAGAAGATAACTCGTTCATTGCGCTCAATGGTCCTTATGTGCCGATGGACGCAGAACACAGAGGCACAATGGGCAGCGCTAACTTCGCCATGTCGAATCTAAGGCATCAACTCACGTTGATTAAAATCGGCACCCTCGCTCCCGGCGTACACACGCTTAATGGCGCTCAGTTGTTCAGCGGTCACTTTAGCGGCATAGGCAAGGCATTTACGTATGGCGTTACCGGTACTGTTGTGCAAGCTCAATGCAGTTTGTCAGGCAGCCCCGTCAGCGCAGATCCTGTGCAACTAGGCAGTTGGGACAGCACGCACTTTACTCAAGAGGGCGACGTCACAGATGCAGTCGATTTTCACATCAATCTGATTAACTGTGAGGCGGACCCGACGAACACAAATATCGCAACTGCCAATATTCGTCTTGAAGGGGCCAAAGGATCGATGGTGTTTGATGCTGCTAAAGGGATATTTACACTGGCTTCTAGCGCCACGGCAAAGGGGGTAGGTATTCAAATGCTCAGGGCCGATGGCCTGACGCCAATAGCTCTAGGCGTAGAAGTCCCTGTCATCGCCATTCAGCCGGGCAATACGGTTATGGACTTCAAGGCCCGCATGTATCAAACCCATCCAGCTGATGAAGTTGAGTCCGGGTCGGTGGAAGGAGCCTTGAACTTCACTCTTACTTATAAATAATACGACCCCCGCTTTTCCATATAACTAAAAAGCGGGGGAAACAATAATCTAGCGTGTCAAATTCGCCCACAACGGCCTAAAGTTATACCAGTAGGCCTTATTATTAAACGTCACTTCCCCTTCAAAAAAAAGATTAACGCCCACCTTGAATTTCTCAAGTTCTGCCTTAGCCAATGTGGCACTTACCTTCTTATCTGCCACATCCCCGGCAGTCACTTTATGCTCAAAGAACATTACTTCCAAGTCCTTATCATCAAGTCCCAAACCAACCAGTTTAAATTTGATATGTTGATCATCCGCCATAAATGGCCAAATACCAATACTCACTTCCGTTCCCGAGGCGGGTACTTTTGAGAGACTCAATATATTCCCATCTACATATGAGCACTGCACGACTGGATAGTTCATTGCTAATATATCAGTGATAACCAAGCCATAGATGGCTGACGTCGCGACCACTTCAAGGCTTACACCATCGAGAACCTCATAATAGACCGGAATAAAATCTACTCCTTCGGCCAAACTGCTTTCCATATGGGCTGCAATATTTTTTCTGGGTACGTTAAACAATAAAGGATCGTCCGGATCGGCGTTGCTCAGAGTAACCGCATTAAACGCCAGGGGATCAGCCCATTGAAGTCGGACCTTCTCGCCCTCATAAATATCAGCAGCGACAGGAAGATTAACAGCAATACCATCTCCAGGGCCCTCCCCTACAAAATCGATATTCAGTTTCCCGTATTGAGATGAGCCGCTAGCGCCTTTAACTTTTACGTACCCAAGAGAACGGGGCGCCATGTCCACTTCAATGGGCACTGACTCACTCAACGGGCTACTATTACCTGCTTTATCGATAAGTTGGTACTCGGCATAACACTCACCGTTCTTCGCAGCTTCAATCTGAGCACGGGTATAGACTAACTCTCGGTTGGCGGGTACCGGTATCTGATCAATGAGTTGACTGCCCGAACTGGTCCGCCAAAAATAAACCACTTCATCGCCGTCTTGATGATCGGTATATTCCGGTATAACACAGACAAATTTATCGTCGTTGGCTTCAAAGAAAGGAATAGTAATTTGCGTGGCGGGAAGCAGTAATGCACTGGGTTTGGCATGCTTATAGGGAGGTGTCCGGTCAATGACCAAGGGGACAATTTTAGAGTAGCTTAGAGTCCCACCATTGAAACTGACTATGTGGTACCTGATGTCAAATGGTCCCTCTTCGAAGTCCAACTTTCCTGCATCAATATCAAACGATAGCGGGAAATCAGCCTCTGCAATTGGCCCCTTAACGTCATAGCTTTGAAGCATATTAAAAGCATTAGCCGTATTTTGTCTGCGCCATTCAAACGAGAGTTTATCAACCCCTCCAGCCGGAGGAAGGTCAGTCCATACGGGCACCTCAATAGATAATGGACTGTTCAGCGCAGAGGCCGGAATTAGTCCTTCAGGCAATCCTGGCAGAACCCCCTGTATCTGAGGCTCTTCCAGGTCATCATCTTGTGAATTCAAATCAGGTGTGCCTGTCAATCCTGTAGCCGCGTTGACATTTTTCTTGCTATAAATATCAGTCATAACCGATGCTCACTAAATTTCAATTGATTCTTAATCTGGCTAGCAGAGTTAAATTCAACATCTTACTTTGCACGCACAGCGCTTAAAGTATATTTAGCACGCATTTCAATCAGCCCGCTACTAGCAGAACTACTAGGCACCCTGTGTTATCTCTGAACAACCAGCCTATTAACACCTACCAGCTGTAGTGAAGCCCTACAGAACCACCCAATGGCTGCTCAACGTTATCGCCTTTACTGTATTCAAGGTCGGCATACAGTTTAATTTTCTGATTTAACGTCATCGTCATACCGGCGCCTAACTTTCCTCGCGAGCCTGACAAGTCATTGTTAAATACATTATCGTTCACCTTAACTTCATTGTTTTTTGAGAATTCATGCAGATAGGCGACACGGACATATGGTTGAACGGTCTGACCACTCGCCAATTCGAAACTTCGCCCCGCGGTAGAGCCTACTTCGCCCAATAACGAACGCGTCCGATCACCCTCAGCACGTAACCCGTTATCCAGATCGTAATGTTTGCCTTGAATCACAACACTCGATACTTGGGCGTACGGCTCAAGAAAATAGCCTTTATCAAACTTTACATGGCGACCAAATTCTGCTGAAGCACCCACGCCGTAGTTGTTATAACGGCCGTTGGTGCTGGTGTTATCACTCAAACTGACATCAGACTTATTCTGAAAACGGTTAACCTTAACCACACCATCAAAGTAATAACCGGTTTGCGCATCAAGCCAAGTGGTGTAGGCACCCGCGTAATAGCTGTTTACCGTACCTGAAGTCCCTTGATCCAAGTCGAGATCAGATTTGCTGTAACCTGCCATCAAGCCTGCCAACCACTGACCATCGCCAACTGGCAGTGGTGCATCAGCCCCGAATGTTAACCCCTGCTGATTTTGCTTATAGCCAACTCCCGAGGAATCTGACACCACGTACTTATTGCCATAGGCTCTAATCCACGCGCCGGACTGGCCCGACCCCATGCGCAACTCACCCATGCGCGAGCGCAGTGTGGTCAATTCCCCATACCAGACGGTAGGTGCAGTGTTAAACAATGCCATCACCGATTCAGCGCCCGGGCTGATCGTTTTACTTTCAGGATTCAAATACCAATCGGTTGCGCCTGAATTTTCAGTGCTTGCCAGCTCATATGAGTATGCACCTACATCAACGCGGTCATTAAGCAGTGAAAATTTAGCATCCCCTGCTGCCGTGTGAACAAGATAAAGCTTATCGGCATTGATTGGATCTGCGCCAGAACTGGTGACCACCAATTGGTGATCACCCGTAGCCGTGCCTGTCACATCAAGCTTATCGGTCTCCCCAGTTGAAAAATCCGAAGCCATGTGGAAAGCGCCATTACCACTAAGATTCCCTACCGATAGGGTGTAATACGCCGAAGGATCACCAAACTTAACTGAACCGCCATTCATGGACATGTCGGCCACAGTGCCGTCTTCAACCATGACCCACTGCGCCTGATTATTGATTGTTAAACTTTCAAGATTGTTGAGGCGACCTGTCAAGGTTGCCTGATTATCAAGGATGACACTGGCTTTAGCACCCGATGCGGCAATCACATCGCCAACAAGATGAGTATTGCTGTCACTGATTTTAAGCGTGGCTGATGCAGTTGCTAGAACATCCAGCAAAACACCGTTGGCACCTGAAAGTGTAGAACCATTGAATACATTAATTTGGGCGTTATTAGTGCCGAGGCCGAAGTTATCTACAACAATTGCTGCGCCCCCTTGCCCCACGACAGTCGAGCTGTCCAGGTTGATGACAGCGTTACCTACCGTGAACACATCAATCACTTGAATGCCATTGAGGCCACCGGTAATCGTGCTGGCAACAGCGTTGACTTTACCATTAAATACTTCGAGGCCCACCCCATCGGCTCTCGTGGCGACCAACTTCGTTTCAGACAGGTTGAGACTGCTAAAGTGGTCGACTGTTGCCCCACGCGTTACGCCAGTGATGGTGCTTCTGAAAATATCCGCTGAAGAGCCAATGCCAGAAGAAGACCCAGCGGCTTGCAGTCCTACGCCAGTACTATTAATAAAACTATCAGTGATCGTCGCCTTGCTTGACGCGAGCCCCAAGCCAATGCTGGAGCCTGTACCGTTGAGTGTTGAGCCGTTGAGCACGACTTTTGATCCAGTAGCGACGATGTTTTGAGTCGTGGCCCCATTCGCCGTCAATGTGAACCCGTTTAGCACTCGGTAATTATCAAGAGGACTGTTTGACCCATCAATAGTCAGGTCTGAGCCATCGACCGTTATGGTTTCGCCATAAATACTTGCAGAGGTAAACACACTGGAGCCCAACGCAACCAGACAGAAGAAATGCGGTATGGGTGAGCGAAATATGAGCATGGAATATCCTTTGGAGAGGCAGCTGAAAATATAAAGAATCCTCGTAGGAGGATTCCTCATAAAGTCTTACAAAGACTGGCGCATACTACGCACCTCGACCCACAATCTATGTAGGACTACGCCTACTTGAATTGTAGTCGTAATCCTGAGATTGTCAGACTGCTGCTACAAATTCACTCAACTTATGATGGGCGGCGGTATTGGGCATGAGACACCAGCGCCCCACATGGCTATTTCGACCGTTGTCGTGCCTGTATAAAGCTGACCCGCCACCTCCAGCGTGTATTCAACTTTACCACTGCCATCATTGTCAGCATCAAACCCATAAATAGGTAAAAAATACGTCTCATAGGGTCTGACCCAAAAGTCCAGACCGTTATCTTGCTGGTCTTTAGAAACAGTGAGCTCACCACTTTCGAGTTCACCACCCGTAAGCGGCACAGTGTTCGAAGTATCTGTATAGCTGGTCCATTTAATATTGATTTTTTTACCTTCAAGCAAATATGCCGATGCCGGAATATGCACACGTACGCCATACGATCCATCGTCGGTCAATTCCAGTGAAGGGCAGTTCAACCAATTTAATTGAGTGTCAATTTTAGGGAACACCGGATCCGGCAGTTTCACATCAACAGCAGTCACATCAACCTGCTTGGATTTCGAATGTTCAGCGTTAATAAAATCTGGGTGTGAGACTTTAAACCAGACATCCACCAGACCGTTGCCGCCTTTTTCTATATCGGCCCACGCCACGGAAATCTCTATATCCGGATCGCCAGGTTGTTCTGCGTCGACGGTATGGCTACCGACAAGTGCTCCAGCCCAATACAGTTCAATAAGCTGATCTTTGTCTATGCCCACATACGGAGCCAATGCTGCCGTAGCGCTTTCTCCCCGATCGGCCAACACAATTTTGTCCGTTTCATTGGTAAAACTTGTCACGGTCACTAACCCCAGTGCAGGGTTTTCGGGGTTAGGCTCACCTGGATTTTCCGGTCCCACCTTAGACAGGTCGACCTTAATAGTGACCTCCTCAGAGGGGAACGGCAGCGAACCTCGTACAAGGCTGTACTTAACAGCGGTATCTTGGGAGTCGCCGGCAGTGAAATCGTACTGTCCCTTCATTGTTAGCCACGGCACAGGCACACTCACTGGAAATCCAATTATTGGGTAGGGTAGCAAAGTAGCCCCCTCCCACTGCACCACGATAACGTCACCGATTTTCCAGTTACTAATTTCCGTATTTATATCGACAAACACACCCGCGAATGCATCTTCCCGATCGATGAGATCATCAGAAACATCATCGGCATGGCGAACGGTAGGCGC
Source organism: Pseudomonas psychrophila HA-4 (assembly GCF_000282975.1). Classification (GTDB taxonomy): domain Bacteria; phylum Pseudomonadota; class Gammaproteobacteria; order Pseudomonadales; family Pseudomonadaceae; genus Aquipseudomonas; species Aquipseudomonas psychrophila_A. The sequence continues at coordinate 49,542 of NZ_ALJC01000052.1, forward strand.
CGCAAGTGGAGGCGTCGGCAAAGGGCCTAGCGCAACTTGCATAAGGTGCGACTTGCCAATTCGGCTGTCATTTCCGGCTTTATCAAGCAGAATGTAGACCGCAAAGAAATCACCGTCGCCGCCCGCTTTAATAATGGCTTCAGGTATTGAAAATACTTTATCTGTGGGAACATCCTGATAACCCCCGATGGGTGTTAGTCCAGAAATATCATCAGGCACATCACCTTTAATCCAGAAAACGCCAATTTTGTCACCTTCCGCCTGATCGTCATAGGCTGGTATGTCGGCTTTAATTGCACCAACATTAGTATCAATAACAGGCCCTACCGGTAGCACCAAATCTTCGGGATAACCCGTGCTGCCGTAAGGAGGGATAGTATCGAGTACTAACTGAACAGGCAAAGACGAACTAAGCAGTCCGCCATTAAACGATTTTACACTGTATCTAAATTCATAAGCACCATTGAGGACATTACCATTAGAATCTGTAAAAGACTCAACAGGTATAAAGAACTCTAAAAGCGTTCCCGCGGCAGGTGCAGGACCTGGAACTTTAATACCGTCAACCTCTAACTGAAGATCTTTATACTCACCATCGCTGCTGCCTTGTGGACGCCACTGCAAAAATACATAATCGAATATAGTATCGCGAGGGGGGAAATCAATCCACACCGGAACTTTTATTTTTAAAGATGCTTGAAGTAAACTGGCAGGCAATAACCCTAGTGGATTTCCAGCCAACACACCCTCTATCTCGGGCGAGGTCAAATTGTCAGCTAACAGCCGGTCGACTGACCTCTTTTTAAAATAAGCGAGCCTAGCGTTTCGGGCAGCCAATCTACGGTCATACATATTCATGCCACAATCCTCGACTATGCAAAAAAGAGAACCCACCGCCACGAAACCCACAATAATGCCTCTATCGTCAGTTTAGGGAAAACCTGAACTCAAAGAATGACCGCCCTATCAGGCAGGGGAACGACATATTAAGTAGTGAACTAAGCGCCAGTTATTTTATATTTCTTTATAACTACTCAACAGCCCTAGTCAAAATTAAAGGCTTTTTCCATCGTTCTGTATACTGTCAAAAATGACAGGTTTTCAAGAAACCCCCTCATTTACCTACTACCGCAAAAATTAACAAAACCAAACTATCACCGACAATGCAGCAAAGAGTGGACGCATCAAAAACCATGAGACCCGAACTTGCCATCCCGCTGTTTCGTATGACAATTAGCGTCCAATCATGCAAATTTCCCGAGAAAATCCCGCGCGGTTTCGCCGCTGCAAATCGGGGGGGGG
>NZ_ALJC01000053.1 GCF_000282975.1 Pseudomonas psychrophila HA-4
CGACTTCTTTGGCGATTCGGCGGCCAAAGGCGTCGTAGCGGTAGTCGATGGGTTGGCCGCTAGTCTCCTGTCGTCGACGTCCAGTGGATATTACAAGCGGTATATGTCATCAGATTCTTAAAGAACGGGCTCCGTATATTTTATTTTTAAAATAAATTGAGAGCTCTCAGAGCACTAGGCTCTTAAAATCTACATTTAAGAGCTACTCAAAAGTTATTTCGAGCTCAGTCCACAAAGGCTTTCTCCCTATACTTTCCATATAATTTCCATAATCAAAGAATGGCTTAACTCCAATATCCTCAAATAAAAACCATGAGGCTTCACACTCCTGACAAACGTATAAGCATTTTTCGCCACCTACTACTCTAACCTTCACAATATCTCCCTGCTCGCATCTTGGACATAGCATGTGAAACCCTCTATTTAATAGGATAGGCAGTAATTATTTTATTCGTCTTGGGACGAACAATGATCTTAATGCTTGTTTCTCCTGATGTGCCAACTACTCGTCCCATGGGGACAACATAAGCACCTGGATCACCGACCACCGAACTGAGCTTGCTGAGCCACGCCTCATCGACGACGCCTAGAATGCCTTTCCTGTCTGCACTGAAGACGCTGTGTGCCGTCTTGGTTGGGTTAGGTTTCGCATGCTCTAAAACATGCAAAACTCTATTACCTTGAACAGAACCTTGCCCATAGTCTAACCCTGCAGGAGTTGTCCAAGTTCGGGTAGCTTTGTTAAATTTTAGCTCTACAGCTTTAGTTGTGCTTTTTGCTCCAGGACAATCCCCCGGCACACAACTCAACCCCAACGGATCCACCCA
>NZ_ALJC01000054.1 GCF_000282975.1 Pseudomonas psychrophila HA-4
GTGTTTCATAACAGGAACGCCAAGTACATATCCGTTACAGGCGTTTAACCGGCATATCCGTTTCGCTTTTACAGCGAGTCCCTTTTGGCAAACAGCCCCAAAAGGAACCAAAAGGTCCTTGCCCTACCATCCGGCCGAGCTCGCTTAGGCTCGCCCGGTGCCCTCACTCCGGCACTGTTATGGGGGCCCGCTGCGACGGGCCATCCATGGCCCGGCGCAGCTCTCCCGGCATCCATGCCGGTCAACCCCCATAACAGCACCTGCGGTCGGCCTGCTGTGATGGGCCTTTGAGTCGTCTAGACAATCGCGTGGCGGCAGGGATGATTGTTAGATCCAAAGCGCAGTTGTACCTCCGGGCTACAAATATTGTGTGCGCCGCTATCGAGGCTTTTGATCTTGATCTACCCCGCGACTTCGGGAGGCCGAGTGGAGGTTTCGCGCAGTGGGTTGACCGGCATGGATGCCGGGAGAGCCGTGATGGGCCATGGATGGC
>NZ_ALJC01000055.1 GCF_000282975.1 Pseudomonas psychrophila HA-4
TGGGTCAATACCACGGGTAAAGCCATAGGGCGCGGCCATGTTTCGAAAATCGTCGACTCTGTGACAGTTAAAAACAGTGGTGGATTGATAGCCCTGACAGCGTTATTGCTCAATAGCTGGAATGCCAGTAATTATCTGGCGCAGGCGAGTGAGTTGGAGGGGATGGATGAGCAACGGATATACGACACCGTGTCTTCGACGTTATATGCCGGGGCAGCGTTGGTAGCGGTGATTGATAACCAGATTAGGGGAGGGGTAAAAGATAGGATTTTTACATTTAAATTTCCAAATAACCATTTGGCTGTCGCTCCTGTATTGACGCTTTTTGGTGGTGTTATTGGTGGGTTTTCTGCCGTGGCAGCATTTAATGAATTCAGATCACTGCAACTGCAAATCGAAAACTCTCACGACTCTATAGATCCTTGGTTGAAGATGCGACGAAATGTAGTTGGCGGACAATTTCTAACCTTTACCGCTCAGGCGGTAACAGGGCTTTTTTATACTTTTAGGGTTATTGCGGGAGGGCTCACTGTCAGCGCTTCAGTCGGAGGGTACTTGTTGTTGATGGGGCCACTTAACTTCTTAATTGCAGTGCTGGGTGTGTTGTATCTGATTGCTTGGTATTTCCAGCAAACGCCTATGCAGAATTTTCTAAATGATTGCTGCTGGTCAAAGTCGCGTGCTCGCGACCTGAGCCCCATTACATTCGATGCCCAGCAAGACGAACTTGATCGTTTATACGGCATTCTTTATACCCCTAGAGTCAGCTTCGAATCCGCTGAACCAAAAAGTGTAATGAATGCTCTGCAAGCAGGCGTAATATCCACTGGCATCAAAACACTCACCATAGACCTGCCAGGTGCCGAGCCAAATAGTGCATACCTAGATATAACCATGCTGGGTAATCCGCTAGATACATTAGCGATACGCGAGCGGATAAAAAGTGGTGAGGGGAAATACACAGGTGAAGAACCCATGCAAGATATTGGCGATTGTTGGATACAC
>NZ_ALJC01000056.1 GCF_000282975.1 Pseudomonas psychrophila HA-4
GTTTTTCACACCCATTATCGTTACTCATGTCAGCATTCGCACTTCTGATACCTCCAGCAAGCTTCTCAACTCACCTTCACAGGCTTACAGAACGCTCCTCTACCGCATCACCTAAGTGATACCCGTAGCTTCGGTGTATGGTTTGAGCCCCGTTAAATCTTCCGCGCAGGCCGACTCGACTAGTGAGCTATTACGCTTTCTTTAAAGGGTGGCTGCTTCTAAGCCAACCTCCTAGCTGTCTAAGCCTTCCCACATCGTTTCCCACTTAACCATAACTTTGGGACCTTAGCTGACGGTCTGGGTTGTTTCCCTTTTCACGACGGACGTTAGCACCCGCCGTGTGTCTCCCATGCTCGGCACTTGTAGGTATTCGGAGTTTGCATCGGTTTGGTAAGTCGGGATGACCCCCTAGCCGAAACAGTGCTCTACCCCCTACAGTGATACATGAGGCGCTACCTAAATAGCTTTCGAGGAGAACCAGCTATCTCCGAGCTTGATTAGCCTTTCACTCCGATCCACAGGTCATCCGCTAACTTTTCAACGGTAGTCGGTTCGGTCCTCCAGTTAGTGTTACCCAACCTTCAACCTGCCCATGGATAGATCGCCCGGTTTCGGGTCTATTCCCAGCGACTAGACGCCCTATTAAGACTCGCTTTCGCTACGCCTCCCCTATTCGGTTAAGCTTGCCACTGAAAATAAGTCGCTGACCCATTATACAAAAGGTACGCAGTCACCCAACAAAGTGGGCTCCCACTGCTTGTACGCATACGGTTTCAGGATCTATTTCACTCCCCTCTCCGGGGTTCTTTTCGCCTTTCCCTCACGGTACTAGTTCACTATCGGTCAGTCAGTAGTATTTAGCCTTGGAGGATGGTCCCCCCATATTCAGACAAAGTTTCTCGTGCTCCGTCCTACTCGATTTCACTGTAAAGATGTTTTCGCGTACAGGGCTATCACCCACTATGGCCGCACTTTCCAGAGCGTTCCGCTAACATCAATACAGCTTAAGGGCTGGTCCCCGTTCGCTCGCCACTACTAAGGGAATCTCGGTTGATTTCTTTTCCTCAGGGTACTTAGATGTTTCAGTTCCCCTGGTTCGCTTCTTAAGCCTATGTATTCAGCTTAAGATACCTAACTTAGGTTAGGTGGGTTCCCCCATTCAGACATCTCCGGATCAAAGTCTGTTTGCCGACTCCCCGAAGCTTTTCGCAGGCTACCACGTCTTTCATCGCCTCTGACTGCCAAGGCATCCACCGTATGCGCTTCTTCACTTGACCATATAACCCCAAGCAATCTGGTTATACTATGAAGACGACATTCGCCGAAAATTTGCTTTCAATCACAAATTTTACCTTAGCCTGAATAAACACCAGTGAAAGTGTTATTCAGTCTATCTTTCTATCACATACCCAAATTTTTAAAGAACGATCTAATCAAAAGATCAGAAATCAACATTCACCATCATTTG
>NZ_ALJC01000057.1 GCF_000282975.1 Pseudomonas psychrophila HA-4
CAGGGCGCTAGTTAATCTGTCCAACTTTTGGGGGGCAGTTCAGTGCGACCGGCCGCGCTTTCCAGGACTGCCTGAAGCCGAGCGCTGCCGCTGGCAATCGATAGCTGGCAATGTCTACCTCCCTTGGATCACGGTGGGCGGGGTGTCCATTCCTGAAGAGTTCGAAGGTTATGCCGTATTGCCGGACACTCGGCTGCGCATCTAGGCAAGACGCAAATCAGCGCCGATTTCATTGCCCGTGCCAGCCGTTACAACTTGGATTTCACTCCGGTCGACGAGTACAGCAATGGGCTGCATCTTTCTGCCTATGCCGGAGCCTGGCAGGGGTTGGTGCAAGGGCTGTCGGGACTTGATATCAGATCGGGCCAACTGGCCTTCCGCCCGAGATTGCCCGCACAGTGGGATGCCTACCATTTCACCCCGCAGTTCCGAGGCCGGCGACTACGAGTTTCCGTACTCGGGGACGGTGAACTGGAAATCCGCCAAGGCGATCGGCAGTTGGCGACCGAGCGCAGGCAGGATGGACAAATTTACATCAAGGAGGAGCGACCATGATGTCTATCAAAGATCGCTTCTCACCTTACAACGAAGCGCTGAGTGTCTTGCCTTTTCGCAAGCTGCTCATCGGCCAGGGCCTGTCGATGGCCGGCGATGCAATTTGTCTGGCGGCGCTGCCGATAGCGCTTATTCGAGAAGGTTTAGGTGGGGATGTGTTTGGCTTCGTCATGGCCGCAGTGGGCGTCGGAACGGTGATCGGTGCTCTGGCCGGGGGGATGCTGGCGGATCGCAAGTCGCCTCGACAGGTGCTCATTTATACCGATACGGCCAGAGGGTTGGCACAACTTGCCGCCGTTGCGTTGCTCATGACAGGGGCGCCTTGGGGCTTGCTGGTGCTCGCCTATCTGATCTTCGGTATCGGTATCGGTGTTTCACGGCCATGTGCTCAGGTTTTGCTGGTCAGTCTGCTGCCCAAAAAAGCACTGGTGGCGGGCAACGGGGCTATGAACTTCATTGATAATCTGGTCGCCATTCTGTTCCCGGCGACGCTGGGCGTGTTCATCATTCTGAACTGCCCCCCAAAAGTTGGACAGATTAACTAGCGCCCTGC
>NZ_ALJC01000058.1 GCF_000282975.1 Pseudomonas psychrophila HA-4
CTGGCTGCCGGGGTCTCGGCCAGGCTCTTTCAACACCTGCACACGCGTTTCATCGCAGTGAATGACACGGCTGCTCAACAGGCTATCGCGCACTAAATTCAGCAGCGGCTGGAAGTGTTCACCGCACTGAATAACCCAGCGTGCCAACGTCTGGCGCGGGATATCGACGCCATGGCGGCCCAAGACTTTTTCGAAACGGTGAAGGGGTAGCCCGTCGACGTATTTAGTCGTCAACAACATCGCCAGAACACTTGGGCTGGCCATGCTTTTTTCAATCAGTTGAGCCGGCTTGTCCGCAGTGACCGGCGCCATCTCGCAGTCGCGGCAACCGTAAACTTTTCGAACGTGTTTGATCACACGGATCTGCATCGGCACGATTTCAAGCTGCTCGCTGACTTCTTCGCCAATAGTGTGTTTGCGGCAACCGCAGACGCACGTCAGTTCATGCTCGGGAAGTTCGTGGATGATTTCGATACGCGGCAAGTCGGTGGGTAATGGCTTGCGTTTGCCGCGGTGCTTGGTCGGGGCAACGACCTCTTCATCTGTTGCTTCGTCGATAGACTCGACGACGCTCTCTACTTCATTGAAGAGGGCCAGTTGTGGCGTTGCCGTATCAGCTGTTTGTTCGGACTTTCGTCCGAACAGGCGCTGAAGCAAGAGCGCATTTTGTTCTTCTAACCGAACAATCTTTCCCTTATCCAACTGACGCTCGTCGAGCATCTGCCCAAGCATTTGCTTGAGCAGAACGGGATCATCTGGAAGATTTTCGGGCAAGGAATTCATGCCCTGGATTATACCGAATCAGGCTACGAATCGCGGCGTCAAAACTTGATGAGGACGGTTGCGCCAGAGGTCAAAGCCATCGAGCAGCCAGTTGAGTTCCTGGACGGTCAGAACGATCGCCTCGTCGCTGGCGTCAGGCGAAGTTTTGAACCGTTCGGATTCAAGGCGTTTGAGCCAAAGGCAGAAGCCGTTGCGCTCCCAATATAAAATTTTCACTCGGTTGCGGGGTTTGTTGAGGAAAACGAAAAGCACAGGGTCGAATACGGCAACTTTAATATCCAGCTCGACCAGAGCCGCCAAGCCGTCGATAGATTTTCGGAAGTCGACGGGCTTGGGGTACAGATACACTTTTTCGACTTTAGCATCGGGTCGCATCATGGCGAGCGGGCTCCTAAGGGAATCGGGAGCACAGCATCCGGGATCAGCTAAGCGCTTTGAATGTGGGGTTTATGGAGCGCTTAC
>NZ_ALJC01000059.1 GCF_000282975.1 Pseudomonas psychrophila HA-4
GTTAGGCCGCATGGACACAACGCAGGTCACATTGATACACAAAATTCTAGCTGCGGCAGATGAGCGAAATCTGCCGCTCTGGATCGGTGGGGGCTGGGCGATCGATGCACGGCTAGGGCGTGTAACACGCAAGCACGATGATATTGATCTGACGTTTCCCGGCGAGAGGCGCGGCGAGCTCGAGGCAATAGTTGAAATGCTCGGCGGGCGCGTCATGGAGGAGTTGGACTATGGATTCTTAGCGGAGATCGGGGATGAGTTACTTGACTGCGAACCTGCTTGGTGGGCAGACGAAGCGTATGAAATCGCGGAGGCTCCGCAGGGCTCGTGCCCAGAGGCGGCTGAGGGCGTCATCGCCGGGCGGCCAGTCCGTTGTAACAGCTGGGAGGCGATCATCTGGGATTACTTTTACTATGCCGATGAAGTACCACCAGTGGACTGGCCTACAAAGCACATAGAGTCCTACAGGCTCGCATGCACCTCACTCGGGGCGGAAAAGGTTGAGGTCTTGCGTGCCGCTTTCAGGTCGCGATATGCGGCCTAACAATTCGTCCAAGCCGACGCCGCTTCGCGGCGCGGCTTAACTCAGGTGTTAG
>NZ_ALJC01000060.1 GCF_000282975.1 Pseudomonas psychrophila HA-4
ATAAGTTCCCACACGAATTGCTTGATTCATTGAAGAAGACGATAGAAGCAACTTTAAGCTCCACGCTGATAGCTCACGCTAACGGTTGCAAGCTCGAAATTGGGTCTGTAGCTCAGTTGGTTAGAGCGCACCCCTGATAAGGGTGAGGTCGGCAGTTCGAATCTGCCCAGACCCACCAATTTTGTGTGGAAAATGCCTGTAGAAATATGGGGCCATAGCTCAGCTGGGAGAGCGCCTGCCTTGCACGCAGGAGGTCAACGGTTCGATCCCGTTTGGCTCCACCATAAACTTGCTTCTGTATCGTAAAGCTTAGAAATGAGCATTCCATCAAATGATGGTGAATGTTGATTTCTGATCTTTTGATTAGATCGT
>NZ_ALJC01000061.1 GCF_000282975.1 Pseudomonas psychrophila HA-4
CCTGGACTTGCCCCTACAAAACCGGACACCAACTCCCTGTTAAATTGATGTTGCCGCTAAGCGCCTGAATTCCCTCGGCGAGCGATAGTTCAAGGCGCTGTGCGGATGCTGCTCGTTGTAATGCTCGAAGGCAATGGTCAGGTTGCGCAGCGCCGTTTCGCGATCCGGCTTGGGCATGTGCGCCACGTAATCACGTTTGATCGTCTTCACGAAGCTCTCGGCCATGCCGTTGCTCTGCGGGCTGCGCACTGGGGTGGTCACCGGTTGCAAGCCGATCTGCCGAGCAAACAGGCGCGTCTGTTCGGCGGTATAGGCCGAGCCGTTGTCGCTTAGCCATTGCACCGGCGTTGTCGGCAGTTGGTCACCAAAACGCTTCTCAACGCTTTCCAGCATCAAGTCCCGGATGTCATCGCCACTGTACCCGGTCGGGCTCGCGACCCAACCGATGGCTTCGCGATCACAGCAGTCCAGGGCGAAGGTCACGCTCAATTTCGCGCCGTCCTCGCAGCGGAACTCAAAGCCGTCCGAGCACCAACGTGTATCACTGGTTTGCACCGCAATACGGCCTTCGTGCCGACGCGGCACCCCGGGCTGTTTGATGCGCCGCTCCAGCAGTAAGTTGTGATCACGCATGACCCGGTAAACCCGCTTCACGTTGATCGCCGGCAGCAACAGGGTTTCACGTGCACGACGCAGCAATCCCCAGACCCGACGGTAGCCGTAGCTGGGCAGCTCGCTAATCTGCTGCTGGATTTCAACCACCAGTTCAGCATCGTCCACAGGCCTGCTTCGCCGTACTTTGGGCGATGCCGATTGCTTGATTCGAACCGTTAATTGCGAGCGCGCCACACCGAGACATTCGCTGACCAGCTTCACTGGTCGTCCCCCGGCAACAAGGGTGAGTGCGCAATCCATTTTCGCGACCGGGCGATCTCCACGGCCTCTTTGAGGATTTCCGCTTCCATCATTTTCTTGCCCAGCATCCGTTGCAGCTCACGGATTTGCTTGAGCGCATCGCTCAACTCGGAAGCAGGCACCACGGCTTCGCCAGCACTGACCGCCGACAGGCTGCCGTCCTGGTAAAGCTTGCGCCACAAGAACAACTGGTTGGCATTGATGCCGTTACGCCGAGCCACTACCGAAACGCTTTGCCCTGGCTCAAGACTCTCGCGAACCATGGCCAGTTTTTGCTCTGGGCTCCAGCGGCGCCGCCGCTCTTGGCCCAAAAGCTCCCCACTCTTATCGTTGCTGTTAGTCATAAACATAACCGTTTGCCTATCCCTTATCGTAAGGGGGAAACGGTGTCCTGTCTTTCATGGGGCTCGTTCA
>NZ_ALJC01000062.1 GCF_000282975.1 Pseudomonas psychrophila HA-4
TCGTAAGGGGGAAACGGTGTCCTGTCTTTCATGGGGCTCGTTCAGGACCTTCATCTGGCAGCCCCTTAACATCCAGATTACTTAACTCGTACTCTTCCACTAATAGCTCTTGCGAGGCCAGTGCCTTAGCAATCTGTTCCAGAAACCAGTTAGCCTTTTCAGGTTTAATCAGATCTGAAATGTACAAACCAACGAGGCCGGTACCATCGTGGTAATAGCGCGCATCACGCCCACCGAGCACCGCAACGTATTTTCCGCTGCGGGACAGGATAAAAGCCGGGTCAGGCAAGGCTTCAAGAATTAAAGCCATTTGCTCAAAACTGATTATTAAGCTCATCGTCTGAACCGTTGAATGAGTGGCAAACAGCCCCAAAGATACCATTTGGCCATCATCAATAGAACTCTATGCCCTAGCAGCATTGACCCAGGCCTGAACAAACCGTTGAACACTCATAATCGGGGTCAGTGCAACTGGCTTTTTGTTCGTTGAGCGAACATCGCAGGCGCTTGAATTTGTATGACGGCATGCAGAGCGTCGGAAAATGGCCCTGAAAAGTAGCCGCAAAGGCTCTTCGTTTAGCTCCCGGCAAAGAACGCAGAGCACGTAGGGTAGATGCCCGACCTTCCCAAAATATGCATATCGCTCCCCAAGCTGCTGAATATCCGGCATCGAGCGCCATACAACTGTCGTCACACCTATGCGACAATGCGCGCCATGTCTGGCATGAACCCCGCATTTATTTCTCAGCAGCTTGGCCTCAGCGTCCAAATGTTGCTGTCGATGTATGCGCGATGGATCAACTCAAGCTCAGATTGGAGTGAGCTTGAAAAGCTCCAAATGGGTATCAAAATGGTCCCAGCCCAAATACGCGCTTTCTAAGCTATTGATAGGTAAAGTAATTGATCTCTACAGCTAACATCACGATGCAGTTCGGCGCAAAGCCGCTATTCGAGAACGTTTCAGTAAAATTTGGCGCAGGTAACCGTTATGGTTTGATCGGTGCCAACGGCTGCGGCAAGTCTACTTTCATGAAAATCCTCGGCAGCGACCTTGAACCGTCCGGCGGTCAGGTCATGCTGGAGCCGAACGTGCGTCTGGGTAAGTTGCGCCAGGATCAGTTCGCTTACGAAGAATTCACCGTGATCGATACCGTGATCATGGGCCACGAAGAGTTGTGGAAGGTCAAAGCTGAGCGCGATCGCATCTATTCGCTGCCAGAAATGACCGAAGAAGACGGCATGGCCGTTGCCGAACTCGAGACCGAGTTCGCTGAAATGGACGGTTACACCGCTGAATCCCGCGCAGGCGAGCTGCTTCTGGGCCTAGGTATTGGCATTGAGCAACACAACGGCCCAATGAGCGAAGTATCGCCCGGCTGGAAATTGCGTGTTCTGCTAGCTCAGGCATTGTTCTCCGACCCTGAAGTGCTGCTGCTCGACGAACCCACCAACCACTTGGATATCAACACTATCCGTTGGCTGGAAAACGTTCTGACTCAGCGTAACAGCCTGATGATCATCATCTCTCACGATAGACACTTCCTGAACAGCGTCTGCACACACATGGCCGACCTGGACTACGGCGAACTGCGCCTGTTTCCGGGCAACTATGACGAGTACATGACCGTCGCGACCCAATCGCGCGAACAGCTGCTGTCTGAAAACGCCAAGAAGAAAGCTCAGATCAACGAACTGCAAGCGTTCGTCAGCCGCTTCTCGGCCAACGCCTCGAAATCCAAGCAGGCCAGCTCCCGCGCCAAGGCGATCGACAAGATCACGCTGGCCGAGGTCAAGCCTTCAAGCCGTGTCAGCCCGTTCATCCGTTTCGAGCAGACTAAAAAGCTGCACCGCCAGGCCGTCATCGTTGAACGCATGGCTAAAGGCTTTGATGGAAAGACGCTGTTTAAAGACTTCAGCTTTACCATCGAAGCCGGTGAGCGCGTCGCAATCATTGGTCCGAACGGTATAGGCAAAACCACTCTGCTGCGCACCATGGTCAATGAGCTAACTCCGGACGCCGGTACGATCAAGTGGACTGAGTCCGCTGAACTGGGCTACTACGCTCAGGATCACGCTCATGACTTTGAAGATGACGTGACCTTGTTCGACTGGATGGGTCAATGGACTCAAGGCGAGCAAATGATTCGCGGCACCTTGGGTCGCATGCTGTTCTCGAACGATGAAATCCTCAAGTCGGTCAAAGTGATCTCCGGTGGTGAGCAAGGCCGCATGCTGTTCGGCAAGCTGATCCTGCAAAAGCCAAACGTGCTGATCATGGACGAACCGACCAACCACTTGGACATGGAATCCATCGAAGCGCTGAACTTGGCACTCGAGAACTACCCTGGCACGTTGGTCTTCGTCAGCCACGACCGCGAGTTCGTATCGTCGCTGGCCACTCGTATTATCGAGTTGAGCCCAAGCGGTGTGATCGACTTTAGCGGCACTTACGATGACTACCTGCGCAGCCAAGGCGTCGTGTTCTGATTTCAGACACCGCCTAGCGCTAAGTTAGACGTTTTAACTAGAAACCCCGTCCTAGTCATGACGGGGTTTTTTGTTTCTGCAGCACAAACAATATCGTTAGCCTGCTTTCCTTTACGCTGAAGCCACGCCATCATGCCGGGCATGGCCCCCCCTGCGGAACCGATGCTCATGCCTGCGCAACACCCTCCCCGCGAGCGCTCTCTGACGGTTACCCTGCACATCCTGTCAGTCGTGTTTTATACCTTTATTGCGTTTATCTGCATTGGTTTGCCCATCGCGGTTTTGCCCGGCTATGTCCATGACCAGTTGGGCTTCAGTGCCGTGGTTGCAGGCCTGACGATAGCTTCGCAATACCTCGCCACCTTGCTCAGCCGCCCTTCTGCCGGACGGATTGTCGATAAGCACGGAACCAAGCCAGCAGTGGTGTATGGCTTGATCGGGATTGCCATCAGCGGCGCGCTCACCTCGCTGGCCGTCATGCTGCAAAGCTCGCCGCTGTTAAGCCTGGGGATTTTGATCATCGGGCGCATTTTTCTGGGCATTGCTCAAGGGCTGATCGGGGTCGGTACGATCAGTTGGGGCATCGCGCTAGTCGGCTCACATCACACGGCCCGTGCCATTGGCTGGAACGGCATCGCCTCTTATGGCGCCATCGCCATTGGCGCACCCTTGGGTGTTCTGATGATCGACACACTGGGCTTCATCAGCCTGGGTTTCGCGCTGTTTGTGCTGGCACTGTTGGCGCTGTTGCTTATCCGCAAAAAAACATCAATCGCTGTTATCGCTGGCGTTCGTTTATCTTTTTGGTCAGTGCTGGGCCTTATCGCGCCCTATGGCGTCAGCCTGACACTGGCCTCCATTGGCTACGGCACGCTGACCACCTTTATCACCTTGTTTTACATTGACCGCGGATGGACGGGCGCTGCCTATTGCCTGTCTGTGTTTGGCATCTGCTTTATTCTTGCCCGCCTGCTATTCACCAATAGCATCAACCGTTTAGGTGGCTACACCGTTGCAATGACGTGCATGGCCATGGAAACCGTTGGCCTGACACTGCTGTGGCTTGCGCCCTCAACGGCCTACGCCTTGATAGGTGCTGGGCTGACCGGGTTTGGCTTGTCACTGGTGTATCCGGCACTGGGCGTGGAAGCGGTCAAGCAGGTGCCAACATCCAGCCGAGGTGCCGGATTGAGTGCTTACGCGGTGTTTTTCGATCTGGCGCTGGCCATCGCCGGCCCTATCATGGGTGCCATCGCCTTGAACCTGGGTTACGCCTGGATATTCTTCACCGCCGCACTGCTCTGCGTAGTGGGCTTGCTGTTGACGCTCGGGTTGTCGCGACGACACCCCGACTAGATCACTGATTAACCGTGCGCAGCCCTGTGTGCGGATTGCTCTCTAGGGCCTTGCTGAAAAAACGCCCCGCTTCGTAAATCAAATCACGGTGAATGTCTTCTCGATCGACCCCTTCCGCATCCGTACACACGCCGGGCATCGCTGCTAGCTGTGAATCGGTACAGGGTGCCATAAACACAAAATGCCCGGCGCCGGGTATCAGATTGAACTCAGGAGCCATGGGTAATTTGCGCGCTAGGGCTTCGGCATTTTTATCCGGGAATACGGTTTTATCGCCATCCCCGCTGTACAGCAGCACCGGCACCTGCACATCGGTCAACGTCTGGCGCCCGAACATCAGGCTCAGCGGTGCCATAAGCAGCAACGCATGTACGCGCGGGTCAGCGGCTGGCAGTAAGTCATCACGGTCTGCAATCAACTCACCTTGAGTAGTACACGCATCGCGGTCATCCGGTCGCTCTTGGCAGTAACGCCGCAAACGGTCCAAATCGGGCTCGGCACCCGCCAAAATAAGTGCAGTTTCGCCCCCTGCCGAATAGCCGATGACACCGACCTGCTCTGCATTGACGTAGGGTGACAAGGTGTTTTCGCCAAGCACGGCACTGATGGCAGCCGAGATTTGCATGGGGCGGCCATACAGGTTACTCAGCGTCCCGGAACGGCTGTGATCTTTGAAGTTATCGCCAGGATGCAGCACCGCTACCACGACAAACCCTTTGCGAGCCAACTCGGTAATAAGGTCATGTAACGCTAACGGCGTGCCTACGTTGCCATGCGACAGCACCAGCATAGGGTAATGACCCATGGCGATTTTTGCGTCCTCAGTCGCATCAATGTCGTAGATGCCAATCTTGCTGGTCGCGTCATCCTCCGTCGAGGGATAGAAAGCAATGGCATGCATCGGCTGTCCATCAACCGGGTCGAGAAAACTCAGGCGATGAAAGCCCACACTCCATTGATTGACAGGCTCGGCCTGCACCACCAGAGGGCAACTAGCCATTAGTAGAAACACAACAGCGCACAAACGCATCATGGCGGCATACCTTTAATAGCGCACAGCTTGCAGCAGGCAATGACAGAAGGTCGGTCCGTAACCTCACTTGCATAACCCAAGCCAGCGCCTCTAAGGCCAGATGCAAAAAACTCCGTACTCTGGCCAATTTCGGTGTCCAGAATACAGAGTTTAGTCGGTGTAGCGTTGCGCGAAGTCTTACGCAGCGCTGAACAGATCCTGTTTAATCTGTTGATGTGCGTCGCTCAGGGCTTTACTACGAACTTCTTCACCATAGCCCAGACCTTCGGCGCGAACGAATTCAATGTCCGTGATGCCCAAGAAACCCAGCAGCAGTTTCAAGTAATCTTCGTGCGCAACACCGCTCGCTTGGCCAGCATGAAGACCGCCAGAGGTCGAGATCACCACGACTTTCTTATTACCGCACAAGCCTACAGGCCCGGTTTCGGTGTAGCGGAAGGTCTGACCAGCGACCGCAATACGGTCGATCCATGCTTTCAACTGCGTAGGAATTGTAAAGTTGTACATCGGCGCCGCGATCACAACTGCGTCCGCAGCCAGGAACTGGGCCAAGGTGTCGGCACTCAACTGCGCTTCAAGTGCTTGTGCCGCATCACGCAGCTCAGCCGGTGTACCCGCCGCCACCAAGGTGGCCGCCGAGAAGTGCTGAATGCCTTCGCTGGCCAAATCGCGATAGCTTACTTCGATACTCGGATCAGCAGCCTGCCAAGCCTTGACCACTTCAGCGCTCAACTCACGCGAAGCCGAGTTGTCGCCCAAGATGCTCGAATCGATGTGCAACAGTTTCATGCTGATCTCCAAGTAGGGACCGCCGCTGGGCGATCAAGTGGAGACGATGCTACCGATCAAAGCAATCGACGATAAGTCAGCCAGCATGCGATAGTTCGTCCCATCAGTAGGACAGTGAGAACACCCCATGCAGGACCTTAATGATCTGTACTACTTCGCCAAAGTGGTCGAAGCCGGTGGATTTGCCGCGGCCGGGCGTGCCCTGGGCATTCCAAAGTCACGCTTGTCGCGCAGAGTGGCCGAGCTCGAAGAACGTCTGGGCGCCCGCCTGTTACAGCGCACTACCCGGCAACTGAAACTCACCGCCGTAGGCGAACGCTACTTAAGCCATTGCCAAGCCATGTTACTGCAGGCCGAAATGGCCGATGAGGCAGTGGCCAGCATGTCCAGCGAGCCACGAGGCCGCCTGCGGGTGTCATGCCCTGTAGGCTTGGCCCATGAGTTTATGCCCGAGGTCATCAGTTCTTTTCTACGGGCCTACCCGCATGTTCAGTTGGAAGTCAGCCTGCTTAACCGACGCGTCGACCTTGTCACTGAAGGCATTGATGTTGCCATGCGGGTACGCGAACTGGGGGATGAAGACCCGCTATTGGTCACACGGCGATTGCGCCAAGCCGTCACCGTGATGGTCGCAAGCCCCGAGTTTGCCCGGCAATGGACGATCAACACCCCCGACGACCTTAAACATGTACCGGTACTGGGGGCGATTGAGGCGGATCGCATGGTGCACCTGCGTATGCTCGATGAGCACGGCAAAGCCTGTGATTTGGTGCTGGAAGCGCGCTTGGGCATTGATGACTTCGTGGTACGCAAAGCCTGCACCCTGTCCGGCCTTGGCTTTACCGTACTGCCCATGCTGTATTGCGAGCAGGAATTAGCCACTGGGCAGTTAGTGCAACTGCTGCCCAAGTGGTCATTGCCCGGAGGCTGGTTGCACGCTGTATACCCGCACCGTCGCGGCGTAATGCCAGCCGTACGTGCCTGGATTGATCATTTGGCTGAAGCGTTTGAGCGCTGTGGAGACAAAACCCTATGACCCGCACTTCGAGTACCCAAAAAACCATGACTAAAGCCGATGTCGCCGAATTCTGCCGCAGCCTGCCTGGCGTGAAGGAGGACGTTAAATGGGGCGGGGTCGAGGTGTTTTATATCGATCAGAGCAAAATGTTTGCGCTGTTCAACCTCAACAGCAACGGGCTTTCATTCAAAGTCGAAAAAGAACTGTTTTTGGGTTACATCGATCGCCCCGGCATACGCCCATCGCCTTATCTGGCGCGGGCGTACTGGATCAATATGCAGGCGCCCTACCCTATGGGTGCTGAGGAACTACAGGACTTGTTGCGCCGTTCCCACCAATTGGTGGTCGCCAAACTGCCAAAAATACGTCAGATCGGTTTGTTGATCTGACGTAATCCGCAGTCCGCTTACAGGTTTAGAAAAGTCAGCTTCAAGAACAGCACGTCAACCCAGACCGCTTGATGCACGACCACGATCAACCAGAACCACACTTGGTACGACACCTTACGCGTTTTGTGGCGAAACACTTGTTGCGCCACCAGTGCACCCGGCCAGCCGCCCAGCAACTCAACCCCGTGCAGAACCTTCTCCGGGGTGCGCCACTGGCCGTTTTTAGCCTGCTGCTTGTCGTACCAGTACAAGCCAAATGCAACTACGCTAGCCAGCCCATACAGCAGCAAGGGCACCCGCGTAATGCCCGTGAACATCAAACTCAATGAGCCACCCAGCGGCATTGCGCACAGCAGTGCCAGCACCAGCAGTTTGAATTTCAAGCCACGGATTGACGCACCGTGAGCTGGCATCCCGACAGACTCGCGCCGATCATTTGCCGTTTTTTTCACGCTGCAGCCGACCAGTCAATCCAGCCAAACTTCCAGGTCGCGAGAATCAACAACCCGAATGCAATGCGGTACCAGGCAAACGCTGCATAACTGTGGTTGGAGATAAACTTCAGCAACGCGCGCACAGCAATCATGGCGAAGATGAACGCCGTCACAAAACCAATCGCGAACACCGGCAAATCGTCAGGCTGGAACAGGTGACGGTACTTGTAACCTGAGTACACCGCGGCACCGACCATGGTTGGCATCGCGAGGAAGAATGAAAACTCGGTGGCCGCCTTACGCGACAGACCAAACAACAGACCGCCAATAATGGTCGACCCCGAACGCGAAGTACCCGGGATCATTGCCAGACACTGAGCAAAACCGATTTTAACCGCGTCTTTCCAGGTCATGTCATCCACGGTTTCAGCGCGAATCACATGCTGGCGACGCTCAGCCCACAACATGATCACACCGCCGATGACCAGCGCAGTGGCCACGGTAATCGGGTTGAACAGGTATTCATGGATCATGTCGGCAAAAATCACCCCCAACACCACTGCGGGCATCACCGCAATAATCAGGTTGGTCGTAAAACGTCGTGCGCTGGGCTGCGTAGGCAAGCCGACGACAACGTCGATGATCTTGCGGCGAAATTCCCAGACAACAGCCAAGATGGCACCCAACTGGATAATGATGTTGAACGCCATGGCGCGCTCGCCGCCAAAGTTCAGCAAGTCCGCCACAATAATCTGGTGGCCAGTACTTGATACCGGCAAGAATTCCGTAAGGCCTTCAACTACGCCGAGTATCAACGCCTGTGCGGCAGTCCAAAGATCCATCATTCCCCCATTGAAGCGCTGCATCATGCAGCACTGATTAATTAATTTTGAGTGTGTACAACCGCTGCCACGAAGTAAGTCGCAGTGCGTAATGTTCACTAATGCGATGTGAAATAACTGTCAGAAATCAATAAAGATTCAGCTTTCTGAATTCCGGCCGAGATCCTATCAGACACGTTCCACTTTCGCTGCTATGACTACGCCCTGTGGTCGTACTGAGCGATGACAACAAGAAAAAAGGAGTAAGCGTTGTATGAATACCTTACGCAGGTTGTCCATTAGCCGACGTCTGTGGCTGATTTTGATTGTGGCCATGGCCATGCTGCTGGCGTTGGGTTTGTTGATGCTAAAACAGATACATGACGATTTATATGATGCAAAGGCGCAGAAAACCCAGCACGTGGTGCAAACCGCAAGCGGCATTTTGGGCTATTACCACCAGTTGGAAACAGTCGGGACGTTAAGCCGCGAAGCCGCACAAGAGCAGGCGCTAAAGGTAATCAGCAACTTGCGTTACGACCACGGCGATTACTTTTGGATCAATGATCTGCGGCCTAGCATGGTCATGCACCCGACCAACCCCGCGCTCGACGGCAAAGACTTGTCAGCCATCAAAGACCCCGACGGTTTTGCGATTTTCAACGAGATGGTCGCACTGGCAAAAAACAAAGGCGCGGGCATGGTGAATTACCGCTGGCCAAAACCGGGCGCCGAAGCCCCGGTGCAAAAAACCTCCTACGTCCAGTTGTTCGAACCGTGGGGCTGGGTCATCGGCTCTGGGGTTTACATCGATGACATGCAAGCCGAGTTCCAGTCACAAGTCTGGAAAGCCAGTTGGGCTGGCCTGGTGATCGCCCTGATCATGGCCGCTCTGGTCGTGCTGATTGCCCGCAGCATCGCCCGCCCACTGCAAGATGCGGTGCACGCCATGGCCAATATCGCCAGCGGCGAAAGCGACCTGACGCGCAGCCTCGACACCCACGGCCGGGATGAAGTCACGGAACTGGCGCAGCACTTCAACACCTTTACCGCCAAGCTGCGCACGGTGGTCAGCCATTTGCAGTCAACCGCGATCGCGCTGGAACAGTCATCGACAGAGCTGGGAAACAACGCCACCCAAGCTCAGCAACGCAGTCAGCAGCAAGCCTCGCAAATGGATCAAGTGGCGACGGCGATCAATGAAGTCACCTACGCGGTGCATGAGGTGGCCAAAAATGCTGAACACGCCGCAGGCGAGATGCGTGGCGCCCAGACGCAAGCCGACCTTGGCCAGAAAAACATCGACAGCAGCCTGCAGCAGATCGACCAGTTGTCGGGCACCATTGATCAGGCGGTCGAGGTCATTCGTACCCTGGCAACCCAAAGCAGTGGCATCAGCAGCGTGCTTGAAGTCATCCGTTCAATTGCCGATCAGACCAACCTGCTGGCCCTCAACGCCGCGATAGAGGCTGCGCGGGCGGGCGAACAAGGCCGTGGCTTTGCCGTGGTCGCTGATGAGGTCCGACTGCTGGCCCAGCGCACACAACGCTCTACGGCAGAGATCCAGACCATGATCGAGAGCCTGCAAAAGCATTCCGAAGCCGCCGTCTCTGTGATCGCCAGCAGCAGCCACGCTTCACAACTGACGATTGAACAAGCCACCCAAGCCGGGCAAAGCCTGACCACCATTGGCCAAGCCCTGAACAACCTGAACGACCTCAATGCCTCCATCGCCAGTGCAACCCTGCAACAAGCCCATGTCGTGGAAGACATCAACCAAAACGTGACCCAAGCCGCCGGGCTTTCACAAAGTACCGCCGTGGCCGCTGAACAGTCGAGCGCCGCCAGCGTTCATCTCAAGGAACTGAGCATCCAGCTCAATGGCCTGTTGCGTCAATTCAAGGTGTAAAACACTGTAGTCGCTGCCGCAGGCTGCGATGGGGCGCCAAGCGGTCCTGAGTCGCCGGTTTTGCGGCCCTTATCGCAGCCTTCGGCAGCGACTACACAATATAGAGCTGCACAAACCTTCTAGACATCCCCTGCCCTGGGCATGCTAAAACGCACCTTGCATTGGTACGAGTACCCAGCACGATGTCTAACAACTGGATCAATCTGGCTCAGGACGATGAAACCGGCATCGAAACCTTGCGCGCGCATTTCGAAGGCCATGCCTATGACCCGCACTGGCATGACAGTTATCTGGTCGGGGTCACTGAACAAGGCGTCCAGCAGTTCAATTGCCGTCGAAATCAGCACCAAAGCACACCCGGCAACGTTTTTTTGCTGGAGCCTGGTGAAATCCACGACGGGGACGCTCCCGAGGCGGGCGGCTTCACCTACCGCATGCTCTACCTCGACCCAAAGTGGCTTGAACGCGAATTAAGCGCCGTGTTTCAAGAAGCCCCCGCCAATACGTGCCTGTCCTTCGCCAGCACTTTGAGCACAGACCCCAGACTTGCCCACGCTACGGCCCATGCGTTTGAGGTCATGCACCGGCCGGAACTGCGGATTGTCCGGCAAAATGCCTTGAACACTCTGCTGCACACCCTGACGAACACCTTGCAATGGCGCAAAAAATACTCGCAAGACCCGCGGTTGCCGCGCGTGGCGCGGCTAGCACGGGACTACCTGCATGACCATATGCACCACAACGTGGGGATCGATGACCTGGCCACTGTCACCGGTGTTGATCGTTATCGCTTGAATCGGGCGTTCAAATCGTCTTACGGGCTGGCTCCGCATGCGTACTTCGTACAACTGCGATTGGCCAAAGCCAGACGCTTGCTGGCACAGGGCGAAACCTGCGCCGATGTCTCTACGGCTCTGGGTTTTGCCGATCAAAGTCATCTGGGCCGCTGGTTTGTCCGCGCTTACGGGCTGACACCTGCGCTGTACCGCAAACGCTGCTCAAACGTTCCAGACGCCTGATTGCACGCGCGGGAAGATGACTCACCCCTCATCTTCCTGCGGAGCCTTGTTTATGCTGCTGTCTATCACCGGCTTGCTGCCCTTCTTGCTGTTTGCCTTTGTCGCCTCGATTACCCCGGGCCCCACCAATATTCTGGTTCTGAGCAACAGCCACCGTTACGGCGTCAAAGCTGCAGTGCCTATCATTTTTGGCGCCAGCGCCAGTGCCGCCACTCTGGTACTGGTGGTCGGCAGTGGATTCGGTCAATCGATCAGCGGCGTGCCTTGGGTGCAACACACCCTGCAAGGGTGCGGCATCGCATGGCTAAGCTACCTGGCGTGGCAAATTTTTAATGCCCCCGTCAGCGCCCCTCCAGAAACCGGCGACACACAACACCGATTGGGCTTGTGGGGTGCCGCCAGCCTGCAACTGATCAACCCCAAGACCTGGATGATGGCGCTGGCCGTGGTCAGTGTGTTTGCCAGCCAGGGCGCAGGGCAGCAAACCCATGTTCAGGTACTGGCACTGGCGTTCTTTTTGGTATCGCTGCCTTGCCTGGGGATGTGGGCACTGCTTGGCGCAGGCTCCGCGCGGTTATTACACACCCCGCGCGCCATGCGGCGGTTCAATCGGTGCATGGCCCTGTTGCTATTGATTTCGGCATGGCTGAGCCTGTTTTTTTAAACGCGCACTGACACACGACACTTGACGAGAACCGGTTTTCGGGTTTTCCTGAAACCGGTTTCATCGCTCTTCAGCGAAACCGCCTGTGATAACTCCAATAAAAGGTTTCAGGCCGTGAACAGTTTTTCTGCTGCCCAGCGCACCCGCGTCACCATGCTCGATGTCGCTCAACGTGCCGGCGTGTCCAAGGCCAGCGTGTCGCGCTTTATTGGCGAAGACCGCGCCTTGCTCTCAGAGGCCATCGCCGAGCGTATCGAGCGGGCTATCAACGAGTTGGGTTATCGGCCCAATCAAATGGCCCGTGGCCTGAAACGCGGACGCACGCGGCTGATCGGAATGCTGGTGGCCGACATTCGCAACCCTTACTCGATTGCAGTCATGCACGGTGTCGAAACCGCCTGCCGCCAGCACGGCTACAACTTGGTGGTGTGCAACACCGACCGCAATGATGAGCAAGAACGTCAACACCTTTGTGCCTTGCGCTCTTACAACATCGAAGGCCTGATTCTTAACACCCTCGGGCATCACCCCGACGCGCTGCAAGAGCTGAATCAGGAAATGCCCATCGTCCTCATCGACCGAAAAGTTGAGCAACTGCACAGCGATCTGGTCGGCCTCGACAATGCCGGGGCCGTGCGCATGGCGCTGGAACACCTGCAACAACAAGGTTATTGCGACCTGCTGATGGTGAGCGAGCCCACTGACGGCACCAGTTCACGTAGCGAGCGCATGCACAGTTTTAATCAGCATGTGGCGCAACACCCCGCACTCAAAGGCGCGATGGTGTTAACCGGCCCGCTTCTGCGCGCCGAAATACAGTCCTTTCTGAACGCAGCAGGCCCCGGCCCCAAGGCTGTATTTTGCGCAAACGGTGTGTCCGCCCTGGCCTGCACCCAAGTGTTGCGCGAGCTGAACTGCCGCCTGTTCGAAGACCTCGGCCTGATTGCCCTCGATGATCTGGACTGGTTTCCTTTAGTGGGCAGCGGCATCACTGCCCTCGCCCAACCGACACAGCAAATAGGCGCCAGCGCGTTCGACTGCCTGCTCAAACGCCTAAAGGGCGATACCGGCCCCGTCCGGGCTTTGGGTTTTCACGCCCAGTTAATCATTCGCGGTTCAACGCAGCGCCTTACCACCTGACGCTCTAAGGGCTGGCAACCTGCTCTCAGGTCCTAGCCCTTTATTTCACAACAAAATGAAACCGGTTTCAGAGACTAATAACAATGAGCACATTTCCCGTTTCCATCAGCCTCTCCAGCTACGGCGCCGACCTCGTTCGTCAACGCGGGCAAGGCAGTTTCATTGAGGTACTGGCCAAGGCCGGAGCAACGCGTATCGAACTGCGCGAAGAACTGCTAACCCTTGAAGACCCGGTCAGTTTCAGTCTGGCGGTGCAACAACACGGTCTCGAATGCGTGTTTTCCTCACCTCTGGAGCTATGGGACGCCGGACAGTCGCGGCCTAATCCGCAACTGATTCCTACTTTGCAGCGCGCTCATGCTTTTGGCGCCAAATGGCTGAAAGTCTCACTTGGCTATTTCACCGAGCATTGCGACCTGCAAAACCTGAGCGCCTGCCTGGACCAGCAGCCGGTACGCCTGCTGGTGGAAAACGATCAAACCTCACAGGGCGGCCGTATCGAGCCCATGCTGCGTTTCTTCGACGCGGTCGAGCAGCAGCAAGCCCCCATCAGCATGACGTTCGACATCGGTAACTGGCAGTGGCAAGACCAATCAGCCAGCACCGCTGCCCGCCTGTTGGGCCGCCATGTGAGCTATTTGCATTGCAAAGGGGTTGCTCGGCGTCCAGATGGCAAGTTGATTGCCATCCCGCCTACGGCCACAGACTTGCAGGGTTGGGCAGACCTCATGAACCACATGCCGCATGGCCTGACCCGTGCCGTTGAATACCCGTTGCAAGGCAACGACCTGACCTGGCTGACACGGCAACACGTGCAGGTTTTAGCCAGACTCAGCCACGCACAACAGGAGTTGAGCCATGTCTAACGTAGATGTCTTGTCGTTTGGCGAAACCATGGCCATGTGGGTAGCCGAGCAGACCGGCGATCTGGCACAGGTCGAGCTGTTTCATAAACGCATTGCCGGGGCTGACAGCAATGTGGCCATTGGCCTAGCGCGCTTGGGCTTTAATGTGACGTGGTTGAGCCGGGTGGGCGCAGACTCTCTTGGACGCTTTATCCTCAACACGCTTCAAGCCGAAGGGCTGGACTGCCGGCACGTCGACATCGATCCGCTGCACCCGACCGGCTTTCAGCTTAAATCCCGTGTCGATGACGGCAGCGACCCAAAGGTCGAGTATTTCCGCCGTGGTTCAGCCGCCAGCCGCCTGAACTGCTCAGCCATCACCGAACAACTGCTCCGCGCCCGCCACTTGCACGCCACAGGCATCCCGGCTGCGCTGTCGGCCAGTTGCAACGAACTGTCGTTTGAACTGATGAAGTCCATGCGCGCCGCGGGCAATAGCGTGTCGTTCGACCCCAATCTGCGGCCTTCATTGTGGGCCAGCGAACAGCAGATGGTCCGTGACATCAACGCCCTCGCCGCTCACGCGCACTGGGTGTTGCCAGGTTTGAGCGAAGGCCAGTTGTTGACCGGCTACGAGGCACCGGCTGACATCGCTGCGTTCTATCTCGACCAAGGCGCCGAGGCGGTGGTTATCAAGCTGGGGGCCAAAGGCGCCTACTTTCGCACAGAAAAAACTGAACAATTCGTACCCGCTATCCCTGTCGCCAACGTCGTCGATACCGTTGGCGCGGGTGATGGTTTTGCTGTCGGCGTGATCAGCGCCCTACTGGAAAACCTCGGCCTTAATGACGCCGTTCAACGCGGCAATTGGATTGGCAGCCGCGCCGTGCAAAGCCGTGGCGACATGGAGGGCCTGCCAACCCGTGACGAACTGAACCAATACACCGCTGCCGTCTGATTCTTTTGCTTCACCCGTTACCTGCTGCGACAAAAACAACAAGCTCAGGAGCCACACCATGAACTCGCTAAAACTCGCCACCCGCCGGTGGTGGTACATCATGCCGATCGTGTTTATCACCTACAGCCTGGCCTACCTAGACCGCGCCAACTACGGTTTTGCCGCGGCCTCCGGCATGGCCGAAGACCTCAACATCACCCCAGGTTTGTCGTCATTGTTAGGCGCGTTGTTCTTTCTCGGGTATTTCTTCTTTCAGGTTCCCGGTGCGGTTTATGCGCAACGCAATAGCGTTAAAAAGCTAATCTTTGTCAGCCTGATTCTCTGGGGCAGCCTGGCCACACTCACGGGCGTGGTGTCCAACGCCTATAGCCTGATCGTGATTCGCTTCATGCTTGGGGTAGTTGAAGCCGCCGTCATGCCTGCGATGCTGGTGTACCTGTGTCATTGGTTCACCCGTGCCGAACGCTCTCGCGCCAACACCTTCCTGATTCTCGGCAACCCGGTGACCATGCTGTGGATGTCCGTGGTCTCGGGTTATCTGGTTCAGCATTACAGCTGGCGCTGGATGTTCATTGTCGAAGGCTTGCCTGCCGTATTGTGGGCGTTTATCTGGTGGCGTCTGGCCGATGACCGTCCGAGCGATGCGAAATGGCTCAGTCAGCAGGAGAAACAAGACCTGCAAAGCGCGCTGGATGCCGAGCAAGTCGGTATGAAGCCCGTGAAAAACTACGCGGCAGCCTTCCGTTCGCCGAAAGTCATCCTGCTGGCCATGCAGTTTTTCTGCTGGAGCATTGGCGTGTACGGCTTTGTACTGTGGCTTCCGTCGATTCTCAAAAAGGGTGCACAGATGGACATGGTCGAGGCCGGCTGGCTGTCGGCCCTGCCCTACCTTGCAGCGGTCATTGCGATGCTCGCGGTGTCGTGGGGCTCGGACAAACTGCAAAAGCGTAAACGTTTCGTCTGGCCACCGTTGCTGATCGCCTCCATCGCGTTCTATGGATCCTACGCGTTAGGTGCTGAACATTTCTGGTGGTCCTACGCACTGTTGGTCATTGCGGGGGCTTGCATGTACGCCCCTTATGGGCCGTTTTTCGCGATCATTCCAGAAATACTGCCCGCCAACGTGGCGGGTGGCGCCATGGCGCTGATCAACAGCATGGGCGCGCTGGGTTCATTTGGCGGTTCTTACCTGGTGGGTTACCTAAACAGCGAAACCGGCTCGCCGGGTGCTTCCTACCTGTTGATGAGCGGGGCTTTACTGATCTCGGTGCTGTTAACCCTGATGCTCACCCCAACAGCCAAAGACCCTGTCACCCCTAAAGCCAGCGCCCCACAGCGCCTGGCTCATTCCTGAGTTCAACGCAGGTGATCACCTTGAAAAAACATGTCGTGTTGTACAAAACATTGTCCGCCCCACTGATGCAGCGCCTTGAAGAGCACGCGCACGTCACACTCATTGAGCGTCTGGACGCACAAGGGCTTGAACAGTTGCGCGCCGCCCTGCCTCAGGCTCAGGGCTTATTGGGCGCGAGCCTGAAACTGGATGCACAGCTTCTGGACTTGGCCCCCGAGCTGGAAGCGGTGGCCAGCGTGTCGGTGGGAGTAGATAACTACGACATCGACTACCTCACCAAGCGTGGGATTATGCTCACCAATACCCCTGACGTGCTCACCGAAACCACCGCAGACACGGGGTTCGCATTGATTCTGGCCAGCGCTCGCCGCGTGGTGGAGTTAGCCAATCGGGTGCGTAATGGTCAATGGCAAAAAAACATCGGCCCCGAGCACTTCGGCACTGACGTACATGGCAAAACCCTGGGCATTATCGGCATGGGCCGTATCGGTGAAGCCTTAGCCCAGCGTGGGCATTTTGGCTTCGGGATGCCGGTGATCTACCACAGCAACTCGCCAAAGCCTGCGGTCGAAGCACGCTTCAACGCGCAATACCGCACGTTGGACGACTTGCTCAAAGAGGCTGACTTTATCTGCCTGACGCTGCCTCTGACCGCACAAACAGAGGGTTTGATCGCCGCTGAGCAATTTGCGCTGATGCGCCCCGAGAGTATTTTTATCAATATTTCACGGGGCAAAGTGGTGAACGAAGCAGCGCTGATTCAGGCCTTGCAGCAAGGGCAGATTCGCGGCGCCGGGCTCGATGTATTCGAGCGCGAGCCACTGGATGTGAACTCGCCGCTGACACAACTGGATAACGTAGTGGCCACGCCGCACATGGGTTCGGCCACCGTCGAAACCCGCGAAGCCATGGCCCGCTGTGCCGTGGATAACCTGTTGGCTGCGCTGGCAGGCAAACGCCCGCCCAACTTAGTCAATTAACCGGCGAACTGTGTAGGCACAGGCTTGTCTCGCTATCGTTGATCGTTTAAATGATCGCGAGGCAAGCTCGGCCCTACAGGATGTATGTCCTTACTGAGACAACAGGGGTTACTGCATAAACCCTTCCATAAAACCGGCCAACCGACTGGCAAAGTGCCGACGCCACGGTGGGCTGTCGGGGTTGGCTAGGGTTTTGTCTTCGTACACAAAGCTGCGAATAATCGCGTTGTACCCCAACCAGCGGCAGGGCTCTGGCTCCCAGGCTTTGAGCGCATCCAGCCCGCCCTTGGTCAGCACCCACGGCTGTTTTACCTCTTGCGTGTCACGCTGCAGAATCAGATCGGCCAAGGTACGGCCGCCCAAATGACTGGCCCCCACGCCCTCGCCACCATAGCCCCCGGCCAGCGCAATACCGTGCTGACGGTCGCAGAGCATATGCGGTTGAAAACGCCGTGACATGCCCAAATTGCCGCCCCAGGCATGAGTAATCTGGACGTTTTTTAATTGCGGAAACAGTTCGCCAAGCAGGTAACGACGCAACTCGACTTCACTGTCGGTGAGGTCGAAGTTCTCGCGCAGGCGCCCACCAAACTCGTAGCCACCGCGTGCGCCGAACACCAGGCGGTTATCGGCCGTGCGCTGGCCATAGGTGACCTGGCGACTGCTTTCGCTAAAGGCCTGGCCCTGCGAAAGGCCAATCGCTTGCCACAGGGTTGGCGACAACGGCTCGGTGGCCACAATCAAGCTTTGTACCGGCAACTGATAACGCCCCAGGGGCGCCAAGGTGTTGGCATAACCCTCCACCGCCGGTACCACCCAACGGCTGCGCACCTGTGCTTTTGCGGTGCGGGCACCCCCGGGCTGCCACTGGATAACCGGGGATTGCTCAAAGATTTGCACACCCATGCGCTCAACAGCGCGGGCCAACCCACGCACCAGTTTGGCCGGATGAATGGTCGCTACATGCGTCGAGAAAATGCCGCCATAGGGTTTAGCCACTCGGATCTGTTGCGCCAACTCGCCCCGACTCAGCCAGCGATAATCGGCGTCATTCAAGCCTTGGGCATACAGCTTGGCCAGATAGCTGCGCATCGTGGCCTCTTGCTCGGGGTAGCGCGCGGCACAGTACAAGGCGCCGCCTTTGCGGTAGTCGCAGTCGATACCTTCGCGGTCAATCACGCGCTTCACTTCATCTGGAATGCCGTGCAACAGATCAAACGACACACGCCGCTGCTCGGCAGAGAGGTCCGCCAGCAAACGGTCTTCGCCTAAAAGGTTGCCCATTAGCCAGCCACCGTTGCGGCCCGAAGCGCCGAAACCTGCGGTCTGCGCCTCAACAATGGCGACGCTCAGCTCAGGCGCATGGCGTTTGAGGTAGTACGCGGTCCACAGCCCAGTGTAGCCAGCGCCAATGATCAGCACGTCAACATCTAGGTCGTGCTCAAGCGACGGCCGAGGCGTCAGCGTCTCCTCCAACTGGTCCATCCATAAACTGATCGTGCGCCATGCTGGCATTACCGGCTCCAACGTGTGTTCAAGAATGGGGCGATCCTAGCGCCTTTCCTTAGGAAATGGCTTGCGTGCGTACCCGCAAAGAAATGTGTTTGGCATAAGCCTTGGGTGACTGGCCGGTGTGCTGACGAAAACAACTGTAAAACGCCGACATCGAATTGAACCCCGCCGAAAAAGCCACGTCATCGATTTTTATCGGTGACACCGCGGCATCCATCGCCGCCAGCACATGCCGCAGCCGGGCCTGATTCACATATCGATAAAAGCTTTGTCCCAATACCTGATTGAGCAAGTACGACATCTGATTGCGCGTGTAACCACAGTCTTTGGCGACCTGTTGTAGGTCCAGACCGGGGTTAAGGTAGGGTTGCTGGCGTTCAAAGTAGCTTTGCAGGTCTTGCGCCATAAAGCTCAATTGCCGCGCCGACAGCCCAAGGCGGCTGACCGCAGGCCGCGACGAAGGTTGCTGGTCGCTGTTTGAAGCGGCCTCATGCACCAGCGAGGCGTATTCGTTAACCCGCCATATCAAGCCATCGCGCACGGTAATGGCCTCACTGGCACGGAACGAGACTAATCCTTGGCTGCCACGTAAGGTCATGCGGTATTGAATAAACGCCGTGTTACCGTCCAGACGAATCCGGTCACTGTGCTCCAGCGCTTCATCCGGGGCTCTGGGCATCGACAATTGCACGTACTCACGCAGCTCATCGAGGGCCATCACCCGGTTTTGAAAGAAGTCGTGATAGCGCACATCAGGATGATAAAGCGCCATGACCCCCTCCAGATCCCGATGCTTCCAGCACACGTGATAACGCATGACGGTTTCGCCAGTGGCGCGAGTTTGCTCGGGGCCATCGTCGTCTGGTAATGACATAAAACGCTCACTGACAAAAACACTGCGTGTCGGGTTTTCTACACGCAGAATCGGTTCATTACATGATTCGCATCAAAGCCACCGCAATCAAATGCCTGAAGCGCAAGAAAAGGCTTATCGCCACCAGTCATGGGTGCTAGGTTGAACACGAAACGCTCGCAAACACATACGCCAAGGTTGTTGCCTTGCCATCCCTCCAGAGCAAAAGGAATCGCTCTCATGAAACCCATAGGCACCGTCGATAAATTCAGCTTCCTTAACGCCTGCCAACTGATGCGCTGGCACTTTCACCCAATCGGCTTCGAGGCGACCATGGATGCGCCAAAAAGTATGGTTGCCCGGCTCTTTGACCGCGCCACGGGCGAAACCATGATTGCCATCGCAGGCATCCCCTGCGCCACCAGCATGAGCACTGGCGAAGTGGCACGGATCATCCAAGCCGTTGAAGACGAGTTGGAGAGCTTCGTCCCACCCATGGCTTGGCAAGCTTAAAGCAGCCTCAAATCTTGTACGAACGAGCTTGCCTCGCGCTCTTTTAAAAGATCGCGAGGCAGTTCGCACCTATAAGGGCTGGCCGGCTTCGGCCTTGGCACCGCGTAGATCCTCAAAAAACGCTCTACCCTTAGGAATACGGTCCGAAGCTTTAGGGATATTCGGGCCTTGGCCGTCCTGGCTTTCAAGATACCAATAGCAATGCTTCACCGCCCGGGTGATACCGACATACGCCAAGCGCAAGACTTCGTCTTTCTGCGCGTTGTCGTACGGATCTGGGTCACCGTCCTTGCCCAAACCCGCCATGCGGTATACCTGATTTTTGTATGGCGATGAGGTCAGATGCTGGCAATCGCCTAACAGGAATACCGCATCCGCCTGTAAGCCCTTTGAACTGTGATAGGTCAGTTGTTTGAGTCTGCGGTCTTCTGGCGCCAATCTAGAATCCACATTAACTACTGACTGTATTTCCTTTTCTATCAATTGTTTATCGCTGCTTTTTCGATACAACATTAAGATGCGATCACCGGCGTTGTAGTGCTCGGTCAAGCGTGCGACCACGTCTTGATCGTCCCTGTTCAAGACCTTAACCGGCACTGGCTCCTTAGGCGCGCCGCTGGCCTTGGCCCGTTTTCCCGCGATGGACGGCGCCGCACGCACGATGTGTTCAGCCGCATCGATGATGTGCTGGTGGCTTCGAAAGTTGTCACTGAGCATCACCCGCGTGGTAGCAGGCGACGGGAATTCTTTGTTGAACTCCATAAAGAATTTGGGCGAACTGCCACGCCAGCCATAGATCGATTGCCAATCATCGCCGACACACAGCAACGATGAACGCTGGGCTCCGCGCCCGACGTGCATCGCCGGACCCCGGCTGCGGATCTCACGCAAGCTGGCCCGCAACCACGAGACGATTTGCGGCGACACGTCCTGAAACTCGTCAATCATCAAGTGCGACAACGGCCGCAATTGCTCGTGGCTCAACAATTTGAAGTTTTGCGGGGTGTTTTCGCTGAACAGCGAGAACATACGGTTGTAGGTCATCACTGGGGGCGTTTGCGCCAATAGGTGGTCTTCGAGCGCTCGCCAAAACAGGCTTAAGGCCTCGAAGAAAAACCGGTCCGGATCCTCCTTGGCAAACCGCATGTCACCCACAGCAGCGGCCACATCCAAGCCCATGTTCTCGATAAAGCTCGCCGCGGCGACGAAACAGTCCAGCAACGGGGCGGAACTTAGCTCACCTTTGAGCTTGTAATCAAAGCCAGGACCGGCGCTGGCATCCCCTGCCAGCGAAGCGATAACGCGTTTGGCATCTGCGTAGGTTTCTAACCAAATCAATGGCTTATTACAAAAAGCTCGAAACAGTGTGCGCTTAACAGCCCATTCCGCACGCACGCTTAACTTGGCGCCTGGGCGGCATATTTGCGGGTTCTCACGCGGATCGAACCCTAGCACTACCCAGGCATCCAGTTGCGGAATATAACCATGGCAATGGAACGGCGAGCCATTGATCTCTAGCGTTTCGCGGTTGGGCTCAATGCCTTTGATGGGCCAGGCGCCCGCCGCAAACCATAAGTCTTCAAGGGTGTCGCACAGTTCTTCGTCACGCTTAGCGGCCAACTCAGTCACTGCCATGCGCTTTTGCACATCCGGGTGATCGCGCTCCAGTTCCTTGAGCTGCAAGGCATGGCGACAAAGCGGTGCCAACGTCTCACGAAAGCGTTCATTACAGGTATAGAGGGCGTGATAACAGGCATTGAGCTGTTGGCGCTGAGCATCGTTGATGCGCAGGTCAAACGGGTTACTGTCGCTTTCATCGTCGCTCAGCAGGCTGCGCGAGTTGAGGGTTTCAAACGCTTGCAGTTGGCTATAACCCGGCAAGCTGCGCACCATCGGCAAAATGCGCGAGTGGAAAGTACGCACCACATCACGGGCTTCTTTAAGGCTTAGGGTGCGACCCCACAGGGCAAAAATCTCTTGCAGCTTGCTGATGAAGTCCTTGCGCGACTCACGGGTAAAGGTCACCACCGTCATCGAACTGAGCTCAAACCCCAGATAGTGGTTCAGCAACAGTATGCGCAGCACCAACGAGGTCGATTTGCCCGCCCCGGCACCCGCGACCACTGACGTTGATGGGGTATCACTGAAAATCATCTTCCACTGCGCCACGCTCGGCTGCGCGTGCTCGGGCAACAGACGCGAAACATCGGCCTTGATCTGTTTTTTCAGCTCGGGGCCCAGCGGCAGGTGCCAGTCGTCGAATAGGTTGTCATCAATGCCTGGCGCACGAAGCACCTGTGGGCGCGTGTCACTTATCAACAGCACTTGGCGCCCCTCTTCCAGCCCTTCGGCGTGGCCTTCCTGAAAGCCGTAATCGACCCCAGCGCTGTGCCCACTACGAAATCCGTCTGCCTGCCCTTGCAACCAAGAGGCGGCATGTTGGGCACGCAAACGGCTTAAACCGCTGCCAAACAGTCGCGCAGCCAGGCGTTTAAGCCAGGGCAACTGGGCATCGGGGACAAGGTGTTCAGGTTGTTCAGGAATGTGTTGCGGCACGCTGACTCCAGGGTGTGAGGCTGTTCGGGCGGAAGGCTATGGTCGCTGCATTACACGCAGAGATCTAGCTAATTGCTTGAGCGTCAGTTGTTTAGGCCGCGTTGTGAAAGTAGTTAGCGATTGACTGACAAACAGAAACATCAACTTAGCTGATTGTTTTTAGCCATTATTTGCGCTTTTTATCGATATATTCCTGATGGAAAATCAGCCCCATCATCAACTGGGTGACCGTACACAGCGCACGGGCGACCTGAACAGGAGAAGAATCATGCTTGAACTCAGACCCTTCAACACCCTGGGCGGCGCAAACCACGGCTGGTTGGATGCCCATCATCACTTTTCGTTCGCAGAATACTACGACCCTAAACGCATGAACTGGGGCAACCTGCGCGTGTGGAATGACGACGTGATCGCCCCCGGCACGGGTTTCCCGAAACACCCGCATCGCGACATGGAGATCATCACCTATGTACGTGAAGGTGCTATCAGCCATGAAGACAACTTAGGCAACAAAGGCCGTACCGAGGCAGGCGACGTGCAGGTCATGAGCGCAGGCACCGGGATTGCCCACAGCGAATACAACAGGGAGTCGACGCCGACCAAAATCTTCCAGATTTGGATCATTCCCAATCAGGAAGGCGACGCACCTTCGTGGGGCGCCAAGCCGTTCCCTAAAGGTCAGCGCGAAGGATTCGTCACCTTGGCCAGCGGCAAGCAAGGCGACCACGAAAGCCTGACCATTCGTGCTGATGCACGTTTAGTCGCGGCTAACCTCAAGGCTGGAGAAAGCGCTGAGTACCGCCTTGATAGCGGCCGCAGAGCCTATTTGGTCCCGGCGACAGGCTTGATTGAGGTCAATGGTTTACGTGCCCAAGCCCGCGATGGCGTGGCTGCGGTCGACGAAACTGTGCTGCGGGTGACGGCGATTGACGACAGCGAAATCGTGCTGGTAGATGTCGCCTGATAGAGACCACTGCCGTGTAGAAACGAGTTTGCTCGCGATCTTTTAAGATCAAAAGATCGCGAGGCAAGCTCGCGCCTACACAAGGAAGTAAAGTTTCAGGACGCTGCCAGTGCCTCGGCGTTGGCCTTGCGTCGCTGAATCACGTATCCCAGCACGGCCAACGGTGCTGTGGCCAGCATCACTTCGACGGTGATTTGCAACGGCTGGCTGATGTAGGTCGACACCAGCAAACTGCTCAGAAAACACAATCCAAGCTGTAAGGTATTTTGCAACCCAGCTGCCTTGCCCGAATTCTCCGCAAACGGCATCAAGGCACTGGCCACCACAATCGGGTAACTCGCCCCGTTCACCAACGCCATCAGGCAAAACGGAATCAGCAAGGTCGCCAGTGTCGGCTCGGTGTGCGCGGCAACCCAATACAGCCCGATCATGCTTGCGCAATAAGCGAACAGCAGCCATGGCAGCAACGTGCGGCCCTTGATGCGCTGCAAGGCGCTGCGGCAACCGTACCCACCCACCATAAAGGCCAAGGTCGGTAACGCGTAACTCAGACCAATGTCACTCGGGCTGTAGCCCATGTCACCCAAGATGAACGGCGAAGCAGTCAACCAGGCGAAGAAACTGGCCGAGCACGCGGCGAAAATCATCACGTTGCCGCTAAAAGTAGCCGAGCCCAGCAACTTCCAGTAACTCACCTGCGCCGTTGCACGCTTAGCAACATTGATACTGCGGGATTTTTCTTCAAGCAGCAGGGTTGGCACGATCAGCAGCAACGATAAGCCCAGCAACACGCCGAAAATCGCCTGCCAGCCTAGGTGATTGAGCACCACAGCCCCTAGCAGCGGGGCCAACGCAGGTGACAACCCCATCAAAGGCATAATGCCCGCAAAGACCCGATTGGCCTGATCGGCTGGATAACGGTCGATTACAAGCGCTTGCCAGGTGACTGCTGCCGCACAAATACCGATTGCTTGGATAAACCGTAAACCCAGCAACAGCGCGGTATTGTCGACCCACAGCATGCCCAGGCAGCCCAGCGCAAACATCGACAACCCCATCAACAACACGGGTTTGCGCCCCAGGCGGTCCGAGAGCGGCCCCCACACCAACTGACCGAACGCAAAGCCTGCCAAAAAAATGCTCAGACTCGCCCCCACCGCGCCGGCTGAGAGGCCTAGCTCACTGCGCAACGTGCCGAAAGCCGGCAGGTACATGTCCATCGCCAAGTAGCCCAGCATGCTCAGCCCGGCGAGATAACAGGTAAAACCAAAAGAATTCTTCATGCGCATCCAAAATCTGCCATCAAACAATTTGTTGACTGACGCGCATTATCCAGTTGAGCATTGGCTTGTGAAGCGAGAATAATTGCCCTAAGGCATCAAATATTTTGAAGGCAACGTATGTGGTCTGAATACTCTCTGGACGTCATTGACGCAGTGGCTCGCCACGGCAGTTTCAGCGGTGCTGCTCAGGAGCTGCATCGCGTGCCATCAGCGGTCAGCTACACCGTGCGTCAACTCGAACAGTGGCTCGCTGTGCCATTGTTTGTGCGCCGACACCGTGATGTCGAACTGACCCCTGCCGGGCGGGTTTTTGTCAAAGAAGCCCGCGACGTGATAAAAAAAATGCTTGGCACCCGACGCCTATGCCAGCAAGTGGCCAATGGCTGGAGCGGTCAATTGCGGGTGGGCGTGGACTCGATCGTGAAACATCCGCGCTGCCAGCAAATGGTGCTCGATTTCTATCGGCACTTTTCAGATGTGGAACTGATCGTGCATTACGAGGTGTACAACGGCGTGTGGGATGCGCTGGTCGACGGGCGCACTGACATCGTTATTGGCGCCACGCGCGCAGTGCCGGTAGCCGGCAGTTTTGCGTTCCGCGACATGGGCTCTCTGCACTGGCTGTGCGTGGCGAGCCCATCACATCCATTGACCTCAATCGAAGGCACGCTCAACGACGAACAACTGCGCCCCTATCCCTCGCTGTGCATGGACGACACTTCGCGAAACCTGCCCAAACGCGACACCTGGACCCTGGATAACCAGCGACGAATGATGGTGCCCGATTGGACTGCGGGGCTGGCTTGCCTGAGCGACGGGCTGTGCGTTGGGATGGTGCCGGCGCATTTGGCGCAACCTTTGATTGAACTAGGCCACCTGATTGCCTTGCAGTTGCAGCGCCCCTTCCCGGCTAGCCCTTCGTGCATTGCATGGGCTCAAAATAATCACTCACCAGCCATGGGCTGGCTGCTGGAGTATCTAGGCGATACTCCGACGCTGAACCAAGAGTGGCTCAACGAAAGCGACGCCCAGTCTTAATTGTCAAAGAGGATTGGATACAACGACACCACCAGCAAAAGCGCCATCGACACATTGAACGCCAGCAGCCACTTGGGTTTGCTCAACACGCTGCGCAAGGCGCTACCACAGCCCGCCCACACACAGACGCTGGGTAAATTGATGATGGCAAAGCCCAAGGAGATGATGAACACATTGGCGATGTATCCCTGTGACGGGGTATAGGTGGTGATCGCTCCAACGGCCATGACCCAAGCCTTGGGATTGACCCATTGAAAAGCCGCCGCCCCCCAAAAGCCCAAAGGCTTGCCATGAGATGAGTCGGATGCAGACATCGGCCCTGAAGTCGCGACCTTCCAAGCCAGATACAGTAAGTACGCAGCCCCGACATAGCGCAAAACCGTGTAGGCCACGGGCACAGCTTTAAACAGCCCGCCCAGCCCCAAGCCGACGGCCAGCACCAAAAACATAAAGCCAAAGCTGATGCCTAGCGCATGAGGAATGGTTCGGCGAAACCCAAAGTTAACCCCAGAGGCCAACAACATAGTGTTGTTAGGGCCCGGCGTGATTGATGACACAAACGCGAAGAGCGCAAAGGCAGACAGTAGTTCGAGGGAGAACGGCATGGTGGCATCCGGCAATCTGAAGAGTCTATCTACCCTATCGGATTACCAAGCTGGAATTGCACTACAGCTGAGCGTAATTTCGACCACACACATTAAAGAGAGGTTTGAGATTGGTTTGCGTTTTGACTACATGGTTTTCACGCCACTTTCACATCAACAGGCCTAGATTGGATCCACTCCTTTAGTGAATCCCATTTGGCCTGCTCCCCCCAGCAGGCCTTTTTTTGTCTGCTATTTAGGGGCTTTAGTCCTCCAGCGCTTTGGGGGCCTTGGAAAGTTTTGTAGGTTTGGCAGCCTTGTTCGAGGCGCTGGCTTTGTCGGGTGTGGCCACATCAGCCTGTGCCTGAGTTTCTTTTTCACTGGCTGGCAAAGCATCTATGGTGGTGAAAAGCTTTTTAAGGTCGGCGTCGCCTTCATCCTCAAGCTTTTTCTCGCCATCCTTACCAATCAAAATCACTTTGGCCTTATCAATGATCATGCCCGGCTTGAGCCCTCGAATCAGCGACATCGTGGACTGCGGTTCGAGGTCTTTGCCATCACGTTTACCGGAAATACCAACAATCGTGTAGAGCACCATATTGCGCTCATTAAACCCCTGTCGGTTGGCCGGGTCTTCGAGTGCCTGCTTGAGCGTGACCAGGGTGGGATCAACCTCTGTACGAGCAACGATGATCAATGGGCGAAACTTCCCGCGATCCTGTTCAAGTGGGCTTGGAACTTCAACAGCCTGCGCCGCACTCGTCATCAGTACACTGGCGAGGATCAATAAACGGATAAACATCCAGATCTCCTTTTATTATCGGACCGGGTCCGCGAACGTACCGTCAAGGGCTTGAAACACTTGACGCTGAGCCTCTTGGACAAAGCGTAGGCCAAGGGTTCCATCACGCAACCGGGCCCTCGGACTTTGCCCGCCACGTTTATTTTTTGCAACTGCATCCAAATCGCTCGCTCAGGGGTAGTACCTGTAACAGCCACTTCGCTGTTAAGCGTGTTACTTCCCTTTGGAGAGAATTGCATGAACGCAAAACGCTTGCTCAGCCAAACCTTACTGACTATGGCCGCCGCGATGTGTGTGGCAGCTCCGAGCGCCTACGCGCAGTCCCAACTGCCAGAAAACATCCGCGTACCCGAAGGCCACAAGGTGGCGATGAAGGCCGTGGGTGTCGGCGAAATAACCTACGAATGCAAAGAAAAAGCCAATGAGCCCAGCCAAATGGAGTGGACATTTGTAGGCCCGAAAGCCCAGTTGAATGACACAAATGGTAAACAAATCGGGACCTATTTTGGCCCTCCTGCCACATGGCAGGCGCTGGATGGATCTAAAGTCACTGGCACCCAGCTCGCGGTTGCTCCGGCAGGTGCTGGAAACCTGCCGTATCAACTGGTCAAAGCCAACCCAGCCGAAGGCAAAGGCACTATGAGCGGCGTGACTTATATCCAGCGTGTCGCACTTAAAGGCGGTGTCGCGCCGAGCAGCGAGTGTTCAGCCACCAATAAGGGGCAGCAACAAGTGGTCAAGTATCAGGCGGACTACATCTTCTGGGCCGACCGCTAAACCCGTAAAGCCTTATGCACGTAGGAATGCCTCCCCATGACGATTGAAAACAGTGACGTTACCTGAGCCCTTTTTTGACTACGAAGCCTGCCTGCTCGCCTGCGCCCGCGGCGAGCGACAGGCGCTAGTGGCTTTGTATGCAAAAGAAAGCGCACGGTTGCTGGGCGTAGCGAAACGTATCGCCCGCGACAACGCTCTGGCTGAGGACATCGTGCATGACGCTTTTATCAAAATCTGGACCCGCGCTGCCAGCTTCGACCCTGAGCGCGGGTCCGCACGTGGATGGATTTTCACCGTAACCCGGCATTTAGCCTTGAACTTCGTTCGTAATAACCGCCACGCGCTTCAAGTCAGTGAGGACAGCGAGATGCTGTTGCACCCTTTAGCATCACTGGATGGCCAAGCTGCGCCGCAGGATGACCTGCAATGGCAACCCGGTACCGAGCGTATTCACGGCTGCCTTGAACAGCTTGAGCCTGCTCGACGCAGTTGCATCGTGCATGCCTATGTCGACGGCTATACCCACGCCGAAATCGCCGAAAAACTGGCTACCCCTTTGGGCACAGTCAAAGCCTGGATAAAACGTAGTTTGAGCGCCTTGCGCGAGTGTATGGGATGACTTTCAAGCCTGACCAAAACGACCCGAACGCGCTCGACGCGCTAGCAGGTGAATACGTGCTGGGCACTCTGAACGCTGAGCAGCGGCAAGCTGTTGAGCAGCGCATGGCACAGGACCCTATGCTGCAAGCCGCGGTCGATCGCTGGGAGGCACGTCTGGTGCCGCTTAACGATCTGGTGCCGCCACACCCTCCTTCGGCCCGGCTGTGGCCGCGTATCGAACGCAGCCTGAATGCCGCGACCTCTCCCGATAAAGCCAAAGAACAACATGGCTGGTGGAACCTGTTGCCGCTCTGGCGCGGTCTGTCAGCAGCAGGCTTGGCTGCGACAGTAGTGCTGGGCACGGTATTGCTTAGCGCCTCACCTAAGGTTTCGCCGCCGGCTTACGTTGTGGTGTTGGTAGCGCCGCAGAACCAGGCGCCAGGGTGGGTGATTCAGGCCAGCAATCGTCAGAACATTCAGCTTATTCCGCTTGGCGTTGCTCACGTCCCATCCGATAAGGCGCTGGAGTTCTGGACCAAGGCAGAAGGCTGGGATGGCCCGGTTTCTCTGGGGCTGGTCAAGCCCGGGCAAACCTTATCGGTACCGCTGGATAGCCTTCCGCCGCTTGAGCCCAATCAACTCTTTGAGCTGACCCTTGAAGGCCCCAACGGTTCGCCAATAGGCAAACCTACCGGGCCGATTCAATTTATCGGCCGCGCCGTCAAAGTGATTTGACCCCTGCCCGGCTTTTGGTCCGGTAATGACGTACCACCGCCAGCACCAGCGTCAGGGCAATCACGCACAACACAATCGGCAGCCGGTACGGCTTGAGGTCGCCCAACACGCCTTCCAGAAACTCGCCGGCCCAATACCCGCCGCTGGCAAATAAGGTTGCCCACGTCACTGCGCCCAACAGATTGATACAGGTGAATTTCAAAGGCGAAACCTTGCACGCACCAATCACCATTGGCCCGACCAGACGCATACCATACAAAAAACGTACGGAAAAAATCGACACTGTCGGATGTTGATTAACCAACTGTGTCACCCGATCGATGGTGGCTTGCTGCTTGTGCAAGCGCGGCATTATGCGCGCCCCAAAGTAGCGACCAGCCCAGAACAGCAACTGATCCCCCAGCATCCCGGCCAAACTGGCATAACCAATGACGGGTAACAGCTTGAGGACATGCTGGTGTGCCGCCATGCCGCCTAAAATCAGAATGGTTTCACCCTCTAGCAAGCAGCCAATGAATATGGCCAAGTAACCATAGGTTGCCAGCAAGTAGTTGAAGTCGATGTGTTCAAACATGTGCGCTCTGTCGCTCCCAGCAATCGAAAAGTCTTACGGCATCCTGCGGGGGCTTACTGCCGCGCACTAGAGCACGTACCCACATCGTCCACGCTCAATGCGTGTGACGATGATGAATATCCGGAAAATGCGGATGGTTATGCCGAATCGGCAAATGCTGATGCGTATGACTGTGCGCAACGCCAGCGGTTTCATCCCCGACGTGCTCATGCTGATGATGCTCGTCATGCGTATGACGATGGGTGTGCTCTAGCGGCTGATGTTGATGAGTGTGGTCATGCGATTCGGTCAAGTGAAGCCATACGCCCACTAGCATGAACGCTGCGGCCAGCCAAAACAGCCACGAAACCGATTCTCCCAACACCAGAATAGAGATGGCCGCCCCCAAGAAAGGTGCAGTAGAAAAGTAGGCTCCGGTGCGAGCAGCCCCCAAGCCTCGCAGTGCCAACACAAACAGCACCAGACTGACGCCGTACCCCAAAAAGCCAATCAACAACGTAGGGGTCAACACCTGAACAGGCACCCACTGCGCCCCTAGCATCAACGCAATCGTGCAATTCACAAGCCCGGCAAACAGGCCTTTGGCGCCTGCGATATACAACGCATCAGAAGCCGATACTTTGCGCGTCAGGTTGTTGTCCACCGCCCAACAAAAGCAGGCAAACGCCACAGCAAGCGGTCCGAGTAGGGATTGCGAAACGCCTGACGATTGACCCGACGGCCATGACAGCACAATCCCGCCCGCGATAATCGCCAACATGCCCAGTACAATCCTGCGGTCTGCGTTTTCCTTAAACACCACCCAGGCCAAGAGCGCCGTCAGCACAGGTTCAAGGTTCAACATCAACGACGCCGTGGCACCGCTGGTCTGGGTCAAGCCAAACATCAGCGCAACCGGCCCTAATATCCCGCCAAACACAATCGCCCCAACCAGCCACGGCCATTCACTGACACTCAGCCCCGAGCGCTTCCAGCCACGGTCGCGGATACAACGTGCCAGCAACAAGCCTACGCCGCTGCCCAAATACAACAACCCGGCCAGCAACACTGGAGGGACTTCTGTCCCCAATACTTTGGCCAGCGGCGTGCTGGCACCGAACAGTGCCGCCGCTGCCAAGGCATAAATCACGCTTGTATTCATCTCGCCCACTTCTGCATCAGCCCTTCCAGCAGCCTAGCTTACTCACACGGATCTGAACGCTGGGTGACATCTGCCAGCTTTTAAAGTCGCACATAGAAAGGCTGGCGGTAGAGCACAGCAGCGCCCTGAAATAAATCAGCGGAAAAGCGTGCAAATCCACGTAGCCGAGCTTCACTTATTGGTAATGAAATGAACAACCAGCGCCAACGACAGCCTGTCGCTAACTGCCCGATCCCTCAAGAGAGGACGCATCGGAGTGTGATCCAAGGGCTATAACTACCCGACAGATTACACCCCTATGCGTGTCACTCACTCGCATGCAATTCGTCGGGACAGCCCGACCATGTTTAAGAGCCAGCGGTGATATGGAAACGTCCTTATGACAAACAGAGTCAACTTGGATTCACAGATGAGGACGCCGCAGTTTCAATGACTGCCATTAATCTTGAGGGTTATTATCGGTCAAGGTTTTGTTCAGCAAATCCCGAATAGCGCTATCAGGCTCGCCCAATACTTGCGTGTTGAAAGAGCGACCGTCTGAAGTACGCGTTGCCAAAAGCCCCCACGCCTTTGTTTTATCCGGACTGAAAACAACGATGAATTGATTGTCGGCACAATCATGTGGCTTACACATTTGCCCCAACGTATAGGTTTCCCCGCCGAGAACCACTTCCTCCACAGGACTTGAAGTACCTTGCCCACTACGAACCCAGTCAGGAAAGGTAAACATTGCCTGGTAGGCTTCTTTATAGGGTTCTTTACTCGCAATATCGAACAGATATTGATCCGCCAATGCGTCAGATAACATAAATGCCGTTGAGGCGCCGATCAACGTTAACGCCATGAAAGCCTTCATCCACCCACTCCTTTTAATCCCACCAAGCATAAACATCGTGCTTTAAGGTTTAGTTCTCTTCGACCATCCGACGATTATGTAAAAGCATCCCAAGGCCCAGACAGTAGGACTTTCTGTACCGATGCCTACAGTAAGAAGTATCGCCCCTGCGACGAAGACAGGCTGTTTAAGCGCGTTATCCACCCCGTAGCCCCTTTAAGAATCAATCCCATCAAGTTACAAGGGCAGCCTTGACAGCGTCAAGAACGAACTGTGCTTTGCGTCTTGGACCACTCTCTGCGGCGGTCAATCCAGTAACTGATAGCTGAAGGTATGGCACTGATTAAACTTGCACTGGACGCCCACGGATACAAAATTGATAAGCCCTACCGCGATGACATAGAGACTCAGCACCAGCGCAATTGTGCTGAGCACTCGGTACTGCGCAAGAGGCTTCAGCTTAGACGGTGTATTGGCACCCCAAACAATCAACTGGAGAGCAAAGGCGATGATCAGACAAACCGCAATAATCACCGACCACACAGGCATATGCAGCCCCAGCACTGCACTCCCGACATACTCATGGCCTGGGCGAGGATAGATATCAAGCAAGGTTTGGCGCACTGATACGATCAGTAAAAACACTGAAAAAAACAGACTGATGCCCGTATTGGCGAAAGAGAATCCATGCCTAAACTGCTGGATTATTCCAAAACAGACGCCGAGCATTGCGGCACGCTGAAGCAGGCACAATGGGCACGGCAACTCTCCACCCACATACTGCAAGGTCATAGCCGTGGTTAATATCCCTGCAATAACCGCCATCATACCGAGCAGGTAGACATAGAGTAACGGCGGCGCAGCTTCAGCCCAGAAAGCTGCGGCCTTATTGAAGTAGTTTTTCATTTCGAATTGCGCTCCATCGCAGACTTACTAAACACGAGCTCAGGCACATGTGTGAGCCGGGTAATCATCAACGGTATGGTTCACCTGGATCCAGGGCATTCGATACCCATAGTCCGGGCTGTCGATTTCCCAAAGAAACTCTTTCACCGCCAATGCAAAAAAACAAATACCAACAACAAGGCGACTTTTCTATTGCCATACCAGCCAACACCAAGTGCCAGCGCAAGCAGAGCAAAAACGAAAAACATCATAAATAAGTCAACTCCCTTTGACCGCCCATTCAAGCCAATGGGCATTATTTCTGATAAAGGCTCGTGCTATGCATCCAAAAGCTCAAATCCAGTGAGTGCTCACCCAGGCGGCTCTCGAAAAATCAGGTTAGCCCAGCACACTTCAAAATCAAGTGATCAACGCCCCAGACGCACTGAATGTAATGGGACAAAAAGCTATTTCTCCCTCATTGAGCCTTTTAAGATGAGCGCGCCCTCCCGCCAAAAGTGTTGACGCTTATTTCGCCAAATCTTCTGGCTTAACCAACTTCAGGTACTGCAGACATCCG
The DNA here is from genome assembly GCF_000282975.1 of Pseudomonas psychrophila HA-4. Taxonomy (GTDB): domain Bacteria; phylum Pseudomonadota; class Gammaproteobacteria; order Pseudomonadales; family Pseudomonadaceae; genus Aquipseudomonas; species Aquipseudomonas psychrophila_A. The sequence continues at coordinate 33,429 of NZ_ALJC01000062.1, forward strand.
CGCTGCATGTCTTTGGAGAACTTATCGGCAACCGCCATTTTTTTCTCCTCCGTGCTTTCTATCGGATAGGTTTCGGCGTAACCGACAAGCCACACCCTGACCTTCTTTTGAGTCTCGGATGGAGGGTAAACATTGTCATAGGGATAGGACAGTGGCGTGCCTTTCTGCCTGCTCAGCATGGTCAAGGCAGCATCAGTACCACCTAACTTACAGTACTCCCACTCAGCAGTGCTGTACTCAACAGTGTCCCCGTTCATCCACCAGGACCATGCGTTAGAGCACGCAAGCAGACAGGCGCCTGCCAAAGCGATGGATATTATCTTGCTCGTCATCGTGTGATCCCTCACGGTAAAAAAGGCCGATGCTAACACTCCTCTGTACATCCAGCACGCACGAGACATACCCTGTTCGCTTGGAATGAAAGACTCATAAAGTCTCTGCCCATCAACCTACTCAACCAGCAATTGTGCCGCGAAGATGCGCTTATGGGTCTGGCACTGCGGAAATTTTGACAATGCCAAAGAAACTAGCTGCTCAGTCAGCCCAAGCAACTGCTGCTGATATAGAACGGTCCATTCTGACCCTTAACAAAATGGCAGAACGGCTATGGGGAGATGGTAGAGAGGCGGAGGCTAAAGCCCTGCTAGATGCCCTGGACGCATTAAACAGAGCATTGGACAGGATCCGAATTAGCGAAAGTCGCAGGGTTACCACTCTTCACTGAAGACAACTGTTTCTCTAACCGTGAACGAGACTTTAGCCCCTAATTCTTGGGGCTTTGCTTCACAGTGACGGTGTTCGTGCCGATAGAGCTGAGCACTATTTTTCTACAGCATGCAGATATCGCGAGCCGGGATTGTTGCTTATGGAAACACAACCACTCTGCTAAGGTGACGTCCACTCAAAACAGCGGAAATGATCAGAATGGACTCTTGGAAGACTCTCGCTATCGCTGTCATGGTGTTGAATAGCGCCACGGCCCTAGCCGCAGAAAACAACAATCCGTTCCAAGCCGCGCTCATGATTACCACCATAGTTCCCGCTGTCATCATCTCCGGAGTCACCGCGGCCACCTCGAGTATTCCCGACCTTTTCAAGTCAGCCAAGGGCGACGCCCTGGCGTTCGTTGGTTCGAATGGCGAAATACGTGGCGCAGAATTTGAGCAGGCTTCTCGCTACTACAGAGCGACCTACAGTCAACCCCTTATGTCCGACCAGCAACTCGCGTTAGCGATAGCAACTTCTTTCTGATCAAGGTCGAAGTGCCTTTGCTTATGCAGCATGCATCCTCACTGACGAGCATTGGGAACACTTTAATAGACGCATTAAAAAAGGATTTTATGCATGCCATTTTCACTGGAAGAAAGAACCGCTTTGCTCGCCGTCAAAGGTGTAGGACCTACCGTCATAACTCGACTTGAACAGATGGGTATCGAGTCACTGGATGAGCTTCGAAAATCAGATGTGGGCGACATCTTGGCACAAGCCAGCGCGGCACTGGGTTCAACATGTTGGAAAAACAGCCCTCAAGCTCGAGCGGCCATCACTGCTGCTATCGAGCTTGCACGGGGAAAGCAATCCTTGCGGTAAAGGCGCCTGGAGGCGCAGAGCAATTATTTAACCTAGGGCTGAATCACTGAAGGGCATGCAGCTTGGCGTTTACCTTAGTAGGCATGATGCTGGGTCGTCTGACGACAGTAGGCTGTACTGGTGAAGGCTTATGAATTTGCCTGCCTTCAGTTCTACATCGCGAAGCGTTCCCTCAAGTTGAAATCCAAATTTTCTGAGAAGTGCACAACTGGATTCGTTGTCAGGCTCAACATCTGCGTGAATGCGATGGAGCCCCATATCCTGGAAGCCGTACCGAAGGATCGAAGGCAGGGCTTCCGTTAGCAGACCTTTGCGCCAGTGTTCAGGCATCAGCCAATAACCGATTTCTGCCTTGCGGTGTTGATTGCACCAATCATTCAAACCACACGCGCCGATCATCAAATCGTTTTCATGCAGAGCAATTGCCCACCAGATGCCTTGCCCCTGAGAAACTATGTGCTCAAACCACGTCATCTGCTCATCTGTAGCAGCAAGGCTGCCATATGAAACCCCGTAGTAAGCCACTACACGAGGATCCGACAGTCCCGCATAAACTGCTCCAACATCCCCCGGCCGAATTTTTCTCAGTTTGACTCTCTCTAGAGAGAACTCCGGAAATTTTTCAGACATTTTTTACGCTCTCATTTTCCTAATCCGACGCCATGCCGGTCACCCGTAATACTCCATATCAACGCTGGTTTCCAGCACAGCGGCCACTAACGACAAGACAGAATCGAGCAAAGACAACCTGCAAGGGCGGGATCAATTAGGGCACACAACTGTCGAGATGACCGAGAACTCTATCTTTAAGCGGGCAAGTTAAAAATTCACGCCAACAAAGTGAACTGCGCAAAAAAAGTGGGTTTAGCAACGAAGCATGTTAGACGTCGAAGCGTATATCCATGGAGCTCTTGAAATCCTCGACAAGAATGATGAACTCATGAATATGTCACCTGCCATCCTAATGACTAAATCCTTGCACTCTAATTTTGCGCAATTAATAACTGGCGCCAAAACCCCGAGTCATTTCACATGGTACACACAGCTTAAAAAGCCACTAACCGATTCATTTACTACAAGAAGCAATCATTTATCCAGCATTACCTGCAACCCAAGAAAAACACCCAAAACCTCAAAACACCTATAGCCCTCTCCTTAAAAAGTAGAAGCACTACGAGCAGCTTTCAAAATGAGAATTGGTCCCGGCCTTGAACTTTAGCTCTATATAGAGCCTCATCAGCACTTTCAACCAACTGTTTTAGCCCATCAAGCTGAGGGCCAATGGCACTAGCAACTCCAATACTGACACTCACTATCCCCAGCGGACTTGAGTCGTGAGGAATTTTTTCTTCTCTTAGGTTATTTAAAATAATTTGCGCGACAGCTTCAGCCCCCGCCCTATCGGTATTAGGCATTATCACTGCTATTTCTTCTCCGCCATACCGCGCAACCATATCCCCAGGTCGCCGCACACTCTGCTCGATTAACTGACATACCGCCTTCAGGCAATTATCACCCTCAACATGACCCTGAGAGTCGTTGAACAATTTGAAATAGTCAATATCTACCATCAACAACCCCAAAGGGGCCCCATGCCTTTTAGCTCTGCGAGCTTCATTTATTAGAACCTCATCAAAACACCTACGATTAGCAAGCCCTGTTAGCGAATCCCTCATGGCCATGAGTTCGAGCTTCTTATTAGACGACAGCAAATCGCGCTGTGTATTTATCAACCTTTCCTCCGCTTCGGCACGCCTGCGCATGTCGCGGATTAAAAAGCTGCCAATTATGCCGACCAGAACAAGCAGGCCTGAGACCACAACAGCGGATAACGCCGTCTCCACTCGCCATGCCGACAGTGCCTCATCCTTACCCATTGCAACAGTTGCAACTAAAGGAAAGTTTTCGCTTTTGCGGAAAGCATAAATGCGTTCGACACCATCGAGACTTGAAACATAGGAGGTTGTGCCAGATAAACGATCAACTAAATATTTCTTATAAATCGGAGAATTAGAGAAGTCACGCCCCATATCCTGCTCTCGGAACGGATAACGTGCCAGTAACCTGCCATCCGCAAAGGTCAAGCCTATTGCTCCATCCTGCCCAACATCAAGCTGCCCAAATAAGCTTAAGAAATTTTCTATTCTAAGACTTAACACCACAACGCCCAAAAACCTACCCGACTCATCATTGAACCGCCTACTAAGAGTTATAACCCACTCATCATTAGCCCTACTACGAATTGGCGGCCCTATAAAAGCGTCCTGGCTATCCACACCAAGATGATGAGAGAAGTAACTTCGATCTCTAACATTAGTGAGAGAAGATATCTGACTAGCTGTAGACATCAACAATCCACCCTCACGATCGTAGATACTCACACTACTCAGCTGCGGCATCAGTTTTGCCTGGCGCTCTACTAACGCATGCAATCTCCCAAGTTCTGCAGGACCATAACCTTCAGCTTCAAGTCGCTCGACAATCCCAATGAGTAATTGGGAACCTTGTTTAACGATACTGTCTGAGTAAGTAGATATCGCCTGCGCGAGGTTTAAACCATGAATACTCACCTCAGTCAATGCACGATCTCTTGATCCAAAAGCCTTCCAAACAGTCAGTGACGCTAGTGAGCAACAAAAAATCAACAACAGAAGCCGCACAAGCAGAGAGTCCCTTTTCATACCAATACCTTCTTGATTTTTCTTGCTTTGCACGCTGACTATAGAGAGCGAATTCTATTCTGACTAATTCTATTCTTACTAAGGCACAGAAAAACGTGCAGCACTTTCTCAACCATTCATACGTCGCCCATGGTATGCCCCCCATTTTTAACATTCACCAGAAATAGAGATCAGGCCACCATGGCCAATTTCTGTTTGGGAGTGATTCAAACAAGTAATGCCCAAGCCAGTCGTAACGCACCGTGCAGTTATAGCGCTCGACGTGCGGGTTGCCTGCGGTTTCCAGCGCCACTCAATGACCTGATCCAGAGCCCGCACTCCCCGCTCAGCCGGACGCGACAAATCAATTTCCATACTCAGGGCTTCACGGTTGAAGTCATCAATCAGATTGAAAAACCGAAAGCTGCGCCTATCCGCTAGCTGATCGTGCATGAAGTCCATCGACCAGCACTGGTTAGCCGCATCGAGACCGGCCAACGGCTCAGGCTTCTCGCGCACGGGATCAATTAGGGCACACAACTGTCGTCTTGACCGAAAACGATATCCGCAAGCGGATAGGCAAAAAGGTCATGCTAACAAAGTGAATTCCGGAAAAAACAAAGGGCCTGCACGCTGAAAACGTGCAAGCCCTTGATTTGTTTGGTGCCCGAAGCCGGAATCGAACCGGCACGTCCTTTCGAACGGGGGATTTTAAGTCCCATGCGTCTACCAATTTCGCCATTCGGGCGGTAGCGCTGTGAAGCGGGTCATGCAGGACCGGTTTTGACGTGCAAAACAATCAGGAGCCTGCGTGACAGGTGGACGAATATATAGAGCCTGCGTCGATGAGGCAAGTTGCTTAATGGATTTTGAGCGATATTTTTTAATTTCCACTCTCGCTAAAACTATCGATAAATCAGAGAGCTAGGTAACTAGCGGCTAAGTCGCGTCAGAATTCTCTCCGTGTAGTGACAGATAAAAACGCAAAGCCGGACGTTCTGGTCAACCGTGCTCGAAAGACCCCGTTACTTAGACGCAACGGGGACGCCGCTTTCATGGGGTGGTTTGAAAGGCAATGATTTTTCAATGGTCCACTTAATCGTATGCCCCATCAGTCATGTCAATAGTCACCATCATGCCTGCTGAGTTTGTTTTACCGGGCGGCGCTGGATAATGGCGAGCATTGAGTTGCGTCCATTCCGTTTACCGGCGAATAAAAGGTTTCCGTACATGCGTATTGCTGCCATTACCAGTGTCTTACTGCTGCTTTCATCACTCGCAGGGTGCGCCAGTGCCCCCAACCAGCCCACTTTGACGCTGGAAACTGAAAAAACCCCTGAAGCATACGCCGCCTGTTTAGTGCCAAAGCTGCAGGGTAAAGCGTTTGCTCCGAACCTATCCCAGACCAATCGGCACTATAGAATCGTGCTCTCCAGTTCACTGGCCGCCGACAATATTGTTGAAACGTTTAAAGCCAGCACCGGGGCAAAGGTCGTTATCTATCAACGCAGCCTCTTCTCACCTGACTTTGTAAAAACAGCCAAAGAGTGCGTCTGAAGAAAAAAAGGGCCTGCACACCATTCGCGCGCAAGCCCTTCGCCGTTACATTCCGAGCAGGTTTGGTAGGGCCAGTGAAACGTATGGCACGTAGGTCACCAAAATCAAGAATGCCAGCATCACCAGCAGCCACGGGGATACCGCACGTACTACACGAGTGAGCGGCATGCCCGTCACGGCCGAGGTAACGAACAGGTTGAGTCCGGTGGGTGGCGTGATCAGTCCGATTTCCATGTTCACCACCATGATGATGCCTAGGTGGATAGGGTCGATGCCCAGTTGCATCGCGATCGGGAACAGGATCGGCGCCAGGATGAGGATGATCGCGGATGGCTCCATGAAGGTGCCCGCTACCAGCAGCACGATGTTCACCACCAACAGAAACTCAATCGGCGAGAAGCCTTGTTCAACCACCCACGCAGTGATGGACTGCGGGATCTGCTCGGTAGTCAGTACGTGGGCAAAAAGCATGGCGTTGGCGATGATGAACATCAGCACCACGCTTAGCTTTCCTGCTTCGACAATGACCTTCGGACATTCACGAATAGTCATGTCCTTGTAGACGAAGATCGCCACGAAAGCCGCGTATACGGCAGCCACAGCGGCTGCTTCGGTCGGGGTGAACATGCCCGAGTAGATGCCACCGAGAATGATCACGATGAGCATCAGGCCCCAGCCAGCCTTACGGCCTGCGGTCGTGATTTCCTTGAACGAGGCACGCGGCAGCGCAGGCATGTTTTTTATCCGGGCCAAGATGTAAATGGTGATCATCAACACCACACCCAGCAGCAACCCCGGAACCACACCGGCCATAAACAACTTACCCACCGAGGTCTCGGTCGCAGTGGCGTAAACCACCATGACAATCGACGGCGGAATCAGGATGCCTAACGTACCCGCGTTACACACAATGCCAGCTGCAAATTCCTGCTTGTAGCCAGAGCGCACCATGCCAGCGATGACGATCGATCCTACAGCCGCCACTGTGGCTGGCGATGAACCGCTCAACGCCGCGAAGAGCATACAGGCCATGATCGCAGCAATTGCCAGCCCACCTTTGATGTGGCCAACGCAGGCATTGGCGAAGTCGATCAGCCGTCGTGCCACCCCACCGCTGGTCATGAATGCACCCGACAGCAGGAAGAACGGAATGGCCAGCAGCGTGTAGTGCTCACTGGTTTCAAACAGTTTGATTGCCAGCGAACGAACCGAATCGTTACTGAAGAACAGGATGGTCATGGCCCCGGACAACCCCAGGGAAATAGCCACAGGAATGCCGATAAACATCAGCACGAAGAGTGCGACAAACAGGAAGCTGATGGTCATTTGGCGGTCTCCGATGGTTCGTTTTCAGCCAGTTTTACGGCGTCATCCACTTCACTGTGCAAGCCCAGCCCTTGCTGTTTACCTTGCACAACACGAATGAACACTTGCAGAAACCGCAAGAACATCAGGGCAAAACCGATCGGTACGATCATCACGATGTGCCACTGCTGGATACCGAAACGATCTAGGTCTTCAGCGCCTGTACTGACGCTGTACAGCGTGGCGACCCACTGCTCGCTGGAGTACGCCATAAGGGCGCAATAACCAAGACAGATCACCAGCGCGAGTATGGCCACACGTCGCTGGTTGGCGGGGTTGAACTGGCGAACCAGCAAATCGATACCAATGTGTGCACCAATCCGCACGCCCCAAGCCAAACCTACAAAAATCAGCCAGCCGAACATGGCCTTGGTCAGCGCCACGCTCCAGGTCATCTCTTGTGCAATAAAGAGAATACCGTCGCCGATGCTGTGCATGGCCGCGTTGGCAAAAGGCAGCGAGTCCCCCAAAGAATAGAAAATGCCATACAGGTTGTTGAACACGACATACGCGAACGTGACCAGCGTCATCCCTGCAAGCAGGAACGCCACCAGCATTTCTTCCATACGATTCCAGACACGAAGGACGGCGTGCATGGGTTATCTCCCTTGATAAGCGGTCGCAAAGCGACGAATAAGACCGATGAAGTCAGGACACGGAAGCTGCTTTTTGCAGACCGGCGTGCTCACCACTACCGTTGCTGTTGGTGATCCAATACCGAATCACCAACAGCACTCAGGGTCTTAACTGCTTTGGTTGGCTTGCTCCCCAGCCTTGATCAGGTCGACACCAATGTCCTTCTCAAATTTTTTCCATACCGGGCGCATCGCTTCACGCCACTGCTCGCGCTGCTCAGGCGTCAGGGTGATGATTTCGCTGGTACCCGAGTCGACGATCGTCTGGCGAGAGCTTTGATTCAACGCTTCGGCCTGCTTGTTCACCTCGACGGTGACTTCGGCCATGATCGCATCCAGCGAGCTGCGTACGTCTTCGGGCAGGCTGTTCCAGAACTTGGTATTGGTGATCACCATGTAGTCGATAGCCCCATGATTGGACTCGGTGAAGAATTTCTGCACCTCATTCACCTTCTGACTCTCGTAGTTCGACCACGTGTTCTCGGTGCCATTGACCACACCGGTCTGCAACCCCTGATAGACCTCGGCAAAGCTCATTTTACGCGGCGCGGCGCGCAGGGCCTTGAACTGCTCATCCAGAACGGCAGACGACTGTACCCGGAACTTCAAACCGCGGGCATCCTTGGGTTCGTACAGGGCTTTGTTGGCGGATAACTGCTTCATGCCGTTATGCCAATAACCGAGCCCCGTAATGCCCTTGCTTTCCATGGACTTGAGCAAATCTTGGCCTTGAGGGCTCTGCTGGAAACGGTCCAGCGCATTGATATCGTTGAACAAGAAGGGCAGATCAAATATCTGAATGGGCTTGGCGTAGTGCTCAAACTTGGCCAACGAGGGTGCCAGTAGTTGCACATCGCCCAGCAGTAGCGCTTCCATTTCTTTGCCGTCACCGAACAACGAAGAGTTTGGATAGACCTCAACCTTGACCCGCCCGGGTAGGCGTTCCTCTGCCAGTTTTTTGAACATCAGTGCGCCCTGCCCCTTGGGCGTGTGTTCAGCAACGACGTGGGCAAATTTAATACTGATAGGATCTGCAGCGCTCGCCAGACCGGCGAATAGAGGCAGGGCGCAAACCAAAGCCTTGAGGGTGTGTTTGAACATAAGTATGTACCTCTTGTTTTTATAGTTAGGTAGTACTGCGGGATACCTATTTCTCGTTGAATTACAAATCCTGTTGTCTTTCGACTCAGGCAGACACCGTGCCTGCCCGACGCAAGACGCGCCGGGCATGCTCGATCACTGGGGCATCGACCATCTGGCCGTCGACCACAAACACTCCGCCCCCAGAGGCAACCGCGGCCAAGACCCGCTGCGCCCACTCCAACTCTTCAGGACGGGGTATAAAGACCGCGTGAATCAGCGCGACCTGACTCGGGTGGATACACAGCAGTCCGCCAAAACCCATGTCTCGAGCGTCGGCGGCCATGCGGGTCATGCCATCAGGGTTTTTGATGTCAGGGAATACGCTGTCCAGCGGCGGCGCCAGCCGGGCCACTGTGCTGTGCAGCAAGAGGGCGTATCGGGCCTGATCAAGCATGCGCTGCGACGCGGCAGTGCCGCTGATCAAGCCTAAATCTAGGGCCAGATCCAGAGCACCGAAACTCAAGCGTTCGATCCCTTTGGACTGTGCAATGGCAGGCAATTCCAACAAGCCCTTGGCGCTTTCAATGATGGGCCACACCGGCTTGCCGCACGCCGCCGCCAGTTCTACCTGCGCGACGCTTTCTGCTTTGGGTAGCAATACCGCCACCACACCGGGTTGACGGCTGCACAAGGCCAGGTCAGCAACCTGTTGTGCATGCTGTGGCGCATTGATGCGTACCAGCACCTGCACCTTAGGGTTGGCGTCAAGGAAAGCATCCAGATTGTCTCGCGCCTCAACTTTGAGGTGTTCCGCTACGGCGTCCTCAAGGTCGACAATAACAGCGTCGGCGCCACTCTCCAGGGCCTTTGAAATGCGCTCCGGGCGAGTGCCCGGAACAAACAACGCTGAGCGAACGATGGCTTCTTGCATAAGCAGGCTCCTTGCTCAAGATGCGAGGCGCCAGCCTCACACCGTTCCTTGTTGATGAAGGCGCTGGATGTCATCCGCGCCATAACCCAGTTCGACCAACACACTGTCGGTGTGCTCGCCCAAATCTGGCACCGCCTCCATCCGCGGCTCGAACGCTGCGTTGCGTCCCGGCGGCAGTAACGCCGCCAGCTTGCCAACAGGACTGTCCACTTCGCGCCATCGATCACGCGCCTTTAGCTGCGGATGATTCCAAACCCCTGCCATGTTGTTGACATGGGCGTTGGCTATCGACGCCGCGTCGAGCCGTACAATCACCTCCTCGGCACTCATTTGGGCAAAGCTCTCGACGATGATGGTTCGCAAATCGCTGCGATTCTCTGAGCGCCGTGCGTTGGCATTAAAGCGTGAATCGCTCGCCAGTTCAGGCTGCAGCAACACCTTGTCGCAAAACTGCTGCCATTCACGTTCGTTCTGCAAACCCAGCATCACTGTGCCGCCGTCGCCCGCTGGGAAAGGTCCATAAGGGTAAATAGTGGCGTGCGCTGCACCGGCTCTCGGAGGCGGCGGCGCCCCCGCATAGGCGTAGTACATGGGGTAGCTCATCCACTCCACCAGACTTTCCAGCATCGACACATCGATGCGGCTGCCCTCACCCGTCTTGTCTCGCAGCAACAGCGCCGAGAGCACCCCGGTGTAGGCATACATACCTGCCGCAATATCAGCAATGGAACAGCCGGCCTTGGCCATGCCACTTTCGCCTGCCCCTCCGGTCACAGACAGAAAGCCGCCTTCACTCTGGATCAGCAGGTCATAGGCTTTCTTCTGCTCATAAGGCCCGCCTTCTCCATAGCCGGAGATATCGCAAACGATCAACCTCGGGAAACGCTTATGCAGGTCCGCAAAAGACAGCCCCATACGCTGCGCTGCGCCCGGAGCCAGGTTCTGGACCAGCACATCGGCCGTGGCCAGTAGTTTGTCGAGCACCTGATCCGCCTCCTGCTGTTTGACGTTCAGGGTCAGGCTTTCCTTGGAGCGGTTGGTCCATACAAAGTGCGAGGCCAAGCCATTGACCCGTTCGTCATAGTCACGGGCGAAGTCGCCGGAACCGGGGCGTTCGACCTTGATCACACGAGCCCCGAGGTCAGCCAATTGCCGGGTGCAAAACGGTGCCGCAATGGCGTGTTCCAGGCTAACGACGGTGATGCCGTCCAACGGGCGAGGTTTGGTTGTCATGTCGTTCATGATGCGTTCTCTGCACAAGCGGGGCGGCGGGTCAGGACACTCAGGTCGTTCAGGCTGCGCAGGTGCCAAACTTGATCAATAAGCTCGGATGCCTGTTGATCGTTGCGCGCACCGGAAAAGGCCAGCAAACGGCGAAATTTGTCTTCCAGTTCGCCGCGGCTCAGGGTATTGCCCGGGTCGCCTTTGGGCTCGTCAATGCGGCCATGCAAGGTTCGCCCATCTACCGTGACCACCTCCACCCGGCCCAGCCATCGTTGCGGGTAGGCGCCGTCGACTTCCTCGTCGAGCAGCATGCTGACCTTGTCGCGCAAATCACCAACGCGCGAATCAGTCAGTGCGTGCTGGTGAAATTCAGGCAACCCGGCCTTGCCGTAAACGGCGATCAGGCCCAACACCGTGCCCATCGAGAACTTGGCTTGGTGCACGCTGTGCGGAATCTGCACGCGGCCCAAAACATCAATGGCCCCTTGATGCACCCGCGTGGTGACACTGGCAATGTCCTCAAAACCCAGTTTTTCACGCTGCATCAGGTCCAACAGAGCGTCCGCCGCCGGGTGGGTGTGGCGGCACGAAGCGTGAAACTTGAACGAGGTTTCAATCAACGCCCAACGCGTGCCCAAGCCCTCTGATAACTTGCTCGGATTTGCGTCACTGGACATTCCCGCAGCCATGCCCTGCTCGCCTTCGAGAATGTTCTGCGCGCCGCTCAATCCCTCGACAGTCAGATAGGCCGCCAGAAGACCATCGGCCGCCGCCTTGGCGGTGTGCAACTGCTTGGAGTCCGCCGCATCGCGCAAGAACTCCCACAAACCCGCCGCCTGAGTCCCGGCGCTGCCGAGCACATGAGTGAACTGCGACTGGTTAAAGCCCATCAGCTTGCCAACAGCCACTGCCGCCGCCAGCGTGCCGACCGTGGCCGTCGTGTGGAAGATGCGATAGTGCGAGCGGCCAAGGAACTCACCGATTCGAATACCGGCCTCATAACCGGCCACGGCCGCGACGATCAGTTCACGCCCGGATTTGCCCAAGTCTTGGGCGGCAGCCAATACCGCCGGGAACACCACTGTAGCGGGGTGCAGCACGGAGCTGTTATGCAAGTCATCTTGCTCCACCAAATGCGAGCTGGCGCCATTGACCAGTGCGGCGAAATACGCAGAGCTGGTGGTACCGCTGACCAAAATGCCGGCCCGACCGCTGGCGGGGCCCATCAAGGCCGCATAACGCTCGAACAGCGGGATGGGATGCGAGCCTTGGCTGGCCAACGCCGAGCCCAGCCAGTCGAGAAACAGGTCTTCGGTACGACTAATCACGCTCTCGGGCAACTGCTCGTACCGCAGAGTGGCCAAAAAATCAGTAAGCGCTTGAGTGTGCTGACTCATTCAGCGTTCTCCATGAAAGATGATGCCAGGGCGTACTCAGAAAGAACGCGGCAACTCAAGCAGATGCTCGGCCACGTACGACAGAATCAAGTTGGTGGAGATGGGCGCGACCTGATACAAACGGGTCTCGCGGAACTTGCGCTCCACGTCGTATTCATTGGCAAAGCCGAAACCGCCGTGGGTTTGCAGGCACGCGTTGGCCGCCTCCCAGCTGGCTTTGGCCGCCAGGTACTTGGCCATGTTGGCCGCCGCTCCGGCGCTGCGCCCGCTGTCGTACTCTTCGCAAGCGCGCCAGCGCATCAAATCGGCCGCTTCCAGCTCGATATGCGCTTCGGCAATCGGGAATTGCACCCCCTGGTTCTGCCCGATCGGGCGGCCAAACACCACGCGATCACGGGCGTACTGGGCAGACTTTTCATTGAACCAGCGACCATCACCAATGCACTCCGCGGCGATCAGCGTACGTTCAGCGTTGAGCCCGTCGAGAATGTAGCGAAAACCCTTGCCCTCTTCGCCGATCAGACTGCTGGCCGGTATGCGCAGGTTGTCAAAAAACAACTCGTTGGTTTCGTGATTCACCATGTTGGCAATCGGCTGTACGGTCAGGCCGCTCCCAATAGCTTCACGCAGGTCGACGAGGAAAATCGACATGCCATCGGCTTTCTTCGCCACCTCGGCCAGCGGCGTGGTGCGGGCCAGCAAAATCATCAAGTCAGAGTGCTGAACCCGTGAGATCCAGACCTTCTGACCGTTGATCACGTAGCTGTCGCCCTCACGCACGGCGGTGGTCTTGATCTTAGTGGTGTCGGTGCCGGTACTCGGCTCGGTCACGCCCATGGACTGCAAGCGCAACTCGCCGCTGGCCAGTTTGGGTAGGTAGAAGCGCTTTTGCGCCTCGCTGCCATGGCGCAACAACGTAAACATGTTGTACATCTGGCCGTGCACCGTGCCGGAATTGCCGCCGCAATGGTTCACCTCTTCGAGAATGACCGAGGCCTCGGCCAAGCCCAGGCCCGAGCCGCCGTATTCCAGAGGGATCATCGCCGACAGCCAGCCCGCCTCAGTCATGGCCGTGACAAAGGCTTCAGGAAAACCCTTTTGCTCGTCGATCTTGCGCCAATATTCAGCAGGAAACTCCGCACACAGGGCACGCACGCCCTCGCGAATGGCGTTGTAGTCTTCGTTTAGATACGGATTCATTGCAGATCCTTATTGTATTTATCGTCTTCAATGGCGCCATGCAGCGATCAGTCGAAACTCACTTCGGCCTGCTGGGCGACACCGTCTGCGTTACCGGCCCACAGTTCAGCTTTGCCAGGAGCCGTCACACGGCCTCCCACCTCGAACGGATGCGGAGCAATCAATGGGCGAACGCCGCGATAAGAGAAGTGCCTAGGACGCGCGTCAGGGTTCGCACGGCAGAACGCACGGAGGGCCAGGGTGGCGATTAACGGCCCATGCACCACCAAGCCCGGATAGCCCTCGACGTCAGTCGCGTAGGGCCAGTCGTAGTGAATCCGGTGCCCATTGAACGTCACTGCCGAGTAGCGGAACAGTAGAGTCGCAGTGGGCGTGACGCGCGCCTGCCAGGTGCCTTCAGGCAAGGGGCCGCTGCCCGTCAGTTTGGGAGGGCTGGGTTCGCGATAAACGATGTCTTGCTCTTCACGGATCGCCAGTTGCCCGTCCTGCAGATAGTCATGCTGGACCGTGACAAACAGCAATAAACCGGTCTTGCCCTGCTTTTGCTGAACATCGGTGATGGTGGAAATACGCGTCGCTTCAGCGCCCACCTTAAGCGCTGTGTGGAACTCAACACGGCCGCCCGCCCACATGCGATTACGGTTGTCGGCCGGTGGCAGGAAGCCCCCGCGAGCCGGATGCCCATCACCCCCCAGACCTGCGGCTTCAACCGTCGGTTGGAAGAAACACCATTGCCATAACGCAGGCAACGGCTCACCGGTTTGTGGAGCAGTTTCGCCCAGCGTGGCGGCGATGCGAGTGACCAGATTCAGACTCAAATGATCATGAACTTCTTCAGTGCGACCGACCCAGACGGACAGTGCGTTATCGCTCATCGGTGATGTCCCCGTGGCTTGTTATTTTGGCCATGATTGCCAAATGCCCGGCGGTCTGTGAATCTGCGTTTTCGTAAGGGGGCGTTCGGCTTTGCTTAACACCGGCGCCACACAGCAGCCGTCATGCTCAACGGAAATCAGCCATGCACTTCGATTTAGTCGACCTGCGACTGTTCATCCACATCGCCGAATCCCCGAGCCTGACCCAGGGTGCGCGCAAAGCCTGCATGTCCGCCGCAGCGGCCAGTGCGAGGATCAAACACCTTGAGGAAAGCTTCGCCAATCGCCTGTTATACCGTGACAGCCGGGGCGTCGAATTGACCCCTTCAGGCAAGCTGTTCTTGCAGCATGCGCGGGTGATCATGCGCCAAGTGGACTACATGAAAAACGAGTTCACCGAATACGCTACCGAGGCCTCGGGGCATATCAAGATTTTTGCCAATACCACCGCAGCCACCGAATTTTTGCCTGAAATGCTGGCCGGTTTTCTCGCCGAACGACCGGGAGTTACCGTCGACCTGCAAGAACGTTTGAGTCGGGATATCGTGCGCGGGGTCATGGACGGCTCAACCGACATGGGAATCATTGCAGGCCCGGTCAAGGCTGAGGGCTTGCAGGTCATCCACTTCAGCACAGACCAACTGATGCTGGTCACCCCCCTTGAACATCCGCTGGCCCGGCGCAAGAAGGTCAAGCTGGCAGAAACCCTGGCTTACCCGCACATTGGCTTGCACGAAGGCACCACCCTGCTGCGTTTCTTGAATGAACAAGTCGCCCTGCACGGCCAAACATTGAACATGCGTATCAAGGTCTACAGCTTCGAGGCGATGTGTCGAATGGTCGAAGCGGGCGTGGGCTTGGCCATCGTGCCGGAATCATCAGCCCGCCGGCATCAACGCACCATGGGCTTGTCGATTATCGAACTCGACGAACCTTGGCGGGTCCGAGAGCGAAGCGTTCTGGTACGAGACTTGGAAGCGCTGCCCACGGTAATCCGAACCTTGATCAATATCTTGTTGGCACAAAACAGCAGCGCTGTATAAGCACTTCAGCCCCTGTGGAAGCGTGCTTGCTTTGACCGCAATGACCGGCCAGGCATTGAAACGGCACGCTTGGCCACAGGCCCTCAAGTACCCACTGTGCATTTGCGCGGTAGCCGGCAGATTGCCGCCTTTGTCGAGAGTTTGCCCGCAGCATCCAAGCAGGCCTTGAGCCAATAATCAAAAAACTGTCACAGATGTCAGTTTTATTAAGATTCGCTCAACTATGACGCGCTACGCATCGCCTCTCGAAATAATCGTGTAAAAGCCATCAATTACAGGCTTAAACCCCTATAAATTCAAAAAAAACCACGCCAAAACAAAACTAGAAACACGTTTAAAAATACTTTTTTCTGCAACCATTCTGAAACACCACTCCCTTAGTCTCTGCAACCTGACACTTGTGACAGGTTATGCATGCCCTGTGCCCAGCAAACCTCAAGTGAGAATCTGAATGGGCGATCAGCCTTTTGATCGCCGCTGTGGACTGGAGTACGTGTGATGCGAAGCTGGGAAGAACCTAAGAAAAAGCGCCTGCACATCGAGATCATTCCGATGATCGACGTGATGATGTTTCTGCTGGTGTTTTTCGTGTTGATCAGTCTCAACGTTATTCCTGCGCTGGGGATCAAGACTCAATTGCCAGGCGCTACCCACGCACAACAACTCAAGCCGCAGAACAAAGCCGTGATCACGTTGGGCCTGGACGATCGCCTGCAACTGGACGGTAAAGACCTGGACCAGACCGAACTGGTGGTTCAACTCAAGGCCATGGAAAACCCTGAACAAAAAATGGTGATCATCCTCAACAGCGATGAAGGTGTTGAGGTAGCGCGCTTGGTGAGTGTGATGGACGTGCTTAAAAGCAGCGGTTTCTCCTCCGTTTCCATCGCGACCCGGAAGCTGTAAGCCATGTCGGTTCTTTTCAAATCCCGCAGAGCCATCGCGTGTCTGCCAGCGATCTGCCTGCTGGCCGTGGCCGTGCACAGTGCCATGGATTCGCCCCTGAAGATCACGCCCAAGTACGACGACAGCACTGTCGAAATCGCCCTGATTGATCCTGAAGAGTTACAACCGCCACCACCGGAGCCCGAACCCGAGCCTGTTGTCGACGAGCCGCCGCCACCGCCCGACGTGGAAGTGGTCGAAGAGCACGTTATTGAGCCACCCCCACCGCCTAAGCCCAAGCCACCGGCCCCCAAGCCGCAGCCGCCCAAGCCCAAGCCACAAGTGGTCAAGGCCGCCCCGACACCGCCCAAACCACAACCCGTGGTCCAGGCACCCGCGCCTGCCCCGACAGCGGCGCCGCAAGCACCTGTTGCAGTGGCCAAGCCTGTCGCCCAGGCGCCACGTGCCAATCCGGCTGATCTGGAGAGCCGTTACATCGCTCGCCTGTTGGCGGAGCTAGAAAAGTACAAGCAATACCCGCGAGGTCGCGAAGCTTCATTACAACGCCCGGAAGGCAATGTGGTGGTGTGGTTGCTGGTTGACCGAAGCGGCAAGGTGCTCGATTCGGGCATTGAAAAGAAGGCGACAAACATGCTGCTCAATCGCGCAGCACAAACCAGTTTGAAACGCCTCGATCAAGTGGTTCCTTTTCCTGAAGAAAGTTTCTCGGGCAAGGACAAATACCGCTTCAGCGCCACGCTTGTATACAACATAGAGCAATAACTAAAGCCACTTCAGCTCCACTCATGATGTTTAGGGGGAACGCGTTTTGAAACTGAATACTTTATTTGCAACGTTGCTGGCCGTTGGGGTTGGCGGCTGGACTTTATCGACCCTGGCGGACGATACAGTTGATATGGGCGACGTTAAAGTAACCGGGCAAAGTCTAGGTAATGGCCACATGATTCAGGAAGAATCGCCCAAGGGCCGCTCGACGGTCACCAAAGAAGCGATGGAGGAAATGTCGCCTACGGCCAACGCCCTCGATAAGCTCAAGTACACACCGGGCATCAACGTCTCCAGCACCGACGCCTCGGGCCTCAGCGGCACTAGTTTCACTATGCGCGGCATGAACTCCGACCAGATCGGTGTCTCTGCGGACGGTATCCCGATCAACGACTCGGGCGATTACAACATCTATCCAAACTTGCTCGGTGACCCTGAGAACTACAGTGAAGTATTCGCCACTCAGGGCTCTTCGGAAATTGACGGCCCGCATATTGGCTCCAGCGGTGGCAACATTGGCTTGGTGACCATGCGCCCGACCAAAGACTTTGGTGTCTTTGTTAAACAATCGGTCGGTTCGAACAGCTTGGACAAATCATTTATCCGTATTAATACCGGCGATATAAATGGTTTTAAAAGTTACGTGTCGGCGTCCCACACCGAAGGTGACAAATGGCGTGGCAAAGGCGTTGTGCGTGCCGACAAAGTTGAATGGAACACATTATTTGAAGACGGCAATGGCAACTCGACCAATGCCATCATCAAATACAACCGCCAAGACAACTATAACTACAACACGCTGAGCAAAGCCCAGTTCGAGAAGTCCGGCCGCCGCCTGGACTACGCAGAAACACCGACCTACAACAGCAGCGGCAAGTTGAACTCGTACTACAAAATTAACCGCAACCCTTTTGAAAACGTATCCGCCACCCTGACCCAGCGCTTCCAACTGCGCGACGACTTGGCGTTGACCGTTGCGCCTTACTACCTCTGGGCCAACGGCGGCAGCTTCAGCGGCCAAACGGCCAGTGGTTTGTCGTCTACCACGAGCAAAGCGGGCAACTACGACCTCAAGGGCATGGCGTACGACACGTATTACCGGCCGTCATGGACCGAAACCTGGCGCTCGGGCGTCAACACCAAATTCAAGTGGGACTTGAACGAGTTCCACAGTGTCGACGTTGGCTACTGGTACGAGCGTGCTCGTCAGCGTCAGACCCAGCCGTTTATCAGCATCGACTCAAATGGCGCACCGTCTGATATCTGGGGCGACTACAACTCAAGCGATCAGGTTAAGGACAACAATGGCGTCACCGTGCAGGGCCGCCATCAATACACCGTAACCCCGGCACAAAAACTCTGGATTCAGGACACGTGGTCCTTTACCCCGGACCTGACCCTGACGGGCGGTATCGCCTATCAGTACGTCGAGCGCGATGGTGACAACCTCGGCGACCTGTACAACAAACCTGAAAAGCGTGATGCCAAGTACCACCAGTTCTTGCCAAGCTTCAGCGCGCGCTACCAGGTCAACGATACCAACCAGGCGTTTTACAACGTCACCCGTAACATGCGTACCCCGCCTAACTACGTGCTGTACAACGCGGGTGACTCGATCAGCACCGCACCTGAACTGAGCTGGAACCAGGAACTGGGCTGGCGCTACACCCAAGAAAACATGGCGCTGAGCGCAACCCTGTTCCGTATCTCGTACACCGACCGTCAACTGTCGACCACCAACGCAGATGGCGACTATGAAATGCTCAACGTCGGCAGCGTCGTCAACAAAGGTCTGGAACTGGAGTGGAGCGGCTTGCTGCCGTACAACTTCAACTACTACACCTCGTACACCTACACCGAGTCCGAGCAAAAAGACGACATCGTCTTCCGCAACAAAGACATGCCTACCGCGGGCAAGCAACTGGCTAACGTGCCCAAAAACATGCTCAACGCCAGCATCGGCTGGGACGACAAACGCTACTACGCCAACGTCGCCGGCAAATACGTCGGCAGCTACTTCGGCGACTTGACCAACGACCAGAAGATCGCTGGCCGCACCACCGTCGACCTTAACGCCGGTGTACGCCTGCCGGTCGATAAGAAGATCCTCAAATCTGCTGCCATTCGCGTCTCGATGCTCAACGTTTTCGACAAGGAATACCTGTCATCGGCACGCACCGTGGTGGTTAACGCTGCACCCGCCAACGGTGTGAGCGCGGCCACCCCGTTCTACAACGTCGGTGAAGAACGCACCGCCATGGTTTCTTTCGAAGCCAGCTTTTAACCCTCTGACTTGACCCTGTAAGCCAGGCCCGCCTGAACAGCGGGCCTGGGCTGTGCCCTCATAAAGGATGAACCTGATGAACATGAACCTGCTGCACGACATCACTTTCTACGTCATGTACGGCGCTGCTGCACTGGCCGCGTTTGTGGTCGTTGAACGTTGCATTTTCTTCAGTTACTCGCTGCGCAAGGCACGTCAGTTGTTACCGGCCATCAACGGCAAAATCCGCAGCGTCGAAGACCTGCCAGCCGCCTTGACCGAACGTGACAGCCTGCCACTGCAACTGCTCTCGCAAATCTATGATGGCCGCCGTCAACTGCACTCGCACCAAGAACTCGAAGACCTGGGCCAAGCTATTTACATTTCGATTCGCGGCAAGCTGTCACACAGCTTGTGGATCCTCGAAGCGGTGGTCGCCGGTGCGCCGTTGCTAGGCCTGCTCGGCACCATCATGGGCATTATTGATACCTTCAAGGCCCTAGCCGAAGCCGGTGTTTCGGATCCGGGCGAAGTGTCTCGCGGCATCGGCACTGCGCTATACGCCACCGCTCTAGGGATTGCCATCGCACTCGTGGGCATGGTGTTCAACAGCCACCTGCAAGACCGTCTGGAAACGATCAATGACAACCTGAAAATGCTTCTGCTGCGCGCAGGCCTAGGCACTCAGTACATCCCGGCTGCTGCGCCTGGCGCTGCAATCGCTGGTCAGCCACGCACCGCCTGAGCCACCCCGAGGAGCCCCCATGTCGAATGTATTCTTGCGCCTGCGCAACGCTAGTCTGGTGAGTGCGGTGGCGCTCGCGCTGGGCGCCTGTCACCCGCCCGGTAAACCGGTCGAGGTCAACATTGCCGCAATCAACGATTTTCACGGCAACCTCACCGCCACCCCGTTTACCTACGCGGATGCATCGGCGCCGGGCGGCAAGGTGACACTCAAGGCCGGTGGCATCAACGCCCTCAGCGGCGTGGTCGGCGAGTTGCGCAAAAGCGACCCGCACCTACTGCTGGTCGGCGCGGGAGACATGATTGGGGGCAGCCCGCCGATGTCAGCCATGTGGGCGGATGAACCGACCCTGACAGCACTCGGCACACTGGGGCTTAAATTCAGTGTGATCGGTAACCATGAACTCGATCAGGGCACGATCGAACTGCAACGCCAGATCAATGGCGGCTGCGAATCACCGCGCCCCGACAAAGCCTGTCTGTACAGCAAAGACTACACAGGCACGCGCTTCCCCTATGTGGCCGCTAACCTGATGGATGCGCAAACCGGCAAGCCACTGTTCCCGGCCTATCGAATCGAAGAGGCTAACGGCGCGAAAATCGCATTCGTGGGCGCCGTGCTGAACAATGTCTCGGCCTATGTCAGCACCCAAAGCATGAACGGCCTGTACGCCATCGACGAAGCCGAGGCCATCAATGCGCAATTGCCAGCGCTGCATAAACTGGGGGTCGATGCCATCGTCGCGGTGATTCACCAGGGCGGCGAAACCGTTGAACCTTACGACCAGACTGATTGCAGCCAGCTAAAAGGCGACATCATCGACGTGGCGAATCGCCTAGCGCCAGAAATCAAAGTGGTCATTACCGCTCACACTCACCAGGGCTACCTGTGCCGCCTCGGTGACAAGTTGGTCACTCAAGGCAGTTCGTTCGGGCGTCTAGTGACTCACCTCACCTTGACGGTCGACCCGGTCAAACACCAACTGCTGGATGCCAAGGCGCAGAACATTGTGGCCGACCCCAACCGCTATCCGCCGCTGCCGCAAATCGCCGCGCAACAGGCCGAAGTCGAAGCCCGCAGCCATGAACACCTGAGCAAACCCATCGCGCGGATGGCCGATACAGAAGTGAAACGGACCCTCAATGCCGCAGGCGAATCAGCCATGGGCGATCTGGTGTCTGACGCACAACTCAAAGCTACCCGCTCACTGGGTGCACAAGTGGCGTTCATTAACTTGGGCGGGATTCGTGCCGACCTGATTCTCGAACCCGGCCAAGAGCAATTGACCTACAGCCAGGTGGCCTCGGTGCAGCCGTTCAACAACACGCTAAACATCCTGACCTTGAGCGGCGCGCAACTGAAACAGCTGCTCGAACAGCAATGGCAAAACAACGGCTTCGGTTTCTACCCCTTACAGCCGTCCTCTTCACTGACCTATCGCTGGGACCCAAGCATGCCTCAAGGCCAGCGAATCATCGCCAGCAGCATGCACATTGATGGCATGCAGGTGGTGCCTGAAATGACCTACCAGGTCACCGTTAACTCGTTCATGGCAGGCGGTGGCGACAACTTCACCGTCTTCAAGGATGCCAGCGAGCGCTTGGACACCGGGCTCAACGACCTCGACGCACTGATCGACTACCTGCAAGTCAACGACCGTGCCGGGGAGCCGGTTGGCCAGTTGCAGCCGCAAAAACGCATCCAACAGGTCGAAACCCGCCTGACTAATGCCGCTGCGAGCACCCTGCCATGAGCCGTACACCGCAAGCGCAAGCGCTCTACGATCGATTGCTACCCGAGGCCATCGCCGCCTCGAAAGCCGCTTGGTGCCCGCACTCAGACTTCCCTGTCGGTGCGGCCTTACTCACGGCAGATGACCAAATCATTCGCGGCTGCAATGTCGAAAACGCGTCCTACGGCCTGACCAATTGCGCTGAACGCAGCGCCTTGTTCAGCGCCATTGCCCAAGGGCATAAGCCTGGCAGCTTCAAGGCCATATTGGTGTACGCACCCAAAGTGGCGCTCATTTCCCCCTGCGGCGCGTGCCGCCAGGTGATGCACGAACTCATGCTTGCTCACTGCCCGGTGTATTGCGTCGGGCATCAAGAATCGGCCAGCCGCGACTGGACCATCGAGCAACTGCTACCCGGCGCTTTTCGTTTTTAACGACCCACTGCCCTTCCCGCCACACCGTCCTCAAGAAACGGCAGGCGACTTTGATACGTTACCCATGCGGATGTAAGTCAATGAGTTTCATTGGTGTAGTGGTATTGATTCTTCTGGCGGTATTGCTGTCCAGCAACCGACGGGCGATCAAGTTACAAACAGTGGGCGGAGCCTTTTTACTGCAAGCAGGCGTTGGTGCATTCGCGCTGTATGTGCCGTGGGGGCAAGCGACGTTGACCGGGATTTCCGATGCCGTGTCATCGCTGCAAGGCTATGCCAACGAAGGCATCAGTTTTCTGTTCGGCCCGTTAGCCAGTGAAAAGATGTTTGAGGTCTTCGGCAATCAAGGGTTCGTGTTTGCGATCAGAGTGTTACCGCTGATTGTGTTTTTCAGCAGTTTCATCGCCATCCTGTACTACCTGGGGGTGATGAACGTGATTATTCGGGTCATTGGAGGCGGGTTGCAGCGCATTTTGGGCACCAGTCGCACCGAATCGATGTCGGCCACCGCCAACATCTTTGTTGGCCAGAGCGAAGCCCCGCTGGTGGTGCGCCCATTTCTGGCCAACATGACACGCTCCGAGCTGTTCGCGGTCATGGCTGGCGGGTTAGCGTCGGTCGCAGGTTCGGTGCTTATTGGTTACGCCAGCTTGGGTATCGAACTCAAGTACCTGATTGCCGCCAGCTTTATGGCGGCACCCGGCGGGCTGCTAATGGCCAAGCTGATGGAGCCCGAAACCCATGTGCCCCATGACGACCCCAGCGACGTCGAGGTGTACCCCGACGACAAGCCAGCCAATGTCATTGACGCCGCCGCACTGGGTGTCAGTAACGGCCTGCACCTAGCCCTCAACGTGGGCGCAATGCTGCTGGCCTTTATCGCCTTGATCGCCATGCTCAATGGCATTCTTGGCTGGTGTGGCGCATGGTTCGGCTTTGGGCACCTGAGCCTGCAACTGGTCCTCGGCTACCTGTTTGCGCCCTTGGCCTTTTTGCTGGGCGTACCGTGGAACGAAGCCACCATTGCCGGCGGATTTATCGGCGAAAAACTGGTCCTCAATGAGTTCGTCGCCTATGTCGACTTCGCAGCTTATCTAGACCCCGTGCAAGCCGCAGCCAAAGGCGTCACGGTGCTGTCGGCGCACACCCAAGTGATCGTGACCTTTGCCCTGTGCGGTTTTGCCAACTTGTCATCGATTGGCATCATTCTCGGCGGCCTTGGGGTCATGGCCCCCTCCCGTCGCCAAGACCTGGCTCGCATGGGGCTTCGCGCAGTCGCCGCTGGCACATTGTCTAACCTTATGAGTGCTGCACTGGCGGGCGTGTTTATTTCCCTTTGACGCGCCCACTACCCCAACAGGCGCCCGCCAATGACGTGGCGCCTCTGAAAGATCGAAGAAATGACATGAATGACAACGAACACATCCTGGCACGCCAAGTCATCTCCCTACTGGACCTGACCTCACTCAACGCTGACGATACCGACGCCACCATCGTGGCGCTGTGCCGCAAGGCAATGACCCCCGTCGGCCCGGTCGCGGCAGTGTGTGTCTACCCGCAGTTCGTCAGCTTGGCCCGCCACACCCTAAATACCCTGGGCGGCGACACAATACGCGTCGCCACCGTGTGCAACTTCCCCGGCGGCAACTTGCCGTTGGCCGAGGTGCTGGCACACATCCGCGAAGCGCTGGAAAATGGCGCCGACGAGATTGATGTGGTTTACCCCTACCGCGCCCTTATTGCTGGCGAAGAACAACCCGGGCGCGAATTGGTCGCGGCCTGCAAGTCACTGTGCAAAGGCCGTGCGCTGCTCAAGGTGATTCTCGAAACCGGCGAACTCAACGCGCTGCTCATTCGCCGGGCCAGTATCGACGCCATCGAAGCAGGCGCCGACTTTATCAAGACCAGCACCGGTAAGGTAAAGGTCAACGCCACCGCGCAAGCCGCTGAGTTGATGCTGCACGTTATCGCCGAAACCAACCCCGAGGTTGGCCTCAAGCCCGCTGGCGGCATGCGCTTGCTCAGTGACGCGGCGGTGTATCTGCACCTGGCCGAACGCATTCTCGGCAAAGACTGGGTCAGCCCGCGCCACCTGCGCTTTGGCGCGTCCAGCCTGCTCGACAACACGCTGCAACACATAGGCCTGAGTGCCGAAACCCCAACGCAAGGAGCGTACTGATGAACTGGTTGCCACAAGAAGTGATTCGCCGCAAAAGCGCAGGTCTGGCGCTGAGCGAAGGCGACATCCAGCGTTTCGTTTCCGGTATTACCGACAACAGCATCGGCGAGGGCCAGGTTGCCGCGTTTGCCATGGCCGTCATGCTCAAAGGCATGAATGTCGAGGAGCGCGTCGCCCTGGCCATGGCTATGCGTGACTCAGGCCAAGTTATGACCTGGAACCTACCAGGCCCGGTGGTCGACAAGCACTCCACCGGCGGCGTCGGGGACATGGTCAGCCTGCCTTTGGCGCCTCTGCTGGCGGCCTGCGGCTGCTACGTGCCGATGATCTCGGGACGCGGCCTTGGCCACACCGGCGGTACCCTCGACAAACTTGACAGCATCCCCGGCTACGACAGCCTGCCCTCCCCCGAGCGGTTGCAGGCCATCGTCGCTGACGTCGGGTGCGCGATCATTGGTCAGACCGGCGATCTGGCCCCGGCAGACAAGCGCCTTTACTCGATTCGCGACGTGACCGGCACCGTCGAATCCATTGACCTGATCACCGCCTCGATCCTCAGCAAAAAGCTCGCCGCAGGCCTTGATGTACTGCTGATCGACGTCAAGGTGGGCAACGGTGCATTTATGTCCACCGCCGACAATGCCACAGCCCTGGCCGATGCGCTGGTGTCCGTGGCCAACGGTGCCGGTGTGCGAACCCGTGCGCTGATTACCGACATGAACCAGCCCCTGGCACGTTCGGCGGGTAACGCGCTAGAAGTCGAAGAAGCCATCGCCTTGTTGCGCGGCGAGGTGCGCAGTGAACGTCTGTGGCAAGTCACCCTGGCGCTGGCCATCCAGGTGCTGTTGTGTGCCGGTCTGGCGTCGACTGCCGAGCAAGCCCGCGAACAGTTGCTCACAGTGTGGTGCAACGGTGAAGCCCTGCGCCGCTTCTCGCGCATGGTCGAAGCCCTCGGCGGCCCGGCCGATCTGGTTGATCGGCCAGAGGCCTATTTACCGACCGCCGACGTAGTGCTGCCGGTCTTGGCCCCCGTGTCGGGGGTGATCAGCGCCATTGATACCCGTGCCATCGGCATCAGCGTGGTTTCGCTGGGCGGCGGCCGTTTGCACCC
Source organism: Pseudomonas psychrophila HA-4 (assembly GCF_000282975.1). Classification (GTDB taxonomy): domain Bacteria; phylum Pseudomonadota; class Gammaproteobacteria; order Pseudomonadales; family Pseudomonadaceae; genus Aquipseudomonas; species Aquipseudomonas psychrophila_A. Next base: position 59,124 of record NZ_ALJC01000062.1, read on the forward strand.
GCAAGACGTGATCGACCCAAGCGTCGGCCTCAGCCAACTGGTCCTCCCCGGCGAACATGTCGAGGCAGGCCAGCCGCTGGCACGGGTCCACGCCAGCAACCCGTTCAAAGCCGAGCAGGCCGCCAAGGCCGTACTCGCCGCGTATGAGATCGCCGAGCAGGCCGAGAGCACATCACCGCTGATCGTACAGCTGTTTCTGGAAGCATCATGAGCCGGGCACTGCTCCTAGTGCTCGACTCGTTCGGTATCGGTGCCAGCGCCGATGCCGCAGCGTTTGGCGACAGCGGCGCCAACACCTTGTTGCACATCGCCCAGGCCTGTGCCCATGGTGAAGCAAACAACGCCCAGCGGCACGGGTTGCTGCACGTGCCTAACCTCGCTCGCTTAGGCCTGGGCCATGCGGCGGCATTAAGCGCCGGTGAGTTCCCGCCCGGCCTGCACGACGACATTCAAGTACTCGGTGCTTACGGCTACGCCCGCGAGTTGTCGAGCGGTAAAGACACACCGTCCGGGCACTGGGAAATGGCCGGGGTGCCAGTGCTGTTCGAATGGGGTTACTTCAGCGAACGCACCAACAGCTTCCCGCCAACGCTGTTAAATGCACTGATTTCGTGTGGCGACCTGCCCGGTATTCTGGGCAATTGCCACGCATCCGGCACCACCATCCTTGAACACTTGGGCGACGAACATCGTCGCACCGGCAAGCCGATTCTCTACACCTCGGCCGACAGCGTGCTGCAAATCGCAGCCCATGAAGATGACTTTGGCCTAGAGCGGCTGCTGACGCTGTGCGAGATCGCCCGCGAATTGTGCGACCCGTACAACATTGGCCGGGTCATCGCCCGCCCCTTTAAGGGCAACAGCCCGAGCACCTATGTGCGTACCGGCAATCGCCGTGATTACGCCGTCCCGCCACCGGCGCCGACGTTACTCGAGCGCCTGTGTGAATCCGGTGGCCAGGTGTTTGCCGTGGGTAAGATCGGCGATATTTTTGCCCATCGCGGCATCAGCAAACTGTACAAAGCCGATGGTAACGAAGCGTTGTTCGACGCCACGCTCACCGCCTTGGCCGATGCCCCTGACAACACGCTGATATTCAGCAACTTTGTTGATTTCGACATGCTTTACGGGCACCGCCGTGACATTCCCGGCTATGCCGCCGCGCTGGAAGCGTTCGACCGCAGACTGCCCGAGTTACTCGCGCAGATGCGGGCCGACGACCTGCTGTTGATCGGCGCCGATCATGGCTGCGACCCCAGCTTTGCGGGCAGTGATCACACCCGCGAACACATTCCTGTATTGGCCTTAGGCGCAGGCATCACGCCCGGCAGCCTCGGCCAACGCGACAGTTTTGCCGATTTTGGTCAGACCCTGGCCGATTTCTTTGGGCTACCGCCGTGCTCCCATGGGCGGTCTTTTCTTCACCGCGCCCCTCCACGAGAGACCTGATTATGGCCACCCCACACATCAATGCCGAGCTTGGCGCTTTCGCTGAAACCGTGCTGATGCCCGGCGACCCGTTGCGCGCGAAGATGCTGGCCGACACCTACTTAAGCGACGTGGTTCAGGTTAACGGCGTGCGCAACATGCTCGGTTTTACCGGTCTCTACGAAGGGCAGCGGATCTCGGTCATGGGCTCGGGCATGGGCATACCGTCGGTCTCCATCTATGCCCATGAGCTGTTCAGTCAATTTGGCGTGGAGCGGATTATCCGCATCGGCACCTGCGGTGCAGTACAACCGCACCTCCAGCTCAGTGAACTGGTAATCGCTATGGGCGCCTGCACCGACTCCAACGTCAATCGCAAGCGCCTAGTGGGTCATGACTTTGCCGCCATCTGCGATTACCGCCTGCTTGAGCGCGTGGTACGCCACGCCGATGCGCAAAACCTGGCGGTGCATGTGGGCAATGTCTTTTCAGCCGACCTGTTCTACGAGCCGCAGGATGGCCTATTCGGCCGCCTGCAGAAAATGGGGTTGCTGGCAGTAGAAATGGAAGCTGCCGGGCTGTACGGCGTCGCCGCTGAACTGGGCAAAAAAGCGCTGACGGTGCTGACGGTGAGCGACCACATCCTCACCGGCGAACGGCTCTCCGCCCAGCAACGCCAGGACGACCTCAACGCCATGATGCGTTTAAGCCTAGAGGCGCTTGCCGGGCCTCAACCTAAATAGACTGTGGGCGCGAGCGTTTAGAGGCTCAAATGATCGAGAGTCAAACTCGTGCCTACAGGGAGTGTTCCCCCTAACTTGTCTGGATAGATCGACGATGAAATCTCTGCGTGCTCATTTAGCCGTTGCCATGGGTGTTCTGTGCCTTAGCGCCTGCACCACGCACCACGCGCCAGAAACGGCACGGGTGTCATTGATGACCTACAACGTCGAAAACCTGTTCGACACCGTGCACGACGAGGGTAAGGAAGACTATGCCTACCTGCCCTTAAGCGTGAAAAAGGCGCACCCGGAATACCTCGCCACGTGCACCCGCATTGACGTTGCGGCGTGGCGTAAGGAATGCGAAGAAAACGATTGGACCGATGCCCTGCTCAGCGAAAAACTCAAGCGCTTAAGCGCCGTGATCAAGCAGATCAATCAAGGCCGTGGCCCGGATATTTTGATGCTCGACGAAGTCGAAAATATCCACGTAATCGAGCAGCTTAATAGCCATCTCGATACGTCTGATTACCAGACCCGCGTCTTGATCGAAGGCTGGGATTCACGCGGGATCGACACTGCCGTGCTCAGTCGCTTGCCGCAATGGGACAAGGCCCGCCTGCACCGCGTGCCCTATAAGGCACTTGGCACTGAAGACCAAGACCGTGTCAGCAAAACCCGTGGCATTCTCGAAGTGCGTTTGCTGCTGCCCGATGGCCAGAAAACTGCCGTCTTCGCCGTGCACTTGCCATCCGGCGGTGCTCCGGGCTACCTACGGCAACAAGCGGTTGCGTACCTGGCGCAACTCAAAAGCGAACTGCCAAGCGATGTACTGCCGATTGTCGGTGGTGACTTCAACATCAATGCCGGTGAAGAAAAACAGAACGGCTATATCGCTAAAGACTTGGCCAGCACCTGGGCCGTGTCGCAGTTCATTGGCTGTAACGACTGCAAAGGCAGCTACTACTACCACACCAAACGCGAGTGGTCGTTCTTCGACATGCTGCTGTTCCCCAAGCAAATGACCACGGCGAGTGGCTTTAATGGCTGGCAGGTTGATCCGGCGAGCATTCGCCTGCCTAACGGGAGCACGTATCAAGTTAACCGCTGGGGCAGCCCGGCACGTTTTGACAGCGCCCGCCATGCTGAAGGTGTTTCTGATCACTGGCCGTTGTACGCAGAAATTTTCCGCCCTGGGCATTGACTAAAGGCGAGTGGATCAGCCGTCTGTTCAGGCGGCTGACCTGATTGTCCTGAAAAATTTGATCTATGCTACCCACGCATATTTCTTAGGCTACCCCATCGTCCTGAATCCGGAACTCGATGACCAACCCAAAAGTTAAAATCCGTCGAAAGAACGTCGAAAAAATCCTTCTAGCTGCGGAGAAAATTTTTGCCGAACAGGGTTATGCCGGGACCAAAATGGCTGACATTGCCCTGCACGCCGAACTGCCACGCTCCAACCTGCATTACTACTTCACCACCAAAGAAGAGCTGTACCGCGAAGTGCTCGTTAACCTGCTCGACACTTGGGACCTCGAAGGCGACTGCTTTGTGCGCTTCGACGACCCACGCGTGGTGCTCACCAGCTATGTGATGAAAAAAATGACGCACTCGCGCTTGCGCCCCCACGGTTCAAAACTCTGGGCCAACGAGATCATGCGCGGTGCGCCACTGTTTCAGGACATGCTCGAAGAACACATGTCCAAGGGCGCCAAGTTCATGGAAGCGAAAATTAGCCAGTGGGTCGACGAAAAGCGCATTAACCCCGTCGAGCCTTCGGCGTTGCTGTACATGATCTGGGCCTCGACCCAGCACTACGCCGACTTCGACTACCAGGTCCACGTGCTCAACGGTCACCAACCCTTGTCTGATCATCAATTCGACCAGGCCGTGCAAACCATTACTGCCGTGATATTGCGCGGGATCGGGCTGGAGCCTTAAAGGCTGTTGTTTAGGCTGACGGTATGCTCGGTGATGGTGAACATCACCGAGCCCAGGTTGAGCACGATCAGCGCTGCATGCCCCAGCGCTTCACCGTCACCCGCTCCAGCGTGTCGAACACCAAGTTTTCGACCAGCAAACCGATCAGGATCACCACCGCCAGCCCGGCAAACACTTTGTCGGTGTACAACTCGTTGCGGTTCTGGAAGATGTACCACCCCAACCCGCCTTTGCCACTGGTGGCGCCAAACACCAACTCGGCTGCAATCAGGGTGCGCCAGGCAAATGCCCAGCCAATTTTCAGCCCGGCCAGGATCGACGGCAATGCCGCCGGGATCAGGATAAACAACACAAAACGAATGCCTTTCAAGCCGTAGTTACGCCCGGCCATGCGCTGGGTTTCCGAGACGCCGAGAAACCCCGCGTAGGTGTTTAAAGCCAAGGCCCAAAGCACCGAGTGCACGAGCACAAAAATCAGGCTGTTCTGCCCCAACCCGAACCACAGCAACGCCAGCGGCAGCAAGGCAATTGCCGGCAGCGGGTTAAACATCGAGGTCAAGGTGCTCAGCAGGTCGCGACCAAACTGGGTCGAGACCGCCAACGTAGTCAGGGCGAAGGCCAAGACAATGCCGATCAGGTAGCCCTTGAGCAGCACCACCAACGAAATTGTGACCTTGCTGAGTAGCTCGCCGCTAATCAGGCCGTCGTACAACGCACTGGCGGTTTGCAGGAAGCTGGGCAGCAGTAAGTCGTTGTCCTGATAACGCGCCACCAACTCCCAGATCACCGCCAGCAATATCAAGATCAAGCCCTTGCGGACCCAACCTTGCTGCCATAGGCGCTGGCCAAGCGGCAGTTCCCGCTCCAGCGGCACGCTCAACAAGGGTTCCAGTACCACTTCGTATTCTTGACGTACAGGTGATGAATAGCTCATCGGGCAACACTCCAAGGCTCAATAAGCGATTCGAATATCGTTGAAGTTCAGTGTCTGTTCGGTGTGCAGCGCTTCATCTTCATCAAACAGCAGCCGATGAATACGCCGCGCCGACGCTTGGAAATCCACGCCGCCGAGGCTGTGCAAGTTGTACTGATGGCAGTTGATTTCGGCCCGTACACGCCCTGGATGCGGCGACAGCAGCAAGATCCGATTGCCCACCACCAGCGCTTCCTCAATAGAGTGCGTCACGAACAGCAAGGTGAAGCGCACTTCCTCCCAGAGCAGCAATAACTCTTCCTGCATCTTGCGCCGGGTCAGTGCGTCGAGCGCCGCGAAGGGCTCATCCATCAGCAGAATTTTCGGCTGCATCGCCAGAGCGCGGGCAATCGCCACGCGGGCCTTCATCCCGCCCGACAAGGTGTGTGGGTAAGCATCGGCAAACGCTGCCAGCCCGACCTTGTCCAGGTAGTGCAGCGCCCGCTCTTGCGCGTCTCGACGATTAAGGGTTTTGGAAGCCAGCAGCGGAAACATCACGTTCTGCTTCACCGTCTTCCAGGGCGGCAGTTGGTCGAATTCTTGAAACACCACCATCCGATCTGGGCCTGGCGCCGTGACGGGTTGCCCTTGCAGGCGGATCTGCCCTTCGCAGGGTTCGATAAATCCGGCGACGGCCTTGAGCAAGGTCGATTTACCGCACCCCGAAGGCCCAAGCAAGATAAAACGGTCGGCCGGATCAATTTCGAAACTGACCTGATGAGTCGCCCGCACCACGCGTTGCGGGGGGCGGTATTCAAGGCTCACGTGATCAACCGACAGCAGTGCCGGGACGTTAGCTGTCAGATAGCTGGCCGCGTGGCCTTGCACAGACGCGTTCATGTTAATCAGCTCCCTTGCAGCGGCTTCGCGTCCTGGAAGAAATAGTCTTTCCAGGATTCAGGTTTGTTTTTTATCGCCCCCACGCGGTACATGAAGTCCGCCAATGGGTAGGTGTTTTTCGGCGTGATGCTGAATTCGAACTGCGGGTTCTCGATGATTTTCAGCAACTCGGCACGATCCACTTTGGAGTGGGTGACGCGGATATAGGTATCGGCTGCCGCCCCTTTATCGTTCTGGGCAAACTCAGCAGCGTCGCGCAGGGCCTCTACAAAGGCGGTATAGGTTTTAGGGTTTTGCTTGCGGAATTTTTCAGTAGCAAACAGTACGGTGGGTGAGTTCGGGCCTAGCAGGTCGTAGGTATTGAGCACCACGTGTACGTTCGGATTTTTCAGCGCCTGTTCCTGGAATGGCGGGTTGGAGAAATGCCCGGTCAGCTCGGTGCCGCCCGCAATCAATGCCGCCGTGGCATCGGGGTGTGGAACTGCAATCGTGTATTTGTCGAGGCGGTTGTATTCCTTGTCGCCCCATTGCTTGGCTGCCGCGTATTGCAGGAAGCGCGATTGCACAGAAACACCCACCGCTGGCACGGCAATCCGGTCCTTTTCAGTGAAGTCAGCGATGGTCTTAACCTGCGGGTTGTTGCTCACCAAGTAGTACGGAAAGTTGCCCAGAGAAGCCACGGCTTTGACGTTCTGCTTGCCGTGAGTGCGGTCCCAGATAGTCAGCAGCGGGCCAACTCCGGCACCGGCGATGTCGATAGACCCTGAAAGCAACGCATCATTGACCGCTGCACCGCCAGACAGCTGGGTCCAGTCGACCTTGATGTCGATGCCCTGTTCCTTGCCATGCTTCTCGATCAGCTGTTGATCGCGCACCACATTAAGCAACAAATACACAATGCCGAATTGTTCGGCGATACGAATCTCGCCTTCGGCGTTAGCCACGGTCGGAGCGACAAAGCTACCGGCGAGCAGGCTGATGCCCAGGCCGATACTGACGGCCAGAGACTTGATAGAGGTAGACATAGAAATGCTCCTGGTATGCAGGCATACCGTGGCCGATCAGAAAGGGGCGTCGCCCTGAATAGTGGTGCGGTACAGCTTGCGGCGCAGATGGCTTGGACAGCCAGCAGCCAAGTGAATCAGTGAACGGTTGTCCCAAAACACCAAGTCATGGGGCTGCCATTGGTGGCGGTAAATGTTCTCTGGCAGCACGCTGTGGGCGTACAACTCAGCCAGCAATTGTCGACTTTCGTCCTCAGGTAAGCCGACGATGCGGGTGGTAAAACCCTCGCTGACGAACAGTGCCTTTCGCCCGTTTTCCGGGTGTGTACGCACGATGGGGTGCACCACTTCGTTGACTTGAGCCAGTTGCTCCGGGGTCAAGGTGGGACGCCAGTTGCCTTCGAATTTAGTTTCGCTGTAACGCGCGGTATACGAGTGCGCAGCCGAACGACCTTCAACGGCTGCACGCAGTGCTTGCGGCAACGCATCCCAGGCCTTGTGCATGTCGGCAAACAGCGTGTCGCCGCCCTCGGACGGCAACTCCTGGGCATGCAGCATCGAGCCTAGGCTTGGCAGTTCTTTGTAAGACAGATCGGAATGCCAGAACTTGCCAGCATCCCCTAGGCCGATGGATTGGCCGTTTTCAATGATGTTGGAAACGATAAGAATTTCAGGGTGGCCGGTCAGCAAGAACTGCTTGAGTACATGAATTTGCAACACGCCAAAGCGGCGGCTGAAATCGATCTGCTGTTGGGCTGTGATGCGCTGATCACGGAACACCACCACGTGATGTTCAAGGTGAGCGCGGTGAATACGGGCAAAATCCTGATCATTGACTGGCAGCGCCAGATCAAGACCGATTATTTCAGCGCCTACAGCGCCACTGAACGGGCGAACTTCAAAGGCTTGATGGGCGATGCTAAGGGCATTCGCAGAGGCAGACTGTGCAGACATGATGTCACTCCCACACGGTGCGCAATCAATGGCGCGCACCTCGATCAGAAACTCACGGTGATCCCGTGTTCGTTCATTTCGTGCGGCGCGCCGATTGGTCGGCCTGTACGCAGGGAGATGACTTTATAGGTATAAGAAATTAAATTTAAATACCTTTAATGAATAACGATATGACGCGTTGAATACGGCCCTCAGTCAATAACCCGAGCACTTCTTTCGACCATGGCAATAATCGTGTCAAAGAGCTCCTCCTGTGCCTGTTTCGGGGTGATTTCCCCAGTTGCAGCAGCCTGAGATAAGGCCTCTGCAGCACCGAGCATCGCGCGTAAATGAGCGGTTGTAATGCCCCCGTCACGGGTGAAAGGTGAGAGTACCGAGCGGCATTTTTCCAAGAAGATCGCCTCATACTCACGCTTGATCTGCTCAAGTTCCGGCGAACTGGTCAGCGCTGCTATCACACCGGGTATCTCGTTGCCTTGCAGCAGCACGCAATCCACATAAGACCCAGCAATGACCTGGGCCGTGCTGATAAGGGTCGGCTCGTTGGTGTGCAGGGCAGCATCCATCAATGCTGTCTGACGCGCATCGAAATCTTGATAGAGCGCCGCCAGCAGCCCGGCCCGGGTGCTGAAATGGTCGTAGACCACTGGTTTTGTCACCCCTGCTTGTTCAGCCAGCCGCCCGAGGGTCAGGGCGTCGGTTCCCTCCGCGCGCACTAATTGCCAGGCGACATCCAGTAATTGACGTTGCCGGTCCTGCCTGGACAGGCGACGACGGGGCTGTTTGCTTGAATCCTGAGTACGTGTTTCGGTGCTTGACATCGCAATATACCAAAAGTAACTTACGGAGCGTAACTTACCAAGAGTATATAGAGCTCATCCCCAGCCCTCAATCCGTCACAGGAATGTTCAACATGCACGCACTGATCGTTGTTGCCCACCACAACCCCCTCTCTCTGACCCATAGCTTGGCCACTCACGTTGCGCAAGGCTTGGAGGGTGCAGGCCATACCTTTGAAATCGCCGATCTGTCAGCGCAGGCCTTTGACCCACGGTTTAGTGCAGCGGACTCGGCGGTGCATCACAAGCAGGCAGCACCGCCGGCAGACGTACTGGCTGAACAGGCGCGAATCGATCGCGCCGATGCGCTGGTGCTGGTCTACCCCGTTTACTGGTGGTCAATGCCGGCATTGCTCAAGGGGTGGATCGACCGCGTGTTTGCCAATGGCTGGGCGTTTGATTTCAGTGCCGATGCCCCGCTGGAAAAAAAGCTCAGCCACCTGCGTGTTCACCTCATCGCGCTCGGCGGGGCTGACGGCGAAACGTTTGAGCGGCGCGGCTACACCCAAGCCATGAAGACCCAAATAGAACACGGCATTTTCGATTATTGCGGCGCTCAGGTCATGACCTCGAACCTGCTGCCGGACTCCGAAACCCAAGATCCGGCGATTCATCTGAAGACCGCACAGGCCTTGGGGCGAACACTTTTCTCTTGAGCAACCCGCGCTGACGAGGCTGAGCAAATCCGGCATTATCGGCCGAGTACCTGACCGGTAACGCGCAGGCCAGGTACTCGAAACCCTTTTCAGGAGTCAGCATGGACAAGCACATTACCGCCGTCCCTTTGGACAAAGCCTATCGACTGATCAATCACGGCCCGACCATTCTTGTGTCGGCACGCCATGCAGGCGTGCAGAACGTCATGGCGGCCTCCTGGGCTTGCGCGCTGGATTTTGCCCCGCCAAAAGTCACTGTCGTGTTGGACAAGAACGTTAAAACCCGTGAGTTGGTAGAACAAAGCGGGCTGTTTGTGATTCAGGTGCCAACCGTGGCGCAGCTCAAACTGACCAGTCAGGTTGGCAGCCTAAGCCTAAATATCGACCCGAATAAACTCAGCGACTGCGGCGTTGAGCTGTTTGAAATCGAAGGGCATGACCAGCCGTTTGTAGCCGGGTGTTCCGCTTGGCTGGCGTGCAGACTGATCCCCGAACCCCACAACCAGACCGCCTATGACTTGTTCATAGGGGAAGTGGTCGCGGCCTGGGCCGACACCCGGGTATTCAAGGACGGGCACTGGCATTTCGAAAATGCTGATCCGGCATGGCGCAGCCTGCATTACATCGCGGGCGGTCACTATTACGCGACCGGTGAAGCGCTGGATGTTGAACTGTGAAGCCCCACTGAGGAGCGAAGCGGCTACAGGGCTCTGTTTTTTTCTAAAACGGCCCTAAAGCCCCTGTTCGTGTGGCCGATGACCTGTGAAGACCTTGGGCTTAAAGGATGAAACATCATGCTCGGCAGCATAAATAACCTGGCAACCAGCTTGAACGTTCCCGGTGCGTCAAACCTGAACACATCAGGCACCGCCAGCGTGAATATTCCAGGTGTGACCGGCACCACCACTAAGACCGTGATTCCAAACGCCGACACTGCTGGCGTGGCTGATGCCGAGTCGACAACTCCCAGCGACGTGAAGCCCCGTGCCGCCCGAGGTTCAGCGTCAGCACCTGCGGATGATAGCGATGACAGCTCCGACATCGTTAAACAATTGAAAAAGCAAATCGAAAAACTGCAGAAACAACTGCAGAAACAGATACAAGAAATGCAAAGAATTCAGTCCAGCAATCAGGCGCCAGAGGCCAAGGCCGCCGCCTTGACTGCGGCTCAAGCTGCTGTTGCCATCACCTCTTCAGCGATACAAGAAGCAACCGCTGCCCTGCTCCAAGTCTTAACGGCACAAGGCAGCAGCCGTTCGGGTTCGATGGTCAGCACCTCCGCCTGACCCCTCTCAGTGAGCAACGATGGTCAGCCCTTCTTGCTCATCAGGGGGCTGGAAGTAGCTCGTAATCAGGTCAAACTCCGCATCGGTCGCGGCGAAATCATGATCCCCCGTGGCATTGCACGCTCGTAACCGGGCGCGGCACGTGTCGTCATCGACAGCCAGGTAATGCAGACAATGTGGCACGTGCGCGCCATCGGCCAAGGCTCGGAGCCATTGGCGATCAGCGACCGTATTGGCCGGCACATCCAGCACCACACTCACCCCTGAACCCAATAGCTGGGTCACCAACGGTTGCAGCACCTGGCGAACTCGCCGGGCACTGCGCACGTAATCTGCCACCGAATGAATTTCATCGGGATACAGCGCTGCCAGCCAGCGGTCCTCGCCAATCAAAATCGCCGCGTGCTGTTCAGCCAGTGCTGTTGCCAGCGTCGATTTTCCCGAAGCGATCTTGCCGCACATCAGATGCAATACAGAGGTGGTCATGGGAGCCCTTCCTGTTGGCGAGCCACGATCATGCCCAACACGTATTCCACCGGCAAGCAACGCCCTTACTTTGTAGACCACTTTCACGCTGTTGCTGGCTTGGGTATGCTCAGCACCGGGCCGATGCTGCCCGCCGCTCGCTCCCGCTGGGAAGGTGAAAGCATGACTGATTTTCCAACCCCCTTTTGTCTCTCTTGAGCATCGAGGCTTGGCAACGCGAGCACCCACCTACCTCGATGGCAGGAGGCACTATGTTTACAATCGAACAGGCCAAACACATGGCCAAACAACTGCGCACTTCACTGTCAGTGCGTAATCACGAGATACCGCACAGCGCTGCGCTTGAACTGGTTGCGCAGCAACTGGGCTACAAGGACTGGAACACCGCGTCCGCCCTGCTGGCGCATGACACCTCCCATCCGGGTGTCACTTTCGACAAACCGATTCCTATATTGCGAATGTTTGACGAGACCAAGGCGCGCGAGTTCTATCTGGACTTTCTGGGTTTCAGCGTGGAGTTCGAACATCGGTTCGAGCCCGGCATGCCGCTGTATTTGGGCATCAGCCGTAATGGCCTGGAGTTGCACCTGTCCGAACATCACGGCGACGCCAGCCCCGGCGCGACGCTCTTTGTACCGATGCACGGCATCGAGCAATTTCGCGATGAATTATTGGCCAAGCACTACGGCTACGGGCGTCCACAGATCGTTAAGCAAGACTGGGGACAAGTGCTGGAAGTGTACGACCCGTTCGGCAATCGGATTCGATTCTGCCAACGCTAGTCTGCCCATTCGCAAGGGGTGGTAAAAAATTGTGTGGTAATGATATTAATTCTCAATAGAATGCTCGCCGGGCACGCTGGATATGCGTAGGGATGGCGGGAGCGGTTCGGCATGAGCACACAGGACAGTCAGCAAAAGCTGAGCGAGCTGTACATCAACCAGCGCAGTGCGCTGGTTCGGATGTTATCGCGGGTGGTGGGGTGCGCCAGTCTGGCGGAAGACCTGGCGCAGGAAACCTATGTCAAGGTGGCCAATGCCTTGAACACCCGACCTATCGAATACCTGCACCCCTTTCTGTATCAGACCGCCCGCTATCTGGCCTTCGATCACCTGCGCAGTTTGCGCAGCAAAAGGCGTTTCGAATGCCAAGTCAGTGATGAGCGCCACCTCACCGAAATCGCCACCAACGCACCCGGCCCCGACAGTCAGTTGCAAGGCCAGCAGTCGATGAAGCAGTTTCAGGCAGCGCTGACCACGTTGCCTAAGCGCCAACAACAGATTCTGGTGCTGAGCAAATTGCATGATTTGTCGAAAGTAGAAATCGCCCAGCGCCTGGGTGTTTCGATCAGCACGGTTGAAAAAGATTTGCGTACTGCGCTTAATGCCTGCGCCAAAGCCATCCAGAAGCAAGCCTCCCATGACTGACTTACCTGACGCCCCAGTTGTGCCCAGCGAGCATGTGCAGCACCAGGCCAGCGATTGGTTTGCCCAGCGCGAGGAGATGGCGCAACAGCCAGCACTGCGTCAACGCTTTGAGCAATGGCGCCAGGCAAACCCAGAACACGCTGCTGCGTACCAGACCCTTGAAACCTTGTGGCAAAGCCATGAGTTCGAGCAGGCGCTGCGCAGCCTTGATATCGACCTGCCCGCCGCCACAGCACGCCCTGCCCGTACACCGCGTAAAACGTGGCTGGTGGCAACGGCTGCCATGTTGCTGATGATGCTCACCAGTGGCTGGCTCTCCGACCTGCCAATGCGTCTGCGCGCCGATCAAATAACCGCCGTTGCTGAGGTTCGGCGCATAACCCTAGAAGACGGCTCGCAGATAGTTCTGGGCAGCCACAGCGCAATCAGCACTGACATCAACAACGACCACCGCCGCGTGCGCTTGCTGCGCGGCGAGCTCTATGTCGAAGCGTTTCATGATCCTTCGCGCCCACTGACGATTACGGCGGCTGATGCCACCGTGACCGTAGTGGGCACCCAATTCAGCGTTGGGCTGCAAGGTTCGGACGTAACCGTCGCAGTGCGTGAAGGCAAGGTTCGCTTTGCTGGCCAAACAGGTGAACACAGCCTGTTGCTGGCGGGTAACTGGCAGCAACTCAAAAACACTCACCTGCAAGCCGTGAACACCGAAGGCGCTGAACGGCAAATAGCGTGGGTGAAAGGCCGACTGTCATTTCAGGACCAGCCATTGGCTCAAGTCCTGAACACCCTCGCACGCTATTACCCGCACCCCATTGTGTTGTTCAACGGCGACGCAGCCGAACACCGCGTCAGTGGTAATTACCAACTGGATAATCCTGTCGCTATCGTCCAAGCCCTGAACAAGGTGACGTCTACCCAACTGACACGTTTGCCGGGTGGCATGCTGGTGATTCACTAAAGCAAACGGCGACATGCCTATTTTTTAAATAGTTTTACGGTTTTCGCGAGCTCAACCCGTCAAGGTGTTTGTTGTTGCAAATACTTCCTATTCACTCGGGGCTCGCATGTACTTTCCAACCCTTAGCACCACTTATGCACGCAGCGCGTTGGCGCTGGCTGTTTTCCTCGCATACAGCAACGTTCAGGCCGTCGAGCCCACCGCTAAATCCGTCAGCAATCAAGCGCTTAAGACCCATACGTTCGCCATTGCAAGCCAGCCCCTGGCCAGTGCGCTAGACCAGTTGAGCACCCAAAGCGGCCTGCAAATCGCATACTCCTCAGACATGGCCCAAGGGGTTGTGTCGCCGGGCGCCAACGGCACCATGACCGCCCGCCAAGCGCTGGCACAGTTGCTGAGCGGTACCGGCCTTGAAGCGCAGCCAAGCGGCGAAAATGCCGTGCTCTTGGCACCGCTGCCCCAGGCAGGATCCGCCTTGGAACTCGGTGCAACAGCAATCACCACCAACCAGTTGGGCACCGTAACCGAGGGCTCGGGTTCTTACACGCCGGGCACCATTGCCACCGCCACGCGGCTGATTCTGACCCCGCGCCAGACGCCACAATCCGTCACCGTCATCACCCGCCAGCACATGGACGACTTCGGCCTCAATAACGTCGACGATGTGATGCGTAACACCCCCGGTATTACTGTGTCGGCGTACGACAGTGACCGCTCCAACTACTACGCGCGCGGTTTCTCGATCAACAACTTCCAGTACGACGGCATCCCTTCAGCTGTACGCAACGTCGGTTATTCAGCGGGTAATACCTTGAGCGACACGGCGATTTACGACCGCATTGAAGTGATCAAGGGGTCAACTGGCTTGCTGACGGGGGCCGGCTCATTGGGCGCCACCCTCAACCTGGTGCGTAAAAAACCGACCTCCGAGTTCAAGGGCCACGCCTCGCTGGGCGCGGGCTCGTGGGACAACTACCGCAGTGAAGTCGACGTGAGCGGCCCTTTGACCGAAACCGGCAACGTGCGCGGTCGAGCGGTAGCCGCCTACCAAGACAAAGACTCGTTCATGGACCACTACTCGCGTAAAACATCGGTCTACTACGGCATTCTCGAATTTGACCTGACGCCCGACACGCTGCTGACCATCGGCGGCGACTATCAAGACAACACCCCCAAGGGCTCCAGCTGGTCCGGCAGTTTTCCGCTGATCAACTCCAAGGGCGACCTCAACAGCGTCAAGCGCTCGTTCAACAACGGCACAGACTGGAGCAGTTGGGACCAGTACACCCGCACCGTTTTCGCCACCCTGGAACATGACATGGGCGACGGTTGGGTGACCAAGCTGCAACTTGACCACAAACTCAATGGTTACGATGCACAAATGGGCTCAATTCAGGGCGCTTACCCTTACGCAGACGGCACCACGCCGATCACCGCCCAGCGCTATGTGGGCGACACCCGCAGCAACTCCGCCGACCTGTATGTGAGCGGCCCGTTCCAGCTGTTCGGGCGCGAGCATGAAGTGGTGTTGGGCGGCTCCATCAGCTCAGCGCACTGGAAAGGCCGGGGCTACTGGAACCCCATCTACCAGAACCCCAACGTGGTGGACTTTGGAAACTGGGACGGCCACGCCGAAAAACCAGCTTGGGGTCCTGTTGGCCAATACACCGACGACGTGATTCGCCAAACGGGCACCTACATGACCACTCGTTTCAACGTCAGCGATGACTTGAAAGTGCTGGTCGGTGGCCGCGTGGTGGACTATCACATGACCGGACTTACGCCGTCCTTTCGCGAGTCGGGTCGATTCATTCCCTATGTCGGTGCCATCTACGACCTCAACGACACCTACTCGGTCTACGCCAGCTACACCGACATTTTCATGCCGCAGGAAAACTACAACCGCGACAGGAATGAGCGGCTGATCGAACCGGATGAAGGTGAAAACTACGAAATCGGACTTAAAGGGGAGTATTTTGACGGCCGCCTGAATGCCAGTTTTGCCTACTTCCAAGTCAAGGAAAGCAACCGATCGGTGCCTGATGATGCCTACAACAACTTGAGCCCTACTCCACCGAATTATGCGTTCATCGGTACCAAGGCTGTGACCAAAGGCTTTGAACTTGAAATGTCGGGCGAACTCAGCCCAGGCTGGCAGGTACAAGCAGGGTATACCCACAAAATCGTGCGCGATGACAACGGCGAGAAAATATCCACCTTCGAACCGCAGGATCAGCTCAAGGTGTCCACCAGCTACAAACTCAAAGGTGACCTGGACAAGTTCACCGTCGGGGGCGGTGCTCGCTGGCAGAACACCGCCTGGCAAAACATCTACAACTCACCGCACAAGGAATACCAGAAATTTGAGCAGCCAGACTACTGGGTCGTTGACCTGATGACTCGCTACCAGATCAGCAAAAACCTGTCGGCCACCCTGAACGTGAACAACGTGTTCGATAAGTCCTATTACACCAATATTGGCTTCTATAACTCGGCGGTGTATGGCGAGCCGCGTAACTTCATGGTGACCACACGCTGGGATTTCTGATGTTCCCCGCAGACAGCGTTATGCACCGCATCGCCAAACGCGCCTGTTTAAGAGAGGCTATTACTCGGTAACAGCGCCTTGTTCGCGATCTTTTGATATTTATTGCTAAAAGATCGCGAACAAACGCTCGGCTTCTATTAACCCGATGCAGTTCTAAAGCGACCACAGTGTTCAGCGCACGCAACTGCCACTGCACCCGTACGTGACCGTCTTAGGGTCGACACTCAACGCCGTATGTGCTGCGTTTGCCCCGCCAAAAAATCCAGCCACTCACCGCCATCAACACCCAAGCAGCAATCGCGCCATAGACCATCACCCAACCAAAACCGTGCGCCAACGCAGCGCCCTGCCCTGCCGCGCTGAGATTTCCCGCCGAAATATTCTGCGCCAGCGCTCTCAGTTGCTCCTCATCGACCACACCAGGCATTTGGCTACGCAGAGAAGACAGGGTGCCCTCCACCAAAATAAAGCCCATCAGCGCGATATTGAGCGCGAGGCTGATCATGCGCGCGCTGATGTCGATACCCGAGGCCATGCCGGAGCGCTCACTGGGCACCGAACCCGTGGTGGTATTGGTCACCGGCGTGTTGGTCAGCCCCAGCCCGGTCCCAGCCAGCACACAGCCGGCCAGCAGGGTCAACCAACTGGCCTGCTCGACGCTGCTGCCCCATTTCATCAGCCAGAAGCCCAGGCCGATAGTGAACAGCCCGGCAGGTATCACCACTTGAGCCCGATAGCGCAACGCCAGGCGCTCGCCTAACGGTGGCACCACTAGGGTCGGCAGTGTGTAGGCCAGTAACGCCAGACCGGTGCCAACACTGCTGTAGCCAAGGCTGTTCTGAAAGTACAAGGGCAGGTAAATCATGAAGGGCCAGAAGCTGAAATTCATCGCAGCTGCGCCCACCAAGGCGCCCGAAAAACGCGGAATACGCAACACCGAAAAGTCGAACATTGGATCGACACCGCGCCGTTGTGTGAGCACAAAAGCGCTAACGCTGACGACCGCTACCAACAGGCTGAACATGGCTTCGCGGGTACTGAAACCCGTAGCAGCGCCTTGGGTCAGAAACCACGACAGCCCCAACACTGCCAAGGACAGCGACGTCATACCCAACACATCTAGGCGTCGACGTTGTGGGTCTTTTGACTCATCGACCCCGGCAATTACCAGTCCCAGCGCCAGTACGGCAATCGGCGCATGCACCAGAAACACCCACTCCCAACTCGACACTGCCACGATGCCCGCACCGATAATCGGCCCGAATCCCAGACCCATTCCGAACACAATTCCCCAGGCGCTAAATGCCTTTCCCCGTGCCGCCGCTGATTGAAACCTGTGCGACAACACGGCCACCTGACAGATCAACATCGCACCCGCTGCCATGCCTTGCAGAAATCGGCTGGCAATCAACACGTCATTATTTTGTGCAAGTCCACAACTCAGCGAGGTCATGCCAAACAACACCAGGCTGATCATGAATACCCGCTTGCGCCCGTAGCGGTCTGCTAGGGTGCCGATGGCCATTAGCACCATGGTGCAGGCGATGGTGTAGGCATTCATGATCCATTGCAGATCGTTGAAACTGCTGAGCAACACGGCTTCAAGGGTCGGCAGAATGGCGGGCACGCTGGATATTTCCAAGCCAAACATCAACGCGGCCATGCACACGGCGGCAAGGGTAAACACATCTTTTTGTGACGACGAAAACCGCATCAGTATCTTCCAGATCAGAGGGATGGGCTGCGCCTTGAGGCGACCGAGGGCATTCTGGGAGCAAGCAGAAGATGACAAAAATGATTTAATTTCGTAGGTTTTATTAATTTTCATCATGAGTTGGCCAAATGGACTACGACCCAACCTTGTTGCGGGCGCTTATTGCGATCAAAGAGACTGGCAGCTTCACCCGTGCTGCCGAGCGCATGCACGTGAGCCAATCCGCGATCAGTCATCAGATCCGCCGCCTTGAACAACAGGCGGGCACCCCACTCTTGACCCGCACCACCCGACGCTTGACCCTGACCGAAGACGGCGAAGATTTTCTGCGCTACGCCGAATGCATCATCAAGGCGCACGATGCCTTGATCCGCCGTTTTGAGACGTCATCGGTGACTGGAGCCGTGCGCTTTGGTCTGCCCGAGAACTTTATCGGCGATGGCTTGCCGCCGTTACTGACTCGCTTTACCCGACAATTTCCGGCGGTACGCCTCGACGTTACCGTCTGCCCGTATCTGGACCTGCGGGCGCAAGTAGACACTGACAAACTCGATCTGGCCGTGGTCCTGGCGTTGCCGGGCAGCCCGGCGTGTGGCACCGTTCTGCGCGAAACCCATTTTGTCTGGGCCGCCGCACAAGACTTCGAATTCGGTGCAGACACCCCTCTCCCGCTGGCCTTTGCCCCTGCGCCGTGTGTGCACCGCCAAGTGGCCATCGACGCCTTGCAGGGCTCCAGTGTGAAATGGCGGGTAGCCTTTACCTCGCCCAGTCAGCAAGGACTGCGCGCGGCTGTATTGGCCGGGCTTGCCGTTACCGCGTTTCCAAAGGGCGATCTGGAGCTGGGCATGCGGGTGATTGACGGCCAATATGGCCTGCCAGCACTGCCCAAGGCTGACTTCAGGCTTATCTGGAGTATGGCCGTCAAAAACCCAGCGGCCTGTGCGTTCGGCAAACTGCTGGTGAGCGTGTGCGAGCCGGATTAAATGCGGGCCGTGAAATAACCAGACCTGTCGGCGCGATCTTTGAGTTGTTTAAAAGATCGCGCCGACAGCAGGTATCAAGCGCCCTCGAACTTAAAAGGCGCGGTTACTTGAAAGCGACTTGAGACTTCACCCGAGAAAATGGTGCTTTGATCCGGCCCCAAATCAAGTTTCTTGACTTTGCCGGTCGCCTGGGTGAAGTCCAGCTTTTTAAGGTCTACCCAGAAAGTATTGGGGGTGATAGCGGACTCAAAAAAGTACAGCCCTTGCTTGTGATCAATCACCGAACGCCAGCGAGTCGACGAGATATTCGGCTCACCGGGCGTGGTGATGCCGTAAGGCACCGACACGTTACGTATCACGCTAAACACACTGGCCAGCGACAGGCGTGCGTCCTGATTTTTGGGCACTGCGTTCACGTAAAACGAAGCACGAGCAAATCGGTCGGCCGATCGGTTGGTGCCGGGCAGCATAACGGTGCCGCCAATCGCCTGCCAATAAGCGTTCATGGCCAATTGAGCGTCAAACGCCGGAGAGTTGGTGACCACCTGATACGCCCGGCTGTGGTGAATCACTTGCTTGCCGTCGATGTATTCAATGATCGCGCTATCACCCGATGCATCGGACATTGAAAGGTGCAACGTGGCCAAGCGGCTTTCACCCGGGACCTGCGCTGTGACCACATTGAAGGGCTCGGTTTTGAGTACTTCCACCGCTTCGGCCACGGTGCTGAAGTTATCCAGTACGTACTGGGCCCAGGCGGCAATGCTCAAACCCGGTTTGTCTTTGTTGAACGGCGGATACTGCGACTCAACCAGCCACAGCACGTTGGCCGCCAGCCCCGCTTCGTTTACCCCGTCGGTGGTCGAAATGTCGTAACCGCTGGCAATCACACTGCCGTATTTTGAGGTCCATTTAATGGACGATGGCCCAACCTCGCCATTGCGCTGCATGCCCTTCGGAAACACCCACAGGTTAGTGGCAACGTCAGTCTTCCAGTCCATGGAACGGGCCGTGATGACCCTCTGATCGTCTCCCAGATAAACCAAACGGGTACAGGCCTGCGCCAGTGGCAGCGATAAAACGAACCCTGACATCGCCAGAATCAGGGCTTTGATGACTGGTTTTTTCATTCCATTGATCCTTGCAAAGCTCATTAGAAACGCATGGACAGGCCGAGCACCGGCCCACGCTGGGTCACATCGTATTTGAAGGTGTTGCCGGTGAAATCGCGGCTTCGATATTCTTGCGCCAACACCCGATAGCCCAACCGCACTATGGTCGGGTGCTCGAATAGGTACAGGCGGTAACCGAGGTAGGCCTGAGCGTTATAGGTTTTCTTTGACGAAGTATCAAAACCGCCGGTATCCGCCGCGCCAGAGAGCAGCCAGCGATCTGTCAGGTCGGCTTGCATGCGCAACCCCACAAACGGGTCAGTCCATTCGGTTTTTTTCTTGGTGCTGAAACCCACGGAGTCGATGTGAACTTTGGTCGAGAGCTTGGTCCAGCGCAGGCCAGCGGTCGGCTCAACCCGCCAGGTTCGTGGCTCACCAAAGACTGTATTCCCCCCTAGCGCCTGCTCAAAAACCCGGTAGTAAACGCCACCTGCCAGGGTGGTCTGGGTAATGTCGAGGCTGATTTTCTGACCATAGACCCTTTCAGACTGGCCGGTCTTGGCGTAGACCCCGTCCATATAAAAACCTAGCGTGCGATTGGTGATTTCCAGGTTGCCCATGAAGACCTCGTTGAGGTTATTGAACACCTCGCGAAAGCCGACATCAGCCTTGGTATCGATCCCGCCTAACGCGACCTGCCCACTCATGGACGGCGCCCAGACAAAGGGACTCACCAGTACTAACCACTCATCTTTTTCAGTCCCTGAATCGCCAAAAGACTCTTCAGCCAATGCCGTGGAACACATGCCTAACAAAGGCCAAGTCATGCACATCATTCTGAACATCTGCTTAGCCGTAACTAGCCTCAGTGTCATCGCTTTCGTCGTCCTAACTGGCAGCTTTAAATAATTGACCTAACGGTATAGCACAACAAATCTGAACCTGTTTTGAACCTTTTAAAAAGCCAGTTAGTTGATCCAACTAGGCAAGCATGGTGTGCGTTCAGAAACCTACTGTGGCGGACAACAGGTACGTGCGTGGCGTTGAAAGCGTCAACCCCGGTTCGCTGTCATCCGAGGCGCCCGCTGAGCTCCAGAACCTTTTATCCATCACGTTTTCGACCGTCGCGCGTAAGGTAATGGCCTTGTCGTCAACCTTGAAGGCATAACGCGCGCCCACATCGAAACGCTCCCAAGGGTCGATTTCCTTACTGTTGGCTTGGTCAAGATACTGCGAACTGGAGTAAATACCACGCCCGGTCAGGGTCAGCCCCTCTACGCCTGGCACATCCCACTCAGTGCCAAGGTTGACGTTGTATTCCGGCGTTGCAGGCGCCCGATTGCCGTCATAGGTGCCGTTGGTGGTGTTGGTCAATTTACTGTCGATGTACATAACGCCACCGAGCACCCTGAAGCCTTTGAGCGGCTCGCCAAACACACTCAATTCCACACCACTGTTCTGGCGTTTACCATTGGGGCCAAAGACCTGCGTCGTGCTGTTGGTCTCATAAGCAGGCTGTTTGATGCGGAACGCACTCGCGGTGAAAGCCATCGGCCCCATGTCGTACTTAGCACCGACTTCGATCTGGCGGCTGATGAACGGCGGGAAGATCTCGTTATCGTTAACTGACGTTGACGGGGCAATTTTGCCTAGGCTCAGGCCTTCCATATAGTTGGCGTACAGCGACACGTTATCGGTCAACTTGTACAAAATGCCGCCCGAGGGTGAGACTTTTTCTTCGTCGTAGGCCGTTTTTCCTTTAACGCCGTTATTCCAGTCATCGACCTTGACCCGCTGCCAGCGTGCCCCCAGGGTCAGCAACAGGCGCTCGTCGAAAAAGCCCAGGGTGTCGGACAGCGCCACGCCACTGAAACGGTTTTCGGTGTAGACCTTAGAGTCCATGCGCGTTGGTGTGCCAGGCGTAGGTGTCACCACGGGGTCATAGATATTGCTTGTCGCGGTCGCGTAACGAGCGCCGCCGTTGGTGAAGTCCATGGAGTAGTAGCTGGTCGCCAGATTGACCTCATGGCTCACGTCTCCGGTGTGGAACCAGCTGCGCGCGCCCGCCGATACCGTACGCACGTTTTCGTCGCGGGTGAAGTCCCGCGGCTGAACGATGAAATCGCCCGCATCGTTGGTCACAGGCACCGCATGCCGGAGGAAGTCGTGGCTACTTTTGCGCAGGCCAACACCGCCGTAGAGCATGACCGAGTCATTGAGATCAAACTCGCCGTTAAACGTGCCAAACGTATCCTTAGTGTGGGCACGGCTCCAAGGTTCGGCATAGTTGTGGCGTACATCATTGGCATTCGGCACCTTCGCCTTGGGGCCGATCTGAACACGCTCCTGCGGCGCATCAGTGTTACGTTCGGTGTGCCCGATATCGGCTGAAAGGCGCACGCGCTCACCACGAAAATCCAGCCCCAGCACGGCCATTTCGCGGTCGACGCTCTGGTGATCCCACTCTGTGTCACCCGACTGTTTGACCCCGTTGAAACGCACGCCAAACTGGTTTTCGTCCCCGAAACGTCGGCCGACATCAACCGCTCCGCCCACCTGACTCCCGGAAGCGAAACTGCCCGTGAACTCCGTGATGGGTGTATCGGTGGCGCGCTTGGGCACAATATTGATCCCGCCGCCCACACTGCCACGCGGCGAGATGCCATTAATGAGCTGACTCGGGCCTTTGAGAATATCGACCCGATCCGCCATTTCCATGTCAATGGTGTATGTCGGCAGCACGCCATACAGGCCGTTATAGGACACATCGCTGTTAAACAGGCTAAAACCACGGATGGTGAACTGCTCATAGCGGCCACCGGCCGGGTTAGTCGCTCGCACCGATGGGTCGCTGGCAATCAGGTCACCCAAAGTTCGGGCTTGCAGGTTTTTGGTCGCTTCGCTGGTGTAGGTGGTCATGCTGAACGGCGTTTCCATAAAGTCCCGCGAGCCGAGCAAGCCTTGCGAACCACGGCGGGCGACCTGCCCCCCGGCGTAGACCTCAGCACTTGTCGATCCGCCAGCACCCAGAATCGAGGTACTGGGCAGTTGCAGACTGCCATCGCCCTGTGGGCGTGCAATCAGGGTGTAGTCCTCGGGCCCGGCCTTGATCAGTTGTAAGCCAGAACCTTGCAGCAGACGGGCAAAGCCCTCTTCTACCGCATATTCACCCGACAGCCCGCTGCTGGAGTGGCCGGCGACCAGCGCCGGATCTATAGAAAGATTGACCCCTGCCAGCCCGGCAAACCGGGTCAATGCTGCACCCAAACTGTCAGCGGGCACCTGATAAGAACGGCGCTCGACGGTTTGTGCCCAACTGGCGGCGATAAACAAAGGGCTGGCGGTGAGGGTCATCACCAGACCGAAACGTAATAAAGAGGGAACTGCAGACATGGGGCAACGCTCTCGTATTTTATTCACTTACCTCCAATGACAAGCGAGATGAAAAAAAGGGACAGGGTTTACCCCACAACAAATCCCCCCTAAGAGACACCGCTCGACGCTCGATTGCTCGCCCTCTTTTGATCTTCAAAAGCGCGCATTTTTCGACCCGGTGTTGTTAAGCAACGTTTTTGCGTGGCACCAACGTGACCCAGTAGCGGGTACGCATGTGCACCTCAACCGGCAAGCTGGCAGCCAGTAACGACAACACCCGATCAGTGTTGTCCAAGCCAAAGCTTCCGGTCACTCGCAACGTTTCAAGCTCCGGTTCCCAGCGCAGCAAACCGGGTCGATAGCGGCTCAGTTCACGCAGAAAATCGCCCAGCGCTTGGTTTTGCGCCATTAATACCCGCTGACGCCAGCCGGGCAACAGCGCATCAAACTCGGTGACGGCACCGGCTCCCGCTGCCCGCAAACTGATCTGCTGACCTGCGCGCAACAGCAACGCGGGGCCATGCAAAGGCTGTAACTGCACATCACCGCTCACCACCGACACATGACACGCATCTCTGCCAAGACGTACGCAGACTTCTGCGCGACTGAGGCTTATGCGGCCATAGGGCGCTTGAATACTCAAGGCTTCGCTAACCGCCACCTTCAGTGCCATTTCGCCACGCACCAGCATCAACAGCCGGGCGTGCATGTCGACATTCACCGCGCTATCGGTGTTGAGTTGCAAGAGGCTGCCATCCGCCAGCAGCAGGCGTTTTTGTTCACCAGTTGCAGTCTGCAAATCGGCTCGCCAGACCTCCAGCGGCAATTGTCTGCTCAACCACCAGGCCGTCGGCAGCAGCACCGCCACCCCCACTACCTGTTTGATAACAGCACGCCGCCCCGCTTGCGGACGATCCAGCGTGGCCATTGCCAAGGCTGAAGGCAGCACTGAAAACCGTTGGCGAAACTGCTGCACCCGTTGCCATGCCGCTTCGTGCGCACTATGGCTGTCGCGCCAACGTTGCAGGTGCAAATGATCGGTATCCGTGGCCGTTCCCGACTCGATCAGCGCCAGCCATTGCGCCGCCGCACGGGCAATGTCGCGCGTCGAGGATGCACCCGTGGCGCTGCTCACAGCTCTGCCAGCAAGCAATGCTCATAGGCCTGAGCCATGTAGCGTTTGACCGTACGTTCAGACACCTTCAAGCGCTCTGCAATATCTCGATAGCCCAGTCCTTCAAGCTGGCTCCATAAAAAAGCCCGACGCACCACGGCGGGCATGCCATCGAGTAATTCATCCAGCGCCTGTAGGGTTTCAAGCAGCAACCAGCGTTGCTCCGCAGAAGGCACACACGCTTGCGGCAACTGCGCCAGCGCTGCCAGATACGCCTGTTCGAGGCTACGCCGGGTGTAAAAGTTACTCAGTAAGCGCTTGCCCACCGTCAGCAGATAAGCACGCGGCTCGCGTACCTCTACCAGCGGCTGAGCGCTTGAAAGTACGCGCAAGAAGGTGTCCTGACTCAGGTCTGCGGCATCCCAGGCATTGCCCATGCGCCGTCTCAGCCAGTTTTGCAGCCAACCACTGTGGTCGCGATACAGGGCATGCAAGGTCTGCTCGGTGGGCGGCGCGGCTTCAGTCATCTCAAGAGACCCTGTGCTAAGAATGCAGTAAATGAGACTGATTCTAATTTAGGCGCCCGCTCGAAACCAAGCCCTTTTTACCCGCCCCCGTCAGGCACAGGTCTATTTGACCAATCGTTTTTCCTTGGAAGGTCGATAACCAAAGTAGGCGCTGTAGCATTTGCTGAAGTGGCTGGGCGAGACAAAACCGCAGGCTACCAATACGTCCACCTGAGACAGTTCAGTGTGTTGCAACAGCCGCCGGGCTTCGGTAATGCGCAGTTCCAAGTAGTAGCGCTGCGGCGTAGTGCCTAACTGCTCTTTAAACAACCGTTCGAGCTGGCGACGCGAGCGGCCCGCATACACGGCCAGTTGCTCCAGCTCCAACGGTTCTTCGAGGTTGGCCTCCATCAGCTTCACGACCTCGCGTAACGGCGCGCTGACGCTGATTTTTTCAGCTGGCTTGATGCGCCGGTAACGTGACTCCTCAAAAGCTAGGATGTCTTCGATCCCTTCGACCAGTGCTTTGTCGTGCAAGCTTCTGATCAAGTTGAGGGCCATCTGAAATGCCCCCGAAGGGCTCGAAGACGTCAGTCGGTCGCGGTCAATCACGTAAGGCTCACTGGTCACGTGCGCAGCCTTGGACACTTCCGCGAGCGCGGGCCGATGCTCAGGATGAATCGCGCAACGATAACCTTCGAGCAATCCTGCACTGCCCAGAAACCAGGCGCCATTCCACAAACCGCCCAGGCTGATGTCCAACTGAGCAGCGGCTTTTAACACGTGGATGAAGTGTTCATCGGTTCTCAGTTCAGTGCGATAACCGCCACACACCACCAACAGGTCCAGCTCATGGAGCTGTGCCACATCAAGCAGTGCATCGGGGCGAATAACCAGCCCCAGGTCGCTCACCACCTCATCTACTGCCAGACCAAAGGTCTTGGTAGAAAACAATCCGGGGCGCAACAGATTCGCAGTGATGAGGGCATCCAGTGCCTGGGTGAAGGCTGGCAGCGAGAAGTGCTCAAGCAACACAAAACCCGTGCGAACCATTGGCCGTGTTTCGCCCGGATTGTCAGTTAAGAAGCGCAGGTTCTTGCCCTTCATGCCTCCGCTGAATTGACGACGCTCGATCAAGGTTCGATCCCTATTATTGAGTTAGCGGGCAGCGAAAACGCTTGGCTTTGCCTGGACGGATGATACGTGGGCTGGGCGTCCTACAGAGATAAATTGTAGCCTTTGTCGAGGCCTGCGCCTGGCTGAGAGGCGATCCCAACTGCTGTGAACGAAACATTCCCGAGCACGCGTTAATGAGAAGCGCTATCATTGCGATCTTTTGTCACTGTCTGCTTTGGAATGGCTATCGATGCTCCCATCCTCTTCCACACGCAGTACCGTAGGCGAGTTGTACGTCCAGCACCATGGCTGGGTGGTGCAGCTATTGCGGCGTAAATTGGGCAATCATGACCACGCGCTGGATTTAGCCCAGGATACGTTTGTGCGGATGCTGCGCACCGATTCGCAGCCATTGCTGCGCGAGCCGCGAGCGTATCTCACGACTATCGCCAGCCGTCTGTGTGGTCAATATTTTCGCCGCCAAGCGCTCGAACGCGCCTATATGGAGTCGCTGGCAGTGCTGGAACCCGAACACATGCCCTCACCTGAATCGCGCTTGCTGGTGCTCGAAGCGCTGGATGCCGTGGGCCAAGTGTTGGATGGACTGGGCAGTAAGGTGCGGGAGATTTTCCTGCTCTCGCAACTGGACGGCCTGACGTATCCGCAAATCGCCGAGCACATGGATCTCACTGTTAACGTGGTGCAAAAAGCCATGCTCAAGGCTTACCGTCATTGTTATTGCGCAGTCTACGCAGCATGAGTCTGTTCGAACCGGCCAACGCGCAACCGCTGGATCAGGATGTGGTCGAGCAAGCTATGTTGTGGATGGTCACGTTGCAGTCGGGTGTGTGTTCCGAGGCCGAACATAAGGCCTGCCGCAACTGGCGCAAGCAATCGGCAATTCATGAAATGGCCTGGCAGCGCTTGAGCGGCCTCAATCGGGATGTGCGCGAAAGCACGCAATTACTGGCCCCCGAAGGTGCCCGCAGTTTGCTCAGGGCGCGTAATGCTACGTCACGACGGGCGCTGCTCAAGGGCTTTGCCGGGCTTGGGCTGGTCATGGCCGCAGGCATCGGTGTGCGGGAACGGGTGCTGCTGCCCGAGCTATTCAGTGACTACCGCACCGCCAACGGCGAACGTCGACGTTTTTATCTGGCCGATGGCGTGGGCCTGACACTGGACACCCACACGGCGCTCGATACCCAGGCCACCGCGACGGGTATCGACCTGACACTGAATCTGGGCCGAGTTCTGCTCACCAGCGCCGCGCCCGCTCATATAACCCTGAACACCCTTTACGCCCGCGTCCAACCGGCCGCACATTCACGGCTAATCATCAGCCAGGGCCTGCCCGAATTGCCCGGCACTCAGGTGCAAATGCTGGCAGGTAGCGCGTCGCTTGAACTCATCCGCGGTGAGCACATCAGTCTGCAAGCCGGCCAGCAACTGACTGTTGACAGCCATGGCGCTGGACATCCCGCACAGGTCACGGCGGCTTCACAGGCGTGGATCGACGGCCTGTTAATCGCCGAACGCATGCCGCTGGCCCAGGTGATCACCCAGCTCAACCGCTATCGCCGTGGCGTATTGCGTTGCGATCCTGCGGTCGCAAGCTTGCAGGTCTCGGGTTCGTTTTCGATTGACCAGCCAGATGCCAGCCTCGAGCTGCTAACACGGGTGTTGCCAATTCGTGTGCAACGGGTATTCGGCTATTGGGCCAACGTGGTGCCCGCCTAAACCACTTATTTTTCAGCGTAAGCGGCAGTTTTTTAAATCTCGTGCATCAGGTTAAGGGAAGACGCTGAAAAACAGCGCGCCGCCGCCCCTTTTCACACATGGACAGCCTCTATGCACATCCGACTTACGCCACTTGCCTGCGCCTTGCGCTCCGTTTTATTGGGGTTAACGCTTGCTTCGGCCAGCCACGCCGCCCTCGCCGCCACGGCCAGCGAGCACGCGCAAAGCCAGTCCTTCAACATTGCACCTGCCAGCCTAGACCAAGTGCTTGGCAACTTTGGGCAGCAGGCCGGGGTGATGATTGCCGTTGACTCGGCACTGACCACCGGCATTCAGAGCAAAGGCCTCACAGGCAACTTCGCGGTCGCCGATGGTCTAGAACACGTGCTCGCGCCACTGGGACTGCAAGCAGTCGGTGAAGGCGGCGGATATCGGGTCATCGCCAAGCCGAACGAGGGCAACGGGCAACTGCAATTGCAGTCCACACAGGTCACGGCCAACCAGTTAGGCACGATCACCGAAGGCAGCGGTTCGTATACCCCCGGCACCATTGCCACAGCGACTCGGCTGGTGCTGTCACCCCGCGAGACACCGCAATCCATTACCGTGATCACCCGTCAGCACATGGACGATTTCGGCCTCAGCTCCATCGACGATGTGATGCGCCATACGCCGGGTATCACCGTCTCGACCTTCGACAGCGAGCGCACCAACTACTATGCGCGCGGTTTTTCGGTCGAAAACTTCCAGTACGACGGTATCCCCACGTTACGCAACTCGGCCTACTCGTCGGGGCAAACCCTGAGTGACATGGCCATCTACGACCGCGTTGAGATCCTTAAGGGTGCAACCGGTTTACTGACCGGCGCCGGTGCTCCCGGTGCCACCATTAACCTGATCCGCAAAAAACCGACCCACGACTTCAAAGCCAGTGTGGAACTCGGCGCTGGCAGTTGGGACAACTACCGCACGCAGGTCGACGTGAGCGGCCCGATGACCGACAGCGGCAACGTGCGCGGGCGCGCAGTGGCGGCCTATCAAGACAAACACTCTTTCATGGACCGCTATGAGCGCAAGACCGGGGTCTACTTCGGTACGCTCGAAGCCGACCTCAGCGACGACACCTTACTGACCGTGGGCTTCGACTATCAAAACAATGACCCGCATGCCTCAGGTTGGTCTGGCAGTCGCCCACTGTTCGACCGTCATGGCGACCGTATCGACGTCAAGCGCTCCTACAACAACGGCGCCAACTGGAGCCGCTGGGAGCAGACCACCCAGAGCGTGTTCTCAACCCTAGAACACAGCTTCGCCAACGGCTGGGTCGGCAAAGCCCAGTTGACTCATCAGGTCAACAGCTACGACGCCCCGCTGGGTTCGGTCATGGATGGGCCCTTCCCTGCCACAGGCTTGTCATCGGTGTATGCCAACAAATTCACCGGCACGACCCGCACCGACGCTGCTGACGCCTACTTCAGCGGTCCATTCAGCCTGGCGGGCCGCGAACACGAACTGGTGGTTGGCGCATCGGCTTCCAGTGCCCATTGGAAAGGCAAGGATTATGGAAACCCGACCTTTGTGAATAACAACAAAGTGATCGATTTCTGGAACTACAACGGCGCCATCCCTGAACCGGACTGGGGCGCACCGACCCAGATCAACGACACCACGACCCGGCAAACCGCCAGTTACTTCACCGCACGCTTTAACCTGACCGATGAGCTGAACGTGTTGCTGGGTAGCCGGATCGCCAACTACAAATTGACCGGCGATTACCAGTCCAGCGAGACAGGTAAAGTCGTACCGTATGTGGGGGTAACCTACGACCTCAACGACACCTTCACTGCGTATGCCAGCTACACCGACATTTTCATGCCGCAGACCTACAACCGCGACCGCGAGAACAAGGTGTTGCAACCGGACGAAGGTAAAAACTACGAAGTCGGGATCAAGGGCGAGTTCTACGGTGGGCGCCTGAACACCAGCCTGGCTTACTTCGAAGTGCATGAAGACAACCGCGCCGAACCCGACGCCGAGTACAACGCCGACCCGACTAACCCGTCAATTCTTTACGCCTCGATCGGCACCAAAGCCAAGACCAAGGGCTTTGAAGCCGAGGTATCCGGCGAGCTGGCACCCGGCTGGCAGGCCCAAGCGGGTTACACGCATAAAATCATCCGCGATCATCAGGGCGAAAAAATCTCAACCTGGGAGCCACAAGATCAGTTGAGCGCTTACACCACGTACACATTCCAAGGCCCGCTTGATCGCCTGACCATTGGCGGTGGAGCACGCTGGCAGAGCCGTAGCTGGCAGAATATCTACAACCGCACCAAGGCCCAGTACCAAGACTTCTCACAAGACGCCTACTGGCTGGTCGATGTGATGGCGCGCTACCAAGTCACCGATAACCTGTCAGCGACCCTGAACGTCAACAACCTGTTTGATAAGTACTACTACACCAACATTGGCTTCTACAACACCGCCTACTACGGCGACCCGCGCAATGTGATGCTCAATACCCGCTGGGATTTTTAAAACCTGTTTGGGAGCGAGCGTGCTCGCTCCTGTGTGTCAACGCCGGTGCGCCAGCGAGCGGACCAATCGGTCGCCCATGCTTTGCACACTCTGCACCAGTATCACCAGCACGATCACAGTCGCGACCATCACCTGATTGTTGAAACGCTGGTAACCATAACGAATCGCCAAATCCCCCAATCCGCCGCCGCCAATCACACCGGCCATGGATGAAAAGCCAATTAGCATCACCAAGGTCAAGGTGATGCCTGCCAACAATGCCGGCAACGCTTCAGGCAGCAACACCTTGAAGATCACGTGCCAGCTATCACCGCCCATGGCCAGGATGGCTTCGATGCGGCCTTTATCAACTTCATCCAGAGCGTTTTCGACAATTCGCGCAAAGAACGGAAATGCACCAATGGTGATCGGCACCACCGCCGCCGTGCTGCCTAAGGTGGTCCCGACAATGAGCCGCGTCAGCGGGATCAAGGCAATCAGCATCACCACAAAGGGCAACGAACGCCCCACGTTGACCAAACCGCCCAAGCTTTTATTAAGCCGGGGCATTGGGTACAGGCCGTCATGGCGGCTAATAAACAGCAGTACCCCCAGCGGCAAGCCAATCAACAGGGTAAAAAACCCCGCCAAGAGCACCATGTACAGGGTTTCGCCGGTGGCTGTCAGCACCAGTTGCACGATGTCGTTCCAGTCGATGTGTCGGTTCATGTGCGCTCTACCCTGACGCCACGCTGTTTAAGAAAGTCCACCACTTGAGTCAATTTCAACTCGCTGCCCGGCTCACGCAATGCAACGCGTAAGCGGCCTACGGGTTTGCCGCCGATAGACTCGAAACCACTGGCCAGCAGATTCACGTTTATGCCGTGCTGTTGGGCCAAATCATTAAGCACCGGTGTGGCCAGTAAGGAGTCAAAGAAGCTCAATTCCAGCACTTGTTCTGCACTGCCCAATGTCGAGCGGTAACCCGGCAATAACGAGCGCCCGAGGGCCGAGTCTGGATTGGCCAGCAGTTGGGCAATCGGTCCTGCTTCGACCAGTCGCCCATGGGCCAGCGAGGCCGCGTGATCGCAAATCGACTTGACCACGTCCAGCTCATGGGTGATCAGCACGATGGTCAGCCCCAACTGGCGATTAATATCGCGCAGTAATTCCAAAATCGAGGCCGTGGTTTGTGGGTCAAGAGCGCTGGTGGCTTCATCTGACAAGAGGTAGGCAGGCCGCGCCGCCAAAGCACGGGCGATGCCCACCCGTTGTTTCTGCCCGCCGGACAACTGCGACGGGAACGCCTGCGCCTTGTCACTCAGGCCCACCAGATCCAGCAGCTCCAAAACTCGCGTACGGCGCTGTTCTTTGCTGACCTTGGCGATTTCCAGCGGCACGGCGATGTTGTCAAACACATTTCGCGAGTGCAGCAGATTGAAGCCCTGAAAGATCATGCCGATGCGCTGGCGTTGCTGGCGCAGTTCGCGCTCAGACAACGCGGTCAAGTCGGCGCCATCCAGCAAGATACGCCCAGAACTGGGCCGTTCGAGCAGATTGAGACAGCGCAGCAAGGTCGACTTGCCCGCCCCGCTGCGCCCGAGAATCCCGTAGATCGCGCCATCCGGAATGCTCAGCGAGACCTGGTCCAGCACAGGTGCCTGCCCCGGCGCATAGGTTTTGCTCAACTGCTCGACGGTAATCATTGCGTGGTGTCCACCTGAGTCACGGGCAACACCGAGCCGGTGTAAGTCTCAGTGATGAACTTGGCCACCTCAGGTGACGTCAAGTCTTTGGCCAGTTGCTTGATGCGCGGGTCATCCAGCAGCTTGGGATTGGTCACCAGGATATTGGCGTACGGGTTGTGCTCGACTTTCTCAAGCCCCAGCGCGTCCTTGGCCGGTACCAATCCAGCTTCCAGTGCGTAGTTGCCGTTGATCACAGCCAGGTCAAGGTCGTCTAGCGCCCGTGGAATCTGCGCTGACTCCACCTCGAGGATCTTCAGCTGTTTAGGGTTCTCGGCTATGTCCTTGGGCGTTGCCTGATCGGCTGCCGGGTCGTTGAAGCCGGGTTTGAGCTTGATCAGGCCGTTGTCTTGCAGCAGGTACAAGGCGCGGCTCAGGTTGGTCACGTTGTTCGGGACAGCCACCGTTCCCTTGACCGGCACGTCGGCGAAGCTTTTATACCGATGGGAATAGATGCCCAACGGCTCGATGTGCACCGTCGCGGCCACGGCAAAGGTTTTGCCTAAGGCCTTTTCCTGAGACTTCAGGTACGGCAAATGCTGGGTGTAGTTGGCATCAACATCGCCATGCGCCAACAGCTCATTGGCGTTGATCCCGCTGGTGAGTTCGATCACCTTGAGCTTCAGTTGCGGGTCGATCTTTTGCACGTATTCCAGAATCTGCGC
Source organism: Pseudomonas psychrophila HA-4 (assembly GCF_000282975.1). GTDB lineage: Bacteria > Pseudomonadota > Gammaproteobacteria > Pseudomonadales > Pseudomonadaceae > Aquipseudomonas > Aquipseudomonas psychrophila_A. The sequence goes on from NZ_ALJC01000062.1 coordinate 91,776, forward strand.
ATGCGGCACCGCGTCGGCTGCCACTCGCAACGGTTCCAACGCTAATGCAGCGTAAGACGTGAAGACGCCGCCCAGCACTGCGAGGGTCAATCCTGTTTTTTTGAACATGGTCAAAGTCCTTGATCGAGTGGGTGTTTCAGGCGCTGAGAGCGTTGGGGATCAGTGCATCGGCGTAGTAACGCTCGGCAACATCAGGGTGCGAGCGCAGGCGGCCCTTGAGGTAGTTCCAGCCCACATCGCGAAACAACGGGTTATCCGGGTCGCTGGCCGGACCACGCGCTTCACGCAACAGGGCTGACGGCAACGGGTACAGCGGCACCACGGCATCCAGTCGTGCCCCCAAAAAGAAGGCAATCGACAACCGCTCGCTGTCCTTAGGCGGTGACACCACGCGGTGAACGGTGGCGCGCAAGTAGCCATTGGTGGCCAGTTCCAACAATTCGCCGATATTCACCACCAGTGTGTTGGCGCGTGGCAATGCATCAATCCAGCGGCCCTCTTCCACCTCGACCTGCAAACCTGCTTGCTGGTCCTGCAACAGAAAGCTCAGAAAACCTGAGTCTTTGTGTGCGCCCACGCCTTGGTTGCTAGCGTCTGCTGCCTGACCCGGATAGCGAATTAGCTTGATGTGTTCATTGGGTTTGTCGCCATACAACTGATCGAATGCGTTGTGCGGCAGCGACAATGCCTCTGCGAAGGCACGCAGCAAACGCAAGGACATTGCGGTCATCGCTTGCTGCCATTCCAGCAGCAGCGGCTTGAGCGCCGGTAAGGCCTCCGGCCATTGGTTGGGGCCTTGCAAACGTGCCCAAAAGGGGCTGTTTTCATCCGTGGGCAGCACATCTCGTTCAGCGCCCAGATCAAACTGTTCGCGCAGGTCAGGCTTGCCCCGGGTGATCTCGGAGGCCGCGCGGTTATAGCCGCGAAAGTGTGGCGAGTTGATCATCCCGACCGCGGCTTTTTCCGCGTCAGGCAAAGCAAAGAATTGGCGGGCGTTATCCTGCACGTGGTCCAACAGGGTGTGGTCGATACCGTGGCCGGCGAGGTAAAAAAAGCCCACGTCCCGGGCCGCGTGGCGCAGCGTTTCCAGAAAACTCTGACGCTGAGCGGGCGTGCCTTCAAGCAACGACAGGTCGAGAATCGGCAAGGCGGTGATGTCCCTTGTATGCGGCATGGTTCACTCCCACGTGAATCAATGAAGATCGCGGGCGACTCATCTGCCCTGCGTTTCATTAAAGCTAAACGATCTTAAAAAGCTCCATCCAATACCTTTTTAGAATTAGCTTAAGTCAAAACAACTGACTCATCCCTGCAGTAGGAGCGAGCTTGCCCGCGATCTTTTGATCGTTTAAAGCGCGCGCCTAAACGGTCCGACTAAACGGCTTTCTAAGTCCAAAATCGAATTAACAAATGAAAATTGAGTATTTATAGAAATAAGAGTGACGGATTAAGGTGAAGTCATTGAGTTGCCACTGCACAAGAGACCTGCCCATGTCCGTATCTGCCAATGTCATTGATTTCACCCTGTACCGAAAACGCCGTCAGGCACGTGCGGCGGCTGAGCTGATGTGGACCACGTACGCAGCCCGCGCCGGAATCGCCGTGTTCTTTGCGCCTTCGGTGAGCAGCCCCAGCGATACTCGCCAGGCGTGAGCCCTATGAACTACCTGCACACGGTTCCTTATCTGCCTGAAATTCCAACCCCAACTAAAGACTGCAATACCGGCGACGATGACGCGATTGGCCAATGCGTCGCCCACAACCTGCAACGCCTGCGCAGTAAGCGTTATCTATCACTTGATGCGCTGGCCCGGGCGTGCGGCGTGAGCCGGGCAATGCTGGCGCAGATTGAATCCGGGCGCAGCGTGCCGTCGATCAAAGTGCTGTGCAAAATCGCCAAGGGGCTGAAAGTGTCGGTGGCCGCGTTTCTAGAAAACCGGGCCTTTGAAGGAGTCGAACTGCTACCAGCGCAGCAAAGCAAACGACTGGTCAGTGCCAGTGGCGCGTTTATCAGCCGGGCATTGTTCCCTTACGACATGGCGCGCCAGTCAGAGTTTTACGAAATACGCCTAAGGGCCTTGGGCGAAGAAGTGTCTGAGGGGCATGGGCCGGGTATCCAGGAAAACCTGGTAGTGGCCCAAGGGGTGATGGAAGTCAGCGTTAACGAGGAGCGCTATTTACTGTCGACGGGTGACTCGATTCTGTTTTACGCCGACCAGCCCCACCGCTATCGAAACCCGGCGGACAGCGAGGCCGTGGCGTTTTTGGTCATAACCTATCCGGAGCGACTGGATTAAATGCAAAAAGCCCGGACGGGTAAACGTCCGGGCTTTTTGCGTTCAAACGGTAGACCGCTGTTGTTGCAAAAGATTGGGCGCCGCGCGAATCCAAAAAACGGTTTGCTGGGCACCCCTTCACAGCCTATGGCAGCGACTACGGTTTATTTATTTCAGCAGGTGCAGCACATCATTGGCATGCCGTTGCAGCTCATCATCATGGGCATGGCGCAGTCGTTCATCATTTTCATCATAAGCATGCAGCAGTTGTTCATCATGTCCATGCTCATGCCTGGCATCGGCATCATCATGCAGGTCATGCAATCAGCTTCCATTTTGCATTGCATAACGCACTTCATCATCGGCATAGGCATGCCCATTGGCATCATCATCGGCATGTTCATGCTGGACATGCTGTTCATCATCGCCATGCCGTCTTCAGACATGCACATCATCGACATGTTGGCGCACTGCATCATCATCGGCATGCCGCAGTTCATCATCATCGCCATCATTTCGGCGTTATTTTTGAACAGGGCCATGTCCATGCCAGCAGCAGGTTTCAGGGTGCACATCATGCCCTTGTCGGTCATGGCGCAGGTCATGGTTGCCATCATCATCGGCATGCCCATCATCGGCATCATTGGCATGGCGTTGTTCATGGGCATTTGCATGGCGTTCATCATGTTCGAAACTCCGTAATCGACCGTAATGTAGAAATTCTGCGTTCGATTCTAGAGCCATCCAGCGCCTGTACAAGGCGCCGGCCGAGCAGCAGAAATGGACGCTGCACCATGGTTTTACCTAAGCACTGCATCCTTTAAATCTGCTATTGCAGGTAAATACCTCTCAAAAAACCATAAATCATCTGCTGTTACAGCCAAATCGACGCTATGGATATTCAATCGAGGAATATCTAAAGACCTGAAAGAAATTAACGGTCTAACCGTCAGCCCATCAGGCGAGCAATCGTTCAGGCGCCCAACAGCGCGACCAGTGCGGGCACGGTCAATACAGCGGTGTAGTACCCCATGAATTGCACCCCAATGTTAAAACCCAAAAACCGTGAGAGAAAACCGCCCAACAGCCCGACAGTGACAATGACCAACAACCCCAGCAAGCCACCTTCCCAGATACCGATGACCAAGATCAGCCCGACAAACGTCGCGATCACGGCTTCGTGGCTGATTTTTCGCGACACGTAAGACGCCGCCCGGTACGCGTAATTCATGGTAAAGGGGTACGCGATCAAGATGGCAACCACCACCGCCAACATGCCGTAGCCGAAGAACTCCCACGTGTTGAGCAACGTGTGCAAGTTATGCACCTCGCCCGATGCGGCATCGACGCTAAAGCGCGGCGGCGCATTGAACAATGGCGCAGCCGGCCCCGCAGCCACCGGGCTCAGTGGCAAGCCAAAGGCAATCAGCGGGATCAGCGCTTCAGCAATGTAAGTGGACTCGGTCACGCCATTACGCGCGGTAATCACGGTAGTCAGGCGGTGGTAGACATGCTTGACCCGCGAGCCAACCAGTTCGCCCATGATCACGGTCATGGCCACCGGGCTGAATACAAAGGTGGCGCTAGATATGACCGCGGTGATGGCGGTCCACAGGCTTTGCTTGCGGTCCAATACCTTGAGCGGATTGGGGAAGAAGCCACCGCCATTTTTCACGTCGGGCGACAACGAAAAAGTCCGGACTTCGCTGCGGCGCATTTTTTCGCGTTCAGCCGGGGCTAGCATGGCAAACAATGCCGCAATCAACGGCCCGATAGCGATGCCAAGGAAGTAACTGACACTCAGCTTGACCCCGTATTGCCCAGTCAGGGTTTGCAGGCCCAGGATGATCAACACAAAGGGGATCAATGCCAGCACGGCAGCCAATCGACCCTTAGAGAACCAGGCAATGGCAATTGCCGCCGCCAAGAAGATCCAGGGCGCCGTGCGTTTAATGCTGTCGCCGAACGGGGCCAGCATCACGGCAAACAATACCGCCATGGGCACCGCAATCAGCGCGGCAATCACTGCCCCGGAGATCATTTTGCGCAAGGCAATGTGGGGCACCCCCAAGTTGCGCAAAAAGTTGGCCTCGCGCATCAGCGGCGTGGCCATCGTGTCACCGGGAATACCCAGCAAGGCGGTGGGTACGGCGTGGGTCATGTGTTTGGCCACGGCGCCCGCCAGGAAAAACGTCAGCACGCCTGGCGCAGGCACGCCCAGCAAGACCACCAGCAAGGTTAGGGGGGCCAGGGTGGTCGTTTCATCACTGCCGGAAATCAGGCCAATGGCCGCAAAGATCACCGCCCCCAAAATACCCATGCCCAGTGCAATCAGCACCTGATCAAACAAGGAAGCGATCATGAACGGCCTCCATTGACTACAAGGTCGGTAGACGACTCGGCACGAATGGCTGATGCGGGGTCTTTATTGGCACTTTCTAGGCCCCGTTCGTACTCAATGAACAGGTCGTAAAGGTCCATGTCCTGCAGTTCTTTGAGGGTTTCTGGGGGCAAGTCAGCGAGGCGCCCGAGGTCGCCGAATTCATTTTGCAAATCACTTAGCACCCGGCTACGCCACGCCGGGTCGGCCTCATGCTCGACCACATGCCGCTTGGGTTTGAACAACATTGCGCTGAGGGTGCCTCCCGCCAGACAGCCGACAATACCGACCAGCATGGCGTAGGCCCGCGCCATCTGCGCTGAGGCCACCCACTCGAGCAAAAAATGCTGCGCGGTAAAAAAGGCGCTAAGGCTGACGATGGCACCTATCACGATGGCGTACAGCAGATGCCGCGCATCCACCGTGTCACCCCAGACGTCGTAGAGTTCAGGTTTCAAAAAAATTCTCCCACTGCTTTTATTGTTATGAACGTGAAGAGAGACAGCTTTCTCAGTGAGCGTACGTTTGCTCGCTCCGACAGGGCCTTGCTACAGGCCACGCTTTTGTTTGAGCAACGCCGCCGCGTGATCGGCGCGCACGTCGCAGGCTTCAACCATCTGTTTGACCAGCCAATTGAGTTCTTCACCCCGAGCACCCGCCGACAACGCGATATTGCGCGCATGCAAAGCCATGTGCCCGCGTTGGATACCTTCAGTAGACAGCGCCCGCAGCGCGCCGAGGTTTTGCGCCAGCCCGACCGCCACGGCAATTTCGGCCAGTTCCTGAGCCGTGTTGACCCCCAGAATGCGCAGCGACAGTTGTGCCAATGGATGGGTCTTGGTGGCGCCGCCGACCAGCCCGACCGGCATCGGCATTTCTAGCGTACCCACCAAATTGCCCTTGCCGTCCTTCTCCCAGGTGGTCAGCGAACCGTAATGGCCATTGCGGCACGCATAGGCATGGGCACCCGCCTCGACAGCGCGCCAGTCGTTGCCGGTGGCGACGATCAGCGGGTCGATGCCATTCATGATCCCTTTGTTGTGGGTGGCGGCGCGGTACGGGTCGACCACGGCAAAGTTGTAGGCATCGAGAATCCCCTCAATCACCGCCTCGCCCTGGAACGTGGGGGTGGCCAGCAACTCGGGCGCAATGCGGATCTGCGCGCGCGCCAGGCGCAGGTCAGCGAGGTTAGAGAGGATTCGCAGGCGGACCTTACCGCCGGTGATTTCTTCCATCAGCGGCGCAACTGCTTCAGCCATGGTGTTCACCGTGTTGGCGCCCATGGCGTCCCGCACGTCGACGATCAGGTGCGCCACCAGCATTGGCCCGCGTGGGCTTTGGGCAAACGTGTGGACTTCAATGTCCCGGCAACCCCCGCCCAGCGAATTAAGCAGTTGGTCCTTGCGATTCGCCACTTCGATGATTTCTTCTTTGCGACGCAGCAAGCTAAGACGGGCGTTGAAGGGGTCTTCGACGTCTACGATCTGCACTTGGGCGCGCATCAACGGTAATGAACTGGACGTCTGGAAGCCACCGGCCTCACGGGCCAGCTTGGCCATAAAAGACGCGGCCGCGACCACCGAGGGCTCTTCGACAACCATCGGCACGATCACATCACGGCCATTGATCTGGAAGTTACTGGCCACCGCATACGGCAATTCGAACGTGCCAATTACGTTCTCGATCATGCCGTCGGCAATTTCCAGCGCCAGCGCGCCCGGATCAGCCAGCAAGCTAATGTCGTCGGCAGACAGTTGGAGAAGGTCCTGTAAATGCCCCAGACGCTCGGCAGGCGCCATGCTGCGAAACATCGGAAGGCGCGAATCAATACTCATGGCTCAATCCTGTGGTCATTATTGTTATCTGTGGCGCCACCCTAAATCGCTCTGTGCCCGCACAAAAGGTACAGTTCGCACAAACAGTACCCAATCTGTACCCTCATTCAATTTCTTCAGGATGGCAGACCATGGCGCGCCTGACCCTCGCCCAGCAACTGACCGCCTCTCTGGTCGAACAGATTGGCAACGGCACCTATCGGATAGGTGATCGCTTACCGTCACTGCGCGAGTGCATGCGCTTGTTTGGTCACTCCAAAAATACCGTCATCAACGCTTACGAAGCACTGGCGTCCCAAGGGCTGGTTGAAGCGCGCCACGGCCAGGGCTTTTTCGTGCGTCAGGGCGCTCCCAACCACAGCGAGCCGGATGAACCCCTGCCCTATGCCCGGGCCATGGACACGATATGGCTGATGCGCCAGCAATTTGTTCGCGAGCCGGGGCATTCACCGCTCGGCGAGGGTTTCCCGCCGGTGGAATGGCTGATGGACTTGCGCCTCGACAAGTTCACTCGACAGATCATGCGCACCGGGGTCCATACGCTGTTTCGCTATGGCAATCGGCTGGGCAATGCCAGCCTGCGCCAGCACCTGGTGCAGAAACTGGCGAGCTATTCGATCACCGCCAGCCCCCGGCAAATCGTCACCACCCACGGCGCCAATCACGCGCTGGACCTGATCATCCGGCGTTTCATCGCCCAAGGTGATGCGGTACTGGTTGAAGACCCCGGTTACTACCCGCTGTTCGGCAAGCTGCAATTGCAAGGTGCTCACATGTTGCCTGTGCCGCGCCTGCCAGATGGGCCAGACATGCAGGTGCTGGAACAGCACCTGCGCACCCACAAGCCAAAATTGTTCTTTATTCAGTCTGTGGGCCACAACCCGACCGGGTCGGACATTTCGCCCGGCAAGGCCCATCGACTGGTGCAGTTGGCGCAGGAACATCACTTTATTCTGGTCGATGACGACGCCCTAGCCGACTTTAAACCGGCGTCGGCGATCAAAGTCTCCGCGCTCGATCAACTGCAACGCTCCCTCTATGTAGGCAGTTTTTCGAAATCAGTGTCAGCAGCGTTGCGGGTCGGTTTTATCGCCGGCAGCAAGGATGTCATCGATGAATTGGGCGATCTGAAAATGCTGCTGCACACCAGTTCTTCAGAGTTCTGTGAGCGAACAGTGGATGTGATCCTGATGGAGGGGCATTTCCTGCGTCATTTAATCCGCCTGCAAGAGCGCCTTAAAGTCGCCACCACAACCGGTTTGCAAGTGCTAGACGAGATCGGCGCCGAGGTGTTTTGCCGCCCCGAACAGAGCCTGTATCTGTGGGCGCGCTTTGCGCATACCGACGATGCCAAAGCGTTGACCCGTCAGTTGTTGCCCAAAGGCTTCATGATCGCGCCGGGGCATATTTTTTCGCCCGAACAATCGCGCATCAACCCCTGGACCCGGCTCAACGTGGCGTACTTGAATGACCCGTTGCTTAAAGCCGTGCTCAAGGGCTGAGCGCAATGCCCTGAAGACAGTGAAAAAGGCCTGACTTTCAGGCCGATCATCCCTATAGGCTAACGGCCTCCCTTGTGGCATGACGACACATTCGGTCATATCCGCGGCCTAGGGAGTGACTTTTCCTACGCGCCGATCCTAGTATCGCCCGCGTTTTACCCCCTTCCCCTAAAAAAAGTATGGAAACTCGGATGATGCCCTTTACTCGCACCCTGCTCGCCCTCTCTTTGGGTATGACATTGCTGCAAACCCCCGCCTTCGCCGCACCGCCCCTGACGATGACCAATGGTGTCGCGCAGGTGAACACGCAAGACAGCAACGCATGGGTTGAAATCAACAAAGCTGCGTTTGAACACAATATTCAGGTTCTAAAAAACACCCTCGCTGGCAAATCGAAAATCTGTGCCGTGCTCAAGGCCGACGCCTACGGCCATGGGATTGGCCTGCTGATGCCGTCGATCATCGCCACCGGCGTGCCGTGCGTGGGTGTTGCCAGCAACGAAGAAGCCCGTGTAGTGCGTGAAAGCGGCTACAAAGGCCAGTTGATCCGCGTGCGTACCGCCGCCCTGAGCGAACTAGAAGCCGCACTGCCGTACAACATGGAAGAGTTGGTCGGCAACCTCGATTTCGCAGTCAAGGCCAGTCTGATTGCCGAAAAACACGGGCGCCCGCTGGTGGTGCACCTAGGCCTGAACTCCAGCGGCATGAGCCGCAACGGCGTGGAAATGACCACCGCGCAAGGTCGCCGCGACGCAGTCGCAATTACTAAGGTTCCGAACCTGGACGTGCGGGCGATCATGACCCACTTCGCCGTTGAAGACGCCGACGACGTGCGCGCCGGGCTCAAGGCTTTCAATCAGCAGGCTGAGTGGCTGATGAACGTCGCCCAGTTGGACCGCAGCAAAATCACCCTGCATGCTGCTAACTCGTTTGCCACCCTGGAAGTACCGGAATCGCACCTGGACATGGTCCGCCCTGGTGGCGCGCTCTTTGGTGACACCGTGCCTTCGCACACCGACTACAAGCGTGTGATGCAATTCAAATCCCACGTGGCGTCGGTTAACAGCTACCCCAAAGGCAACACCGTGGGTTACGACCGCACTTACACCCTGGGCCGCGATTCGAAGTTGGCTAACATCACCGTGGGCTACTCCGACGGCTATCGCCGCGCGTTTACCAACAAAGGCATTGTGCTAATCAATGGCCACCGCGTACCCGTTGTGGGCAAAGTTTCGATGAACACCTTGATGGTGGACGTGACCGATGCGCCCGATGTGAAAAGCGGCGATGAAGTAGTGCTGTTCGGTCAGCAAGGCAAGGCTGAAATCAGCCAGGCCGAGGTCGAGGACATCAACGGCGCGTTGTTGGCTGACCTCTACACCGTGTGGGGTAACTCCAACCCAAAAGTGCTGATCGAAGAATAAAACCAGCTCCGATCTGAGGCGCCCACCTGTATGAGCTTGCTCGCGATCGTTTGATTTTTAAAAGATCGCGAGCAAGCTTGTACCTACACAAGCACTTATTTATCCGACTTGATGCTGGTCCAGGTCCGGGTACGCACACGTTCAAGCTTCTGTGGCAATGGCTGCACCACATACAGCGATTTCAAGGCTTCAGGCGTCGGGGTCAGGTTCGGGTTGCCGGTGATCTCTTTGTTAATCAGCGGCAGCGAATCCTTGTTGGCATTGGGATAACCCAAGAAGTCGCTAATCGAGGCAATGACTTTAGGCTCCAGCAACGTGTTCAAGAACTCATAAGCTTCTTCGACATTCTTCGCACTTTTTGGGATAGCGAAGGTATCAAACCAGATCGGTGCGCCTTCTTTCGGCAAGCGCCAATCCACCACAACCCCATTCCCCGCTTCCTTGGCCCGATTGCCAAACTGGTAGAAGCTGCCTGAGTAACCAATCGCCACGCAAATATCGCCGTTGGCAATATCGGTCATGTATTTGGCCGAGTTGAAGTAGGTAACGTAAGGACGAATCTTCAACATCAGCTCTTTGGCTTTTTCATAGTCGGCCGGGTTCTGGCTGTTAGGGTCCAGTCCCAGGTAATCCAACGCCAGCGGCAAAATTTCTGAAGGCGAATCCAGCATTGCCACGCCGCACGATTTCAGCTTTTCCATGTTCTCGGGCTTGAATACCAGGTCCCAGCTATCCACCGGGGCATTTTCACCCAGCGCCGCCTTGACCTTGGCCGGGTTGAAACCGATCAACACCGTGCCGACCATGTAAGGCACCGCGTATTGATTGCCGGGGTCATTGGTTTCCAGCAGTTTGAGCAAGGCTGGGTCCTGATGGTGCCAGTTAGGCAATTTGGACTTGTCGAGTTTTTGAAACACCCCAGCTTTGATCTGGGTGTCGAGGAATTGGTTGGACGGCACCACCAGGTCATACCCCGAGTTGCCGGTCAGCAACTTGGCTTCCAGCGATTCGTTAGTGTCGAAGGTATCCCAGTTGACTTTGATCCCGGTGTCCTTGGCGAAGTCCTTGGGCACTGACGGCAAGATGTAGTCCGCCCAGTTATACACCCGCAGTTCGCGCTGCTCAGCCTGCACGGCGCAGGCCAATAGCGATAACCCACATACCGTGGCGCCGAGTAAGCGTTTCATAGTGCTCATGGTTGAGTTCCCCATCTTTGGCGTGAGATCGATAGTTGTTATGTTCTGTACACGGCAGCAGCCCGCAAAGGGGCAAGGGTCTGAAAGACAACTCTTTGATGGTTGCGAAGTTGATTTGATTCTTGCCGACAGATGCGCTGGCTCACAGAGGTAGGCAGGCCAAAAAGGGATCGTTATGGCCATTGTTTATGTCCGAATCTATGTCCGATATAGCCCTCTTTGAGCCCCAAGTGTTGGCTGAGCAACTGTTGCAAATCCAACAGCAAATCTGCAATTAACCACTCGGAGCAACAGCACACTGCTTTCGATGACCCTGCGAGCCCTCGTGTTTGCGGGGCTTTGGTATTTGGTACGGAGATTGCTGACAGGGAGTATCTGTCTACATTCTGCTGATCATTAGCCAACCATTACCCAATAACCAGTGGGCCCTTGAAAGCTCGCATCCGCCTTGCTGCAGAACGTGCCGCGCCGCTGTTTGGCGTGTCTGCCAAAAACTTACTGAAAATCGCTTAAGGACTTCTTTGATGGATGTGTTCTGGTTCCTTCCGACTCACGGCGACGGCCACTATTTGGGTACCACCAAAGGCGCTCGCCCGGTCACGCTCAACTACCTCAAACAAGTGGCACAGGCCGCCGATGACTTGGGCTACCACGGCGTGCTCATCCCTACCGGACGCTCGTGCGAGGACTCGTGGGTCATCGCCTCGGCACTGGTGCCGCTGACAGAACGCCTGCGCTACCTGGTGGCGATTCGCCCGGGGATTATTTCGCCAACCGTCTCGGCGCGTATGGCCGCCACCCTGGATCGACTGTCGGGTGGGCGCGTGCTGATCAATGTGGTGACCGGCGGTGACCCGGATGAAAACCGCGGCGACGGCAGCTTCCTCGATCACAGCGAACGCTACGAAGTGACTGACGAGTTTCTGAAAATCTGGCGCCGGGTATTGCAAGGCGAATCGGTGGACTTCGAAGGCAAGCACCTGCGCGTACAGAACGCCAAGGCCTTGTACCCGCCGGTGCAGAAACCCTACCCGCCGCTGTACTTTGGCGGTTCTTCCGAAGCGGCCCACGCACTGGCAGCCGAACAGGTGGACGTGTATCTGACCTGGGGCGAGCCACCAGCCGCCGTGGCCGAAAAAATCGCTGATGTGCGTGAACGTGCCGCCCGTTTGGGCCGCACCGTACGCTTCGGGATTCGCCTGCACGTGATCGTGCGCGAAACTGAACAAGAAGCCTGGAAAGCGGCCGACACCCTAATCGAACACATCAGCGACGAAACCATCGCGGCGGCGCAAAAATCCTTCTCGCGCTTTGACTCCGAGGGCCAGCGGCGCATGGCGGCACTGCACGACGGGCGCCGTGACAACCTAGAAATCTCGCCTAACTTGTGGGCGGGCGTTGGTTTGGTTCGCGGCGGCGCTGGTACCGCGCTGGTGGGTAATCCGCAACAAGTGGCGGCACGCATCAAGGAATACGCAGACCTGGGCATCGAGAGCTTCATCTTCTCTGGCTACCCGCACCTAGAAGAAGCCTATCGCTTCGCTGAACTGGTGTTCCCGTTGCTGCCCGAACCCTACGCCAGCCTGGCGGGGCGCGGCATCACCAACCTGACCGGGCCATTTGGCGAAATGATCGCCAATGATGTGCTTCCGGGCCAAGCGAAATAACCCGCCGCCGCCCCTTACACAAAAACAGAACATCGATGGGGCTAGCCGAAAACCCTCAACAAGATCAGCGGGTGCGGTTGACCGAATTGGCTGGCAGGGAGAATCTAAGCCTCGCTGAACCAGGCCCCATGAACTGCACCGCTGGTTAAATCTAGGCTTGAAGCGTCCGGCCAACCGGAATGCATAGTCTTCACGACCCTTGCACAGAGACTATTCGATGACTTACATCGCTGCCGAAAACCGCTATGAATCCATTCCTTATCGCCGTGTAGGCCGCAGTGGGCTGTTACTGCCCGCCTTGTCTCTAGGGCTGTGGCACAACTTTGGCGACAGCACGCCAATCGACACCCAACGCGCCCTGTTGCGCACCGCGTTCGACCTGGGCATCAATCACTTTGACCTGGCCAACAACTACGGCCCGCCCTATGGCAGCGCCGAGATCAACTTTGGCCGTTTGCTGCGTGAAGACTTCAAGCACTACCGCGATGAACTGATTATCTCCAGCAAAGCCGGCTGGGATATGTGGCCCGGCCCTTTCGGCCTAGGTGGCGGTTCGCGTAAACACATCCTCGCAAGCCTGGACCAAAGCTTGCAGCGCCTGGGCTTGGACTATGTCGATATTTTCTATTCGCACCGCTTCGATCCAGACACCCCACTCGAAGAAACCGCCAGCGCACTGGCCACCGCCGTGCAACAGGGCAAGGCGCTATACATCGGTATCTCGTCGTATTCAGGGGTCAAGACCCGCGAAATCGCAGCGCTGCTTAAAGAATGGAAAGTGCCGTTGTTGATCAACCAACCGGCGTACAACCTGCTCAATCGCTGGGTCGAGAAAGACCTGCTGGACACCACAGAAGCGCTGGGCACCGGCGTCATTGCCTTCACTCCCTTGGCGCAGGGTTTGTTGACCGACAAATATTTAAACGGCATCCCAGCAGATGCTCGGATCAATCGCCCTGGCGGTGGTTCGTTGCAGGCCAAGCATTTGTCTGAAGCCAATATTGCCCATGCACGCGCACTTAACGATATCGCCAAACGCCGTGGCCAAAGCCTTGCCCAGTTGGCATTGGCCTGGACTCTGCGCGACCCCCGCGTGACCTCAGCACTGATTGGCGCGAGCCGACCGGAGCAAATTATCGAGAACGTCGGGGCGTTGCAGAACCTGACATTTAGCGCTGAAGAATTGGCCGAAATCGACCGTTTTGCGCAGGAAGGCGGGATTAATCTGTGGGAGAAGCCGTCTACGGCAGAGTAAAAGCACCCCGGCCCAGGCCCTCTCCCGCAAGGAGAGGGTTGGGCTGAAGGCTACAAAGACTCTTGCCCCACCAAACGGGCCGCTAAGGCCTTAGCCTGCAAGGCAACATCGGTCACCGCAGTGCTTTCCCACCATTCGCCACGCAATGGCGGGCCCATGGCAAACAGACGCTTCGCAGGCTCTGAGTGTGTGTTCAGTACCGCACCGCTGCGATCTGCTGCAATGCCCAAGCCTAAATTCCCCGGCCGGATCAAGCCGCGCTCCAGCAACTGCCTCGGCAAGGCTTTATCCACCCGGCGCCAGTCGTATTCGATACCGGTGGAGTTGATCAACCCATCGCCCTCAACCACTCTAACGTCCGCTTGCCCGCGATAGCGCAAGCGAATTCGCGGTCGTCCATCGGCACTCACGTCTACCCCTTGCAACGAGGCGGCGCGAATGGTTAAGCGGCCCTCCTCTAGCAGTTTTTCCAACAACGCATTGCCCTGTGGCGGCGAGCGATGGTGATGGCTTTCCCACCACGGCCGCACATGCCGCACAAACTGACGGCGCTGAGCGTCGCTGGCCTGGCTCCAGAGCCTGGCGATATGCACGCGCACTGTGTCCAGCGGTGCCTGCCAATCTACCCCCGCCGCCTCAGCCAGTTCGCACTGTCGACGCAACGCCCGTAGCAGTTGCAGCGGACTGCGCACCTCGGGCGATAGGGTCAAGAAGTCTTCCCAAGCCGGTGGCTGGCGTCGCACGTGCGGCAACAAGCCATGGCGTGAAAACACCTCGATTGGCCCGCGATGCCCAGCCCGATTCAGTGACTCCAGCGCATCCACCATGGTCAGCCCAGAACCAATGATCAGCACCCGCGCATCCACCGCCAAGCCGCGCAATGCCTCGACATCCCACGGGTCCAGCGCCGCCGCGTTCAAGCCGCTGGACTGACGTTGCGCCGTGCGCGCCGCCGGGAACATGCCGGTAGCCAGTACCGCCGCAGCGGCCTGTAACTGGCGGCCGTCTTTGAGGGTCACCTGCACCCGCTGTTCATCGGTTAGCAGGTCGACCACCTCGTCGCGAACATGGGTCAGGCTCGACCCTTGCCGCGAACCGATGGCCAACGCCTCGGCCAAGCGCTGCTGGGCGTACTGGCCAAACAGCCCGCGTGGCGGGAACAAATGCGCGACCGGCACCTGCTGCTCTGCAGACTCGGGCCAACCGCCGTCCGCAATATGCGCTTGCAGCCAGCGGGTCAGGTCATCGGCATCGTCCGGGTCGATGCTCATGCGCGCCGCGTTGCCGTTAAGGGTATGTCCCAACTCAGTGGCGCTGTAAGCCTCGCCCCGGCCCAGTTCGGCACGCGGCTCGACCAGAACAATGTGCCGAGCGCCGGGTAAACGCAGCAGTTGCATGGCCAGCAAGGTGCCGCTCAGACCACCGCCAACAATCAGCACATCGGCATCGCGGATGGCAGAGGTTGCCCGTCCGCCGTGTGGCTCGCTCATGGTTATTCTCTCTATTGGATGTAGCAAGCTCGCTGCTACAGGGGCCTCTGTCACTTAAACGAACAACATTGCATCAGGCGCGGTCTTTTTCTTGCGCTCGGTTCAGTTCGCCGAGGTTACGGTACGCAGCACCCGGGTGCCAATCGGCCAGTTTCGGGCCTTCACCAAACAGCTTCTCGCGCAAAGTACCCGGCGCGTATTCCTTTTTGTACACCCCGCGTTTTTGCAATTCTGGCACCAGCAGGTCCACAGCATCGATAAAGGTTTCGTGGGTCACCGCGTAAGCCAAGTTGAAGCCGTCAACGTCGGTCTCGGCAACCCATTCTTCAAGCAGGTCGGCCACGGTTTGCGGGCTGCCAACAAACAGCGGGCCAAAACCGCCAATGCCTACCCAATCGGCCAGCGCATTGGGGGTCCAGAGGGTGTCTGGATCAGCTGTCGAAAACGTTTCCACCGCGGATTGAATGGCGTTGGTGTGCACATGTTTAAGCGGCTCGTTAGGCTTGAACTGGCTGAAGTCGATCCCGGTCCAGCCGGAGATCAAGGCCATCGCGCCTTCGTAACTGACGTAGCATTTGTACTCTTCAAACTTGGCTTTGGCCTTGGCGTCGGTTTCGCCGAGGATCACTGTTTGCAAGTTGAAAATCAGGATTTTCGACGGGTCGCGGCCCGCTTCGGCAGCGCGACGGCGAATATCAGCCACGGTCTTTTTCAGCAGCACTTTGGACGGCGCCGCCACAAACACGCACTCTGCCTGCTCAGCGGCAAACTGCTTGCCTCGGCTGGATGCTCCAGCCTGGTAGAGCACCGGGGTACGTTGTGGCGATGGCTCGCAAAGGTGGATGCCCGGTACTTGGAAGTGTTTGCCGACATGCTGGATTTGGTGGATTTTGCTCGGGTCACTGAACACCCGGCGCTCGCGGTCACGCAGGATGGCACCCTCCTCCCAACTGCCTTCCCAGAGTTTGTAGCAAACTTCCAGGTACTCCTCGGCGTAGTCGTAGCGCGAGTCGTGTTCGGTCAGGGCTTTTTGCCCGATGTTCTTGGCACCGCTTTCTAGGTACGAGGTGACGATGTTCCAGCCTGCGCGCCCCTTGGTCAGGTGATCGAGCGTGGACAAGCGACGGGCGAATGGATACGGGTGCTCAAACGACAAGGACGCCGTCAGGCCAAAACCCAGATGCTCGGTGACCATCGCCATCGGTGGAATCAGTTGCAGTGGGTCATTGACCGGTACTTGCGCGCCTTGGCGAATCGCCGCATTACCGTTGCCTTGATAAACGTCATAAATGCCCAGCACGTCGGCGATAAAGAGCCCGTCGAACCTGCCACGCTCAAGGATCTTTGCCAGATCGGTCCAGTATTCGAGGTCTTTGTACTGCCATGAACGGTCACGCGGGTGCGCCCAAAGGCCGGGCGATTGGTGGCCCACACAGTTCATGTCAAAAGCGTTGAGACGAATTTCACGGGACATCGCGTTACTCCTGAAGCTGTGGCGGCACGACGTCGTTTAAACGGTAGTTGCCAATAATCTGGTACTGCCAGCGCAAGGGTTCGCGACCTTCTTGGGAGGGCGACGCCGGACGACTGCCAGTAAGTTCTTGCTGCACATTGCCCACCGCCTGCAACGCCTCGGCGCTGGCGATTACCGCTTCGGCGGTCGCGACCAACGTCTCGGAGGCTGAGCCAATAAACTGCTCGGCGCGCTGATAGAGCGCATCGGCAACGTCAATGCGAATCTGCAAATCACCCAATTTGCCAATAATGTACGGGTCGTCTACGGCCTTGTTCAGGCCGCTCAGCGCCCATGGCCGCGCCTGTTCGCGCACGAAGATCACGGTTTGTTCCAAACCTTGGCGCGCAAGACGCACATCGTGCGCTGCTGCGGCAAGCTGGCTGGGCAAAACAATTGCGGGGCTGTTCATCGTCGTGATTCCTCGATCAATTCCAAGCATGGCGTGGGGGCTGAATGCCGTTGAGCAGGCGGTTACCAATGAGGTGATATTTCCAGCGCGCCGGGTCATGCAGGGTATGGGTCCGCGCATTGCGCCAAAAACGGTCCAGGTTGTGTTTGCCGAGCACCGAGCGAGTGCCGGCCAGTTCGAAAAGCTTGCTACTCGCGAGCAAGGCGATTTCAGTCGACAGCACTTTGGCCTGGGCCACGATCACCGAGGCCTCGGCCACGCTCTCTTCGCTAGGCGAAGCCAATGCGTGGTCAATGGCGCGACCGGCCTTGGCCAAAATCGCGTCGGCGCCATGCAGGCGCCATTGCAGATCGCCGATGGCGGCAATCGTGTAAGGGTCTTGCCAGCCATGCTCCTGCTGGCTGTCAACCCAAGGCCGCGCCAGCCGCGCGTGGATCAGCGCCTGTTCAAACGCGCCATGGGCGATACCGGTGTCCACTGCGGCCTGAATAATCTGCGAGATCGGACCGTCGGCGGTGGGTTCGTCAAACGCTTTGTGTGCAGGGATAACGGCGCTCAGCGGGACACGCACAGCGTCAAGCACAGCGCCGCCACTGGCGGTGGTGCGCTGACCGAAGCCGTCCCAACTGTCGATGATGGTCAACCCCGGATTGTCACGTTCAACGAAGGCGATAAACGCCCGATTCTGCTCATCGACCCCAACGGCCGGAACGATGTGGGCGAACAATGCGCCGGTGCAGTAGAACTTCTCTCCGTCGATCACCGCGTGTTCGCCTTCAAAACGAATACGGGTTTGAAAAGCGCCTACGTTCTTGCTTTTGGACTCCGAAAAAGCATTACCGAAACGCCAACCGTCCAGCACCTTGGCGTAGTAATAACGCTTTTGTGCTTCGCTGCCGGTGTGCAACAGAATGTCCAGCACGCCCAAGTGGTTTTGCGGGATCTGCCCCAAGGAAGAATCAGCGGCCGAAATGATTTTGATCACCTCTGCGACCGTCACATAAGACACCCCGGCGCCACCATAAGCCTTGGGCACAGTAATGCCCCATAGGCCACTGGCAGCAAACTCATCCAACTCAGGCACCGGCAAGCGGCGGTCGCGATCACGCACCGAGGCTTCCTCGGCAAAACGTGCCGCCAACACTTTAGCCACCTCAATAGCCTCGGCATCGGACGTGATCACATGGGCCTTGGCAGGGGGGGATACAGAAATGCTCATGGGCAAACTCCAATGCAATGGAAAACACTGAAGGTGGCATTGCACAGGTCGTGCCGTTTTTAAATAACGTTTAAATTCAATTGGTTATATGCAAAATCACACTAACCGCAGCTACAAACAATAAACAACCTGTCGACTTGCTGTTGCTGTGCCAACAGTTGCCTGGGCAACACACGCGGTACCCGCGTTGAAGCCGTTGCCGCAGGCTGCGATAAGGGCCGAAGGACCTTCGCTCATTATTTAAACCCCTGGGACCGCCGAGACCACGCGCGGCGATGCACACATACAACACGTGGTCGGGCAAATATCGGCACAGGTATATGCCGATTAGGCTGCGACCTTGCGTTCGGCCGAGCCCCTGTCTGTCTGGCAGATACCGGCTCAGGCGCCTTGGGAGTGTGCTGGGAGTTCGATGCGCGCGCCGGGTATTGCCAGCAATACACTCAGTGCCTGATCCAATTCGCTGATCAAGCGCCCGACATCGGCAGTGCTGGTCTGCGGGCAACACAAGGTCATGTTGTGGAACGGCGTGATCAGGATCCCACGGTTGATCAGGTACAGGTGTAAAGCCATTTGCAGGCTGTCGTGGAAAGCGGCCTCTGCTTGCGCGCCGGTCTTGGGCGGCGTGGCGCAGAATTGAAACTCGCAGCGTGCCCCCAACTCTGTCACCGACCAGTGCAACCCGTGCCGCTTAAACACCTGCCGCAACCCTTGGGCTAACTGGGCCGCCAGCGGCAAGATGTGCTGGTAGGCCTGTTCGGTCATGACATCTTGCAAGTTGGCACGCATGCAATGCATCGCCAATGCGTTGGCCGACAAGGTCGTGCCCATGCCGCTGTGGCCATGGCCAGTGCCCTGCTCGCTGTTTTTGTGCTGCACAGCGTGCATATCCGCCGCCACTTGCTGGCTAAAGCCGAACACCGCGCACGGAACGCCCCCGGCAATGGGTTTGCCGACCACAAAGAAATCCGGCTGCAAGTCCCACAGGCGAGTGCAACCGCCGATGCCGGTGGAGATGGTGTGGGTTTCGTCGATGATCAGCAGGCTGGCGTATTGGCGCGTCAATTCGCGGCATTTTTGCATAAACCCAGGCTCAGGCAGGACCATGCCGATGTTGGTCATCGCTGGCTCGCACAGCAGCGCACACACATCACCCTGAGCCAGAGCGGCCTCCAACGCGTCGATGTCATTGAACGGGATAGAGCGGCTGTACTGCGTCAGGTCGTAAGCTTGGCCGACTAAGCCCGAACGATGCACGGTGGCACCATCGCGATTACGCACCATCACGTCATCGACCGTGCCGTGGTAGCAGCCATCGAACACCAGCAATGTGTTGCGCTGAGTGATCGCCCGCGCCCAGCGCACGACATATCGATTGGCGTCAGTAGCGGTGGCGGTGACTTGCCAATACGGCAAACCAAAGCGCTCGGCCAGCAGTTCGCCGCAGACCACCGCATCTTCACCCGGGAGCATAGTGGTGAGCCCTTTGCTCGCCTGTTCGCTAATCGCACGGGCGATGGGGGCGGGTGAATGGCCGAACATGCTGCCGGTGTCGCCCAGGCAAAAGTCGATGTACTCATGACCGTCGACGTCGGTAAATCGCGCGCCTTGAGCGTGCTGCACAAAAAGCGGCGTGGGCATGGACCAGTCGCTCATCCAATGCATGGGCACGCCGTTGTACAGATTGGCCTTAGCACGCTCCGCCAGCTCAATCGACTTGGGGTTGTTGTGGGTAAAGCGTTCACGCTCTTTGGCGGAGAATAACGCCACCGCTGACTCACTGATTCCACTGCTCGACATACATAAACCCCTTTTATTAATCACGCGTGTTTGGGTAGTCGTTCATTGCCAGCCAGCGGAGATCACCCGCAAAAGTGTCGGCCATTTCAAAGCCGGTGTGCGCAGTTGCCCCGCAAATTCTGCTCTTACCCTAGATCCCTATACCAATCGCTGAATAGGCTTATGCCGCCAGACCAGTTGGTAGTAGACGGTCTGCATCACCAACATCGCGATATAGGTCACCGGAAACGCCATCCACACGCCCTCCAAGCCGAAATGGGCATTAAGTGCATAGGCAACTGGCAGTTCAATGCACAGCACGCAGAATACAGTGATGCCCATCGGTACCAGCACCACGCCGCTGGCGCGCATGACACCGCTGATCGCGGCCTGGAAGCCAAACAGCAAAATACTCCAGAGCATGATGTGCAGCAGGTGCTCTGCCCGTGCATGCGCCTGCACGTCAGTGATGAACAACCCGAGTAACCAGTCGGACAACACGTAGCCGAGCACCACCAAAAAACCGGTCAGACACAGGTTGATCATCAACCCCGTGCGCAAGATCGAACCGATGCGCTCAGGATGCCCGGCACCAATCGCTTGGGCGCCTAGGATAGACGCGGTGATGGCAATCGACAGCGCCGGGAATTGCACGTAGTTGACGATTTGCGTCACCGCACCATACGCCGCCGTCGCCTCGGAGCCATGGCTGTTCACCAAGGCCAGAATCACCAACTCCGACAGCGATAACACCACCATCTGCAAGCCGGTCGGCAGGCCGATGCGCAGCACCTTGCCAAGAATTTCCCGGTTCAGGCGCAACGCCAGCCACAATTGGCGATCAGGCGACATGACATGTTTTTTATGACGCAAGCGCAGCACCAAAAACAGCATGGCCAACAGGTTACTCACCAAACCCGCCAGCGCGGCACTTTGGATGCCCATTTTCGGCAACCCTGCCCAGCCGAGGATCAATGCTGGGGTCAGTATCAGACCCACAGCAGTCGAGACCATCAACGCCAACAACGGCGATACCGTGTCACTCACCCCCCGCAGCAACTGTGTAAAGAGGATGAACACCAGCAGCGACGGCATGATCAGCATCATCATCCGGGCATAACCTACGGCCTCGTCCAGTACATCAGCCGGGGTACCCAGCGCCTGCAACGCCGGGCGAGCGAACAGACTGCCCAACACAGCAGCCGCCAGCCCGATCAAGGCTCCCAAGGTCAACGTGGCACCGGTGATCTGCTTGACCATCGCCGTTTCGCGCGCCCCCCATGCTTGGCCAATCAGCACCGAAGCCCCCGCGCCAAGGCCGATGACTAGGGCAATAAAAAAGAAAATAATCGGAAACATCCCCGACACCGCTGCCAGCGCTTGAGTCCCCAACAGTTGCCCGACATAGATACCGTTTAGCGTGCCGGAAAAACTCTGCAAAAAATTGGACAGCACCATCGGCGCGAGAAAAATCAGGTAGATCTTCCAGAGCGGCCGTTGTGAGGGGGTTTGCATAACGGAGGGGTCCTGAGCAAAAAACGATTAAGCGTTATACCTCACACAGGTCGTATTTTGTTACCACCCCCTCTCTGTGGACTACCCTATTCTGAAGCTGGGCTGAACATGAAACATTATTAAGAAACGTTTCAGCTTTTTATGGGCAAAATGTGCTCACTGCTCCAGCGACCTACACAGGTGACGGTATGACCCGCATTTTGACCATCGAAGATGATGCCGTAACGGCGAAAGAGATCGTGGCTGAATTGAGCAGCCACGGGTTGGAGGTTGACTGGGTCGCCAATGGCCGTGAGGGCCTGGTGCGCGCCGTGAGCGGCGACTATGACCTGATTACCCTCGACCGCATGCTTCCGGAGCTGGATGGGCTGGCCATTGTGACCACCCTGCGCACGATTGGGGTGAGCACGCCGATTTTGATGATCAGCGCGCTATCAGACGTGGACGAGCGAGTACGCGGTCTGCGAGCCGGTGGCGATGATTACTTAACCAAACCCTTTGCCAGCGATGAAATGGCCGCGCGGGTTGAAGTCCTGCTGCGGCGCAAAAGCCCGGTCGACAAGCACGAAACCTCGTTGCGTGTGGCCGACCTTGAGCTGAACCTGATCACGCGCGAAGCCAGCCGCGCTGAGCAGCAACTGAGCCTGCTGCCTACCGAATACAAACTGCTGGAATTCCTGATGCGCAACACCGGGCAAATCCTCTCGCGCATGATGATTTTCGAAGAAGTCTGGGGCTATCACTTCGACCCGGGCACCAACTTGATCGACGTACACATCGGGCGCCTGCGCAAGAAAATCGACCCACAAGGCCTGGTGCCGCTTATTCGCACTGTTCGAGGCTCGGGCTATGTCATTGCCGAACCCCTCTAAGGGCTGGCGTTCTTCCAGCAGCCGACTGCTGGCGCTGTACAGTTTTTTGTTCGTGGCCTGGAGCTGCATCCTCATGGGGGTGCTGTATTACGAGGTGTCGGATTATTTAGGCAGCTTGGCCAAGCACTCGCTGATGCAGCGCCAACATCTGTTTGCGCGCTTTCATGGCGAGCAACTGGATGAGGCCCTCGCCACCAGCATGACATTCGATATGCGTGCAGTTGATGCCTATGGGCTGTTTGATTCGCAGCAGCAACCCATCAGCGGCCCAATTCGCAGCATCCCGTCCGACCTGCCGCTGGATGGCCAGATTCACGAGTTGGCCACGTGTATCGCTTCCGACGACCCCGATCTGCCACAAGACAGCTGCGACGCGGTTGCCACCCAGACTCTGGATGGACGCTGGCTGGTCCTGGTGCGTGATAACGGCTCGTTGTTCGCCGTGACCCGGATCATCCTGCATGCGCTGGTGTGGGGTTTGTCGCTGACCATCATCCCGGGCATTGCTGGCTGGCATTTGCTGCGACGCCGCCCGCTGCAACGTATACGGGCGATTCAGGCCAGCGCCGAGGCGATTGTCGCCGGTGACCTGACCTACCGCTTGCCGCTGTCCAATCGACGGGACGAACTGGATATGCTGGCGGCCATCGTCAACGCCATGCTCGACCGGATTGAGCGGCTGATGCATGAGGTCAAAGGTGTGTGCGACAACATTGCCCACGACCTGCGTACCCCGCTCACCCGCTTGCGGGCGCAGTTGTACCGGATTCAGCAGCAAGCAGTAGAAGGCTCGCCTGAAGCGTTGCAACTGGATGAAGTGATCGGCGAGACCGACACCCTAATGGCACGTTTTCGTGGGTTATTGCGCATTTCCGAGCTGGAAGACCATCAGCGGCGTTCGGGTTTCTTGCAGCTCGAACCGTTGGCCTTGCTTCAGGAGCTGTACGATTTTTACCTGCCACTGGCTGAGGAGGGGCACGTCACGTTGATTTTAGACACGCCCTCAACACTTCCTAGCCTGACGGGTGACCGCGCATTGCTGTTTGAAGCACTGGCCAACCTGCTGAGCAACTCGATCAAGTTCACCCCGCCGGGCGGAGAAGTCGTGTTGCGGGCGATCGATGACGAAGGCAGCCCACGCATTGAAGTGCTCGACACCGGCCCCGGCATTCCCGAGGCCGAGCGTAAAGCGGTGTTCCAACGCTTCTATCGCAGCGACGACACGCACGCAGGCTTTGGCCTGGGCCTGTCTATCGTGGCCGCCATCGTCAATCTGCATGGCTTTGGCCTTGAAGTCGGCAGCCGTGAAGGCGGCGGCGCCAAGCTGACGCTGCACTGCCGCCAAAGCCTGATCAACGTGGGATAAAAAACACCCTCCTCTCCCGTAGCTCGGCAACCGCTACGGGTTCCAGACTTCGTCATAATTTGGCACGTTTCTTTCTTGCTTATCGCGCTTGCAATTGTGCGACTAGGGAAAAGGGAAGACATGCCTGAGTTAGACGCTATAACAGTTCCACCTAAACGACCCTGGGCTTTTGTCTGGCACTACATCCGCCAAAACCCAGGGTGGTATTGGGCAATCGCCGTGCTGCAAATCGGCGCCGCCATGAGTGCCACCCTCATGCCGTATGCCATCGGCCGTATCACCGGCGCCGTCAGCGGTGGCGTGTGGGATCACACGGATGTGCTCCAGGCCAGCCTCCCTGCACTAGGGCTGCTGTTCGGCCTGGCAGTGGCACAAATGGTGTTCGCCCGTGGCGCGACCTTCTGCATGATCATGGTCCGCCCGCAACAGAAAGTGCAGATCACCCGTGATCTGTTTGCTTACCTGCAACAGCATTCACCGCGCTATTTCGGCGAGCATTTTGCTGGCAGTCTGGCGCAGCGTATCAGCGAAGGCAGCATCGGTTTGCTGGATGCCACGTGGGTGCTGATCGTAGAAATGCTGCCGATTCTAGTGGTCCTGGCGACGAGTCTGGTATTGCTGACACTGGCTTCGCCTTGGCTAGGGCTGGGCTTGTTGGTGTGGGTCGTGAGTTATTCGCTGCTGGCGTACGTGCTGTCACGTAAGGCTCAAGTGCTGGCTAATAATCACGCCAAAACCCGCAGTGTCACCACCGGCAAAATAGTCGATGCTGTGAGTAACCTGAGTAGCATTCGCCTGTTCGCCCGCCAAGACTTTGAGCTCGGGTATTTGAGCGGCTACCAGTCCACCGAAAAGCAGGCCGCGCAGCGTTCGTTCTTCTATCAAGAGAAAATCCGCCTGTTGCAGGACAGCCTCTCCATCGTGTTGCGCGTTGGCTTGGTCGCACTGGCTCTGTATCTGTGGCACGCAGGCCAAATCAGTGTTGGAGAGCTGGTGATGGTTGCCACTCTGGGCCTGATGATCGTGGCGCAGTGCAGCTTTCTGAGCATGCAGTTCATGCATTTTTTCGAGTTCATCGGCAACATCGAAAACAGCATCAACACCCTGCTGCAACCCCACGAAATGCCAGATCGCAAGGGCGCCAAGCCCGCGCTTATCGATAAGGGCTCCATCCACTTTCGCGATGTGAATTTCAGCTACAACCCCGGAAAAACCATCTTTAAACACTTCAATCTGCACATTCTGGCCGGGCAACGGGTGGGGATTGTCGGCCTGTCGGGCTCTGGCAAATCGACTTTGCTCAATCTGCTTTTGCGCGCCTACGACCCGCAAGGCGGAACCATTGAAGTCGACGGCATCAATGTGCTCGACATGACCCAGCAATCGTTGCACGAACATATTGCTTTAATCCCCCAAGAACCTGGCCTGTTCCACCGTTCATTGCGCGAGAACATTGGCTACGGCGACGTGCAGGCCAGCGATACACAAATCACCCAAGCAGCACAAAGGGCCCACGCCCATGACTTTATCTTGCAAATGCCCGAAGGCTACGACGCCTTGATTGGTGAGCGTGGGGTCAAACTTTCGGGGGGCCAGCGCCAACGCATTGCTATTGCCCGTGCATTGCTCAAAAACGCACCGATTCTGGTACTGGACGAAGCCACGGCCAGCCTCGATTCAGAGACCGAGAGCCTTATCCAGAGCAGCCTGGATGACATCATGGCCGACAAAACTGTATTGGTTGTGGCGCATCGTCTGTCTACCCTCGCCCACCTGGACCGCATTGTGGTGCTGGATAAAGGCATCATTGTTGAAGATGGCAATCATCAACAATTACTTGAACGCGAAGGCTTGTATTACCGGCTGTGGCAACACCAGTCAGAGGGTTTGTTAAGTGATATCGACGAGCCCGCTTCACCCGTCTATTAACCGTGTAGGAGCCAACTGTCTTTCGCTTTCCTCGACCAACGCGCATATCAGGATTGGCAGGCGCTAAGTTTGCCTTCCGGATACAACTTCAAACTGGCTGA
This sequence comes from Pseudomonas psychrophila HA-4, assembly GCF_000282975.1. Taxonomy (GTDB): domain Bacteria; phylum Pseudomonadota; class Gammaproteobacteria; order Pseudomonadales; family Pseudomonadaceae; genus Aquipseudomonas; species Aquipseudomonas psychrophila_A. Next base: position 117,507 of record NZ_ALJC01000062.1, read on the forward strand.
TCACGCCATGGTTTTCCATCACGGACCATGGCATTAAGTCTCACCAGCAGCACGCGCATGCAGGCCACCAGTGCTACTTTTGCTGGCTTGCCGCTCGCCCGCAGACGGGCGCACCTCGCTTTGAAGTCTGGATTCACGCGAGTCATTACCAGGGCGCACATATAGGCCGCTCGACGCAGTTTCGCCCGGCCGCCATATACATGGCGCTTCCCGCTCTTTGTCCCGCTGTCATTGTTGTAGGGCGCCACGCCCGCCAGGGCAGCTACTTGCGAACGGCTCAGATCGCCCAGTTCTGGCAGATAGCAGAACAGGCTGGCAATAGTGACGCTGCCAACACCCTTGATTTCGCTCAGGCGTTCAAGAAGGTCTGCATCGACACGGCGACTCTGCTCAGCGATCTGCTTATCGCATGCCTTGATCAAGACGCGCAATGTCGATTCGAGCGTTTTGTAGTGCTCTAACACAACAGGCAGCGTGGCCTGCTTCATACGGCGACGATTGTCATCGCGCTGCTGGACCAAGCTGTCACGCTGGTTGACCAACTCGGTCAGGTCCTCGCGAGCAACGTCGGGCACAACGAAATGCTTGTCCTCCAAGGCAGAGGCAAACATGGCCAGCATCCGTGCATCAATAGGATCAGTCTTGGCCCGCTTGCCCATGGCTAGGGCGAATTGACGCGCCCGAACGGGATTGATCCGTTGCACTTTCAAACCGGCCTTGGCCAGCAGCCTGACCGACAGCCTTTCATAACCGCCGGTGGCTTCGACCAACACACGTTCGACCGCGTGGTCTTTGAGATACCTAGCGATAGCTTCGAGCCCAGCAGCGTCATTGGTCACGCAAAGCTCGGAGACTTCGGGATACAGCGCCACTTGTAAGGTGGCTTTGGATACATCGATTCCGGCGTAGGCAGACATGAGTAAAGCCTCTAGTCTAGGAGATGAGAGGTCGCTCTGGCCTGGCTCACGCTTGTTGTTCGAGGTCGGACTCAGTCAACTGTTCGAGCTTGAGCCAGAGCGAGAAGAGTGGACGGCAGCTCGGCTCCTACCCGTGCTCATGGCACCGCGAGCTAGCAGCTTGCCGTCCACCCCTCTCACCTAACACCTTACCTCTAACGAAGACACAAGCGAGCTTGCTCGCGATCTTTTAAAAGATCAAAAGATCGCGAGCAAGCTCGCTCCTACAGTGGGTTTTTCGCCCTTAATCGTCGTGGTTTTTCAGCGATTTTGGCGACAGGCGCAAGCTGCGAAGGCTGCGTTTGACGCTTTTAAGGTGGTTAACCAGGCTCGGGCCACGGGCCATGGCAACGCCCATCGCCAACACGTCGATCACCACCAGGTGGGCGATGCGCGAGGTCAGCGGCGTATAGATTTCGGTGTCTTCGTGCACGTCGATTGCCAGGTTGACGGTAGCCAGTTCAGCCAGCGGCGTTTGGCTAGGGCATAAGGTGATCAAGGTCGCGCCCGTTTCACGTACCAGGTTGGCGGTGATCAGCAAGTCCTTGGAGCGCCCGGACTGCGAGATGCAAATTGCGACGTCAGTGGGCTTTAAGGTCACGGCCGACATGGCTTGCATGTGCGGGTCGGAGTACGCCGCGGCTGTCAGCAACAAGCGGAAAAACTTGTGCTGGGCATCTGCCGCCACGGCGCCCGACGCGCCAAACCCATAGAACTCAACCCGCTGCGCTTGCGACATGGCGGTCACGGCACGCTGCAACGCAACCGGGTCGAGCTTTTCGCGCACGTCCATCAAGGTGTGCAGCGTGGTGTCGAAAATTTTCAGGCTGTAGTCAGCAACCGAGTCATCTTCATGGATCGCGAACTGACCAAAACTGGCCCCCGCCGCCAAGCTTTGCGCCAGCTTGAGTTTTAAGTCCTGAAACCCGGAGCACCCAATCGCCCGGCAAAAACGCACGATGGTGGGTTCGCTGATACCGACGCTGTGAGCAAGGTCGGCCATGGAACTGTGCATTACAGCCGCGGGATCAAGCAGCACGTGATCGGCGACCTTGAGTTCCGATTTACGTAACAAGTGGCGTGACTGGGCGATATGTTGCAGCAGGTTCAAAGGGCAGGACTCGGTCTATAAGCGGCGGGCGCCGGGGATGTAGCAATCTTGTAGTTATACTACAAGAATTCGTTTTTTGCCCACCCAATACGTCGCCACATCCCTAATCTAAGCCGCTAAACACAGTATTCACGGCACTCTGTAGCCTTTAGGGACACTACAAAAGTACGACACCGACGCGTAATAAGTCACCTAGCGCCGCTGCATTGATGGGGCTGCTGATCAAATATCCCTGCACTTCGTCGCACTGGTGCGCCCTGAGAAAAGCCAGTTGCACCTCGTTTTCAACGCCTTCGGCCACCACTTTCAACTCCAGGCTGTGAGCCATGACGATGATTGCTTTAGTGATGGCATCGTCCTCGGCACAGGTGCCAACGCCACGAATAAAGGTTTGATCAATCTTCACGTAATCCACTGCAAACCGCTTGAGGTAGCTGAGTGATGAGTACCCCGTGCCAAAGTCGTCGATCGCCAGCTTCACGCCCAGTTCGTTCAGTTGCTGGAAGGTCGCAATCACGTATTCAACATTCTCAAGCAACTGGCTTTCAGTGAGCTCAAGCTCCAGACAGTGCGGCGCCAGCCCGGTGTCTTCGAGTACCTGACGCACCAGACTGACCAGGTTGCCTTGGCGCAATTGATGGCCCGACAGGTTCACTGACACCCGTATTGGCGCCAGCCCCGCACGCCTCCACTCACTGGCCTGGTGGCAGGCTTCGCGTAATACAAACTCGCCAATCGCATCGATCAGCCCCGTTTCCTCGGCCAGCGCGATAAAGTCGCTCGGCGAGACGCTGCCCAACTGCGGATGGTCCCAGCGCACCAGCGCTTCGACGGCCTGCATCCGCCCGGTTTTCAGGCACAACTTGGGTTGGTAGAAAACACTGAGCTGGCGATCGGCGATGGCTTTACGCAGTTGATTCTCCAACTGCAAGCGCTCAAGGTTGCCGTGTTGCAAGCTGTGACTGAAAAACTGGAACGTGCTGCCGCCGACGTGTTTGGCCTGGTGCATGGCTTTGCTGGCCTGACTGACCAACAGCGCAATGTCGCGGGCGCTGTCCGGCAACAAGCTGATGCCTATTGATGCGCTGACCACCAGTTCGTGGCCATCAACCACCAACGGCCGACCCAGCTTGCTGAGCAGCCGCGTCGCCACCCGCGCCAGACTGGTCAGGCTGCCATAAGCATCGAACAACACGGCAAACTCATCGCCGGACAGTCGCGCAATCGTATCGGCCTCCGGCAAAGCCTTGGTAAGGCGCTCGGCCATTTTTTGCAGCACTTGATCGGCCAACTCATGGCCCAAGCTGTCATTGAGCAGTTTGAAGCGGTCGAGGTCGATGTGCAGCAGCGCGAGGTTGCGCGACGTGCCTTGGCGAATGCGCTGATTGGCCTCTTCCAGACGCTCTTTGAACAACAGCCGATTAGCCAGGCCGGTCAGTTCATCAAAATGCGTGAGATGGCGTACCCGCGCCTCAGAACGTCGGCGCGCCGAAAGATCGCTGATAAAAGCCACGATATGACTGACCTGCGCGGTAGCATCGCGCACCACTTTGAGTTGCAGCCATTGCGGGTAAAGCTCGCCGTTTTTGCGGGCCTCAACCAATTCGCCCTGCCAACTGTCTTGCATGTCGAGGGAGGCCCGAATGGTCGGAAAATGCCGACTGGCATCACGGCTGCAGGCCAGTTCATCGACGCGACACCCAACCAGGTCTTGCACCGCATAACCACTGATCCGGCTAAACGCCTGATTGACCGCCAGCATTTTGTACGTGGGGTCGAGAATCACAATGCCTTCGCTGGCCGCTTCAAACACGGTCGACGCCAATCGGCGCTGCTCCACCTCAAGGGCGAGCTCCGAGTTCAACTGTTCACTACGAACATTGGCTTGTTGAAGGTCTTCGAACAATCCCTGGTGGTGCTGGCGACGTACTTGGCGACGTTGATTAACCAGATTGATTTGCCAGGCACACGTACCCAACAGCGCCAGAAAAAGCCCGAACCCTAAACCGGAATACATTCCCAGTGAGGTAAAACTCTGATTCATCGGCAGCGTTCTTATAAAGTGGATGAGCCTAAACGTCGCCCGAGCATACACAAGCCGTGCCCGCGACCAAACGGTGAAACGTCAAAAAATAGACGAAATAGAGCCAGTGAACTAATCCGCCTGTTTAACACGCTATATGCGCTCATTTTTGACACTCGGTCCAGCAATGGGACGGACGGCCAAGTAGACCTGCACATAGAACAGGATTGGGGTTTGCCCGGTTGGGCACAGCACCCTAGAATGCCCCGATGCGCGAAGACCTCTCTCTCTTATTAAATTCCCTCAACGATGCCCAACGTCAGGCCGTCTCGGCCAGTATCGGGCGTCAGTTGGTTCTGGCCGGCGCAGGTTCCGGCAAAACCCGTGTGCTGGTGCATCGTATCGCCTGGTTGATCCAGGTCGAGAACGCGTCCCCGCACTCCGTGCTGTCGGTGACCTTCACCAACAAGGCCGCTGCCGAGATGCGCCATCGCATCGAGCAGCTAATGGGTATCAACCCAGCCGGCATGTGGGTGGGCACGTTCCACGGGCTGGCCCACCGCTTGCTGCGGGCACACTGGCAAGAGGCTGGCTTGAGCCAGACCTTCCAGATCCTCGACAGCGATGACCAGCAACGCTTGGTCAAACGCGTGATGCGTGAGCTGGGGCTGGATGAACAGCGCTGGCCGGTGCGTCAGGCGCAATGGTTTATCAACGGCCAGAAAGACGAAGGCCTGCGCCCACAACACATTCAAGCCAGCGGCGATCTGTTCCTGGCCACCATGCGCAACATTTATGAGGCCTACGAGGCCGCGTGCCAGCGCGCAGGCGTGATCGACTTCTCTGAGCTGCTGTTGCGCGCACTCGACCTGTGGCGCGACAACCCCGGCTTGCTTGCGCATTACCAGAAACGCTTCCGGCATATTTTGGTCGATGAATTTCAAGACACCAACGCCGTTCAATACGCCTGGCTGCGTTTACTGGCCAAAGGCGGCGACAGCTTGATGGTGGTGGGCGATGACGATCAGTCGATTTATGGCTGGCGCGGCGCCAAGATTGAAAACATTTACCAGTACTCGACCGACTTCCCTGACGCCGAAACCATTCGCTTGGAGCAAAACTACCGCTCCACGGCGGGCATCCTCAAAGCGGCCAACGCCCTGATTGCCAACAACAGCGGGCGCATGGGCAAAGAGTTATGGACCGACGGCGGCGAAGGCGAAGCGATCAATTTGTACGCCGCCTTTAACGAACACGACGAAGCGCGCTACGTGGTCGAAACCATCGAAAGCGCCTTGAAAACAGGCCTTGCCCACAGCGACATCGCCATTTTGTACCGCTCCAACGCCCAGTCGCGGGTGCTTGAAGAAGCGTTGCTGCGTGAACGTATCCCGTACCGCATCTATGGTGGTCAGCGCTTCTTCGAACGCGCTGAAATCAAAAACGCCATGGCGTACCTGCGCTTGCTCGAAGGCCGCGGCAACGATGCGGCACTGGAGCGGGTGATCAACGTCCCAACACGCGGCATCGGCGAAAAAACCGTCGAAGCCATTCGCGAGCACGCGCGCCACAGCGATGTGTCGATGTGGGAGGCCATGCGCCAGTTGATCGCCAATAAAGCCTTGCCTGGTCGAGCCTCTGGCGCCATCGCAGGCTTTGTCGAACTGATCGAGAGCCTCGCCGCCAAAGCCATGGATATGCCGCTGCACCTGATGACCCAAACCGTCATCGAGCAAACCGGGCTGATTGCCTACCATGAAGCGGAAAAAGGCGAGAAAGGCCAGGCCCGGGTAGAAAACCTTGAGGAACTGGTGAGCGCGGCGCGCAACTTCGAAAACACTGAAGAAGACGAAGAACTCTCGCCGCTGGCGGCGTTCCTGGGCCACGCTTCACTGGAGGCGGGTGACACGCAGGCCGAGGAGCACGAAGACGGTATCCAGTTGATGACGCTGCACAGCGCCAAAGGCTTGGAGTTCCCGTATGTGTTCTTGGTCGGGATGGAAGAAGGTTTGTTCCCGCACAAGATGAGCCTCGAAGAACCGGGCCGTCTTGAGGAAGAACGCCGCTTGGCCTACGTGGGCATCACCCGGGCGATGCACAACCTGGTCATGACCTATGCTGAGACACGACGCTTGTACGGCGCCGAAACCTACAACAAGGTTTCACGCTTCGTACGTGAAGTGCCAAAAGGTCTGATTCAAGAAGTTCGGTTATCCAACAGCGTCAGCCGTCCTTTCGGCGGCGGTCAAAAGCAAAGCGCGAGCACGCTGTTTGGCGGTTCGGAGATCCCGGAAACCGAATTCAAACTGGGCCAACTGGTCAAGCACGCGGTCTTTGGCGAAGGCGTCATCCTCAATTTCGAGGGCGCTGGCGCACAGGCCCGCGTACAGGTGAACTTCTCCGAAGGCAGTAAGTGGCTGATGATGGGCTACGCCAAGCTTGAGGCCGTCTGACAGCAACCCGACAGCGATCCAGCGATAAGGTAGGCAACATGGGCTCAGGTTTTTTTTCTTCCTGGACATTCTGGGCTCTGTTGTCAGCCACCTTTGCGGCGCTGACAGCCATTTTTGCCAAAGTGGGCATCGAGAACGTCAACTCTGACTTTGCGACCTTGCTACGCACCTTTGTGGTGCTGGTGAGCCTAGCGCTGATTCTCTATGCCACTGGGCAATACCAGTCCCTGAGTTCGATCTCGCCCCGCAGTTACGTATTTTTGCTGCTGTCGGGGTTAGCCACCGGTGCTTCGTGGATCTGCTACTTCCGCGCCTTGAAACTAGGGCCTGCGTCGCTGGTTGCCCCGGTAGACAAACTCAGCGTGGTGCTGGTGGCTATCATGGGTGTATTGCTGCTGGGTGAGAAACTCGACCTGCGCCAATGGGGCGGGATTGGTTTGATTACTGCCGGCGTGGTGATGCTGGTGTTAAAACGGTAAGTACATCTGTAGAAGCGAGCTTGCTCGCGATCTTTTGATCTTATAAAAGATCGCGAGCAAGCTCGCTCCTACAGAGATTACGAAACTTAGGGACCAGTCCTACTACTAATTAGGCAAAAGCCCGAAACATATCACTGCTAGCCAGTCACACCTCACCTGTGCAACATGGCGCGCGTGTCATCCACAAATGGGAATTCCCTTTATGAAACGTTTTCTTAGCATCGCCATGGCGTTGTGCATCGGTTTGACGATGAGCCTCGACGCGAACGCCAAACGCTTCGGCGGCGGCAAAAGCTCCGGCGCCGCGCCGAGCCACCAGACTAGCCAAATGGCCCCTTCAGCGGGTGCTGGCGGGGCTGCTGCCACCGCAGGTGCTGCCGGTGCCGCAGGCGCGGCTGCCAAAGCCGGCGGTGCTTCGCGCTGGTTAGGCCCTCTGGCCGGTATCGCTGCCGGCGGTCTGCTGGCGTCCATGTTCATGGGCGGCGGCTTCCAGGGCATGCAGTTCTTCGACATCCTGATCATGGCGGTCATCGCCTTTGTGATCTTCCGCTTCATTGCCGCTCGCCGTCGCAAGCAGCAAGAAGGCATGGCTCCGGCTGGCGCTCCTATGCAGCGTGAAGTGTTCGAGCAAAAGCCTGCCATGGGCGCGATCTTTGGCGGTTCGGCTGCTCCTGCTGCTGCCCGTCCGGTGATCAATGCTCCGGCTTGGTTCAACGAAGAACGCTTCGTTGAAGCTGCGCGCAACCACTTCCAGTCCCTGCAGCAACATTGGGACGCCAACGAAATGGACAAAATCGCCGAGTTCGTGACCCCACAACTGCTGGAGTTCCTCAAGCGCGAACGTGCCGAATTGGGCGACGCCTTCCAGTCGACTTACATCGACGACCTGCGTGTACAGCTTGAAGGTGTGGATGATCGCGCCGACAAGACTATCGCGACCCTGACCTTCAGCGGCGTGTCGAAAACCTCGCGTTTCGACCAAGGCGAAGTGTTCAGCGAAAGCTGGAACATGGAACGTCCACAAGGCGAAAATCAGCCTTGGCTGGTTGCCGGTATCCGCCAAAACGGCTGATTCCTCAGGCACTACACGTTGTAACCAAAGCCCCGGACTTGTCCGGGGCTTTGCATTTCACGATTGCACTTATAACGAGCTACTGTATAAAGCCCGTCATATAAACCGCGCCATAGAGCATGAGGATTGAGGTCGTGGAAGAAATCATCGAACAATTGCGTGAAGCCAATGAGCCTGTGCCGGTTCCTCTGGAACTGCCTGACGAAGACCAACTGGTAGAAATCGAAGAACAATTGTTCATCGACATTCCTTTTGTCTTCAGAGAATTTTTACTGACCGTCAGCGATGTCGTGTACGGCAGCCTGGAGCCGGTCACTGTGACCGACCCGCAGTCGCACACTTACCTGCCGGATGTGGCCGCAAACGCTTGGGACGCTGGCGTTGACCGCAGCATGATCCCCATCTGTCAGGACGGCGACGACTACTACTGCGTCGAAGAAGACGGCACCGTGGTGCTGTGGTCGGGCGAAGAAGAGCTCGTGACTGAAGAGACCTGGGAATCGGTCTGGCACTGGGCACGGGACGTCTGGCTCGAAAGCTGATGCACAGCAGCTTGCCTCGCGATCGTTTAAAAGATCAAAAGATCGCGAGGCAAGTTCGCTTTTACCGGTGACTCAGTGACCCGCCTCTTTGTGGTTATCCAGCGTCTCTAGCAGCGCGACCTGCATGCGCGTATGGATGCGGATAAACCAGCGCCACAACAGCGCCGCAACCCCCGCCGCCACCACCGCAATCACGATGAGCAGCTCATTAGTGGGCAGAATGCTCGCCGACAACGCCGACAACAGCAGAAAAATCACCAATAGCGACAAAATCGGGATCACTTCTGAGATCACCCGACGCACACGCTGCGTGTGCCGCCCCGCCACTTCAGGCTTAACGCCCATCTCCGCCAGCAGCATCGAGAGCGCCTTAAGCTTGCGATACGCCGCGATTAAAAATGGCAGCGACAGCAGCAAGGCCAAGCCCCAGATCATCGCTTTCTGCCAGCTCGGCTCCAAAATCCAGCCCTGCAAATACTGGCCGATTCGGGGGGCGAAATAACCGCCCGCAAAGAAAATAGCGATGACCAGCGCCAAGTTAACGCCCACCTGCAGCAATATTTTTCGAATCATGGCCGCGAGTAAAGCGCCCTCTCCCTGCGGCTGAATGCTGCGCAACCACTCGCCATACAATCCAAAAACTCGCGAAACCCGGTTGGGTACAACCTGCGCCAGCTTCAGCGAGAGCGGGTCTGCGGCCCGAATCAGGTAAGGCGTCATCAATGTGGTCAGCACCGATACCGCGACCGCCACGGGGTAGAGAAAGCTGCTGGTGACCTGCAAGGTCATTCCCAACGCCGCAATGATGAAAGAAAATTCCCCAATCTGTGAAAGCCCCATCCCAACACGCAGTGAGGTGCGTCCGTCATTGCCTGCGATAAAGGCTCCTAGCCCGCAGGAAAGCATCTTTCCTAGGACTACGGCGACGGTAATCACCACAATGGGCAACGCGTACTCCATCAAAATGGCAGGGTCGAGCATCAGCCCGATGGCGACAAAAAAGATCGCGCTGAACAGATCACGTACGGGCTCGATCAGGCGTTCTATTTTCAGCAACTGACGCGATTCGGCCATGATTGCACCGATCAAAAATGCGCCCAGCACCATGCTGTATTCCAACTTGACCACCAGCAGGCAGAAACCAAAGCACAGCCCCAGCACGGTGATCAGCAGCATTTCATTACTTTCAAACCGGGCCACATACGCCAGCACCCGCGGCACCAGCAGGATGCCAATGACCAGCGCCACAATCATGAACAACGACAGTTTGCCGACCGTCGAAAAGACTTCTTCGGGGCTCACACTGCCACTGACGGCAATGCTCGACAGCAAGGCAATAATCCCGATGCCTAGGATGTCTTCAACGATCAGTACGCCAAAAATAAGCTGCGCAAAACGCTCATTTTTCATCTTCAGGTCGTTAAGTGCTTTGACGATGATCGTGGTCGAGGAAATCGCCAGAATGGCGCCCAAGAACAGCGAGTCCATGGTGTTCCAGTCAAACCAGCGGCCAATTTCATAGCCGATCCAGATCATCAGCGTAATTTCCATGAACGCTGCGATAAACGCCGTGGCCCCGACCTTGAACAACTTACGCAGGCTGAATTCCAGCCCGAGGCAGAACATCAAAAAAATCACCCCCAGCTCGGCTAGGGTTTTGATCGTTTCTTCATCGTGGATCAGGCCAAAAGGCGGGGTGTGCGGGCCGATAATAAAACCCGCAACGATGTAACCCAGTACCACAGGCTGCTTGAACCGGTGGAACAGAATAGTCACCACGCCTGCGACCAGCATGATGACTGCCAAATCTTGGATAAAGCTGATGGCATGCATGGCGTGACGCTCCTTTTTGATTTTTATCCAGCACCAGAACGACAGACACAGCCTAGCCAGCCGTGCATATCGTTTGTTTTAAATGTAGGAATTGTCCGATTGAAGGACTTTTGCAGGTTAACACCGCGACTTCCGACAGAAAGGCGGTGCAATATATGGAAACAGATACGTAAGTGCGTGACGGCAGCCAAAACGGCAACGTCCCGTTAATAACTGTTTCAAAAAATCGCAAAGTATCCGCAGAGATACCCATTTCACTGCTGCAACACAACCACGAGCCTGCTGCTATGGAACCCGGAAACTCCCAACTATCGATGACGGTCTTGATGACCCCGGACATGGCCAATTTTTCTGGCAATGTTCACGGCGGAACCCTGCTCAAGTACCTCGACGAAGTGGCCTACGCCTGCGCCAGCCGTTACGCAGGACGTTATGTCGTCACCTTATCGGTGGATCAGGTTATTTTCCGTGAGCCGATTCATGTCGGCGAACTGGTGACCTTCTTGGCATCAGTCAACTACACCGGCAATACCTCGATGGAAGTCGGGATCAAAGTCGTCACCGAAAATATCCGTGAACGCTCAGTGCGCCACACCAATAGTTGCTTCTTCACCATGGTGGCGGTGGACGACGACCGTAAACCGGCTTCTGTACCGCCTTTGCAGCCGCTGAACAGCGAAGACAAGCGCCGCTTTATCCAGGGCAAGCAACGTCGCCAGATCCGCCAGGAACTGGAACAACGCTACCGCGAATTGAAAGACGAAACGCTGTAAACACACCGCCCGCCTGTAGGTGGCCGCTTACAAATTGATCGGTGTCGCCTCAAACCGCACACGCGGGTGAGCAATGCGGTCTTGGGCACGCACCAGTTGCAATTCGTAGCTGGTGCAGGCCTGGGTTTCGAGCAGCACTTCATGCACGGCCGACGCGGTGAACTCAAACGCCGCCACCAAGCTGTCCCCCAGCAACACGCGCGCCAAGAATAACCCCGAGGTCAAATCGCCCACGCCCACCGGCTGACGCGGGAAGGCCAACAGCGGGCGGCGCAGGTGCCAATTGCCCTCGGCCGTCACCAGCAGCATCTCAAAGCTTTCAACAGGCTTGCCGGGATAAGACACGTGCTTGACCAACACCGCTTTCGGGCCACGAGCCAACAGGCTGCGCGCCATTGCCAGGCAATCAAGCAGCGATTGCGGCTGGCGACCACAGAAGCTGTCCAGCTCTAACTGGTTGGGACACAAAAAATCTGCAACGGCAGCCGCCTCGTCGAGCAGAAAATCACTGACTTCTTGGGGCACGATGCAGCCTTTCTCCGGGTGTCCCATCACCGGGTCGCACAAGTACAACGCGTTAGGGTTTGCCGCCTTAATACGTGCCACACCACTGAGAATCGCCCGACCTTGCGCGGCGCTACCCAAATAGCCGGATAGCACGGCATCACAGTTGCCTAGCTCACCAATGGCGGCAATGCCTTCGACCAACGCAGGAATTTGCGCTGGGGCCAACACTTCGCCCGCCCACTGACCATACTGAGTGTGGTTAGAGAACTGCACGGTGTTCAAAGGCCAGACATTCACACCCACACGCTGCATAGGAAAAACTGCTGCGCTGTTGCCGGCATGGCCGAAAACCACGTGGGATTGGATGGCGAGGAGATGAGGTGTACGTTTCATGCCGGATTCCAGACTGCGGGTGGATTCGAGCCACGCAGTATGCGACTAAACACAACCTGTACGACAGACTGAAGTCGCAGTTAAGCTGACCCTAATCTGTTGGAGCGCACTTAATGCTGACCCTTGGAAATATGTTTGTGCTGATGCTACTGGCAACAGGCGCTGCCTGGCTGTGGCACAACCACGGCCTGCGAGAACGGGCGTTGGAGCGGGTCAAACAGCACTGCAAAAAACTCGATATTGAACTGTTGGATGAAAACGTAGCGCTCAAGAGAATCGGCTTTATTGCCGATGCCAAGGGCCAGAAACGCTTGGCCCGTGTGTATAACTTCGAGTTCACAGTCACCGGCGATCAACGCCATACCGGAACCATCACCCAGTTCGGCGCCCACAGCGCCAAAATCGACCTGCCGCCCTACCCGGTCAAGACTGAGGACCAACCTGAGCCAAGCGTTGTTCCCAGCGCCCAGGTGATTGAACTCAGCCAATGGCGCCAAGACCACAGCAAGACACGCCACTGACCTGCCTCACAACACCAATATTTGTAGGACCAGCCGGTCGACGCTCGATTGCTCGCGATCTTTTGATCTTTAGAGGATCGCGAGCAAGCTCGACCCAATCGTCGCCTGTGGATAACTCCGCTGAAACCCTTGGTTTAGACACCTAAAGCAGATTTTTTTGACAGAAAACGGCTGCACACAATTCAAATCGTAGGACAATTTTACCAGCACAAAATCGCCGTAATTGCTGGGTTTCTCGCCCTTACAGCTCACCCATCTTCCTTTATCAGGCAGTTTTCCAGACCGGAACGGAGCAATTCCAGGTCTTGTTGCCCCTCAAATATCAATTCAACACGTGAATCCTGGCGCCACTCGCTGGATGCCCACTGTTGAAGAGAGTTATCCACAGAATTACTTGAAAACCAGCCCTCTGAAGCGCGGATAACCAGCTTGGCACGACGCCAATTCAGGCTTTTTAGCCAGCGCTCAAGCCCGCTCAACTCAAATTGCTGGGAGGCATGCCAACGCCAACCGACACTCCACCCTTCGGGTTGAAGCTGAGCCCGTTGAATCGGGATTTTGGGGTCGGTAAAAACGCTGTTAATAGAATTAATACCCTTATAAATCAATGACTTATCCACAGGATGAATATTATTCATACAGCCTGAAGGCAGCGAATTTAAAGGGATTCGGCCCTGCTCAACCCATAAAACAGGGCACTTTGGCAGGCCGTATGCAATCTGCTCACGTTGCTCATTTTGCACACTATTAGATTTATTCATAACCACTAATCCGGCCGCTTCCAAGGCCGTTTGCTGGGTTTCAGGCAGTGGTTTTCCTTGGGCCATGGCGTGTGCATCGAGCACCATGACGCAGGGTTGCAAGGCCAAAACACCCCGCCAAGGTGCTTGGCTTAACTGTTTTAAGATTTGCGCGGGATGCCCCAATCCAGACGGTTCTATAAACAACCGATCAGGCCGGGCCTTACGCAAAAGACGGCTCAAACCAATTTGAAAAGGTGCCCCGTTGACGCAACACACGCAGCCGCCAGCGACTTCTGCAATGGCGATCGCATCACTTCCAGCGTTCATCAGCGCTGCATCCAGCCCGATTTGACCGAACTCATTGACCAGTACCGCCCAACGTTCGTGCTCAGGCTTTTGCGTCATCAGGTGCTGAATCACACTGGTTTTGCCGGCGCCTAGTGGCCCGGCAATTACGTGGGTAGGAATGTTCTGCAAGATCATCGCCGGCTTCTGTTTTGATCGAAAGAAGCAATATGCCTCAGGCCAACCAATCCAGGGTCAAAATTAGCCGTCGCTCTGCATCCGCCAAGGCTGGAGAACGATGGATCAAGCCCGCGCCCTCGTTGCCCTGCCATCTCTCGCCCTTGAGCAAGGCCACTTCACCGGTGTGTATGTGTTCAATGTGCGAAGGGTCGGTTGGCTCTGCGAGCACCTGGCCTAAATGACGCCGTTCCATCACGCCTTCCTGCAACCACTGACTGCCAACTCCCGCGTACGTGGTAATTAGCCTGACAGGCACGTGGTCAACGTGAAACCGTGGGCACATCGCTTTATCCAAGGCCCTGAGGCGCAGTCCCACGCGCTTGGCGCCCAACAAGCAGGCGTAGGCACTGACGAGCCAGGAAATATCCGCAATGAAGCCCTCATAGCCTTCTAAGTCGTTGAACCTGGCAGCCAGCCCTGTCAGGTTGGGCTGGGCTTTTTCATCGGTCATTTCGAGCACCAGCGCGTCGGCCAGCGGCTCGTCGAGTGAGAGCAATAAAACCGAAAAATCGCTGATATGCAGCGGCAACTGACGCTGCCAAATCGCCAGATTGATGTCATCGTCCAAGACTCGCGCCATAACATCCGGCGTTGTCCCACATACGTGACCGACTAATGGTTGCGCAGTACGGGCCAGATTCATCATGCCGCCACCTCTTCGTGCCACTCACCAAAGGGGTCATTCAACTGCTTCCAGCCCTCAATACCGAGGGCCATTTCTTGGTCATTGAGCAAGCACGCGTCCAACTCGGCCGAGAGCAGGCCAAAGTCGATGTGCTGGCCGATAAAGACCAGTTCTTGACGACAATCAGCGGTATTGGGGAGCCATTTTTTAAGAATTTCAGCGTTGCTTTCCGGGTCTTGCGGCCATTGGTCGCGGGGCACAAAACGCCACCAGCGCCCCGCAAACCCATAACGCATCAACCCGCCCGCCTGAGACCAACTACCGGCTTCTTGGTACTTGCTGGCTAGCCAGAAAAAGCCTTTGGAGCGCAGCAATTTGCCGTTGGTCCATGGGCGATCAATAAAATTAAAAAACCGTTCGGGGTGAAACGGCCGCCGTGCGCGATAGGCCGTGGAAGCAATGCCGTACTCCTCGGTTTCTGGCACATGCTCACCACGTAGTTCTTGTAACCAGCCCGGCGCCTGGGCGGCTCGCTCAAAGTCAAAACGACCGGTATCGAGGATTTTTTTCAGTGGGACTTCGCCCATCACCATTGGGATGATGTCGGCCTGCGCGTTCAGACGCTCAAGAATGGCGATTAACTCCAAACGTTCGACACTGCTGATGAGGTCGATCTTGCTGATCAAAATAACGTCCGCGAACTCTATTTGTTCAATCAACAGGTCCGTGATCGAACGCTCATCGTCCTCACCCAACGTCTCGCCACGCGAGGCCAAACTGTCTGCGGCTTGATAGTCCTGCAAGAAATTCAGTCCATCCACCACCGTGACCATCGTGTCCAGGCGGGCAATATCGGCCAGGCTTTGGCCCGATTCATCGCGAAAGGTGAATGTTTCTGCGACGGGCAACGGTTCTGAAATACCCGTCGACTCGATCAATAAATAATCAAACCGCCCGTCTTTGGCCAATTTGCTGACCTCTTCCAATAAGTCTTCGCGCAGGGTGCAGCAGATACAGCCGTTGCTCATTTCGACCAATTTTTCTTCGGCGCGATTGAGGCTGACGTCACGCTGCACTTCACCGCCATCGATATTGATTTCACTCATGTCGTTGACGATCACGGCCACGCGCAAGTTTTCGCGGTTACGCAAAATGTAATTCAAGAGGGTGCTTTTTCCTGCACCGAGAAAACCAGACAACACGGTCACTGGTAGGCGTTTACGCATGGAAGTTCCTCATCAGGGTTGGCAGGTCAAAGCGCCCGCTTGTTGGCTAGGCCCTTTCAGGTCTGCCGGTAATGATACATTATAACAATACAAATCACGGAAATTGTTATCTTGTAACACCACTCCCATTTTCCCGACGGAAACTCCTTTTATGAACGCGCTAACCCTTCCTGATATTGCTTCGCAAAACGCTCGACAAATTGTTCCTCTGGAATGGGTGGGGATGTGCGGCATTGCCCTGCCGATTGTGATTGAGGGCCAACAACTCACCGCCACAGCCGATGCGGGTGTAAGCCTAGATGACGGTGAAGCCCGTGGAATTCACATGTCCCGACTTTATCTAGCGCTCGAAGTACTAGAGTCGCAGGACTTGAACCCGCTACTTTTGAAAAAAATTTTGCAGCAATTTCTCGACAGTCACGATGATTTATCGATCTGCGCCTTCCTGCGAATCCGCACACAGATGCTGCTAAAGCGCCCGGCGCTCGTCAGCCCATTGAGTGGCTGGAAGAGTTACCCGGTGAGCATCGACGCCTCTCTGAAAAACGGAATGTTCCACGTGGAACTAAAAGTAGAGGTGAACTATTCATCGACTTGCCCATGCTCAGCGGCCTTAGCCCGGCAACTTATTCAGCAGCAGTTCGTAAGTGACTTTGCCAATAAGCCATTGCAGCACGCTGAAGTTTTAACGTGGCTTGGCAGTTCGCAGGGAATTGTGGCAACACCTCACAGCCAACGAAGTACCGCTTCTTTGCAGACGCTGATCAGTTCCGAAGTGCAGCAGTTCCCCATCAAGATGCTCATTGATGAGGCAGAAAGAGCGTTGGGAACCGCCGTGCAAACCGCAGTAAAGCGCGCCGATGAGCAAGCCTTTGCGTTGGCCAATGGTCAGAACTTGATGTTTTGCGAGGATGCAGCGCGGCGGTTGAATGTCGTTTTGAAGACAGTGCCGGGCGTGAATGGCTTCAACGTGAAAGTGGTCCACGCCGAAAGTTTGCACAGCCATGATGCGGTGGCTGAGAGTCGCTGGAACTGGAGGGCTCGGTGATCGGCAGTAAGCGATTGGGTTTGTGCGGCACAGCTGATTGTAGAAACGAGCTTGTTGGCGATCTTTTAAAAGATCAAAAGCTCGCTCCTACACGTTCTGTTTTTTAAGAACGCGGTTTAACGGTTCCACAGTCTTGTCCAAGCCAAAGAGCACGCGTGTCCATGCTGCCCTTTTGCTGAACACCGGTGGCATTGAAAGTGCCAATCACCTGAGTGGTAAATTCACGATCGCTGGCGAATTTTGCTACGCCGGCACCTTGGGCTTTTGGGCAACTAAACCGGAACTTCCACAGATTTCCACTACGCTCAGTGATCTGCTGATTACAACCGGACTTGGGGTCGGTCAACGGAATATCATCCGTCTTCACTTGCTCGGGCGTGAGGCAAACCCGAATCCCTTTACCACCCATGCTTAACCCCTGGCTTTCCAACTGAGCTTTCATCTCGGGGGTCATCATGTTCTGAAACTGACCTAACATTACCTGCAGGTCTGGAAGCTGTTGACCATCCACCTGCATATTGCTGGAGGTCACTTCCCAAAGACCCGGTTGCAGCATTTGGGCTTGGGCCACAGAGATGGATAAACCACAGGCTACAAACAGCCCAAGCAGACGAACATTCATCAATGTCACTCCTACGGAATTGTCCGCGTTAGACGTCAAAAATAAGCGGGTGTTGCACGGAAACCCAAATAGCACATTCGCACTAAAACACGGTCTGTTGTACTTAGGCGTTGGACATTCAGGAGTAAGGATACGCATGGATTATTTAGGCCCACACGTTATTGGTTATCTGATTTTATTGATCCACAGCTTAGGCTTGATTGCAGCGGTACACGCGGTATTAACCGTGCGAACAGCTCAGGGGGCGATTGCATGGGCCATGTCACTGTTCTTCATTCCCTACTTAACACTCATCCCGTACCTGATATTTGGTCGCAGCACGTTTGACGATTACATACGCGCCCGACGCGACGCCAATCAAGAAATGCGCGAAGCCATCACCGACCTAAACTGGCGACCATGGGTTGAAGAAGCGCTCGCTGCTCGAAACTCCAAAGCCTATACATCGCTGCGCGCCATGCCCAAGTTGGGTCGCATGCCGTGTCTTGCGAACAACAGCGTACGCTTGCTGATCAATGGCACCGCGACCTTCGAGGCGATATTTAGCGCCATTCGTTCAGCCAAAAAAGTGGTGCTGGTTCAGTTCTTTATCATCCACAACGACAAGCTCGGGATGCAGTTACACGCCCTCCTGCTGGAAAAAGCCGCTGAAGGGGTTGCAGTGCATGTGCTGTACGACAGCATCGGTAGCCACACCCTACCCAAAAGCTACGGTGAAAGCCTGCGTGCTGGCGGTGTCCAAATCTACGCATTTGCTACACGCGGAGGCTGGATCAGTCGCTTCCAGGTGAACTTTCGCAACCACCGAAAAGTGGTCGTGGTGGATGGCGTGAAAGGCTTTGTCGGCGGGCATAACGTGGGCGACGAATACCTAGGGGCCAAGCCGCCACTCTCACCGTGGCGCGATACCCATGTCGAAGTCAGTGGCCCGGTGGTGGCTTGCCTGCAAGAGTCTTTTGCTGAGGACTGGTTCTGGGCATCACGGCAATTGCCGCCGCTGATCCTGCCACAGAGTTATCCCGAAAACGGCATGCTCTGCCAATTTATGGCCAGCGGCCCAGCGGATCCCTACGAGACCTGCTCACTGTTTTTCGTTGAGGCCATTCACGCCGCCAATCAGCGGGTGTGGATAACCACGCCCTACTTTGTACCGGATGAAGCGGTGTTCTCGGCATTGCGCCTCGCCGTTTTGCGTGGGGTGGATGTGCGTATCCTGATCCCGTCCCGGCCCGACCATAAAATTGTCTTCGCAGCCTCCAGCTTGTATGCCTTCGAAGCGGTGCGTGCAGGCGTGCGGATCTTCCGTTATCAACCCGGCTTCGTGCATCAGAAAGTGGTGTTGGTCGACAACGAAATCAGCGCCATTGGCAGCGCCAACATGGATAACCGTTCATTCCGTCTCAATTTCGAGGTGATGTTGTTGACGGTGGACGAGGCGTTTGCGACCGAGGTTGAACACATGCTGCTGGATGACTTCGCCCTGGCGCACGAAGTGACCAATGAGGACATCAAGGCCACGCATCGCTTACAACAACTGGGTATGCGCGTCGCCCGACTGGTGTCGCCCATCTTGTAAAAAAGCAAAAAAAAAGCCGTGTCGCAGGCAGCGGCACGGCTTAGGAATGTTCAAACTCTGCGCTCAGCGATAAATATCCGCACGCGTCGGTGGCAATTCGATTGAGCCATCGGCATGGGGTTTGGTCGCCAGAATTTGATCGATGTTGATCCAGCCATGGGTAAAGGCGTAAGCACAACCCGCCAGGTACAGGCGCCAGATACGCAAGGCTTTTTCAGGCACCATCTTGGCAGCAACCTCTAGATTGTTTTCCAGACGCTGGCTCCAATGCTCCAAAGTACGGGCGTAATGCAGGCGCAGGCTTTCGACGTCGACCACCTCCAAACCGGCTTCACTGATCTCGGCGGTGATCATCGAAAGATGCGGCAGCTCGCCATTCGGGAAGACATAGCGATCGATAAAATCCCCCGCCCCACGACCCACCGGACGCCCGTCTGTGTGCTTGGCGGTGATGCCATGGTTCATCACCAGGCCGCCTTCGCGTACCGCGTTCGAGAGGATTTCGCAGTACTCACGCAGGTTGGCGTGACCCACATGCTCAAACATGCCCACGCTGACAATTTTGTCGAAACGGCCGTCTTGCGGCAGATCACGGTAGTCCAGCAATTGCAGGTCAACTTTGTCTTGCAGGCCTTCGGCTTTAACGCGCTCAAGCCCCAATGCCAGTTGTTCTTTACTCAGGGTAATGCCAAATACTTTGACCCCGTACTCTCGAGCCGCGAAGCGCGCCAGCCCCCCCCAACCGCAGCCAACGTCCAATAAATATTCGCCCGGCTTTAGCCGCAACTTGCGACACAGCAGACGAAACTTGGCTTGCTGGGCTTCATCAAGGGTCTCGTCACCCGTTTCAAAATAACCGCACGAATAGGCCATATCGCGATCAAGCCACAACTGATAAAAGTCGTTGGACAGGTCGTAGTGGTAAGAGATAGATGCCGCATCGGTTTCTTTGTCGTGGTGTACGCGCGAAGGCTGAGTGACATCTTCGGACACCAGCGCTTGGCTTAACTCATCACAGAGGCGAATCACTTCGCTGATGGAACCCTCAAGCTCAAGCTTGCCCTCGACAAATGCGCTGCCCAATAGATCAAGACTGGGGTGCGTAAACTCCGCAACGAGCTGCGGGTCCTTGACCACAATCGTGACGCTGGGCTCCGGCCCCAAATTAAACTCGTGTCCGTCCCAAAGTTTTAGCCGTAATGGAAGCTGAAGTTTCTGTAAAGCTGGTGGCAGTTGCGCAAGCATCAGTGAGTCCCCCTTCATTCAGAACAACGAATCTATAGGTTAGACGATTAGCGGAAACTTTCAGCTCCAGGAGCCGAAAGGCGGAGTCTAGAGCCGGTGCGGTAAGTTCTCGGGCTGGGAGTGAGCCACGTTGGCAGGTACCTCCAGTGGTTCATGAAAACGCAGCAAGCGTCCAGCATTGCCCAATACCAACAGCGTGCTGAGGTTGTGCAGCAAGGCGGCAATCATCGCGCCAGCAGCACCCAGCCAACCAAACGCGGCGGCGGCAACAATGGCCAGTGTCCAGCCAAGGCCGATAAACACATTAACCTGCAACGTCTGCCGACACTCGCGGCTCAATCGCACGCACGTACCCAAACGGCGCAGATCACTGCCGATCAGCACGATGTCTGAGGAGGCCAATGCAATGTCTGCTCCCCCTGCGCCCATCGCCACGCCGACCACACCCGCCTTGAGCGCCAGCGAATCATTGATCCCGTCACCCACGACCATCGGCCTGAAGCCGCTGTCGATTTCACTCAGTACACGCTTCAATTTGTCTTCTGGCAATGCCTGAGCCTGCACGTCGCTGATGCCCACCATCCGCGCCATATGTTCGGCCACGCTCTGACGGTCACCCGTCAACAAGACCTGACGCCCAAGCCCCAACTCACGCAATTCACTCAACGCCTCTTGGGCTTCTGGCTTGACGCTGTCTGCCAGTAGCAACCAACCGAGGAATTGCCCATCAAGCGAAAGCCCCGCAATAGGACCATCATGTTCCGGCACTGGCGTGGTGGTAATAGCCAATTGGTCGAATAGTTCAGGCCGACCCAAGGCCGCTTCGCCTTGCTCGGTGTTGGCCACCACTCCCAATCCTTGACGCTCGCGAACATCGCTCAGCTCAAGCATGTGCGCGTGACTTACCAAACCCGCCAAGGCACGGCTCACCGGATGGCTGCTGGCAGCGCCCAGACTGGCGGCCAGTTGCAACAGCCGTGGGTGGTCAGCGTGCTCGGTTTCAACCGCGTGCAGACGCAAAGTGCCATAGGTCAGGGTTCCGGTTTTATCCACAACCAATGACGTTAAGTCAGCCAGTTCTTCAAGAAACGCCGAACTGCGGATCAAAATGCCGTGGCGCGCAGCCACCGCGATTCCGGCAATGGCCGTGGCCGGTGCCGACAACACCAACGCGCAGGGGCACGCAGCCACCAACACCGCGAGCATGGCTTGCGCATCATTGGTGATAAACCAGGTCACCGCCGCGATCATCAACACCAGCACCATGTAACCGCCCGCGTACCGTTCAAGCAAACGGGTGATAGGGGGTTTAGCGCGCTCGGCGTTCTGCATCAGGGCGATGACTTTGCCCAGTGTCGATTCCTCACCTGTGCGCGTTACCTCTACCCGCAGCAAGCCGTCGAGGTTGATTGCGCCACCAAAAATGGGCATCCCGACACTGACTTCCAGCGGTACTGACTCCCCGGTAATCGACGCCGTGTCGAGGCTAGCTTGCCCTGATAACACCACGCCATCAGCCGGTACCCGATCGCCCGCGCGCACTTCAACGTGGTCTCCTGGGCGGAGTGTGCTGTTGTCGACTTCGCGCAAGCTGCCATCTGCATCAAACAAACGCGCTTGGCTGCGGGTCAGTTTGGCAAGTGCGTGAATGGCTTCTTGCGAACCGATCACGCTGCGCTCTTCGAGCACGTGGCCAAAGATCATGATGATCGGCAGCAATGCGGCGGTCAGTAAATCGCCGGTGGCCCATGCACCCAACATCGCCAGGGCAATCAGTTGGTCAGTGATGCCGTGCAGGCTTGGATAACGCAGGCTGTACCAGGCCGAACGCATGACCGGCACCGCCACCAACAACGAGGCAAACCCCAGCAACAACTGACTGGTGCCCACTTGCAGTGGCATCCACCAGCGCCACGCCAAACCAAGCGCTAATAAGCCCAGCGCCAGCATCGCCAAGGTCAGTTGGCGGGCGGCGCTGCGTTGCTCGGCGCTGCTCAGCAAATTGACGGCGGGTTGGGTTGCAGGCGTACTCATTGTTCGGCTCCCTGAATAATCAGACGGGAATCGTCTTTGGGGTCAACGGTGGTGACAGAACCGGCCTGCCCCAAAATTTTCGGCATCCGTTCGCGATACAAACGCAGCAACAAACCGGGGTCATTGCCTGCCTGTTGCACCTTGGCCAAGTTGACGATGCCTGCCGTGTCCGACTGCGCTTGAGCCAATCGCTCACTGGCTTGAGCGTGCGCTTGTTCCACGCTACGGTCGGCTTGCTGAGTTGCCGCCTGAGTCACTTTGGCCGCGTCGTTACGCGCATTGGCTACCGCTTTTTCGGCTTGCTGGCTGGCGGTGAGCACGGCGTTAAACGCATTCACTGCCGGGCCCGGCAAACTCGATTGCACGTCAACCCGCACCACTTGCACACCCAAGCCCTGTCCCGTGGCGCTCAATGCCGCCAATTGCTGATTGATGCCTTGCACCAAATCACCGCGCAAACGCTCGCGGCGCTCAGCCGCCTGTTTGTCGCTGCCAATCAACTCAGGACGCGCCACCAGAATGGTATCCAAATCCCGGGCCGCGGTCAGCGCCACCGCACTGCGTGTGACCAGCCGATCCAGCGCGGGCAACACATGCTCACCTTGCAGCACGAAGGCATAAGGGTCGGTGACGTTGTAAAACACCCGCACATCCAATTGCACAACGCCCGCATCACCGGTCAGCAAATACCCGGAGCCGGCCAGCGCATCGTTGATCGGCGTGGCAAACGTTGCAACTCGGTCGGCCTGCAAGGCGCTGTCCGAACGCAGCAGGTTTTCGATCCGTCGCTCACTCACACGGTCGGCGGCGGGCACGATCACCACTTGCTCAAACGGCTGCGGCCAGGCCCACAACAAACCGGCATTGTGGATGCGATCTAGGGCGCCAAAGCGCAACACCACAGCCCGGTTCTGCGGATCAATTTGCCGCACATTGGAAACACCCCACGCCACGGCGGCAAATACCGTCACCGCATATAACCCCAAAAATGCCAAGCGCCCGGCTTGTTGCCACGGGCTGCTGACACCTGGGGTGTCTTCAGAGTCGAGGCTCATGGACGCGCTCCAGCCTTGCTGTCCAATGAGGGCGGTCCGTCGACCAGGACCCGAAACGGTGCCGCATCCGTGCGCAGAATAATTTTGGTGCCTGGATTTACCATCGTCCCCAACGTATCGAGCGAACGCAGCAGGTTGTACAACTCTGGCGAACGGGCGTATGCCTGCCCATAAATCTGCGCAGCTTCGACCCGCGACTTAGCCTCGATGTCAGCCGCTTTAACGCTGGCATCGGCTTGCAGAATGCGGGCATCGCGCTCGGCCGCCGAACGAATTTGCGCCGCTTCACGCTTACCTACAGCCGTGCGTTCAGTGGCGATGGTTTCACGCTCGGCGCGCATGCGATCGACCGTGGCAGTGAGCGTGACCGACGGCAGTGTCAGGCGCTCAATGCCCACTTGCAGCACGCGCACACCATAGGTACTGAGCAATTGTTGTTCGATTTGTTGACGCAGTTGCGCTTCAAAGTCGGCAATTTTGACGTGGCTGGCATCGGTGTTCACCAGGCTCGACAGGTCAAAACTGGCCGCTGTGGTTTCCAGCGCCGAGCCAACAAAGGTGCGGATCTGTCGGGCCGCTTCGTCCGGCTGGTTCTGCACGGCACGCATAAAACGCTGTACGTTTTCGGCGTCGCCCTGCACCTGCCAGGCCACGTAGGCCTGCACGATAATGCGCAGACCGTCGCGCGTGCCGACATCTTGCAGACCACTGGATGTAGTGCGCAGGCGCAAGTCCACCGGCACGCTGACTTCAAAGGGCGCGGGCCAGCGCCAGCCCAGACCGGGTTCAAGCAGCACGCGGGCCGGATTGCCAAAACGAGTGATGACGGTCGCTTCGCCCGAACGGACTTGCACCAGGCTCGCGGCGGCAACCGCGAACAACACCAACAAGGCGGCCCAGCCCATGCGTCGCCAAGGAAACGGGCTCGGCTCATGGTCATCACACTGATGGTGATGATGGTGGCCGTGATGATGGCCGCCGTGCGCGTGATGATCGTGTGAGTGGCTCAAAACAAGACTCCTTACTGAACAGCTTTACGCGGCGCGACAGGATCGGCCGGCAGCGTGAAAGAACGCAGATCGAGGGTTGGCGCGTTGCTGCCCCCAAGGCGGTGGTCGAGGATCAACAATTTGGCGTTGTTCATGCCTTGGCTAAGCTGGGTTAAGTACTGCTCCAGCACAAAGGCGTGACCGGCCTCGGCATAGGCTTTTTGTTCAGCGCCAAAACGCAGGTCTGAAGTCTGCGCGGTCGCGTTCACTTCCCGCGCTGCCGCGCTGGCTTGGTCCAGAGCTATGCTGGCTTGCAATTGCGCGACGTTCGCCTGTTCGCTGGCCGCACCCCGTTCACGTGCGATCAATGCCTGCGCGCTAATTTGCGCCGCCTGCACCGCGTGATAAGCATTCGCCGCACCCGCCGGCGGGTGAATGGCCTCGACCACGGTGGCGAGAATTTCGACCCCGCTGTCCAACGCATCCAGATCGGCCTGCACCGCATGCCCAATGTCAGCAGCCAACGCCGTACGCTGTTCGCCCAACAGTCCATCCAATGTACGAGACGCAAAGTCGTGCACCAGAATGCGGCTGGCCGTACTGCGGATCAGCGTCGGCACATCGGCACTGTGATAGGTCGCGGCAATCGCCGCTTGATCGCTCAGGCCTATGCGGTACACAAAGCGCACGTCCATGTTGACGATCTGAAAGCCCTGCTTGTCGCCTGTGCCACTGGCAATGACTTGGGATTTGTCATTCACATGGGTGGCGTCCCACAAGCGATTGGCCGTTAGTGGCGGCAGGCCATCCGCCGATGCCAGTACCGGGTCAGCGGCCGATTCGGTGCTGGTGGCCAGCTCATGCACCACGCCGTTTTCGACCGCCAGCACCCGGCCCAATGGCCACGGCAAGCCTACGTGTAATCCCGGACCGAGGACGTCGACCGGCTTACCAAAGCGTTCATAAATGCCACGGCCTTGCAGCGGGACTTCATTCACGCCGCTCAGCGCCCAACCCACCGCAACGATCACTGCCAGCACCGGGAAGAACGCCTTGCGCATGTAACTGAACGCCCAGATTTGTCGCAGGTCGATACCAAACCGGTTGTGCAATTCGTGTTGTAACGCCAGCAACGGTTGCGGCGGCCAGCGCAACATCCCGGCAATAAAACTCTGCGCGATCATGCGTGGTTCACGCTTATCGCGCTGCGGGCTGAACACCGACGCCACTGCCCGCAGGATTAACTCAATCGCTACGGCCGCTGGCAACACGCCCGTTAACACCGCAACACGCGCGGGCCACACAGAATCGTCGCGGCTAAATAGCAGACAGAGCGCGCTCAACAGAAACGTAATGATCGGCACCCGCACCAGCGGCGCGAGCAACCGGGCTTCTGGCCATCTGGCATCGGGTTGTTGCGCCAGATAACGCTCAAACACCAACAGCGCAAACGCCAGTAACACGGCTACCCCGGCCGCAATGCGGCCCCATGTGCCCAGGGCGGTACCGGGTAATGAGAGGTTCCAATTGTGCTGCACACACCACACGGCCAGGCCGCTGACACCCGCAAGCCACAAGGCTGGCGCGCCAATACTGCTTAACAACCGATATGACCCGGCGCTCAGCTTTCGGCAGAAGCGTTCATAAGCACTTAAAGATGCGGCGGGTTGTTGCTCAATGCTCACAGCGGCTGGCGGGTTTAACGCTGCGTTGCGCCAGTTGGCCACCCAAAAAGCCGATTGCGCACCCGCCGCCAGCACCAACAACGCCGCCGCAGTGTTATCAAGCAACGCAGGCCATAACGAATCAGAGGCAAACAAGCCGATGAAAAACGCCACCGTCCACGCCATGATTGCGAGGGCGGCGAGCACAACGCCTAGCTGGAAAAGTTGCCGTGCCTGAACGGAGGCGCTTTGAAAGCGAGACAACGACTCAAGGCCACCCTCCTCGGCATCTAAATCGACACGCATGGAAGCTCCACATTCTGAAATATATAGTTACGATATAACAAATAATGTGAAACTTCTGCGGGCCGCCAGCGATCTTCATCTTGGCGTGAGCGGGGCGTAGTAGAGGGACGAAAAACGTCTACCGAGTGGTCCAATAAACTGGCCCACTACAGCTGCCTCGCGATCTTTTGGTTGTTTAAAAGATCGCGAGACAAGCTCGATACATCGTACGGAAAAGCCTATTTTTCGACCCTGTGAGGGTTACTCGGGGTGCGCGATCAGCTGTTTAGCCAAAGCCTCAAATGCCGGAATGGTCACCGGGTCGTTCGCCGAGTTGCTGGCAATCGGGTTTGACGCATAACGCACGATAACCATCTCGGCTTTAGGGTCGATGTAGGTACGCTGACCGTAAACACCCCGCGCCATGAATGCGCCATCCGGGTTGTGGGTCACCCACCACATGTCGCGATAACTGCCGCCTTTGAGCAAGTCGTAACCCGCCTTGGCAAACGCGGCCTTGTCGCCGCCAGCACGAATATCATCGACCACCGCTTTGGGCACAATTTGCTCGCCCAGGAACTGGCCGTTGTTGCGGATCATCTCGCCAAACCGCGCCATATCCCGCAACCCAGTGTTCAACCCACCGCCTGCGAACGGCGTGCCGATTGAGTCGACGCTAAAGTACGCATCTTGTTCTGCGCCGAGGCGCTGCCAGATTTTTTCCGACAACAACTGCGCCACATTCTTGCCCGTGACCCGCGCAATCACCCAGCCCAGCACATCGGTGTTCACCGTTTTATAGGCGAAGGCCTGACCGTGCTCCCCTTCGGGCTGAACCGTCTGTAAGTACTCCATGTAACTCTGCGGCCCGGTGTAATCCTTGGGTTTTGGCAGTGGATTACCCGCCTGTGCATGCTTCCAGACTTCAGCATTCGGGTCGGCATAATCTTCGCTGTAGTTGAGCCCGGTGGTCATGTCCAGCACCTGACGCAGGGTCGCGCTGCCAAAAGCTGACTTAGCTAATTCCGGCACATAATCAGCCACTTTTTTAGTCGCATCCAAGGTGCCATCCGCCACCAGCATGGCACCCATCGTGCCCACTACCGATTTGGTCATCGACATGGCGCCGTGCTGACCTTGGGGGGTCAACACACCAAAATAACGCTCATAAATAATTTTTCCGCGGTGCAGCACTACAATACCGTCGGTGTAGTTGGCCGCCAGCGATTGCTCCCACGTCATCGGTTGGCTGGCGCCCAGCGGCGTAAAAGTCAGGGCGTCGATGTCTGTGCGCAAGGCTCGCGCCAGCGGTACCGGAGCGCCGAGCCCGCGGGACACATTGGTGGTGGGCATCAATTGGCGGAAGTTGGAAACACTCCAGCGCATGGCCGGAAACTGGAAATAACTGCCATCGGCAAAGCGCACGATGCGATCCGGTGGCGGTGGCGCGCCGACCATCCAGACCATCGTCTTGGGATCGCTGGCGGCGGCATCGGGGTAGGTGGTTTTATCGGTGGCGCAAGCGATGGAAGCAGCCAGGCAAGACAGTAAAAAAACCGCGCCGGTGCAGCCCGGTTTAAAAAAAAGCTTAAACATACAAACGCCTCAGTAAAGGAACGAGACCCGGCTCAACGACAGAACTGAATGTTCCATTTCAGTTCTAGACCGTGCGTTACCCAGCGCTAGAGAGGTTAGCGTGTATTGACGCCATCGCCGATAAATACGCAACGGCAGGATGAGTGCCTGTTGTAAGGCTTTTTTACGCGCCCACCTCGAGGTAACTCGACTCCCCGCCTCCGGTCGCGCCTGACAGCCAGCCCCATACGAAAGCCAGCGTGGTGCGCCCAGCGTGATCAACGCCGACCGTTCCACGGGACCAGCCGGAAAGCAGCTCACCTTCAGTGGTGATGCACTGATAAAGCAGTTCGATGGTGTCGGGACCGGTGGCGCGTCCGACCAAATGCCCCTGACGAATATGACCGCCTTGGTAGGTGCCTGATAGGGCATTACCCTCAACGTGGTAGTGAAACACGGTGCTGGCATCGGACAGCCCGTGAGCGTTTTGCGCGACGGCAAAGCGGCGATTGTTCATACGCTCGCTGATTTGAGGATAAGGACTGTCCATCCTAAAGAATGACCAGCGTGGCATCGATTTCGAACTGCATGGCATCCAAGGCAAGACGCGGAACCGGGATCAATGTGCTGGCCGGTAGGTGGTCGCCAAACAACTGTTTGAGCTCGGATTGGATGCAACCCACATACTCTTCCTGATGGTCAACCACCAGAAGCTGGACCTTCACAACGTGTTCCGGTCGGGCGCCAGATGCCTTGATGGCACACTTCAGATTGTTGAACGCCTTCGCAACTTGTTCAGCCATGGTCTTGCCGACGATGTTGCCCTGCGTATCGCTACTGGACTGACCCGAGAGGTACACCGTGTGTCCAGCGTTAGGCACCACAACGACTTGCGAAAATCCATAGGCGGACGTATCAAGCAATGTCGATGGATTGATGCAGGTAATCACCTTCGTTTGAATAGAACTTGTCATAACAAGGTTTCCTTGTGCGCGGTTGAAAAAATAATCGGGGGTTTTAAATAGGATCAGGTTAAGCCCTATGGGCATTTCTGGATTTAATTAGATTCATTTGAAATCTTTTCACCTCAGATTCCGTTGACGCTGATATTTTTTCCTGCACCATGAGTGTCTTTTCTCCGGGCACAAAGGTTAATCCATGGATCCGATCCCCCAAGACGAACGACTGATCAGAGCATTGGCTCGAGGCATCGTTGATCGTCCACGAGCAACCCTCAAAGACCTTGCTGAAGCTGCTGGCGTTAGCAAGGCAACCCTCCATCGTTTTTGCGGCACGCGCGATAACCTCGTGCACATCTTGGAGGCGCATGGCGAGGCTGCGCTGAACCAGGTAGTTAATAGGATTGATATGAACAGTGCCGATTCCAATGCGACATTCCGCAACCTAATCAGCGAGCATCTTGAGCATCGCGAACTGCTGGCGTTCTTACTGTTTCAATACCGCTCCGACACGGTAGGTACTGGAGGTAAAAGTGATCGCTGGCTCTCCTACATAAATGCGCTGGATGCGTTTTTCCTGTACGGGCAGCAATTGGGGGCTTTTCGAATAGACATCACGGCCGCCGTTTTCTCAGAACTGTTTACAACCATGATCTTCGCAATGGTCGATGCAGAGCGGCGTGGACGGGCGGCAAGCGCCCACTCCATCAATGTGTTGGAACAAATGTTTTTACACGGCGCCGCCAGTGCAAAATCCGGCAAGTAGACCCACCGCTGTCGAGCGCAAGATTGATAAAAAGAGCCTGATAGACGAAGACACACTGCGATAAAAAGCTGGTTACACCATCAAAGCCTAATAAAGCAGATCAAAAGATACCTATAATTCTCTAATGAGTCAAATTAGTCTCAAATAAGGTTTTATTGTCTTGATTATGAAGCTGGGCCAAGCGCTGATCATTCTGACTGGTACTGGGCTTCATGGAGGCTTGACCGTTTTACTGGTTCGGGTTTGGCAAAACGATGGTTTCCTCGAACTCTTCAGGCTGTTCGGCATTACTCACGATATGTCTTAAAATAGCCGGTTGCCGAAGAACCGTCATGACCACAGCCATGAAGGGCTTCCATCCTTTGCATTTAAGTGTGGTTAAGATGAACAAGCCTTTTATTTCTCTGTGCCCTGAAGTTACTCGTGCGCACGCGCTGACGTTAATGGAGTGGTTGGAGGATGAGCGCGTCACCTGCTATCTGAGCGATTCGCGTGATGTCTCGCGCACTATTGAACACGCCATTGATCGGACTCAATTGCCGATTCTGACTCATCTTTTCAACCAGGGCGGCCGGTTCTTCATGGCCTTTGACAGGCATGATGCCCCGGTGGGCTTTGTCCGTTTAATCAAAACTGGTGCCAATTGCGAGATAGTCCTGGTCATCGGAGACAGCGATAAATGGGGCCGAAACCTTGGCGCCCGCACGATCCGCGAAGGCATGAAACTGGCCTTCCTCGACATGCGAGCCAAGAAGCTCATCGCCAAGATCCACCCGGACAACGCGCGCTCGCTGAAAGCCTTTCTGCGCAGCGGCTTTGTGCTTGAGAGCGAAACGCCGACATTGAAGTCATTTTCCATGACGGCGGGGCGCTATCTCCAGCTCTTGCGCGAAGGTGCCGTTGGCGACTCCACCAAGATTTACATCACTGAAATCGACAAGGCCAGGCTCGAGATTCTTATCGCGATCGAGCAAGGTCCGGCCGTGGTTGAACTCGAACATGAACTTGAGCGAGCCATTGTCGTCAAGCCGCAGCAGGTGGCGCGCAATGTCGTCACGATGAACTCTAGGGCCTTGCTGCAACTGGACGACGAAGAAATCGAAGTGGCCTTGGTCTACCCAGAAGACGCGGACAGCAACGCAGGGAAGCATTCCGTGTATTCCGACATTGGCGCCGCCATCCTGGGCTACCAGGAGGGGGACGCCATCGACTGGCGAATTTCAGATCGAACCCGCCGCATTGAGATCAGGAAAGTGCTCTACCAGCCAGAGGCTGCGGGCGATTTCCATCTGTAAGTCACGACAGACGTTATTCCACGGTGACCGATTTCGCCAAGTTGCGCGGCTGATCTACGTCGGTGCCTTTGAGCACGGCAACGTAGTACGACAGCAGTTGCAGCGGGATGGTGTAGAGGATTGGGGCCAGCACATCGTGGATGTGCGGCATGTTGATCACGTGCGTGCCTTCGCCATTGCTCATGCCAGCTTGCTCGTCTGCAAACACGATCAACTCACCGCCACGGGCGCGAACTTCTTGCAGGTTGGATTTCAGTTTTTCCAACAGTTCATTGTTCGGCGCAACGGTCACTACCGGCATGTCGTTATCCACAAGCGCCAGTGGGCCGTGTTTCAGCTCACCGGCTGGGTACGCTTCGGCGTGGATGTACGAAATTTCTTTAAGCTTGAGCGCACCTTCCATCGCCACCGGGAACTGAGCTCCACGGCCCAGGAACAAGGTGTGGTGTTTGTCGGCAAACAGCTCGGCAACTTTTTCTACGGTGGCGTCCATCGCCAGTGCTTCACCCAAACGGGCTGGCAGGCGACGCAGTTCTTCAACCAGTTGCGCTTCAACACCGGCTTCCAGCGTGCCGCGAACTTGGCCCAGGGACAGGGTCAGTAACAGCAAGCCCACCAACTGAGTGGTGAAGGCTTTGGTCGATGCCACGCCAATTTCACGACCGGCCTGGGTCAGCAGGGTCAGGTCAGATTCACGCACCAGCGAGCTGATGCCGACGTTACAAATCGCCAAGCTGCCGAGGAAGCCCAGCTCTTTTGCGTTACGCAGTGCTGCTAGGGTGTCAGCGGTTTCGCCCGATTGTGAAATCGATACGAACAGGGTGTCTGGCTGGACGACCACCTTGCGGTAGCGGAACTCGCTGGCCACTTCGACCTGGCACGGAATACCGGCCAGCGCTTCAAGCCAGTAACGGGCAACCATCCCGGCGTGGTAGCTGGTACCGCAGGCGACGATCTGAACATTGCGCACTTTGGCGAACAGTTCTGCGGCCTGTGGGCCAAATGCCTGAACCAGTACGTGGTCCTGGCCCAGACGGTTTTCCAGGGTGCGTTGCACCACGCTTGGTTGCTCGTGAATTTCTTTGAGCATGTAGTGACGGAACTCGCCTTTGTCGGCAGCTTCGGCACCGTCGCGGTATTGCACAGCTTCGCGCTGAACGGTTTGGCCGTTTACGTCCCAGATTTGCACGCTGTCACGGCGAATTTCCGCAATGTCGCCTTCTTCCAGGTACATGAAGCGGTCAGTCACTTGGCGCAGGGCCAATTGGTCGGACGCCAAGAAGTTTTCACCCAGGCCCAAACCGATCACCAGCGGGCTGCCACTGCGAGCGGCGACCAAGCGATCCGGTTGTTTGGCATTGATAACGGCCAGACCGTAAGCACCGTGCAACTCTTTAACCGTGGCCTTCAAGGCTTCGGTGAGGTCGCTTTGCTCTTTAAGTTTGTGGTGCAGCAGGTGGGCGATCACTTCGGTGTCGGTGTCCGAGGTGAACACATAACCCAGGCCTTTGAGCTGTGCGCGCAACGCTTCGTGGTTTTCGATGATGCCGTTGTGCACAACAGCCAGATCAGCGCTCGAAAAATGCGGGTGAGCATTGCGCTCGCATGGCGCGCCGTGAGTAGCCCAACGGGTGTGCGCAATACCTAGGCGACCCACCAATGGCTCACCGGCCAGTGCTTGTTCCAACTCAGCTACTTTACCGTTGCGACGTACGCGCTCCAGTGTGCCGTTGTTGGTAAATACGGCCACACCGGCGCTGTCATAGCCGCGGTATTCAAGACGTTTCAGGCCTTCGAGCAGAATGGCCGTGATATTGCGTTCAGCGACTGCGCCTACAATTCCACACATAAGAGTCTCCTAGCTTAGGGCCGCGCATAACAGCGTTATGCCCCGGGCCTGAATCTGTTCGCGTGCCTCAAGCGGCAAGCGATCATCTGTAATAAGGGTATGGACGCTGCTCCAAGGCAGTTCCAAGTTGGGTATTTTGCGTCCGATCTTGTCGGACTCGACCATCACAATCACTTCACGCGCGACGTCGGCCATGACCCGGCTCAGGCCCAACAACTCATTAAACGTTGTCGTGCCCCGCTGCAGGTCGATCCCGTCAGCGCCGATAAACAATTGATCGAAGTCGTAAGAACGCAGCACCTGTTCGGCAACCTGTCCCTGAAAGGACTCGGAATGAGGGTCCCACGTGCCACCGGTCATCAACAGCACAGGTTCATGCTCTAGTTCACTGAGCGCGTTGGCCACGTGTAAGGAGTTGGTCATCACCACCAAGCCTGGTTGCAGGCCCAGTTGTGGAATCATCGAAGCGGTGGTGCTGCCGCTGTCGATAATGATGCGCGCATGTTCTTTAATCAGACCGACGGCCGCACGGGCAATGGCTTGTTTATAAAGAGAAACGGGCTGAGGGACATCGCTCACCAGTTCTTGCGGCATGGTGATGGCGCCGCCGTAACGACGCAGCAATAAGCCATTACTTTCGAGTGCCGCCAGATCCTTGCGAATCGTAACCTCGGAGGTTTCGAAGCGTTTGGCCAATTCATCCACGCTGACTTCACCCAACTCTGCGAGCAAGGCCAAGATGTTGTGTCTGCGCTGGGGCGTGTTGCGTTTAGACATGACGACTCTAAGTTTCGATTCGAAAGATAACGAAAGCAATAAAACCCTATCTCGAAATAGTCGTCAAGAAATTGTTGCGGTTTATTTTTGTGAATAACTCACTGTTGTCCCCATTTGCCGGGGTATTGCTCGGTCATTGATGGACAATAAAAGGGAATCTTATCCACAGGTCGTTGATGCTTGTTTTCGTAACATACTGATTTAAAACAGTTATACGATGACTTAAAAGTGTAACTAAATACAATGCTCGCTTGTGGATAACGTGTAGCTCGCGATCTTTTAAGATCAAAAGATCGCGAGCTAAGCTCGTTGCTACAGAGGCGATGACGTTACGGCGTTGAGAGTTTAACCGGGCGTTTCCAGCCATCTATGTTGCGCTGGCGCGCCCGGCCCACGGCCAGTTGCTCCGCTGACACGTTTTGGTTGATGGTCGAACCGGCGGCGGTGGTCGCTCCATTGGAGATATCCACAGGCGCTACCAACGAATTGTTGGAACCGATGAACACGTCTGCGCCCAGCACAGTCTTCCACTTGTTGGCGCCATCGTAGTTGCAGGTGATGGTGCCCGCGCCTATGTTGGTGCGAGCCCCGACTTCGGCGTCGCCTAGGTACGTCAGGTGTCCGCACTTGGCATCTTCGCCGAGGTGGGCATTTTTCAATTCGACAAAGTTACCCACATGGGCACGCGCATCAAGCACGCTGCCCGGACGCAAGCGTGCGAAAGGTCCGGCATCGCTGCCCTCGCCCATGACTGCACCGTCGAGATGGCTATTGGCTTTGACCACGACGCCTTTGCGCAAGGTACTGTCTTTGATCACGCAGTTAGGACCAATCACCACGTCGTCTTCGATCACCACGCGACCTTCAAGAATCACGTTAATGTCGATCAGCACATCACGACCAACGGTCACTTCGCCGCGTACATCAAAACGCGCCGGATCGCGCAAGGTCACACCCAAGGCCATCAGTCGACGACCTTCGCGAAGCTGGTAATGACGCTCCAGTTCGCTGAGCTGTTTACGGTCATTGGCGCCCTGCACTTCCATGGGGTCATGGGCGTGCTCGGTGGCCACGACCAAACCATCGTTAACCGCCATCGCGATCACGTCGGTCAGGTAATACTCGCCTTGGGCGTTGTTGTTTGAAAGGCGGCTCATCCAATCAGCCAAGCGTGCCGTCGGTAACGCCAAAATCCCGGTGTTGCCTTCGGTGATAGCACGTTGCTCATCGGTTGCATCTTTATGCTCGACGATGGCGCTGACATTGCCGCCAGCATCGCGCACGATCCGACCATACCCGGTCGGGTCTGCCAGGTTGACGGTCAGCAAGCCCAGTTGTTCGGGAGCAACCTGTTTGAGCAAGCGCTGCAAGGTATCCACTTCGATCAGAGGCACATCGCCGTACAGGATCAAGACATTTTCTGCCGTCAGAAATGGCAAAGCCTGGGCCACCGCGTGACCGGTACCCAGTTGCTTGTCTTGAAGCACAAAGTTCAGGTCATCAGCGGCCAGGCGTTCGCGGACCTGTTCCGCACCATGGCCGATAACAACGTGAATACCGGTCGGCTTAAGCTGGCGGGCGCTGTGGATAACATGCCCGAGCATGGAGTTGCCGGCCACGGGGTGCAGAACTTTGGGCAGGGCCGAACGCATGCGGGTGCCCTGACCTGCGGCGAGAATAACGATATCGAGAGACATGACTGGCTACCAATCCTGGGTGGTCAGCGGTTGTGACCAAAAAGTAATTCGCGGAAAAAGAAAAAGGGTAGCCGAGGCTACCCTTTTTAATCAATCGCACAATGAAGCAGGACGCTTAACCGCCGAACTTCTTGCGGATTTGCTGGACGGTGCGCAGCTGAGCTGCGGCCTCGGCCAGACGTGCAGCAGCAGATCCGTAATCGAAATCTGCGCCTTTTTCGTTCAGGGCCTTCTCGGCAGCTTTAACAGCTGCTTGAGCGGAGGCTTCATCCAGGTCGGCAGCGCGTTGCACGGTGTCGGCAAGTACCTTGACCATGTTCGGCTGAACCTCGAGGAAACCACCGGAGATGTAAAACACCTCGGCTTCGCCACCCTGTTTGATCAGGCGGATCGGACCTGGGTTCAGACTAGTGATCAGCGGAGCGTGGCCCAGAGCGATACCAAGATCACCCAGTGCACCGTGCGCAATCACCATCTCAACCAGACCGGAAAAGATTTCTCCTTCCGCGCTGACGATATCGCAATGGACTGTCATATTAGCCATCTGATTGCCTCAACCTGATTAGCGCCCGTTTCCGGGCGCCCGAATTACAGTTTCTTGGCTTTCTCGATCGCTTCTTCGATGCCGCCGACCATGTAGAACGCTTGTTCTGGCAGGTGGTCGTAGTCACCGTTGAGGATGCCTTTGAAGCCAGCAATGGTGTCTTTCAGGGAAACGTATTTACCCGAAGCGCCAGTGAAGACTTCAGCCACGAAGAACGGCTGAGACAAGAAACGCTGGATCTTACGAGCGCGGGATACCAACTGCTTGTCGGTTTCCGACAGCTCGTCCATACCCAAGATCGCAATGATGTCCTTCAGTTCTTTGTAACGCTGCAACACATATTGAACGCCACGAGCGGTGTCGTAGTGTTCCTGGCCGATTACGTTCGGGTCCAGTTGGCGCGAAGTCGAGTCCAGTGGATCAACCGCTGGGTAGATACCCAGGGAGGCGATGTCACGGGACAGTACAACGGTGGCGTCCAAGTGGGCGAATGTGGTCGCAGGCGACGGGTCAGTCAAGTCATCCGCAGGTACGTATACCGCTTGGATCGACGTGATCGAACCGTTTTTGGTCGAAGTGATGCGCTCTTGCAGAGTACCCATCTCTTCAGCCAGAGTCGGCTGGTAACCTACTGCTGAAGGCATACGGCCCAGCAGTGCGGATACTTCAGTACCGGCCAAGGTGTAACGGTAGATGTTGTCAACAAACAACAGTACGTCGTTACCTTCGTCACGGAACTTCTCGGCCATGGTCAGGCCAGTCAGTGCTACGCGCAGACGGTTACCCGGCGGCTCGTTCATCTGACCGTAAACCAGTGCCACTTTGTCCAGTACGCTGGAATCCTTCATCTCGTGGTAGAAGTCGTTACCCTCACGAGTACGCTCACCCACACCAGCGAACACGGAATAACCGCTGTGTTCCATGGCGATGTTACGGATCAATTCCATCATGTTTACGGTTTTGCCTACACCGGCACCACCGAACAGACCAACCTTACCGCCTTTAGCAAACGGGCAGATCAGGTCGATAACCTTGATGCCGGTTTCCAGAAGGTCGTTGCCGCCTGCTTGCTCAGCGAAGGACGGTGCTGGGCGGTGAATGCCCCAACGCTCTTCGGTGTCAATCGGGCCAGCTTCGTCGATCGGGTTGCCCAGAACGTCCATGATCCGGCCCAGAGTCGCTTTACCGACTGGTACGGAGATGGCTGCGCCAGAGTCGGTGACTTCCAGACCGCGCTTCAAGCCCTCGGTGGAACCCATCGCAATGGTACGAACCACGCCGTCGCCCAGCTGCTGCTGAACTTCCAGAGTGGTTCCGGCCGCGCTTTGTACTTTCAGCGCGTTGTAGATGCTCGGTACGCTGTCGCGTGGAAATTCCACGTCGATAACGGCGCCGATGATTTGAACGATACGTCCGCTACTCATAGCTGGATCCTCTGAATATTTGAACCGTTAAACCGCGGCAGCGCCGCCGACGATTTCCGAGATCTCTTGGGTGATCGCAGCCTGACGCGCCTTGTTGT
Source organism: Pseudomonas psychrophila HA-4 (assembly GCF_000282975.1). GTDB lineage: Bacteria > Pseudomonadota > Gammaproteobacteria > Pseudomonadales > Pseudomonadaceae > Aquipseudomonas > Aquipseudomonas psychrophila_A. The sequence continues at coordinate 154,791 of NZ_ALJC01000062.1, forward strand.
AGATCAGCTGCAAATCGCTGATCAAATCACCGGCGTTGTCAGTGGCGTTCTTCATTGCGATCATCCGGGCAGCTTGTTCAGCTGCACTGTTCTCGACCACCGCCTGGTACACCTGCGACTCCACGTAACGCACCATCAAGCCGTCAAGCAGCTCTTTGGCATCTGGTTCGTAGAGGTAGTCCCAGTGGTGCTTGAGTTCTTGATCCGGGGTCGCCACCAGTGGAATCAATTGCTCCACAGTCGGCTGTTGCGTCATGGTGTTGATGAACTTGTTGGATACCACGGACAGGCGGTCAATACGGCCTTCCAGGTATGCATCCAGCATCACCTTAACGCTGCCGATCAAATCATTGATCGACGGTTCTTCACCCAGATGGCTGATGGCAGCGACGACGTTACCGCCGAAGTTACGGAAAAAAGCCGCACCTTTGCTACCTACCACGCACAGATCAATCTCGGCGCCGTTTTCGCGGTTTACCGCCATGTCCTTGACCAAAGCCTTGAACAGGTTGGTATTCAAACCACCGCACAAACCACGGTCACTGCTCACAACCACATAACCAACGCGCTTAACTGGGCGGTCGATCATGAACGGGTGGCGGTATTCCGGGTTGGCGTTGGCCAAATGCCCAATAACCTGGCGGATACGCTCCGCATAAGGACGGCTAGCAGCCATGCGCATTTGTGCCTTGCGCATTTTGCTGACCGCCACTTTTTCCATGGCGCTGGTAATTTTTTGCGTGCTTTTGATGCTCGCAATCTTACTGCGAATCTCTTTTGCGCCTGCCATGTAACACCTATCAGGTTAGCAAGCGGGAGCCTTGCGGCTCCCGCTGCGGCTTACCAGGTTTGGGTGGCCTTGAACTTCTCGATACCGGCTTTGATGCCAGAATCGATGTCGTCATTGAAGTCACCTTTAACGTTGATCTTCGCCATCAATTCGGCGTGATCGCGGTTGAAGTAAGCAATCAGCGCTTGTTCAAAGCTGCCAATTTTGGTGATTTCGACGTCAGTCAGGAACCCACGCTCAGCGGCATACAGCGACAGCGCCATGTCAGCGATCGACATTGGTGCGTATTGCTTCTGCTTCATCAGCTCAGTAACGCGCTGACCATGCTCAAGTTGCTTACGGGTCGCTTCGTCCAGGTCAGAAGCGAACTGGGCGAATGCCGCCAGTTCACGGTACTGAGCCAGAGCGGTACGGATACCACCGGACAGCTTCTTGATGATCTTGGTCTGAGCGGCACCACCCACACGGGATACCGAAACACCGGCGTTCACAGCAGGACGGATCCCGGAGTTGAACATGGCCGATTCCAGGAAGATCTGACCGTCGGTGATGGAAATCACGTTGGTCGGAACGAACGCGGAAACGTCGCCAGCTTGAGTTTCGATGATCGGCAGTGCGGTCAGGGAACCGGTTTTGCCGGTCACTGCGCCGTTGGTGAACTTCTCTACGTACTCTTCGGATACGCGGGATGCGCGCTCCAGAAGACGGGAGTGGAGATAGAACACGTCGCCTGGGTAAGCTTCACGGCCTGGTGGACGGCGCAGCAGCAGGGAAATCTGGCGGTAAGCCACTGCTTGCTTGGACAGATCGTCATAAACGATCAGCGCGTCTTCACCGCGGTCGCGGAAGTATTCGCCCATGGTGCAACCGGAGTACGGTGCCAGGAACTGCAGCGCTGCTGATTCGGAAGCACTGGCAGCAACGACGATGGTGTTAGCCAACGCGCCGTTTTCTTCCAGCTTGCGAACCACGTTGGCGATAGTCGATTGTTTCTGACCGATCGCTACGTATACACAGAAAATGCCGCTGTTCTTCTGGTTGATGATCGCGTCGATCGCCAGAGCGGTTTTACCGATCTGACGGTCACCGATGATCAGCTCACGCTGGCCACGGCCGACAGGGATCATGGCATCGACAGCCTTGTAGCCAGTCTGTACAGGCTGGTCTACCGACTTACGCCAGATCACGCCTGGAGCAACTTTCTCGACTGCATCAGTCTCGGTGTTGTTCAGCGGACCTTTGCCATCAACTGGGTTACCCAGTGCGTCGACAACGCGACCCAGCAGTTCCTTACCCACCGGAACTTCCAGGATACGGCCAGTGCACTTGGCGCTCATGCCTTCAGCCAGAGTCGTGTATGCGCCCAGTACTACGGCACCTACAGAGTCTTGCTCCAGGTTGAGAGCCATGCCGAAGACGCTGCCCGGAAACTCGATCATTTCGCCGTACATTACGTCGGCCAGACCGTGAATCCGCACAATGCCGTCAGATACGCTGACGACAGTGCCTTCGTTGCGGGCTTGAGAGGTCACATCGAGTTTTTCGATGCGGCCCTTGATAATTTCACTTATTTCGGAAGGATTGAGTTGCTGCATTGCTCTGCTGCCCCTTCAAACTCAAGATTTCAATGCTTCGGCAAGGTTTGCGAGTTTCCCGCGAACCGAGCCATCGATAACCAGGTCGCCGGCGCGGATGATGACACCACCTATAAGGCTGGCATCCTCCGCAACTTGCAGGCGCACTTCCCGGTCGAGTCGTGCACTGAGAACCTTGGCGAGTTTGTCTTGCTGTTCTTGGTTCAATGCAAAAGCACTGGTCACTTCAACGTCTACCGATTTCTCTCGTTCGGCCTTGTACAGGTCAAACAGAGCGGCGATCTCCGGCAACAGCGGGAGACGGTCGTTTTCGGCTACAACATGAATGAAGTTCTGTACTTTTACATCGAACTTGTCGCCGCACACGTCAATAAACGTGGCGGCCTTTTCTGCGCTCGTCAGTCGCGGGGCCTTGAGCACGCGCTGCATAGTGTCGTCTTGCGACACTGCTGCAGCCAGGCCGAGCATGGCTGACCAAGAGGCCAGTTGCTGGTGGGCCTGGGCGTGCTCGAAGGCTGCCTTAGCGTAAGGTCGGGCCAACGTGGTCAATTCTGCCATGATCGCCCTCGCTTAAATTTCAGCAGCCAGTTTATTAACCAGCTCCGCGTGCGCGTTTTGATCGATTGTGGCACCCAGGATCTTCTCTGCGCCTTCAACAGCCAAGCCACCCAATTGGGCACGCAGGGCGTCTTTAACGCTGTTCAGTTCCTGTTCGATCTCGGCCTGAGCCTGAGCCTTCACACGGTCAGCTTCAACGCGAGCCAATTCACGGGCCTCGTCTACGATCTGATTACCGCGTTTCTTGGCTTGCTCAATGATTTCAGCTGCTTGAGCCTTAGCTTCGCGCAGTTGCTGACCCGCTTTATCTTGGGCCAACTCCAGGTCACGAGCTGCTCGGTTAGCAGCGTCCAGTCCAGCCGCAATCTTCTTCTGACGTTCTTGCAATGCCGCGATGACCGGAGGCCACACGAACTTCATGCAAAACAGTACAAAAATGAAGAACGCAACGGACTGGCCAATCAGGGTTGCATTAATGTTCACGCCAACACCTCGCTCGTTCGTTGTCCATCACTCTAATCAACTCGAAAATTCGAGTGATTAGCCAGCGAGTTGACCAACGAAGGGATTAGCGAAGGTGAAGAACAGTGCGATACCAACACCGATCATGGTTACGGCGTCGAGCAGACCGGCAACGATGAACATTTTAACTTGCAGCATTGGAACCATTTCTGGTTGACGCGCTGCGCCTTCCAGGAACTTGCCGCCCAACAGGCCGAAACCAATTGCGGTACCCAGTGCGCCCAGGCCGATCAACAGTGCAACAGCGATAGCGGTTAGACCAACTACAGTTTCCATCTTTCCTCCCGACTTTTACGTCGTATGGTTTAGGTTTTTAGATTAAAGCGGTAAAACAAAATCATTTTGCGACACCCTCTTACCGAGGCAAGAGGGGCACCAGACTCGCCGAGACGGGTCTTAGTGGTTCTCTTCGTGCGCCATCGACAAGTAAACGATGGTCAACATCATGAAGATGAACGCTTGCAAGGTGATGATCAGGATGTGGAATACAGCCCACGCCCATTGCAGCACCACGCCCAGACCGCTAAGCCAAAGCAGGCCGCTGCCGAACATTACGGCGATCAGGATAAATACCAGTTCGCCAGCGTACATGTTGCCGAATAGACGCAGTGCCAGCGAGATTGGCTTGGCAATCAACGTCACGAATTCGAGCAGGAAGTTCACCGGAATCAGCAGCGCTTGAACAAAAATGTTCTTGCTGCCGAATGGGTGCAGGGTCAGTTCGCCGATGAAGCCGCCGATACCCTTGATTTTGATGCTGTAGAAGATGATCAACGCGAATACCGACAGGGCCATGCCCATGGTGGCGTTAGGATCAGTCGTCGGTACGGCACGGAATGGGAAGTGCTCATCGCCAGTGATCAAGATGGCCAACTGAGGAATCCAGTCAACCGGGATCAAGTCGATGGCGTTCATCAAGAACACCCAGACGAAAATGGTCAGTGCCAAAGGAGCGATCACGGCGCTGCGGCCATGGAAGCTGTCTTTTACGCTGCCATCAACGAATTCCACCAGCACTTCAACAAAGTTCTGCAGAGCACCTGGTTGACCGGAAGTCGCCTTCTTGGCCGCCATGCGGAAAATGAGGATAAAGATCAGGCCGACAAACAGCGACCAGCCGAGGGTATCGACGTGGAATGCCCAAAAGCCCATTGCTTTAGCTTCTGCAACGGTGTGAGCAAAGCCCCAGCCGCCATCAGGTAGCTGCCCGAAGGTCAGGTTCTGTAAGTGGTGCTGGATATAGCCCGAAGCGGTTGTTTCTGCCATGGTTGCCTCAAACGCCCTAAGGTCTCGAAAGTGTTGTTCTCATTAGCAGGGGAGCGAACCAGCTGACCAGTTGGGTCAGCACGAAGACGCCGAATACAGCTAGCGGCGCCAATGGCTTCACACCTGCAAACGTCAGCGCGAACAGCACTGCCGTCAAAATTAATTTGCCTGCCTCACCGGCGTAAAACGACCGGACGATGGCTTGCGCTGCTCGGGCACCGGTAAACCGAAAAGCCCTGTGAGCAAAATACACATTGGGTAGCAAAGCTATCAGGCCTCCGCAGAGTCCTGAATATCCGGCTACGACTCCATGCCATTGCCAGAGCGCCAAAGCAGCCAGCAATAAAACGACAAATTGAGCCAGCAAAACCGGGAAAACCACCAAGCGATGGAACGGCAAGCGGTTTGGCGTGCGTGTCTCCATCACAATTGCTCCTCAAAGGTCGGCTACCAAACAATAAAACTTGGCATAAATTGTGCCGACAAAATGCGCGCAGAGTATAGGGGCGCTTAAGCCCCTATTCAACTGTCAGGTAGTGATTTCCGACTGCGCGCTACATAAGGAAATGTTTCAGCGAATGTGAGCAAGCACTCCTTGAAGCTCATCCAAGGAGTTATAACCAATGACTAATTGGCCTTTTCCTTTCTTTCCGTGCCGGATCTGCACCGCAGAGCCTAGGCGTTCGGCCAGACGCTGCTCGAGACGAGTAATATCCGGGTCTGCTTTAACCGGTTCAGCAGGCTCTTGTTTACCGCTCAACCACTGGCGAACCAGGGCTTCGGTCTGACGGACAGTCAGGCCGCGTGCGACAACATGTCGCGCCCCCTCAACCTGCTGATTTTCGGGTAAACCGAGCAATGCACGCGCATGACCCATTTCCAAGTCACCGTGCGACAGCATGGTCTTGATCACTTCCGGCAAAGAAATAAGCCGCAACAGGTTAGCCACAGACACGCGGGACTTACCCACAGCATCGGCTACTTGTTGTTGAGTCAGTTGAAATTCTTGCTGCAAACGCTGCAAGGCAATGGCTTCTTCAATCGGATTGAGGTCTTCGCGCTGGATGTTTTCGATCAGCGCCATCGCGATGGCGGTTTCATCGGGTACATCTTTGACCATCGCCGGGATGGTGTCTTTGCCAGCCTGTTGGCTGGCGCGCCAACGGCGCTCACCGGCGATGATCTCAAAACGGTCACCCGCGATCGGACGCACCACGATCGGTTGCATCACACCCTGGGCCTTGATCGAGTTCGCCAGCTCTTCGAGCGCTTGCGGGTCCATGTCACGACGAGGCTGATATTTGCCGCGTTGAATCAGGTCCAGTGGCAAATGCTGCAGTTCGCTTTGATCGACCTTGACAGCCTGCTCTTCCAGCGAGCTGACCGTAGGACCGCTCAGGAGTGCATCCAGTCCGCGTCCTAGACCTCGTTTCTTGACGGCCATGGAATTTCCTTAAGTTGGCTGAGCAGTGCGGGAGGAGCGACGCTGACGACGAACCAGCTCACCGGCCAAGGCAAGGTAAGCAATCGCGCCACGGGAATTTTTATCATAGGCCAGTGCAGGCATACCGTAACTCGGTGCCTCGGCCAGACGAATGTTGCGCGGAATCACTGTGTCGTAGAGCTGCTCACCAAAGTGCTCTTTGAGCTGGGCCGACACATCGTTCATCAGGCTCAGACGCGGGTCGTACATAGTCCGCAGCAGGCCTTCGATTTTCAGGTTCGGGTTCAGCAACTCGGCGATGCGCTTGATGTTATCCACAAGGTCGCTCAAGCCTTCAAGGGCGAAGTACTCACACTGCATGGGGATAATCACCCCATCGGCTGCAACCAGTGCGTTCAAGGTCAACATCGACAGAGACGGCGGGCAATCGATCAGGATGTAATCGTAGCTTTCACGAACCGGCGCCAGCGCAGTCCGCAGACGGCTTTCTTTCATCTGCATTTCTAGCAGCACAACCTCGGCTGCCGTCAGATCGCGGTTAGCTGGCAACAACTGGTAACCACCGTGCTCGGAGACGTGCATGGCCTGAGCCAAATCGCATTCACCGATCAACAAGTCGTAAACCGAATTCTCAAGGCCATGTTTATCCACACCGCTACCCATGGTGGCGTTGCCCTGTGGATCAAGGTCGATCAGCAGTACGCGGCGCTTGGTCGCGACCAGCGATGCTGCGAGGTTGATACAGGTGGTGGTTTTACCCACACCACCTTTTTGGTTCGCTATTGCGAATACCTTAGCCATTCTTGCTTGCGTTCCCAATCATGCCGTTCGGCGCAGTATCAGCAGATGGCGTTGGCCTTGGCAACCTGGAACAGTCAAGGCGTGTTCGCTATCTAGACGAAAATCAGACGGCAATGCTACCAGCTCATCGGCCGGATGGACGCCCTTCATTGCCAACCAGCGTGTTTCACTGTTGCCTAGGTGGCGCGTCCAGTTGCTGAAGTTCTCCATGCTGCTGAAAGCCCTGGAAACAATTCCGGTAAACGGCAGCGCCGGCTGAAACTCTTCGACGCGACTGTGGATAACTTGCAGGTTGTCCAGTTTGAGCTCGAGTTTGACCTGAGTCAGGAAGCGGGTCTTCTTGCCGTTGCTGTCCAAGCACGTCACCTGTGACTCAGGAAACAGGATGGCCAAAGGAATGCCGGGCATTCCTCCACCACTGCCCACATCCAGCCAACGACCGTTTTCGATGAAGGGCATCACACTCAGACTGTCGAGCAGGTGACGCGACACCATCTCGTCGGGGTTACGCACAGCCGTGAGGTTGTAGGCCTTGTTCCATTTGATCAACAGCGCTAGATAACCCAGCAGTTGCTGGTGCTGAAATTCAGTCAGGTTGACGCCCAATTGGCGTGCGCCTGTGGATAATTCTTCGGCGTGTTGTGCAATGACCAGCGAACTCAAGCGTTTTGCTCCAACTTGCGGCCAGCGCCGCGTTTTTTCAGGTGAATCATCAACAGGGAAATCGCAGCCGGGGTAACGCCGGGGATGCGTGAAGCCTGACCAAGTGTCTCTGGACGGGTGGCGCCGAGCTTGCTCTGAATCTCTTTCGAGAGCCCGGAGATGTTCGTGTAATCGATATCCACAGGCAGTTTGGTATTTTCACTGGCCCGCAAACGAGCGATCTCATCCTGTTGACGATCAATGTAACCCGCGTACTTGGTCTTGATTTCGACCTGTTCAGCGACCAGCGGATCGCTTGCGCCCTGCCCGGTCACTTCAACCAAACCGGCGTAATCGATTTCTGGACGGGTCAACAAATTCAATAAATTGTATTCATGGGTCAACGGCGTGCCAAATTTAGCCGCAATCGCTTCACCTTGCTCTGTGCCTGGACGAACCCATGTGCTTTTCAGACGCTGTTCTTCAAGGGCAATGCTTTCGCGTTTGGTGCAAAACGCTGCCCAACGGGCGTCATCGACCAAACCAAGCTCGCGACCTTTTTCGGTCAAACGCATGTCCGCGTTGTCTTCGCGCAGGATCAAACGGTATTCGGCGCGAGAGGTGAACATCCGATACGGTTCTTGGGTCCCCAAGGTAATCAGGTCATCAACCAACACGCCGATGTACGCCTCATCGCGACGCGGGCACCAGCTGTCTTTGCCCTGTGCGAGCAAAGCGGCGTTGGAACCCGCGAGCAAACCTTGCGCGCCCGCTTCTTCGTAACCGGTGGTGCCGTTGATTTGTCCAGCAAAGAACAACCCCCCAATCACCTTGGTTTCGAGGCTGTATTTCAAGTCACGAGGGTCGAAATAATCGTATTCGATGGCATAGCCTGGACGCACGATGTGGGCATTTTCCATACCGCGAATCGATTGCACGATTTGCAACTGCACATCGAAAGGCAACGAGGTCGAAATGCCGTTCGGATACAGCTCATGGGTGGTCAAACCTTCCGGTTCGATAAACACCTGGTGGCTTTCCTTGTCAGCAAAACGATGAATCTTGTCTTCAATCGAAGGGCAGTAACGTGGGCCAATCCCTTCAATGACACCCGAGTACATCGGTGAACGATCAAGGTTGGCAGCAATGATTTCGTGAGTACGGGCATTGGTATGGGTGATCCAGCAGCTCACTTGTTGTGGGTGCTGTTCTTTGTTGCCCATAAACGACATGACCGGGATAGGCGTGTCGCCGGGTTGTTCTGTCATGACTGAAAAATCAACCGAACGGCCATCAATACGCGGTGGAGTGCCGGTTTTTAGGCGACCCACACGCAAAGGCAGTTCACGCAGACGGTGTGCTAGGGCAATTGAAGGTGGATCACCAGCTCGTCCGCCTGAGTAGTTTTGTAAGCCGATGTGGATAAGTCCACCCAAGAACGTGCCAGTGGTCAAAACCACGGCATCGGCCATGAAACGCAGGCCCATCTGTGTAACCACACCGCGTACTTGATCCTGTTCAACGATCAGGTCATCAGCCGCTTGTTGAAATATCCACAGGTTGGGCTGGTTTTCCAGGATTTCGCGTACGGCCGCTTTGTAGAGGATGCGATCTGCCTGTGCACGTGTTGCTCGCACGGCTGGGCCTTTACGCCCATTGAGTACGCGGAACTGGATTCCGCCTTTGTCGGTAGCAATGGCCATCGCGCCGCCGAGGGCGTCGATTTCTTTAACCAGATGGCTTTTACCAATCCCGCCAATTGCAGGATTGCAGCTCATTTGCCCGAGGGTTTCCACGTTGTGGGTCAGCAGTAGGGTTTTTACGCCCATACGTGCTGAAGCAAGTGCAGCCTCGGTTCCGGCGTGACCGCCACCGATGACGATCACTGCAAAACGGGAAGGGAAATTCACCACGCACCTCGTGCCTGTTACTAGGGGTTTTTTGGATAGACCGCGAAGTATAGGGACTTCGCCCTTCTTAAAGAACCCTCTGCACAAAATTTAACCAGCTTGTGGATAAGGCAAGATAGATAAATAAATAGAGAAGAAATATTTAAAGCTTTGTTTTTATGTTTATTTCTATGCAGGCAGCTTTCTGTGGATAGATTTCTGAAAGCCTTATTTTACGTACTGTACAGAGATTCAAAAGTCTGTGGTCATGTGCCAATAAGGGCCGTGAATAAGTGGTTTAAGCCTGTGGGTAAAACAGGCGCTTATCCACAGGGGTGGTTATCATCAGTTTTAAGGCCTACTTACCCACTGAGCTGATGGCCAGTTATACACAGGGCTTATTTGAGTAAATTAGCAGTTGTTGCTCGTTAAACAGGCAGCCGAAAGCCGTCTGCATGAGTCATTCATCAGGCGGTCAGTCGATCGGGAAGGGATTAATGTGATGAACGGCAGTCTGAGTGAGGCTTAAATAGGTTCGATCGACCACCCTTGGGGAGATGCAGAGAGCCTGTGGGTAATTCCAATCGCATCTAAAAAATTTTCGTCGTGTGAGGTCACGACCAAGGTACCGGGGTATTGGTTGAGCATGCTTTCTAGCGCCTGCACAGACGCGAGATCGAGGTGATTGACGGGTTCATCCAGCAGTAACAACTGCGCAGGCTGCTCGGCATAGAACACACAGGCCATTGCAGCCTTTAGCCGTTCGCCGCCACTGAGTTGTGCACAGGGACGATTAACATGCTCTGCACCAAGCCCTAGTTGCGCCAACCGGGTACGCAATTCACTCTCCGTGAATTGCCGATTGAGTGCCTGCAACTGCTCCAGAACTGAAGATTCAAGGTTCAGCAATGCCAGATGCTGATCGAGATAGGTCGTTTTAACACGGATATCCGCCAGCCCTGCCAGGATCGGTACCTGGCCAGCCAATACCTTGAGTACCGTTGATTTGCCACAGCCATTGGGTCCGAGCAAGGCAACCCGCTGGCCCCGACTAAGCGTCAGGCTGAGTGTGCGCAGCGGTTCGACGCCACAAGGCAGGCGTGCTTCAACCAACTCAGCGATATGGGCAGCGCTGTGCTGGCTCGCTGTGGGGGCATAGACAAACACGGGCTGCTGCCCTTCAACCTGGCTGGCAGCCTGCCGGACGCGCACCGATAGCGCTTCGCGCGCGGCTTGCTGATGCTGCTGCCATTTGCCGTTGCTGTTTTGACTTCGCTCCTTTTGCCGGCCCAGCAAAATCTTCGCCTGATTACCGGTGCTGGCGGACTTGCTGCCCCGTGACCGTCTGCGTTCAAGCTGTTCCGCCTGCTCGCGCAACCGTTGTTCTTGTCGATTTCGTTCAAGTTTTGCGTGGGCCAGTTGCTGCTCGGCGACGGTTTTTTGCTGCGCTTTGGCCTGTGCATAAAACGAATAACCACCGCCGTAGCTGGCCAGCCCCAAGGCTGAGAGTTCGAGGATGCGCGTCATGGGCTCCAGTAACTCACGGTCATGGCTGATCACCAGCAACGCCTTGGGCCAATGGCTGAGTTGCGCCTGCAGTACCAAACGCTGCTCACGGTCCAGATGATTGGTCGGTTCATCCAGAATCAGCAGATCGGCCTGTGTCATAAACGCCCCCATCAGTGCGACACGCATGGCTTCGCCCCCACTGAGCCGTGAGGTTGGGGTTGAAGGCATGAGGTGCTCGAGGTTGTTGTGCGCCAATTGGTCGAGTAACAGCTGACGAATGTTCCATTGCTCGCCTACAGCGTCAAAGTCCGCTTGTGCAGTACTGCCTTGTTCAATGCGTTCCAGCGCGTTGATGAGAGGTCGTACGCCGGCCAGATCGGCGACTGTCTGCCCCGGTGCATGGGTGATGTGCTGCGTCAGGTAATACACCTTCTCGGTACGCAGGCAACGCCCAGCGGTAGGAGAAATATCCCCGGCAATCAGACGGGCCAATACACTTTTACCCACACCATTACGCCCGACCAGGCCGGTATGGCGTTGATCGAGATGTAGGTTGAGGTCAGAAAATAGCGAGCTGCCATCAGGCAACTGATAGGAAACGCCTTCCAGCGTGACACAGGTAGCGTGAGTCATACGCACTCCAGAGATGCACAGATCTACCCCCCTGTTGCAGGGGAATTAAGAACTGGCCGCAAAAATTGCGGCGGCATCAATGGCGCATTGGACTAGTACCTGTAGGAAAAGGCTGGTGTCGCGATCTTTTAACAGATCAAAAGATCGCGAGGCAAGCTTGTCCTTACAGGTTGCGGGGCATTATTTACCGATACAGAAGCTGGAGAAGATCCGCCCCAGCAGGTCATCCGAACTGAATGCCCCCGTAATCTCGCCCAACGATTGCTGCGCCATACGTAAATCTTCGGCCAGTAACTCTCCGGCGCCCGCCAGCGTCAGCTGTGCACGCCCATGCTCAAGGGCATCGCTGGCGTGCTGCAACGCCTCTAGGTGACGACGACGTGCGCTGAAGCTGCTCTCGGAAGTCTGCTCGTAGCCCATGCAGGCCTTAAGGTGCTCACGCAGTAAATCCAGACCCTCCGTTGATCGGGCACTGAGGCTGATCGTTACATGGCCATCGGCGCTGACTTCAAGGCTCACCGCTTCACCGCTAAGGTCCGCCTTGTTACGAATCAAGGTGACGTTGGCGGGGTCCGGGCGCTGTTCCAAAAACTCGGGCCATAACGCGAAAGGATCATCAGCTTCCGGTGCTGTCGCATCCACCACCAGCAACACGCGATCCGCTTCACCAATGGCTTTGAGCGCCCGCTGCACACCGATTTTCTCGACCTGGTCGTCGGTGTCGCGCAAGCCAGCAGTGTCGACCACGTGCAGCGGCATGCCGTCGATGTGGATATGTTCACGCAGCACGTCGCGGGTAGTACCGGCGATCTCCGTCACGATGGCCGCTTCACGTCCGGCCAGCGCGTTGAGCAAGCTGGATTTACCGGCATTGGGACGGCCGGCAATCACCACCGTCATGCCATCGCGCAGCAATGCGCCCTGACCCGCTTCGCGCTTAACGGTGGATAACTCTTCGCGCACGTTGTCGAGCATGCCCAATACATGGCCATCAGCCAAAAAGTCGATCTCTTCCTCAGGGAAGTCAATCGCTGCTTCGACATAGATGCGCAAACTGATCAGTTGCTCGGTCAACTTATGCACACGTTGGGAGAAAGCGCCCTGCAAGGAGCGCAATGCGTTGCGTGCCGCTTGTGCAGAACTGGCTTCGATAAGGTCGGCAATCGCCTCGGCTTGCGCCAGATCGAGTTTGTCATTCAAAAATGCACGTTCACTGAATTCGCCTGGGCGGGCCAAGCGGCAACCCAGTTGAATACAGCGTTGCAGCAACATATCGAGAACGATCGGGCCACCGTGACCTTGCAACTCCAGCACGTCTTCGCCAGTAAACGAGTTTGGCCCCGGGAAATAAAGCGCGATGCCTTCGTCCAGCACTTCACTGTTTTCACCATAAAACGGCCCGTAATGGGCATAGCGCGGTTTCAGTTCGCGCTCAGTGAAGGCGTGTGCGGCGATACTGGCGAGTGGCCCGGAAATACGCACGATCCCCACACCGCCTCGGCCTTGGGCAGTCGCCACAGCAGCAATAGTTTGTGCCGGAACACTCATAAAGACAGGCCTCAAAAACAAAAGTGACAGATAGCAAAACGCCCCACTAGGGGGCGTTTTGAGTGGTGATCAACAGAGTAAGTTAAGCAGCTGCTTTTTTGGTAGCGGCTTCAACCTTACGTGTGATGTACCACTGTTGAGCGATGGACAGGCAGTTGTTCACAACCCAGTACAGCACCAGACCAGCCGGGAACCACAGGAAGAAGAAGGTGAAGATGATTGGCATCAGCTTCATTACCTTGGCCTGCATCGGATCCGGAGGAGTCGGGTTCAGACGCTGCTGGATGAACATGGTTGCGCCCATGATGATCGGCAGAATGAAGAACGGGTCTTTGATCGACAAGTCGGTAATCCAGAGCATGAACGGCGCCTGGCGCATTTCAACACTTTCCAGAAGTACCCAGTACAAGGACAGGAACACCGGCATCTGCACCAGAATCGGCAAGCAGCCGCCCAGTGGATTGATCTTCTCTTTCTTGTACAGCTCCATCATCGCTTGCGACATTTTTTGGCGATCATCACCGAACTGCTCTTTCAGAGCGGCCAGTTTTGGTGCCACAGCGCGCATGCGTGCCATCGATTTGTAGCTGGCGGCCGACAATGGGAAGAAAATCCCTTTGATCAGCATGGTCAGGAAGATAATCGACCAACCCCAGTTACCCACCAAGCTGTGGATATGTTGCAGCAACCAGAAAATTGGCTGAGCAATGAACCACAGAATGCCGTAGTCGACAGTCAGCTCCAGACCTGGGGATAACTCTTTGAGTACACCCTGGCTTTTTGGACCTGCGTACAACGTAGCGCTGGTTTCAGCAGTTTTGCCTGGCTCAACGGTCAAGGTTGGGCCAGTAAAACCGATGATGTAGTTGCCTTGGCTATCTTTGCGGGTCTGAACGACGTTGTTATCGCCTTTCTGAGGAATCCACGCAGTCACAAAGTAGTGTTGCAGCCAAGCAACCCAGCCACCTTGAACGGTTTCTTTCAGTTGGCCCTTGTCGATATCTTTCATCGACACTTTTTTGTACGGTTCTGCACTTGTCCACAGGGCTGCGCCCAGGTAAGTCGCAGTGCCGGTGGCGGTGCTGGAAGAAGGATCAGAGCTGGCGTCGCGTTTCAATTGCGCGAACAGGTTACCGGTCCACGGCTTGCTGCTCTCGTTATCAATCAAATAGCTGACTTGAACATCGTACAGGCCACGCTTAAGCGTGAAACGTTTGATGTAGTTGACGCCGTTTTCGCTGAATTTCAGGTCAACGACCAACTGATCCTGGCCTGGAGCCAGTTCAAACGTCTTTTTGTCTGCACTGAAAACCGGACGACCGGCAGTCCGAGCATCCGGTCCGTCAACGCCAGTCAGGCCACTTTGTGCCAGATAGGTACGCTCACCGCCGTTATCGAACAGCTGGAAAGGAACATCCGGGTGGTCTTGGCGACGTGGATAAAGCGGCAGACGCAGTTGGGCAATGTCACCACCCTGTGGATCAATCGCGATGTCCAGAACATCCGTTTTTACGTGGATGAGGTCTTTGCTGGCAGCAACCGGTGCTTCAGTTGGTGTGCTGCTATCAGTATTGGCGCTGGGTACATCGGCACTGTTCGAAGCGTTGTTACCTGGCACCGTATCAGGCAAAGCCTGTGGAGTGGAGCTGGCGGCAACATTCTGAGTCGGCAGGGCAGCTTGGCCGTAATCCTGGTTCCATTTCAGAACCATAACGTAGGACACGACTGCTAGAGCGACGATCAGGATCGTGCGTTTAATATCCATGATTACTCGGCCATCAAGAAGAACGGGAGGTAGGGATAGGTGGAACCGGGTCGTAACCACCGGGATTCCACGGGTGACAGCGACCTAAACGACGAAAGGTCAGCCAGCCGCCGCGAAGAACGCCATGATTTTCGATGGCTTCCATCGCGTAGCAGGAACAACTGGGGTAGAAACGGCAGTGGCTGGCCATCAAAGGACTAATGGCATAACGATAAAACTGGATCGGAAGGATCGCCAGTTTACGCATCAGGACTGCCTACCCCTACAGTTTCGGTTTTAACCGCTGGAACTGGCGTGTTACGGGCCAGGCGTTTCCAGAGTTTGCCGAAATGCTGAATCAATTCGGGGTTCTCTACGTCACCCAAACCTTTGCGCGCGACGATAACGATATCCCAACCGACCAGTTGATCCTGGTGGAGACGAAACGATTCACGCATCAAACGCTTAAGGCGATTGCGCTGAACGGAGAGCTTTACGCTCTTTTTCCCGATCACTAACCCCAGGCGGGGGTGATCAAGATCGTTGCTGCGCGCAAGGAGCAGGAGATTTTTCCCCGGAACCTTGCCGGTGGGGGAGTCAAAGACTGCCTTGAAATGTCGGGGAGTGAGTAACCGCTTTTCCCGACTGAAGTCCTGACTCACCACCATTGTCTGATTATCAAACTGCCAGACGCGCACGGCCTTTGGCGCGGCGACGCGACAGGACTGCACGGCCGTTTTTAGTAGCCATGCGAGCACGGAAACCGTGAGTGCGGGCGCGTTTGATAGTGCTTGGTTGGAAAGTACGTTTCATGTCGTGCTACCTGGTTCGTCCACAACGGGCCGGAATGGCCCCCGTTTTAAGAGACCGGCGATTCTAGAGAATGCAAGGCAATAGGTCAATTTCCAACCAACGTTAACCGCTAAATAGATGCCTGGGGTTTTGCACAAGCTTTTTGTCAGCCAACTATAAAAATAAAGAAACGAAGTATTTGAAGCTCTTTTATAAAGCTTATTAAACTTAGAGCCGCACTCTTCTGTGGATAAGTCAAAGCAGCCCATATAATTCAAGGTGTACAGAGAATGACAACACTGTCGAGAAGCCGTGCTCTGCCTGTGCTACAACCTCGGATAAGCTGTGCATGAAACACCTCTTTATCCACAGGCCAGTTATGCACAGACTTTCGACCCCACTTGTGCAATGAGCTTAGGCCCGCTTATCCACAGACCTTATGCACATACCATTTGTCGCTTTGTTCACAGCGAAAAGCGTGATCTCTCCTTATAGGCAGGCAACCTACGTGTGGATAAGTACGCGAGTGGTCGCTACAATGGCGCCTGTTTTTGCCTCACCGGCTTTCAACTTAGGGGATATCCGTGTCAGTGGAACTTTGGCAGCAGTGCGTAGAGCTTTTGCGCGATGAGCTGCCTGCCCAGCAATTCAACACCTGGATCCGTCCACTACAGGTCGAAGCCGAAGGCGACGAGTTGCGCGTGTATGCACCCAATCGGTTTGTTCTCGACTGGGTTAACGAGAAGTATCTGAGCCGTTTGCTTGAACTGCTGAATGAGCACAGCAATGGCATGGCGCCCGCGTTGTCCTTATTAATAGGCAGTAAGCGCAGTTCGGCACCTCGTGCTGCGCCCAACGCGCCATTAGCGGCGGCAGCCTCTCAACAGGCTTCGACGCCAGCACCTGCGCCAAACACTCAGTCAAACGCAGCCCCCACTCCTGCTCCGACCCCTAAGCAGGCGGCCGAAGCGAGCGAAGAGCCTTCGCGCGACAGCTTCGATCCGATGGCGGGTGCCAGCTCGCAACAAGCGCCAGTACGTGCCGAGCAACGTACTGTTCAGGTTGAAGGTGCGCTCAAGCACACCAGCTACCTGAACCGCACCTTCACCTTCGAGAACTTCGTAGAGGGTAAGTCCAACCAACTGGCCCGCGCTGCGGCTTGGCAGGTTGCGGACAATCCCAAGCACGGTTACAACCCGCTCTTCCTTTATGGCGGTGTAGGTTTGGGTAAGACGCACTTGATGCACGCGGTGGGTAACCATCTATTAAAGAAGAATCCGAATGCCAAGGTCGTGTACCTGCATTCCGAGCGTTTTGTAGCCGATATGGTCAAGGCCTTGCAGCTCAACGCTATCAACGAGTTCAAGCGCTTTTACCGTTCGGTCGACGCGCTGCTCATCGATGACATTCAATTCTTTGCGCGTAAAGAGCGGTCCCAGGAAGAGTTCTTCCATACCTTCAACGCCCTGCTTGAAGGCGGTCAGCAAGTCATTCTGACCAGCGACCGATACCCCAAAGAGATCGAAGGTCTCGAAGAGCGTCTCAAATCCCGCTTCGGCTGGGGATTGACAGTGGCCGTTGAGCCGCCAGAGCTCGAAACGCGAGTCGCGATCTTGATGAAGAAGGCAGACCAGGCCAAGGTTGACCTGCCCCACGATGCCGCCTTCTTTATTGCTCAACGCATTCGCTCCAACGTGCGTGAGCTTGAAGGTGCGCTCAAGCGGGTCATCGCTCACTCACACTTCATGGGCCGCGACATCACCATTGAGTTGATTCGCGAATCCCTGAAAGACTTGTTGGCGTTGCAAGATAAGCTTGTCTCTGTGGATAACATCCAGCGCACAGTGGCCGAGTATTACAAGATCAAAATTTCGGACCTGCTCTCCAAGCGTCGTTCACGCTCGGTAGCACGTCCCCGCCAGGTTGCCATGGCGCTGTCCAAAGAGCTGACCAACCACAGCCTGCCGGAAATTGGCGACGTGTTTGGTGGTCGCGATCACACGACAGTCTTGCACGCATGCCGCAAGATCAACGAACTCAAGGAATCCGACGCGGACATCCGCGAGGACTACAAGAACCTGCTGCGAACCCTGACAACCTGATGACACCAACGCAGCTTATTAAGGCAAGGGACTAGACCATGCATTTCACCATTCAACGCGAAGCCCTGTTGAAACCCCTGCAACTGGTCGCAGGCGTCGTTGAACGCCGCCAGACCTTGCCGGTTTTGTCCAACGTGCTGTTGGTTGTCGAAGGCCAGCAACTGTCGCTGACCGGTACCGACCTTGAAGTCGAACTGGTCGGTCGCGTCCAGCTCGAAGAACCGGCCGAGCCCGGCGAGATCACCGTACCCGCGCGCAAGCTGATGGATATTTGCAAAAGCTTGCCCAACGATGCACTGATCGACATCAAGCTTGATGATCAGAAACTGGTGGTCAAGGCAGGCCGCAGCCGCTTCACCCTGTCAACCTTGCCAGCCAATGATTTCCCGACGGTTGAAGAAGGCCCGGGTTCGCTGACGTGCAGCCTGCAGCAAAGCAAACTGCGCCGCCTGATCGAACGTACCAGCTTCGCCATGGCTCAGCAGGACGTTCGTTACTACCTCAACGGCATGCTGCTGGAAGTGTCTGCTGGTATCATCCGCGCAGTCGCCACTGACGGGCACCGTTTGGCCATGTGCTCGATGAAAGCCGACATTGGTCAGCCCGATCGTCACCAAGTGATCGTACCGCGCAAAGGTATTCTCGAACTGGCCCGCTTGCTGACCGAGCCGGACGGCGAAGTGAGCATCGTGTTGGGCGCGCACCACATCCGCGCCACCACCGGCGAGTTCACCTTCACCTCCAAGCTGGTTGATGGCAAGTTCCCGGACTACGAGCGTGTGCTGCCTAAAGGCGGTGACAAGGTGGTTATCGGTGACCGCCAGGTACTGCGTGAAGCGTTCAGCCGAACTGCGATCCTGTCCAACGAGAAGTACCGTGGTATTCGTCTGCAATTGGCCAATGGCCAACTGAAAATCCAGGCCAATAACCCGGAGCAAGAAGAAGCGGAAGAAGAAGTGGGCGTTGATTACAACGGCGGCTCGCTCGAAATTGGATTCAACGTGAGCTACCTGCTGGACGTGCTGGGCGTGATGACCACTGAACAAGTGCGCCTCATCCTGTCTGACTCTAACAGCAGCGCCTTGGTGCAAGAGTCTGATAACGACGACTCGGCCTACGTTGTTATGCCGATGCGCCTGTAATCTATGCACAGCCCAAGCTAGATGTCCCTTAGTCGCGTCACAGTCGCCGGAGTGCGTAACCTGCACCCGGTGACCCTCTCCCCTTCCCCCCGCATCAATATCCTGTACGGCGCCAATGGCAGCGGAAAAACCAGCGTGCTCGAAGCGGTTCACTTGCTGGGGCTGGCGCGTTCGTTTCGCAGCGTGCGGCTTACACCCGTCATCCAGCATGATCAGTCCAGCTGTACAGTTTTTGGTCAGGTAGAACTGGCGGAAGGCGGACACAGCGCGCTCGGAGTCTCGCGTGATCGGCAAGGGGACTTTCAAATAAGGATCGACGGTCAAAATGCGCGCAGTGCGGCGCAACTGGCTGAGATCTTGCCCCTGCAATTAATCAATCCTGACAGCTTTCGACTACTGGAAGGTGCCCCCAAGATTCGTAGGCAGTTTCTCGATTGGGGCGTGTTCCATGTGGAACCGCGCTTTATGTCGACCTGGCAGCGGCTACAGAAGGCCCTGCGGCAGCGGAACTCATGGCTGCGGCATGGTACACTCGACGCCGTTTCACAAGCGGCATGGGACCGGGAACTGTGCCTGGCCAGTGCTGACATTGATGAATACCGCCGCGCTTACATCAAAGCCTTGAAACCTGTCTTTGAGCAGACTTTAAGTGAGTTGCTTGAGCTCGAAGGTTTAACGCTGAGTTATTACCGTGGTTGGGACAAAGACCGAGAGCTTAGTGCTGTACTCGCCGCGTCTGTCCACCGGGACCAGCAAATGGGGCACACCCAAGCCGGACCACAACGTGCTGATTTGCGCCTGAAGATAGGCACCAATAACGCGGCTGACATTTTGTCGCGCGGACAGCAAAAGCTAGTGGTCTGTGCCTTGCGCATTGCTCAAGGGCACTTGGTCAGTCAGGCAAGGCGCGGCCAATGTATTTATCTAGTGGATGACTTGCCGTCCGAATTGGATGAGCAGCATCGCAACGCACTGTGTCGCTTGTTGGAAGACTTACGCTGCCAGGTATTTATCACCTGTGTAGATCACGAATTATTGAGGGAAGGCTGGCAGACGGAAACGCCAGTTGCTCTGTTCCACGTGGAACAGGGCTGTATCACCCAGACCCACGACCATCGGGAGTGAAGGCATTGAGCGAAGAAAATACGTACGACTCAACGAGCATTAAAGTGCTGAAAGGCCTGGATGCCGTACGCAAACGTCCCGGTATGTACATTGGTGACACCGACGATGGCAGCGGTCTGCACCACATGGTGTTCGAAGTAGTCGACAACTCCATCGACGAAGCGCTGGCGGGTCATTGCGACGACATCACCATTACCATCCACCCGGATGAATCTATCACCGTGCGCGACAACGGCCGCGGCATCCCGGTTGACGTGCACAAAGAGGAAGGCGTTTCGGCCGCCGAGGTCATCATGACCGTGCTGCACGCTGGCGGTAAATTCGATGACAACTCCTACAAAGTATCCGGTGGATTGCACGGTGTAGGTGTTTCGGTTGTAAACGCCCTGTCCGAGTTGCTGGTGCTGACAGTGCGCCGCAGTGGCAAAATCTGGGAACAGACCTACGTCCACGGTGTTCCTCAGGCGCCGATGGCGATCGTTGGCGAAAGCGATACCACCGGTACTCAGATTCACTTCAAACCGTCTGCTGAAACCTTCAAGAACATCCACTTCAGTTGGGACATCCTGGCTAAGCGGATTCGTGAACTGTCCTTCCTTAACTCCGGTGTTGGCATCGTCCTCAAAGATGAGCGCAGCGGCAAGGAAGAGCTGTTCAAGTACGAAGGCGGCCTGCGTGCGTTCGTTGACTACCTGAACACCAACAAGACTCCGGTCAACCAGGTGTTTCACTTCAATGTTCAGCGTGAAGACGGCATTGGCGTAGAAATCGCCTTGCAGTGGAACGACAGCTTCAACGAGAACCTGTTGTGCTTCACCAACAACATTCCTCAGCGCGATGGCGGTACGCACTTGGTGGGCTTCCGTTCTGCCCTGACGCGTAACCTCAACACCTACATCGAAGCTGAAGGCCTGGCCAAGAAGCACAAAGTCGCCACCACCGGTGATGACGCCCGTGAAGGCCTGACTGCCATTATCTCGGTGAAAGTACCGGATCCGAAGTTCAGCTCCCAGACCAAAGACAAGCTGGTGTCTTCTGAAGTGAAGACCGCTGTTGAACAGGAAATGGGTAAGTTCTTCTCCGACTTCCTGCTGGAAAACCCGAACGAAGCCAAGCTGATTGTCGGCAAGATGATCGACGCAGCCCGTGCGCGTGAAGCGGCACGTAAAGCCCGCGAGATGACCCGCCGCAAAGGCGCATTGGACATCGCAGGCTTGCCGGGCAAGTTGGCTGACTGCCAGGAAAAAGACCCGGCGCTGTCCGAACTGTACCTCGTGGAAGGTGACTCTGCTGGCGGCTCCGCCAAGCAGGGACGTAACCGTCGTACCCAAGCGATCCTGCCGTTGAAAGGTAAAATCCTCAACGTTGAGAAAGCCCGTTTCGACAAGATGATCTCTTCGCAAGAAGTTGGCACCTTGATCACCGCGCTGGGTTGCGGCATTGGCCGTGACGAGTACAACATCGACAAACTGCGTTATCACAACATCATCATCATGACCGATGCTGACGTCGACGGTTCGCACATCCGTACCCTGCTGCTGACCTTCTTCTTCCGTCAACTGCCGGAACTGATCGAGCGTGGTTACATCTACATTGCCCAGCCGCCGTTGTACAAAGTGAAAAAGGGCAAGCAAGAGCAATACATCAAAGACGACGAGGCCATGGAAGAATACATGACCCAGTCGGCCCTTGAAGACGCCAGCCTGCACCTCAACGAAGAAGCCCCAGGCATCTCTGGTGAGGCGCTGGAGCGTCTGGTATACGACTTCCGCATGGTCATGAAGACACTCAAGCGTCTGTCGCGCCTGTACCCACAGGAACTGACCGAGCACTTCATCTACCTGCCAGCCGTTACCCTTGAGCAGTTGGGCGACCACGCTGCCATGCAAGCGTGGATGGCCAAGTACGAAGAGCGTCTGCGTCTGGTCGAGAAATCGGGCCTGGTCTACAAAGCCAGCCTGCGCGAAGACCGTGAACGTAATGTCTGGTTGCCAGAGGTCGAATTGATCTCCCACGGCCACTCGACCTTCATCACCTTCAACCGCGACTTCTTCGGCAGCAACGACTACAAAACCGTTGTGACCTTGGGCGCACAACTGAGCACCCTGCTCGACGACGGCGCGTACATCCAGCGTGGCGAACGTCGCAAGCAAGTGACCGAGTTCAAAGAAGCCCTAGAGTGGTTGATGGCCGAAAGCACCAAGCGCCACACCATCCAGCGCTACAAAGGGCTGGGCGAAATGAACCCGGACCAACTCTGGGAAACCACCATGGACCCAAGCGTGCGTCGCATGCTGAAAGTCACCATTGAAGACGCGGTCGGCGCTGACCAGATCTTCAACACCTTGATGGGCGACGCCGTAGAACCGCGCCGTGAATTCATCGAGAGCAACGCACTGGCCGTGTCCAACCTGGACTTCTGACGGTGTAACGCGCAGTACCAAAAAGGCCAACGCTGAGCGTTGGCCTTTTTTATTGAGCAAATAATAACTAAACCGCCAACAAAACCCCCTGCTCTTCCCTGCACAACTCCAACAAGAAATCCCACACGACCCGTAGCCTCACCGACTTGTGCAACTCGCGCCGGGTGCTGATCCAGTAGCTGCGCTGCACCGATTCATCAGGCAGTACGCGTACCAGTTCCGGGTCGTTGCTGGCCATGTAGTTGGGCAGTACCGCGATGCCCAGTCCGGCGCGTGCCGCTTGTTGCTGCGCAATAACGCTGGTGCTGCGAAAGCTCACGGTCGGGTTGCGGCAGAAGTGGTTGATAAACAGCAGTTCCTGACTGAATAGCAGGTCGTCGACGTAGCCGATCCAGTAGTGGTTGGCCAGGTCGTCGCGGTTTTTCAGCGGCGGTGCTTTTTCGAGGTAGGTGCGGCTGGCGTAGAGCGCCAAACGGTAGTCAGTGAGCTTGCGGGTGATTAACAGGTCGGCGTGGGGGCGGTCGAGGTGGACACTGATTTCTGCCTCTCGGTTGAGGATGCTGACAAAGCGCGGCACCGCCACCAACTCAACTTCAAGCCCTGGATAACGTTCAAATAACCCGCGTAATCGCGAGGTGATGAACATGATCCCGATGCCTTCAGTGACGCCCAGGCGGATTTTGCCCAGAGGGGCGATGGCCTGGGTGATTTCTTCTTGGGCCAACAGGGCGACGTTTTCCATCGCTTCGGCATGTTTGAGCAGTGCCTGCCCGGCTGGGGTTAGTTCGTAGCCTTGGGCGTGTTGCACAAACAGCGCCGTGCCGAGGTGCTGTTCAATGCTCTCAATGTGCCGCGCTACTGTGCTGTGGGTGGTATTGAGGCGCTTGGCTGCCGTGAGCAGGCGCCCGCTGCGCTGCAACTCCAAAAAATACCGCAGGTCGTTCCAGTCGAACATCGTCATCCCTCAGTGCCCGGTATTCCCAGGCTGTGCAAAAACGCACAAGCCATGGGTGAAATCGCGCGTTTTCAACTCGAAAATAATCAATACGATGGTGTAGGACAAGAACAATAAATATAGGCGCGAGGTGATGCATGCCATCAGCCAATAAGGTGTATGACTACATCGTCGTGGGCGCCGGGCCTGCGGGTTCGGTGTTGGCCAATCGGCTGTCTGCCGATCCCAAGCACACAGTGCTGCTGCTCGAAGCCGGCGGCAAAGATAACTACCCGTGGATCCATATTCCGGTGGGCTACCTGTATTGCATTGGTAACCCGCGCACCGACTGGTGTTTCAAAACCCAAGCTCAGCCCGGCTTGCAAGGCCGCAGCCTGAGTTACCCGCGTGGCAAGGTGTTGGGCGGTAGCTCATCCATCAACGGCATGATCTACATGCGCGGCCAGGCCGGTGACTACGATCACTGGGCCGAGTTGGGTAACGGGGGCTGGTCTTGGAAAGACGTGTTGCCGCTGTTCAAACGCAGTGAAAAACACCACGCCGGGAATTCCGCGCTGCACGGTGCTGATGGCGAGTGGCGGGTTGAGCAACAGCGTTACACATGGTCGATTCTGGATGCCTTCCGTGACGCAGCCGCTCAAAACGGGATCGCCAGCGTCAATGATTTCAACGGTGGCGACAATCAGGGCTGTGGATACTTTCAAGTGAACCAGCGGGCCGGTGTGCGCTGGAATGCCTCCAAAGCTTTTTTGCGTCCTGTGGATAAACGCCCCAATCTGACCGTGTTGACCGGCGTACAGGTCGACAAAGTCCTGCTTGAAAACCGGCGTGCTACTCAAGTGCGTGCTCGCTGGCAAGGCGCTGACCATGACTTTACTGCACGCCGCGAGATCATCTTGTGTGCAGGCTCGATTGGCTCTCCCGGTATTTTGCAGCGCTCTGGCATTGGTCCTCGCCCCCTGCTAGAAAGCCTGGGGATAACGGTTCAACACGAACTGCCCGGCGTCGGTGGCAACCTGCAAGACCACCTGCAACTGCGACTGATCTTCAAACTGAGCAATGCCCGCACCCTTAACCAAGTGGCCAACAGCCTGTGGGGCAAAGTCGGTATGGGCCTGCGTTATGCCTACGATCGAAGTGGTCCATTGGCCATGGCCCCAAGCCAACTGGGTGCCTTCGTCAAATCTGACCCGGATCAACCCTCAGCCAATTTGCAGTATCACGTACAACCGCTGTCGCTGGAGCGCTTTGGCGAGCCGCTGCATACCTTCCCGGCCTTCACGGCCTCGGTGTGCAACTTGCGGCCAAAAAGCCGCGGCCGGGTCGATATTCGTTCGGCCAACCCGAATGACGCGCCACTCATCGACCCTAATTACCTGAGTCACCCCGACGACTTAAAAGTCGCAGCCGACGCGATACGCCTAACCCGGCGCATTGTGGCCAGTTCAGCGCTCCAGGCTTTCAACCCCGAGGAATACCTGCCCGGTAGCGCCCTGCAAAGCGAACAGGAGTTGTACGAAGCGGCGGCTAAGATCGGTACTACCATCTTTCATCCTGTGGGCACCTGCCGCATGGGGCAAGACGTAGAAGCGGTAGTTGATGCCGAGCTACGGGTCCATGGCGTTCCGGGCTTGAGAGTGGCGGACGCCTCGATCATGCCGAATATCGTCTCAGGTAACACCTGTTCACCCACGTTGATGATTGGCGAAAAAGCCGCACAGTTGATTCTGAATGCGCACCTTCATGCACAGGAGAAAGAAGCGGGCGCGAGCCGCACAGCAGCTACACCGGTCGCGTGAAAGCGATCGTGGTTTCGGTCGCAGTCATCCGAAACCGACAGTGGACAACAACAATAATCACTGTGGCCCATAGGGCTGAGGACATTGAATATGTCGGACTCAATTACACAATCGGCTGCCGCCCCCGCGAAAGGGACTACTGGCCGTGAAGAACGAAAGATCATTTTTGCGTCATCCCTCGGGACCGTTTTCGAGTGGTATGACTTTTTCTTGTATGGCGCGCTGGCGACCGTCCTGAGCAAGCAGTTCTTTTCAGGGGTTAACGACACCACCGCGTTTATCTTTGCCTTGATGGCCTTCGCCGCCGGCTTTTTGGTGAGACCGTTCGGAGCACTGGTGTTTGGCCGCTTGGGCGACATGATCGGGCGCAAATACACCTTCCTCATGACCATCGTTCTGATGGGCTTATCGACCTTCGCTGTCGGCCTGCTGCCGACCTACACCAGCATCGGGATCGCCGCGCCGATCATGCTGGTGCTGCTGCGCATGCTCCAAGGGCTAGCGCTGGGCGGTGAATATGGCGGTGCGGCGACGTACGTGGCTGAACACGCGGCCCCCAGCAAGCGGGGTTTCAACACCAGCTGGATTCAATCCACTGCGACCTTGGGCCTTCTGCTGTCACTGATCGTAGTGCTGAGTTGCCGTTACCTTACGGGTGATCAATTTGAAGTCTGGGGCTGGCGCCTGCCGTTCCTGCTGTCCATCGTGCTGCTGGGCATCTCGACGTGGATCCGCATGAGCATGCATGAGTCACCTGCTTTCGCAAAAATGAAAGCTGAAGGTAAAACCAGCAAATCGCCGATCCGTGAATCGTTCGGCAAATGGGAAAACCTGAAAATTGTGCTGATCGCCCTGTTCGGTATCAACGCAGGTCAGGCTGTGACCTTCTATACGGCGCAGTTCTACGTGCTGTTCTTCCTCACGCAGATGCTTAAGATGGACCCGGCCCAGGCCAACATGCTGTTAATTATCAGTGTGGTCATCGGTGCGCCGTTCTTCATCTTCTTTGGCTGGTTGTCGGACCGTGTGGGGCGTAAACCGATCTTAATGCTCGGCTTGCTGCTGGCCACGGTGCTGTACTTCCCGCTGTTCAAAGCCCTGAGCCACTACGCCAACCCGCAGATTGATGCTGCCAGTCGTCAGTCACCGATTGTGGTGATGGCCGACCCGTCGACCTGTACCTTCCAGTTCGACCCGGTGGGCAAAGCGCGTTTTGACAGCCCATGTGACAAGGTTAAAACCTTCCTCGTGAGACAGGGCCTGCCTTACAACTCGCAGTCCGCCCCTGCGGGTACCAATGTGCAGGTGTCGGTGGGTGAGCAACAGATCACAGGCTTCGATGAAGCGGCCATGCGCGCTGCCATTACCGCAGCAGGCTACCCGGCGAAAGCCGACCCGAGCACCGTGAATCAGCCGATGGTGGTTCTGATAATGGTGCTGCTGACACTCATCGCTTGCATGACCTACGGTCCATTGGCAGCGGTCATGGTTGAACTGTTCCCGACGCGCATCCGCTACACCTCCATGTCCCTGCCCTACCACATCGGTAACGGCTGGTTTGGCGGGTTCCTGCCGACCGTATCCTTTGCGTTGGTGGTCTTTACTGGGGATATTTTCTACGGGCTGTGGTACCCCGTGGTCATCACTGGTGTGAGCTTGGTGGTGGGGATGCTGTTCCTCAAGGAAACCCGAAACGTGAACATCGATAAGGTCTAAAGTCACCAGACCTGTAGGAGCTACCGCAGGCTGCGATCTTTTGATCTTTAAAAGATCGCAGGCTGCGGCAGCTCCTACGAGGGTTAATAAGCACACAATAAAAAACCGACCCTCAGGTCGGTTTTTTATGCTCTTAGAAAAACTTATGCACGTTTTTTGCTAAACAGTCATACCTAGAAATAAGTATTTAAATCATGAGGTTATGACTGTTTTTACAAAGAAATCCAAAACTTGTGCACACGTTATCCACAATTCACTCAGTTGACGGTTATCTCTTCTGATGCGGCCACAGGTGGCAGCGAACCCATGGCCCGCTGAGCGTCTTCATTCCAGGTTTGCACCCGGTCATTAAGTTCAGCAATGGCCCGTGGGCCGCTGCCGTTGGCGTACATCGGCTCCCCGATCACCAGCTCAATCGTGCCTGGGCGCTTAGCCCAGCCAGTCTTGGGCCAGAACTTGCCCGCGTTGTGGGCAATTGGCAGCACCGGCAACTCTGCGTTGACCGCCAAGGCTGTACCGCCCCGCGAAAATTTGCCGACCTGACCGTACGGCACACGCGTGCCCTCCGGAAAAATCAGCACCCAAACGTTGTCCTTGAGCAGCTCATCGCCCTTTTTGGCGATGTGCTTGAGTGCTGCCTTCGGGTTATCGCGGTCGATGGCAATCGGACGCAGCATCGCCATCGCCCAGCCAAAAAACGGCACGTACAGCAGTTCGCGCTTGAGCACCTGGCTCAACGGCTGAAAGTAAGCCGAGAGAAAAAACGTCTCCCAGGTACTTTGGTGGTTGGCCAGAATCACGCAGGGGCGCTCAGGGATGTGCTCAGCCCCGGTGACCTTGACGTTGATGCCCAGAAACACCCGCGTCAGCCACAACGCGCAGCGGCACCAATACACGTTGATAAAGCGGTAACGCGCAGGAAAGGACAAAAAGGGCGCGACAAAAAAACTCAGTGAGCACCACAGCAGAGAGCTGGAGCCCAACAGCAGGTAAAAGAAAAAAGTTCTGATGGCCTGCAGTATCGACATAGCGACTTTTACCGTTGCGGATAAAACAGGAATGAACAACCCGGCGCACAGCGAGCTGGCGCGTGTTCAAACCTGTTTTATTTGTGGATAAGTTCTGCGGCGACTGCCGCCAGATCGTCAAATATTAGGGTATTAACCGGTAAATTTTTGGCCAAAGTTTGTAGGCCTTTTCCGGTTTTTACCAAAACTGGCTGAGAATCGACGGCTTGTGCAGCCTGTAAGTCACCCAAACTGTCACCGACAAACCAACATCCGGCTAAATCAGCACCGTAATGTGTGGCAATGGTCTGCAACATGCCCGGTTTGGGCTTGCGGCAAGCGCAGCCTGCATCGGGACCGTGAGGGCAATAAACGATCAGGCCGACCTCACCGCCCTGCTCGGCCACTAACGAACGCAAGCGCTCGTGCATGGCATCCAGCGTGGCGATGTCGTAATAGCCGCGGGCAATGCCGGACTGGTTGGTCGCGACGGCGACCGTCCAGCCCGCCTTGCTCAACTGCGCGATGGCCTCAATCGCGCCGGGGAGCGGTCTCCACTCCTCGACAGACTTGATGTAAGCGTCGGAGTCATAATTGATGACGCCGTCCCGATCGAGAATCAGCAGTTTCAACATTCAGCCCTTAGCTCAGCAACGAAATATCAGCAACGCCCAGGAACAGGCCGCGCAAGCGCGCCAGCAAGGCGTAGCGGTTGGCGCGCACACTGGCGTCTTCAGCGTTGATCATCACCGCTTCAAAGAACGCATCCACCGGCTCGCGCAGCGAGGCCAGACGGGTCAGTGCTTCGTTGTACTGACGGGCAGCGGCCATAGGCTGGACCGCTTCGTCGGCTTTCTGAATGGCCGAGTACAGTGAGAACTCGCTGGCGTTGTCGAAGAACTTGGCTTCGACGTTTGTCGAAATCTTGCCTTCAACTTTGCTCAGCAGGTTCGAGACGCGCTTGTTCACGGCGGCCAGTGCAGCGGCTTCCGGCAATTGACGGAACGCTTGAACGGCTTGCACCCGCTGATCGAAGTCCAGTGCCGAACGCGGTTGCAACGCACGTACCGACAGGTAAGTCGCCACGTCCACGCCTTCGTCTTCGTAACGCGCACGCAGGCGGTCGAAGATGAATTCCAGCACTTGATCCGCCAACCCGGCCGACTTGATCTTGGCGCCGAACGCCGACACAGCGAAATTCACTGCTTCGGTTAGGTCGAGGTCGAGTTTTTTGTCGATCAGAATGCGCAAGATACCCAGCGCTGCGCGACGCAGTGCATACGGGTCTTTGCTGCCGGTAGGCAACATGCCGATACCGAAAATGCCCACCAAGGTGTCGAGCTTGTCGGCGATTGCCACTGCTGCACCCGTCAGGGTGGTCGGCAGTTCAGCGCCAGCACCGCGCGGCATGTACTGCTCGTTTAGCGCCAGTGCGACATCTTGTGGCTCGCCATCGTTGAGGGCGTAGTAGTAACCGGCAATACCTTGCATTTCCGGGAACTCGCCGACCATTTCGGTGGCCAGGTCGCACTTGGACAGCAAGCCTGCACGGGCTGCGCGCTGAGCGTCACCGCCAATGCGTGGCGCAATGAACGCGGCCAGCTTGGACACGCGCTCGGCCTTGTCGAAAACGCTGCCCAGTTGCGCCTGGAACACCACGTTTTGCAGGCGCTGGTTGAAACTTTCTAGCGTTTGCTTTTTGTCTTGCTTGAAGAAGAACTCAGCATCGGTCAGACGCGGGCGAACCACTTTCTCGTTACCCGAGATGATTTGCTTCGGGTCTTTGCTCTCGATGTTGGCCACAGTGATGAAGCGCGGCAGCAGCTTGCCATCAACGTCCAGCAGGCAGAAATACTTCTGGTTGTCCTGCATGGTGGTGATCAGGGCTTCTTGCGGCACATCCAGGAAGCGCTCTTCGAACGAGCACACCAGCGGCACCGGCCATTCAACCAGCGCGGTCACTTCGTCGAGCAGGCTTGGCGGCACGATGGCTGTCCCTTCCTGCATCGTTGCCAGTTCGGCCACACGCTTGGAAATCAGCTCGCGACGCTCATTGAAGTCCGCTAGCACATGGGCTTTGCGCAAGTCTTCGAGGTAGTTGGCAGGCGAAGTGATGCGCACGCTTTCTGGATGGTGGAAGCGGTGACCACGGGAGTCACGACCCGCCTTTTGCGCAAGGATAGTGCAGTCGATCACGTCATCGCCCAACAGCATGACCAGCCATTGGGTTGGACGTACGAACTCTTCTTTGCGGGCACCCCAGCGCATGCGCTTAGGGATTGGCAGGTCGTTCAGTGAGTCTTCAATGATGGTCGGCAGCAGGCTGGCGGTCGGCTTGCCGACGATCACCTGGCTGAAACGCAGTTTTGGACCACTTTGATCGATTTCGCTCAGCTCAACGCCGCACTTCTTGGCAAAACCAAGGGCTGCTTGCGTCGGGTTGCCTTCAGCGTCAAACGCGGCCTGACGTGGCGGGCCGTCGATGTTGATGCTGCGATCAGGCTGTTGCGTGTCGAGTTGGGTTAGCAGCACGGCTAGACGACGCGGCGCGGCATAGACTTTTTTTGCGCTGAAGTTCAGACCGGCGCTTTGCAGGCCTTTTTCGATACCGGCCAAAAATGCTTCGGCCAACGTATTGAGGGCTTTTGGCGGCAGTTCTTCAGTGCCCAGTTCAACCAGAAAATCTTGAGCACTCATTGTGCAGCCTCCAACTTAGCCAACACTTCATCACGCAAATCAGGTGGAGCCATCGGGAAGCCCAGCTTGGCGCGTGCTTCGAGATATGCCTGGGCCACCGAACGTGCCAGGGTCCGCACACGCAGAATGTACTGCTGGCGTGCTGTCACTGAAATTGCCCGGCGCGCGTCCAGCAGGTTAAAGGTGTGAGATGCCTTGAGCACCATTTCGTAGCTTGGCAGAGGCAGCGGCTGGTCGAGTTCGATTAGGCGCTTGGCTTCGCTTTCGTAGAAATCGAACAGCTCGAACAGCTTGTCGACGTTGGCGTGTTCAAAGTTGTAAGTCGACTGCTCGACTTCATTCTGATGGAACACATCGCCGTAGGTCACTTTGCCGAACGGGCCGTCAGTCCAGACCAGGTCGTAGACAGAATCTACGCCTTGCAGGTACATCGCCAGACGCTCAAGGCCGTAGGTGATTTCGCCGGTCACCGGGTAGCACTCAATACCGCCTACTTGCTGGAAGTAAGTGAACTGAGTGACTTCCATACCGTTGAGCCAGATTTCCCAGCCCAGACCCCAGGCGCCCAGTGTTGGCGATTCCCAGTTGTCTTCGACGAAACGGATGTCGTGAACCAGCGGGTCCAGGCCGATGTGCTTCAGGGAGCCCAAGTACAGCTCCTGGAAGTTTGGCGGATTGGGCTTCAATACCACCTGAAACTGGTAGTAGTGCTGCAGACGGTTCGGGTTTTCGCCGTAGCGGCCGTCAGTCGGGCGACGACTGGGCTGCACATAAGCGGCGTTCCAGGTTTCTGGGCCCAGAGAGCGCAAAAACGTGGCGGTATGGAAAGTGCCGGCGCCCACTTCCATATCGTAGGGCTGAAGCACCACACAACCTTGCTCGGCCCAGTATTGCTGGAGGGCGAGGATCAAGTCTTGGAAGGTACGCACTGCTGGCGTAGGCTGGCTCACAAATTCACCTGTTTCTTGGGCTGCGATTTAAAGAGCGGGAGTATACCCGATTCGGTCGCGCCTCCACCTCTTGGAGCCTATATGCCACGTTGTTTCTGGTGCCCTGATGACCCGTTGTATGCGGCCTATCACGATCAAGAGTGGGGCGTGCCGTTGCGCGATGCGCATGGGCTCTTCGAGTTGTTATTGCTCGAAGGGTTCCAGGCAGGCTTGTCATGGATCACCGTTTTGCGCAAACGCGAGCACTATCGCAAGGTCATGTTCGGCTTTGATGTGCAGCGTTTGGCGGTCATGACAGACGCTGAGATAGAGGCCTTGCTGCTGGATCCGGGCATCGTGCGCAACCGCTTGAAAGTCACCGGTGCACGGCGCAACGCCCAAGCCTGGCTGGCTTTGAAAGACCCGGTCGAGTTTTTATGGTCGTTTGTCGGCGGCCAGCCGAAGATCAACCATTTCACCGAGCGCCATGAGTTTGCGGCCGTGACGCCCGAAGCTGAAGCCATGAGCAAAGGATTGAAAAAAGCCGGATTTACGTTTGTTGGCCCGACTATCTGCTACGCCTTCATGCAGGCCAGTGGCATGGTCATGGACCACGCCACCACCTGCGACCGCTACGCTGAACTGTCCAACGCCGGGTAGAATGCGGGAAATTTGCTGACGTTACTTCTGAGAGATTTGCCTGTGGAAAAGTTTAAAGGCGCCTTGCTGGTCGGGGCTTTACGGTTGTTTGCCATGCTCCCGTGGGGCGCGGTACAACGCGTGGGCTCGGCCATCGGCTGGCTGATGTGGAAACTGCCCAATCGTTCCCGCGAGGTGGTGCGAATCAACCTAGCCAAATGCTTCCCTGAAATGGACCCGATTGCCCGTGAGCAACTGGTCGGCCAAAGCCTCAAAGACATCGGCAAAAGCCTGACCGAGAGCGCCTGCGCCTGGATCTGGCCCGCTCAACGCTCGATTGACCTGGTGCGTGAAGTGGAAGGCCTAGACGTACTCAAAGATGCGCTGGCGTCCGGCAAAGGCGTGGTCGGCATCACCAGCCACCTGGGCAACTGGGAAGTGCTCAACCACTTCTATTGCAGCCAGTGCAAACCGATCATTTTTTACCGCCCACCCAAGCTCAAGGCCGTCGACGAACTGCTGCGCAAACAGCGCGTACAGCTCGGCAACCGCGTAGCTGCGTCGACCAAAGAAGGCATCTTGAGTGTCATCAAAGAAGTGCGCAAAGGTGGCCAGGTGGGCATTCCGGCCGACCCGGAGCCCGCAGAATCAGCGGGTATTTTTGTGCCGTTCCTCGGGACCATGGCCCTGACCAGCAAGTTCGTGCCCAACATGCTGGCGGGTGGCAAAGCGGTGGGCGTATTCCTGCACGCAGTGCGCTTGCCAGACGGTTCGGGCTTTAAGGTGATATTGGAAGCCGCGCCAGAAGCCATGTACAGCACCGACACCCAAACCGCGTGTGCGGCCATGAGCCAAGTGGTTGAAAAGTACGTACGGGCTTACCCGAGCCAATACATGTGGAGCATGAAACGCTTTAAAAAACGTCCGCCGGGTGAGGCGCGCTGGTACTAACGCCACTCCCCCTCACCCCAACCCTCTCCCCCAGGAGAGGGAGCCGATTGGGGGATATTTGAGGGTTTTCGTGATCCTGAACGTGCTGCTTTGAATCGATATTCGACCCGGTTTTTCAGGTCGATGAATACCTGAAAACAGTGCGGTCGGTTCCTTCTCCTTCTGGGAGAGGGCTAGGGTGGGTAGAAACCGGGTACGTCCTTTACGT
>NZ_ALJC01000063.1 GCF_000282975.1 Pseudomonas psychrophila HA-4
TGTTGATTCAAGCAGTTATCGTCTACCCACAGCCGAATTACGCCTCCAGGTGCTACGCCGACTACGGCGT
This sequence comes from Pseudomonas psychrophila HA-4, assembly GCF_000282975.1. Classification (GTDB taxonomy): domain Bacteria; phylum Pseudomonadota; class Gammaproteobacteria; order Pseudomonadales; family Pseudomonadaceae; genus Aquipseudomonas; species Aquipseudomonas psychrophila_A. Next base: position 71 of record NZ_ALJC01000063.1, read on the forward strand.
ATGCCGTGTAACTTGCTTGTTGGTCGGGCCATTTCGGGCATCGGCGTGCAGTGGAACCACGCATGATGCTGCGGGCGTGTTCGGGAATATCGATCCAGCCTTTGTAAGTTTTTTGTTCAACGATGGATTGCCAGCGCATGAAAATACGTTTGGGCAAATCAGCGCCGGTTATGGGGTAGTAATTACCGCCTTTCGTGCCCCAGCCTCGAGCGTGTTCTTTACTTAGGTCTGGCTCCCCAGATCCGAGCGCCCCTTCTGGCCCTCTGAACCATCGTCCTTTCATATCCTCAACGATGATCTGCTCAACCCAGCCAACCATATAGCGAGGGCCTGC
>NZ_ALJC01000064.1 GCF_000282975.1 Pseudomonas psychrophila HA-4
GACGGTTGAAACGGGTGGGGATAACTTTGGTGAAGAGGTTGTGGGCTTGGAACCAGACTAAAAAAAATATAAATGAGCCTAATAGCCACATACCAAAAGATGATGCAAAAAGCTCTAGGAATATCTCCACCATAAACTGCCCACTTTTCTCAAAGTTACCATCCAGCATAAGCCCTATAAACCCACCGAGGAGCGGCCCCCCGAAAGAAACTAAACATGAGCACGTAAATGGCCCCCCCAACCACAACTGATAGGAAAACACATTGGGTTGACCTCCGCCAAAATCTAGAAAGGTCTCGTTATACCCACTGATGTAGGGACAGAAGGGCTGTTCACTGGTCGGCAAGGGCAAGGGGGCTAAATACGTTTGGCGACCGAAAGGGAAATACTCAACATCGCCCGCGCGCTTACCCACGGATGTACTTTTAAGCTGCACTGTCATTGCGATACACCTCAGCATATATCTCAGTAATCGGTGTACGCGGGTGGCGTTTGATCAG
>NZ_ALJC01000065.1 GCF_000282975.1 Pseudomonas psychrophila HA-4
GGGGATAACTTTGGTGAAGAGGTTGTGGTGGTAAAGCCAGATGACGAAAAACATGGCTGAGAAAAAAAACCACGCTATAAAAGCGTAACGCCAAGATACTAAGAAAATCCCTTTAATAGACTCCCATCCGTCCTGAAGGGTATCACCTAGCATCAACATTAAAATCCCACCTAAAAGAGGCACTCCAAAGGCTACGAGACAGGAAAATGTAAATGGCACCCCAAAGTTAAATTGATAAGAAAAAACTTTGGGTTCCCCGCCTCCGAAATCCATAAAAGTGTCGTTGTAATCACTGATATAGGGACAGAAGGGATGCGCTTCGGTCGGCAAAGGC
>NZ_ALJC01000066.1 GCF_000282975.1 Pseudomonas psychrophila HA-4
GATCTTTTGATCGTTTAAAAGATCGCGAGCACGCTCGCTCCTACAAGGTCTGGATCAGCGTGGCAGCTTCAGGTTGTTCCAGATTGCCAGACTCGGCTCAGACTGGTTCAGGGTGTAGAAGTGCAGGCCAGGGGCGCCGCCAGCCAGCAAACGCTCGCACATTTCGCTGATGACTTGCTCACCAAAAGCCTGAATGCTGTTCGCATCGTCGCCGTAGGCTTCCAGTTGCTTGCGAATCCAACGAGGGATTTCTGCGCCGCAGGCGTCAGAGAAACGCGCCAGCTTGCTGTAATTGGTGATCGGCATGATGCCCGGCACGATAGGAATCGTGACGCCCGCCGCCTGCACACGCTCGACAAAACGGAAGTAGCTGTCAGCGTTGAAGAAGTATTGGGTGATCGCACTGTCGGCGCCAGCGTTAGCCTTGCGCACGAAGTTGCTGATGTCGTCTTCGAAATTGCGCGCTTGGGGGTGCATTTCCGGGTATGCCGCCACTTCGATATGGAAGTGATCGGCAGTTTCTTCACGAATGAAGCTCACCAAGTCATTGGCATAACGCAATTCGCCACTGGCCACGCCCATACCCGAAGGCAGGTCGCCACGCAGCGCGACAATACGCTTGATACCGGCCGACTTGTACTGGGCCAGCAGGCCTCGTAAATCATCCTTGCTGTCACCTACGCACGACAAGTGCGGGGCCGCAGGTACTTTTACTTCGCTCTCCAGTTGCAGCACGGTGTTGATCGTGCGGTCACGGGTCGAGCCACCGGCACCGTAGGTGCAGGAGAAAAAGTCAGGGTTAAAGGTCGCCAGATGGCGAGCCGTGCTCATCAGTTTTTCATGCCCAGCATCGGTCTTGGTCGGAAAGAACTCGAAGCTGAAACGACGGTCTTGAGACATGGAGGGGACCTCCAGCGGCAAGCTACACGCTTCAAGCGCAAGAGGGCGGTTCGCCAGGCTCTTGTGCTGAGAGCATGCAGCTCACGACTGCAAAAAGCGAAAAAGGAATCAAGTTCCAAGACTCAAGCAGCAAGTAAACAAAACGCTCTTACTTGCCGCTTGAAGCTAAAAGCTTGCAGCTACCGTTAATAACGGTACGCGTCTGGCTTGAATGGGCCTTCGACGGTAACGCCGATGTAGTCAGCCTGTTGCTTAGTCAGTTGCGTAACCACGCCACCGAAGCCGCGAACCATTTCCAGGGCCACTTCTTCGTCGAGTTTCTTAGGCAGAACTTCTACGGTCAGACGCTCAGCTTGCAGCTCGGCCGGCAGGTCAGCGTATTTCTGCGCGAACAGGAAGATCTGCGCCAGTACCTGGTTGGCAAACGAGCCGTCCATGATGCGGCTTGGGTGGCCTGTGGCGTTGCCCAGGTTAACCAGACGGCCTTCGGCCAGCAGGATCAGGTAGTCGTCGTTCTGTGGGTCGAATTCGCCCAGGCCAGTACGGTGAACTTTGTGTACCTGTGGCTTCACTTCTTCCCACGCCCAGTTTTTGCGCATGAAAGCCGTGTCGATTTCGTTGTCGAAGTGACCGATGTTGCACACGACGGCGCGTTTTTTCAGCGCAGCCAGCATGTTTTTATCGCACACGTTGACGTTACCCGTGGTGGTCACGATCAAGTCGATCTTGCCCAGCAGCGCAGCGTCGATGCTGGCAGCCGTGCCGTCGTTCTGGCCGTTGATGAACGGCGAAACCACTTCAAAGCCGTCCATGCATGCTTGCATGGCGCAGATTGGGTCAACTTCGGAAACCTTAACGATCATGCCTTCCTGACGCAGCGATTGAGCCGAGCCCTTGCCCACGTCACCGTAGCCAATCACCAGCGCTTGCTTGCCGGACAGCAGGTGGTCAGTACCACGCTTGATCGCATCGTTCAGGCTGTGACGGCAGCCGTACTTGTTGTCGTTTTTGCTTTTGGTCACCGAGTCATTGACGTTGATCGCCGGGATCATCAGCTCGCCTTTGGCCAGCATGTCCAGCAGACGGTGTACGCCAGTGGTGGTTTCTTCGGTTACGCCGTGGATCTTTTTCAGCATCGCCGGGTATTTCTTGTGCAGCAGCTCGGTCAGGTCGCCGCCGTCGTCGAGGATCATGTTGGCGTCCCAAGGCTGGCCATCTTTGAGGATGGTTTGCTCAAGGCACCACTCGTACTCTTCTTCGGTCTCGCCCTTCCAGGCAAAAACCGGGATGCCGGCAGCAGCGATAGCGGCAGCAGCTTGGTCCTGAGTCGAGAAAATGTTGCACGACGACCAACGCACTTCGGCACCCAGGGCAACCAAGGTTTCGATCAGTACGGCAGTTTGGATTGTCATGTGGATGCAGCCCAGAATCTTCGCGCCCTTAAGCGGTTGTTCTGCGGCATACCGACGGCGCAGACCCATCAGGGCTGGCATTTCGGATTCAGCGATGAAGGTTTCGCGACGACCCCATTGGGCGAGGGACATATCGGCGACTTTATAGTCGGTAAAACCTACAGGCGTGTTGACAGCGCTCATTAAGAGCCTCCATTCGTTTAAATCGCGAATGGGCGCCGTTGTGCGTTTAGTGCCTGTCAGGGAGCCCTGAACAAACAACGCCCCATCCGAGCCTGACAGGTTGAACCTGCTGCAGCGCCCCTCGGACAGGTGGCGGGAAAACGGTACTGGGAAAAAATGACCGTTTTTGAAGCGAGTGGGATTATAGCCATCCGCAACGATGTTCCCAAGGTTTTATCCAAGGCTTTTTCATTTGTTTAATCGAGACCATAGTCCAAGGTTAATAGAGCTTAGCGCTGCGGTCTGGCACCATGGCCCGCATCTTAGGCAAGACGGTCAGGAGCGAATATGAATTTTCACACCCGCAAATGGGTTAAACCCGAAGACCTAAATCCCAACGGCACCTTGTTCGGTGGCAGCCTGCTGCGCTGGATCGACGAAGAAGCCGCGATTTACGCCATTGTTCAATTGGGCAACCAGCGCGTGGTCACCAAATACATCTCCGAAATCAACTTTGTCAGCGCCTCGCGCCAGGGCGACATCATCGAACTGGGCATCACCGCCACCGAATTTGGTCGTACGTCAATCACCCTGACCTGCGAGGTGCGCAATAAAATCACCCGCAAAAGCATCCTCACAGTCGACAAAATGGTCTTCGTCAACCTAGGTGAAGATGGCCTGCCCGCCCCCCACGGACGCACCGAAATCAAATACGTCAAAGACCAGTTCGACGACGAAAAGAAAGACTGATCAACGTTGACCCTGTAGCCGCTGCCGCAGACTGCGATAAGGGCCTAGCACCTTCAACCGGATAAACGCTGCGCCACTCATCACAGCCTTAAGCTGCGGCGACAGGTTTTGAGTGAACAGCTGCTGGCCGTGCGTGTCGTACGCTTACACACGCCTACGGTCATGAAGCCCATGAGCACTCAAAACAGCGGCAAAACTCCCAATCTGTCTGCGGAAGAAGAGCACGACGTCGCCAAAAACCAGCCTCCACGGGCAGCTGTACTGCACGAGATCATTCGTTTGCAGGGCGACCAGGAGCTGGAACGTAGTATCGCCGCGCTCTTCTGGTCGGCACTCGCCGCCGGGCTGACCATGGGCCTGTCACTCATGGCCATGGGCTTGCTCAACTCACGCCTGCCCAGCGGAGAAGCCTTTAAGGTCATCGCCAGTTTTGGTTACTGCGCGGGTTTTCTGGCGGTCATCCTCGCTCGCCAGCAACTGTTCACTGAAAACACCCTGACGGCCGTATTGCCCATCATGAGCAAACCGACACTGAACAACTTCGGGCGATTATTCCGTCTGTGGGCAGTGGTGTTGGTCGGCAACTTGATCGGCACCCTGATGGTGGCCTACGTGATGCTGCATTTACCGATTTTTGACACCCAGACCGACACAGCCTTCCTTGAGATTGGACGCAAGGTGATGGAAAACGACGTCAGCCAAATGTTCTCAAAAGGCATTATCTCGGGCTGGATGATTGCAACCATGGTGTGGATGATCCCCTCCATGGAGAGCGCAAAGATGTGGATCATCATCCTCATCACCTACCTGATGGCATTGGGTGACTTCACTCACATCGTGGTGGGTACGGCTGAAGTTTCGTACTTGGTGTTCGCGGGCGAACTGCCGTGGAAAGACTTTTGGCTACTCTTTGCCGGCCCGACCTTGGCGGGCAATATCATCGGGGGCAGCTTCATCTTCGCCCTGATCAGCCATGCGCAGATCCGCAGCGACACCAAAAAGCCGCTGAAAAAAGCGTAATACGGCTCCTACAGTCGCCTAAATCACGTAATGCGAGATGGCCACAAAGTGCAGCAAGCTGCCGGCAATCACAAACAAATGCCAAATGCCGTGGGCATGGCGCAGACGATGATCGAGGGCAAAAAAGATAATCCCCACGGTGTACATCACTCCGCCTGTGGCCAGCCAGATAAAACCGGCAGTGCCAAGGGCCGCCAGCAAGGGCTTGACCGCCACCAGCACAATCCAGCCCATGACCGCGTAAATCACAATCGACAGAATGCGTGCTTCAGAACGCGGCTTTATCTCTTGCAGCATGCCGATCACCGCCATGCTCCATACAACCCCGAACAACGACCACCCCCACGGCCCGTGCAGCGTCACGAGACAAAACGGGGTGTAACTGCCGGCGATCAGCAGGTAAATCGACAGGTGATCAAACTTTTGCATGATCACTTTTGATCGTCCGCGCACGCTGTGGTACACGGTCGACACGCTGTACAACAGCACCAGCGTCACGCCATAAATAGCCACACTGATAATCTTTTGCGGGCTGCCGTCAAGGCACGCGATGACCAACAACCAAATACTGCCTACCGCAGCTGCCACAGCGCCCAACAGGTGGGTCCAGGCGTTAAGTTTTTCCCCGTGATACATGTGCAACATCCTCAATAACCGACAGTGCGACTGCGTCACCTTGTTACAAGATAAGGGTCAAACCTGCGAACTTAAAGGGCAATGCGGCGATCGTCGAGGGTTGCTTGCCAAGTATTAACGTGAAGCTGGGGCAGAGGTCGATGACTAGAGACGTACAAAGCCGTCGTTCATAAAACCGTAATAATCACGAAGATTACTGGCTGCTTCATCACGGACTCTGATGCTCTTATTCACATCACGAACGACTTCGTAAATAGAGTGCCCTTTGCCGATTGAGTAGCCATTGCGCGTGGCGAAGCTATTAAGATGATTAAAGTTTTGAGCACTCAACGCTCCACGAGCGACTTCCTCAGGCATATTGGCAACTATCATGTTTGGCGCATGCACTTGCATTTCAGCCAATAGCCCAGAACGTGTACGAATGGTTGCATGCACCCCTCTGTAACCGCCGCCCCCCGGCAAAGGCGGTATAACTTTAATAGACGCACCTTGCAATTTCAGATCTTTAACGACGCTACCGATATTCCTTTGCTTAACGATCAGCGTATTCCTGGCTATATCATTTATTTTTGATGTGTCTCCGCCAAAGGTATTTATTATTTTTTCCCATGCCCGCTCCTTACTTTTCAAAGGCGCTTCAATAACCGCCCCTCTGTATTTATCCGCCAGACGCCCCGCAAGCCCATCAACTTGCTGTTTTGCTGCGGGGGCCTGGCTGTACATCACATTCAACTGCCTCCTCTGGGCGAAACGCCTCAGCCCTCTGGAGACAACAGCTAAAAAGGCATGCCCGCTGGAATCACTATAATTAATGGGGTCTCCCGCACAATAACCATAGCTATTGATGCCGCCAGCCCCAAAGGGGCTCCAACTGTCCGGGCTGTTGAAACGCATCAATAGGGGGTTAAACGCCCGGTATCCATTGCCCAGTAAGTAATGCCCTGTGGAAGGGTCGGCGTGTTCACCATTAAAAGCGGGCAACGGTGAATCTGCGTTGTCTTGTGTATTAAAACCGTAGGCGAGACACGGCTGAACAGGGCACAACGACTCAGACATTGCACTCACAACCGTATGAGATAGCGTGTTAGCCAGTAACGTGACACGCGCAGAGTCTGGTGAATGATCTCGTTGCGCCAGAAGACGCCCACCTCCATTAAACATCGAGCGATTACGCTTGCCTTCAATGTCCGTACAGCGAACATTATTTTTATAGAATATTTCAAGTGCCGAACAGTGCGTTGACTGACAACGGGAAAGTCGGTTTAGCGCATCATAGGCATAATAATTAGTTTTAATACTGTCGCCATCCATACTCGAAATACCTGCTTTATCCATAATCGAGCCAACAGCGTATTTAGTCTTTTATATTTTTAACACCCTCCAAAATAATGGACTTTATATATTTATGTAATCAGACTCGACTTCCCTCCCCCAACACCAACTTCTCCAACCCCAGCAAATCTGGGATCTTGGCCACGTAATCCCCTACTTGCACCGCCGCACGTTCCAGCGAACTTAGCGAGACGTCGACGAAGTTCAATTGGCTGTCGATTCGGTAGGAGCGCGGGATGCCTTGCACCACCAGTCCTATGAATTTAAGACGCGGGTCGTCGCTCAAGGTGTTGAGGATGACGATGCGCGCCCGCTCGCCAATCACTAATGGGCTACCGCAGGCAACCTCGAAGCTGATCAGCGGCAGTTCGCGGTCGCGCCAGATGATTTGTCGCAGGTGCCAAGGCGGCAAGTCTGTGCTGGGTTCGCCGCGCTGCCAATCGATGAGTTCAGCAATCGCAACGTTGGGTAATAACAAGTAGCGATCTGCCAGCGGCAACAACAAGCAGGTCAGGCTACCCACGCGATGGTCAAGCATTCAGGTTGCTCCAGTAGGCGATGCGCTCCAGCAACACCGACTCTTGATACGGTTTGCCCAGGTAGTCGTTGACGCCGATGGCCATCGCGCGGTTCTGGTGCTTTTGGCCGGTACGCGAGGTGATCATGATAATCGGCAGGCTTTTGAGGTATGGGTCGTTGCGCACGCGGGTGGCGACTTCGAAGCCGTCCATGCGCGGCATTTCAATGTCGAGCAGCATCAGGTCCGGGGTGTGGTCATCGAGCACGCTCATGGCGTCGACCCCGTCCTTGGCGGTGATGACATTCATGCCGTTACGTTCAAGCAAGCGGCTAGTCACTTTGCGCACGGTGACCGAGTCGTCGACGACCAACACCAGCAGCGGGCGCACCGCCGGGGTAAATTCCAGCAGGCCGTTGGCATCCTTGTTCGCCAGCTGTGAGGGCTGACGCGCCTGATGCGCGCGGATGTAGGCCAGCAAGTCGAGAATCAATACCACGCGGCCATCGCCCAAAATGGTGGCGCCCGACACGCCTTGCACCCCGGTAAATTGCGGGCCAAGGCTTTTGACCACGATTTCTCGCGAGCCCGCCAACGCGTCAACCTGAAGCGCCACGTACTGGTCCTGGCAATGCACCAGCAACACCGGCAATGATTGGTTTTGCCCCACCAGCTTGGGTTTACCCACGGTTTGTAGGAGTTCGCCCAAATAAAACAGATCGTAGTCCTGGCCGCCGTAGTGGTACATGTGCGGGTCTAGCTGGTAGTAGTCCTCCAGCTCGTTAGGCAGAACCCGCACGATGCCTTCGACAGTATTGAGTGCAATGGCGTACTGCTCATCCGCGCATTGCACCATCAAGGCGCGGTTGAGCGAAACGCTGAACGGCAGGCGGATTTCAAAATGCACGCCCTGCCCCGGCACCGAGTCGATGGTCATGCTGCCGCCCAACTGGCGCACTTCTTCATGCACCACGTCCATGCCGACCCCTCGCCCGGAAATCTGGGTGATTTTTTCAGCCGTCGAAAACCCGGGCTGCAAGATGAACTGCAACACATCGCGGTCGCTGATGGTCGCGTGCGGGTCCAATAAGCCGCGCAAGATGGCTTTGCGCCGCACGGCTTCCAGCGGCACTCCGGCACCATCGTCACGGATGTCGAACACCACATCGCCGCCTTCATTAGACAGCTCAAGGGTGATACGCCCCTGCTCGGGTTTACCGCTTGCGTGACGCAGTGCTGCTGACTCTAGGCCGTGGTCGACGGCGTTACGCAACATATGCTCAAGCGGGGCAACCATGCGCTCCAAGACGTTACGGTCGATTTCGGCTTCAGCATTGATGACGCTGAATTCGACCTGTTTGCCCAGCTCGCTGGCGACTTGCCGCACCACGCGTTTGAGGCGCGGAAGCACCCTCTCGAACGGCACCATGCGGGTGCCCATCAGGCCTTCTTGCAGTTGGGTGTTAACCCGCGCTTGTTTTTTCAACAGGCTGTAGGCGTCCTGATTGCGCGCCGCCAGCGTGGCCTTAAGATCGAGCAAGTCGGAGGCAGACTCGAAGAGCGCACGCGACAGTTGTTGCAACTGCGAATGACGGTCCATTTCCAGGGGATCGAACTCATCGTAAGCCGCACCATCGACTTCGGTGTAATGGCGACTATGAATGCGGCTCTGGGTTTCGGTATCAAGTCGACGCAGTTGATCGTGCATGCGCTCAAGCGTGGTCTGCATTTCGTTGAGGGCCGTTTTGCCGTCGTTGACCTGCTGTTCAAGGCGCCCACGAATGATCGAGTTTTCACCTGCTAGGTTGACCCATTCTTCCAGCAATTCCGCCGGCACCTTAAGGGTGTCCAGCCCGGTCCGCTCAGCCTCGGCCACCGGCTCCGGCTTGCTCGGCGCGGTTGGCAGAACAACGTGCCGGGTGCTGCGCTCAACCTTGCGAATGTGCTCAATCAGCACTTGCGGCGAAGGCACCGGCTGGCCGCTGCGCAAGGCATCGAGCATTTGCGCCAACTGATCATGGCTGCGCTGCAACAAGGTAAAAAGCTCGGGACCCGCCGTCAGAAAACCCAGGGAAATATCTTCAACAAGGGTTTCCAACTCGTGAGCAAAATCGCCAATGGCGGAAATTTCGACCATGCGCGCCCCCCCTTTAAGGGTGTGCAGGTCGCGCAGCAGGTTTTCGATTTCTAGGTGGTTTTGCGGCTCGCCCTGCCAGCGCAGCAGCGCCGCCCCTGAGCTTTCGAGAATGTCGAAGGCCTCTTCCAGGAAGATGTCCAACAGCTCCGGGTCGGTAACACTTTGCTCGCCCGCAGGCGGCACGTCAGGCTCGACGCTGTTCGGCTCGGCGGGCGGCGTGTTGTAGAGCCTGAAACCGCGAATGGCCTCGATCAGCTCGATGGGGTCGCTCAAGGGTTGCTGGTGTTGCAGTTGCTCGAGCAGGACCACCAATTGCGCGTGGCTAAGTTCTAGCAATCGGCACAACGTCGGGCTTTCGCTCAGGCGTCGATCCAGCAACCCTTCGTAAAGGTGCTCCAGTTCATGGGCCAAATCGCCAATCGGCACGATACCGGCCATGCGCGCGCCACCCTTGAGGGTGTGCAAGTCACGCTGCAACGAAGACAGCGGCGCCAGATTGTCGGGCTCATTGAGCCAGCGCTGCAACGCCTGACCCGCGCTGTCGAGAATATCCACCGCTTCTTCAAGGAAAATGGCGACGATTTCGTCGTCCATCGCCTCGCTCTGCTCAGCCCCCAATTGTGCGGTGGCGGCGCCCAACTCCGTAATGTCCAGCGTCTGGTTGCCGTCCCGACGAATCAAGCCCGTAGCATCAGGCGCCAGGCCTTCATGCAGCAGCGCACGCAAGGCGGCAATACGCTGTGGTTGCGGGGTGATCTCTTGTCCGGCCGCCAACTGATCGAGCATGTTGATCAGTGCTTCATGGGCCTCATCTGCCTCGTGGAAAAACCGCTCGCTCACCACCAGACTGCTTTCTTCAACGGCGCCGTATACATCGAGCAAGGCTTCGCACAGTGCGTCGATGGGCTGCAGCTCCAGCAAAAACGCCGACTCGCCCAACGTGGTCAATTGGTCCAGCAGGGTGTCGAGCCCGTCACGCTCATGCGGGTTCTGTCGCCAGTGACGAAGCACGTCTTCGGCGTCAAACAGAATGTCCATGCTCTGCGCCAGAAACGCGGCAGTGCGTTGCGGGTCACGCAAGGTTTTAAACACACCTACGGGCGCATCCAAAACGGTTTGCAAGCGCCGGGAGACGCACTGCTCAGTACGCTTGATCAAGTCCCGAGCACCGCGAATCTCGCTCAGCGGGTCGACATCGAGCTGTTTAAGACCGCGATGCAGCAAACTGTCGGCCTCCAATAACAATTGGACTTCATCAGTGTCCAGCGCAAGGTTGTGGGCCTTGTATTCACGCACCAAGTAATCCAGCGGCGCTGCCAACTCGGCCATTCTGAGCACGCCCGCCATGTGTGCACTGCCTTTGAGAGTGTGCATGGCGAGTTGCAAATCGTCAGTGGCGTACAGCGGAAGCTGCTCGCTGGCCAGATCAAGAAAGTGGTTGAGGCTGTCGAGGTGGGTTTGCGCTTCGTGGCGAAAAATATCCAGCAATTGCGGGTCGAAGCCGGGGGCTTGCTGCTCGATCAAGAGCGGCAGCGGCTCGCCACGAGACAGAGCATGTGCACGTGCGGCCAGTTGGTCGACGTCTTCGTGCTGACGCTGGCGGCCTTCGGCAAACTCCTGAATCAATTGCGCCAGTTTCACCAGCACCTCATCCAGCAGTTCACAAATCGCCGGGGTCGGAGCCACTTTGTGCTCGATCACGCGGTTAAGCAGGTTTTCGACAGCCCACGCCAGCTCGCCCAGCACCAGCGCACGGACCATGCGCCCGCTGCCTTTGAGGGTGTGAAAAGAGCGCCGCAGGATAGCCAACGCGGCACTGTCGGCCGGATTGGCGATCCATTGCGGCAACGCGTCATGCAGGGCGATCAGGACTTCATCGGCCTCTTCCAGAAAGACGTCCAGCAACTCCTCATCTATGGGCTCTTCGTCCGCAGGCGGCGGTAACAAGCTGCTCGGGATGTGCTGCGCCGGCGGGTTAACCTCCGACAGCGGGCTGGCCAGCACATCGGCCAAGCTTTGCATCACCTGAGGATCATCCAAGGTCTGCACGTCACGCATGGCCATGACTTCATTGGGGCTGAGCCGCTCATTGAGCACCGGCACATTGCGCTCGACGGGCGCGTAACCCAGCTCGACCAGGCTTTTCTCAGCCCGTACCAGCACCTTTTCTCCCGCCGCACCCGGGTCTAGAGCGAGTCGCTCCAAATAGTATTCGATGCTGATCAACGCATCCGCTAGATAGTCCAACTGCTCGTTGCGCGGCAACTGGCCGACCAACAAGTGTTCGACGACAAAGTCGTGGCAGCCTTGCAACAAGCTGGCAGCGCGGTTCAGGGGGATCATGGCCAGCGCGCCACGGATTTGTGTCAGCAGATCGGGCAGCGCTTGCAGGTGCTGGCGATCGTGGTTGTCAGCCAGATAATCGGCGATCAGGTCCTTGGCTTCTTCCAAACCGATGCGCGCTTCTTTGATCACCAATTGGTGGATCTGCATCAGGTCGGTGGTGGGCAGGCGGCTCTCTTCTCGGGACGAAGGCTCAACATTCCCGACCATCCCGGCCAACGTGGCTTCGACGTACAGCAGGGCCGCCGCCACGTCCATCAAGACCGCGTCAGTGGGTTCTCGCTGCCCTTGGGCGATGCCCTGCACCACGGCCAGTTGGTCGATGATGACCTTGCGCGGCTGCCCAAACCCGAGCACCGCCAGCGTGTCGGCGATCTGCCGTAAAGGCGCCATCAGGCTGCTCAACTCCGAGACATGCAGGCGGTCGCTGCGCACAAACAGGTCGAGGCGCTCCTTGACCCGCACCAGCTCTTCGCACAGAGCCGCCACCACCGAGCGCATGGCGTCGCGGTCAGGGCCAGCCAGTCGCGCCCGCTCTTCATCGACCATGGCCGCATCGGGCATGGCTTCGTCCAGCTCATAGCGGTTTTTCAGCGCGAGCATTTTGGTGGTCGGCTGTTCGGCTTTGGCGATGTAAAACAGCAGGCTGGTGAGCAAGTCGTCGGGCGCAGGCTGATTAACCCCATCAATGCCTTGCTCGAGCAGGCGCTTGAGTTCTTTGTCCGATTCACTCAACAGGCTACGCAAGGCCGGGCTATTGGCCACGCGCCCCCGCAGCATGCCATCGACCAGCGCCGAAGCGACTTTCCACAAGGCATTGATCGGCGCGCCCTGACACAGACTCTCAAGCTGGGCAAACACATCAGCCAGCCGCTCCAGGTTGGCGCGCATGTCGTCTTCGGGCAGCAAGCCTTGGAGCGCGTCATGCAAGGCGTGGCGCAAAGCAAGTATCTGGTGTGGCCACTCAGCCGGGCGCAAGTGGGCCAGTGCGGCAGGGTCCAACTCAGGCAGTGTGTGTAAGTCGGGGCTGAACAGGCTGGTTTCAGAGAGCAGGGCTTCGCCACGGGCTGTACGCAGATCGTTGAGCAACGGCAACACCACCAGCGGCCAGTCACGGCGGGCGCTGTGCGCGCGCTCAAGGTACAGCGGCAATTGGCTGAACGCTTGTTGCAACAAGCGCAGGGCTTCGTCGAGCTGGCTGACCCGGCCCTGTTGCAGGGCGACCACCAGTTGCTCCATCTCTTCGGCCAGTAAGGCAGCGCCATAGAACTCGACCATAAGCAAACTGCCATGCACCTGATGAATGCATTCCAGACACTGCGCCAACGCTTGCGCGGCAGGTTGCCGGGCGTAGCCTTCCAGGGCCAAGCGAGCCTGTTTCAAGGTGTCGGCAATCTCGTCTTTAACCCACTCAAGGGCTACATAGTCGTGCCGGTCAACCATAACGACTCCAGTCTGAATTGCGCCGCACTACTGTGGCTCTTGGGTTTTGGGCGAGGCCGGCAAGGTGAAACCGGACACCGAGCGCCGCAGTTGGCTGGCCATTTTTGCTAGGTTGCCAATACTGTCAGCCGTAGCGGTAGAGCCGGACGAGGTTTGGTTGGTGATTTGCTGAATCACGTTCATGGTCAGGGAAATTTGTGACGCCGAGGTGGTTTGCTCTTGCGCGGCGTTGGAAATGCTCTGAATCAAGTCAGCAAGGTTCTGCGACACGCCTTCGATTTCTTCCAGCGCCACCCCTGCGTCGTGAGCCAAACGTGCTCCGCGCACCACTTCGGTGGTGGTTTGTTCCATGGAGATAACAGCTTCGTTGGTGTCGGCCTGAATCGCCCGCACCAGGGTCTCGATTTGCCGCGTCGCTGCCGACGAGCGTTCAGCTAGGCGCTGAACCTCGTCAGCCACCACGGCAAAGCCGCGCCCGGCATCGCCCGCCATCGAAGCCTGAATGGCCGCATTCAACGCCAAGATATTAGTTTGGTCAGCAATGTCATCGATCAAGCTGACAATGTCGCCGATTTCCTGAGAAGACTCACCCAAACGTTTGATCCGTTTGGCGGTGTCCTGAATCTGATCCCGAATGTTGTCCATGCCGTGGATGGTGTTGTGCACCACTTCATTGCCTTTGTTGGCAATCGCCACCGAACGCTCCGCCACCGCAGACGACTCGGAAGCATTGGCCGAGACCTGATCAATCGACTGGGCCATTTGCTGAACAGCCCCCGACGCCTCAGCAATCTGCTGGGCCTGATGCTCAGATGCATCGGCCAGTTGCATGGCGGTGGCCTGGGTTTCCTGCACAGCTGCTGCTACTTGGCCTGCGGTCAGGTTAATGGTGGCCACCAATTCGCGCAGTTGGTCGATGGAGTAGTTAATAGAGTCGGCAATCGCGCCGGTGAAGTCCTCGGTGACCGATGCGGTCACGGTCAGATCGCCGTCGGCTAGGTCTTCGATTTCGTCAAGCAGGCGCATGATCGCGTTTTGATTTCGTTCATTCTTTTCAGCGGTTTCGCGCAATTGACGATTGGTCTCGCGCACCATCACCAGCCCGATGAGGATGATCGACATCAGCGCCAGCAGGCCCAGAACATAGCCGCCTATGATGTCCAACGAGCGCCCGCTGGCGAGATTTTCGAAACCGTTGGCCAATGTTGACGCTTCGTCGAGCATGGTTTGCGAGAGGCTAAAAATGGTGTTGGCAGCCTCTCGCACCTGAAACAGTTGAGGCGAGGTCTCAAGGATTTCGTCCACCGAGCCCGAGACAAACTGGAACAGCTCCGAGATTTCGAGTAGCCGGGCGCGGGCGTCTTTGTCTTCTACCCGGGTAATTCTGAGCCCCTCATTGCCCTCAAGCATGCCGTTGAGCACTTGCCCAAAACGGTTGGCATCACGGCCAAAGGCATCAGCCGCCTGGGCGGCACTCTCGTCACCGGCCAGTACCGTGTTGACTGCCCCTAAAATGCGCTCGGCAAGCAAGGACTGACGCTGGGCTAGGGCGACCTGGCTGGCCGGAGCCCCACGCAGCAACAAAATCTCGACGACTTTTTCGTACTCCACCTGCAATTGCGGCACGGTCTCGGCCAAGGTGGCCGCCACCTGATGCAACGACAATACCGTTTGCTCACTGGCCAGAATCGCGTTGGTGCTTTGCAGCAACTGTTCCCAGTCGCGCTGAACGGCCTGCATTTCCTTGTGCATTTTGAGGGGCGCAGGCGGCAGGCCAGTCGACGCGTCACCTTTTTGCAAATACCCCCAACGTTGGCTGAAGTCGTTGCGCGCATCACTGAGCAACTTGAACGCAGCGGCTTTACCGGCGGCGGCTTCGGTGGCGTTTTTGGCGATACGTTGCGACAACACGCGCAACTCGCCAGCGTGACTGATGTATTGCTTGTCGTAGTTGGACTGGGTGTTGAGGTAAGCAAAGTTGGCGAACAACAGCATGATGAACACGATCAGGACTATAAAAAGCACGATGATCTGCGAACGACTGCGCGACCCTTCCATTGGTTTAGCGGTATTGGCTGTGCTCATCGATCAGGCCCTAGCATTGCGTATTAAAGCTGAAGGTAAAACGCGCGCCTTACTCACACCGCCACAGCCCAAAACTGGGGTGCTTGGGCTAGCGCGAACGGGCTGAAAATCCACCACGTGGGCTGACCGGCGAAATGCCCCTGAATATAGGGTGCAAACGAAAGGCCGGGTAAGGCCTGTACATCGGTGTCTAGCTCGGCCTGGGCAAAGTGCTGCATACCCAGCACTTCATCCACTTGCAAGCCAACAAATACGTCTTTGTATTCCAGCACCAGCACGCGCCGTTGCTTGCGCAGGGGCGATAACTCAATCGCGAAAAAGCCGCACAAATCCATAATCGGCAACAGTTGCCCACGCAGGTTGGCCACCCCTTTAACCCAGGGTTTCACGCCCGGCAGCAAGGTAAAGCGCGGCTCGTGGAGGATTTCGGCGATTTCACCCAGGGGCGCTACAAAGCGGTGCTCGCCCATGCGAAAGCCAATGCCGCTCCAGTCCTGAGCCTCGGCCTGCGCTTGCACAGGCACCACACCCGCCGCCAGCGAACGACAGCGCTGGTCTATCTCAAGCAGCAACTCGAAGGCTGTCAGTGAGTCAGGCATCAGAAGGCCATCACTTGTTCGGGTTTCCGCCTAACACCGCGCTCACCGTCTTGATCAGTATCTCTTCGTCAATCGGTTTGGTGATGTAGTCCCTGGCCCCTTGGCGCGTGCCCCAAACCTTATCGGTTTCCTGATCCTTGGTGGTCACGATAATCACCGGGATATGGGTAGTTTCGGCATCTTTGGTCAACTGGCGCGTGGCCTGAAAACCATTAAGCCCCGGCATCACGATGTCCATCATGACCAGATCGGGCTTTTCCAGCCGTGCCAGCGCCACACCATCTGCGCCGTTTTCAGCCTTGAGCACTTCATGACCATGCTTTTCGAGCATGCTGGTCAGTTTGTACATTTCAGTCGGCGAGTCATCGACGATCAGAATGCGAGCCATGGTGTTCCCCATTTGTAAGGTGATCGGCCGACTGGCCGGCGTCATTGAGCGTTCGGGACGACGTTGAAACCAGGCACATGGGCCTTGATTGCACTCAGCAGTTCATCTCGGCTGAAAGGCTTGGTCAAAAATTGATCAGACCCGACAATCCGCCCCTTGGCTTTGTCAAACAACCCATCCTTGGACGACAACATGATCACCGGCGTGGTTTTGAACGCCCGGTTGTTCTTGATCAGCGCGCAGGTCTGATAGCCATCCAGACGCGGCATCATGATATCGACAAAGATGATATGCGGATGATGGTCGACAATCTTGGCCAGGGCATCAAAACCGTCGATCGCCGTAATAACCTCGCAGCCCACGTTTTTCAGCAATGTTTCAGCGGTGCGGCGAATGGTCTTTGAATCGTCGATCACCATCACCTTTAAGGCGCTGGAATGCTTATCCATATGTGCTCTACCATCGCCACGGCGACCCGTTTTGTTACAACTGAGCGGCTTAGAGCCGTAAATCCTTGAAGGACAAGGGCTGTGAGCACTGTGCGAGTCTTTTTAGCACAGACGCGACCTGCAATACACACCTCTCAGTGATCGCTGAAACACATCGTAGGAGCTGCCGAAGGCTGCGATCTTTTGATGTTGGCAGATCAAAAGATCGCAGCCTTCGGCAGCTCCTACGCGGTTTTTGGCCAGCAATCGACACTATGTAGCTTGACCAAGCCCCTGCTCAGCGCCACTCTGGCGCCACTTTTCTACGCCTTTTGCCCACCATTTATTTAAGGAATTTGCCATGAGCGTTCGAGTCGGGATTGTCATGGACCCCATTGCGGGCATCTCCTATAAAAAGGACAGCTCGCTGGCCATGTTGCTGGCCGCACAGGACCGCGGCTGGACCCTGTTCTATATGGAGCAG
This sequence comes from Pseudomonas psychrophila HA-4, assembly GCF_000282975.1. Taxonomy (GTDB): domain Bacteria; phylum Pseudomonadota; class Gammaproteobacteria; order Pseudomonadales; family Pseudomonadaceae; genus Aquipseudomonas; species Aquipseudomonas psychrophila_A. The sequence continues at coordinate 16,637 of NZ_ALJC01000066.1, forward strand.
CAAGACCTTTACCTGAACGAAGGCAAGGCACGGGCGCGGATGAAGCCGCTCAAGGTGTTCGCCAACCCCGAGAAGTGGTTTGAGCTGGACGCCGAGACCGACACAGCCCTGAGCGATCTGGATGTAATCCTGATGCGCAAGGACCCGCCTTTCGACATGGAGTTTGTGTACTCCACCTATTTGCTGGAACAAGCCGAGCGTGACGGCGTCCTGATCGTCAACAAGCCGCAGAGCCTGCGTGACTGCAACGAAAAACTGTTCGCCACCCAATTCACCCAGTGCACACCGCCGACTGTGGTCAGCCGCCGCGCCGACGTACTGCGAGAGTTCGCAGCCCTGCACGGCGACGTGATCCTCAAGCCGCTGGACGGCATGGGCGGCACGTCGATTTTCCGTCATCGGGTGGGCGATCCAAACCTGTCAGTGATCCTCGAAACCCTGACCGCCAACGGCACCCAGCAAATCATGGCCCAAGGCTACCTGCCAGCGATCAAGGACGGCGACAAACGCATCCTGATGATCGACGGCGAGCCTGTTCCGTATTGCCTGGCGCGTATCCCGGCACAGGGTGAAACCCGTGGCAACCTGGCCGCGGGTGGCCGTGGTGAAGCCCGTCCGCTGACCGAAAAAGATCGTTGGATTGCAGCCCAAGTCGGCCCAACCCTGCGTGAAAAAGGCCTGTTGTTTGTAGGCTTGGACGTTATCGGTGAGCACCTGACCGAAATCAACGTCACCAGCCCGACCTGCATCCGCGAAATAGACAACGCCTTTGGCACCAACATCGGCGCCCTGTTGATGGATGCGATAAATCGCAAGCTCGAAGCAGCAAACCACAAGCCGCAAGCCTGAAGCAGACCGCTTTTAACTTAGGCTTCTAGCGTGCGGCTTGCAGCTAAAAACCAACATTGCGGTATCATGCCGAACCGCAAAACCCGCGATGTTGGTTTTTTATGCCCCTGCCCAGCGACCTGCCCCCCGAACTTAGCCACAAAGGCGCGCGTGCGGCTGATCGCCTGGGTTTTACCCTGTTTGTGGCGGCGCTGATCCATATTGCGGTGATTTTGGGCGTGGGCTTCAGCGTCAGTGAACCCAAGCAAATCAGCAAAACTCTGGAAATCACGCTTTCGACCTTCAAGAGCGAAAAAGCGCCTGAGAAAGCCGACTTTCTGGCGCAAGACAACCAGCAGGGCAGCGGCACGCTCGATAAAAAAGCCGTGCCCAAGACCACCGAAATTGCCCCCTTCCAGGACAACGCCGTCAATAAAGTCACGCCTCCTCCGGCGGCCAAGCCGGAGCAGCCTAAAGCGGCGCCCAAAGCGGCGGTGACTACGGTGGCGCCCAAGCCCAAAAAAGCCCCACGCGAACCGCAAAAAGTCGAAACGCAAGCGGCGCCCAAGGCCAGTGTGCCTACGTTCGACAGCTCACAACTGTCTGGCGAGATTTCCAGCCTCGAAGCCGAACTGGCCAACGAACAACAACTGTATGCCAAGCGCCCAAAGATCTACCGCATGAATGCTGCGTCAACCATGCGCGACAAAGGGGCTTGGTATAAAGAAGACTGGCGCAAGAAGATCGAGCGTGTGGGCAACCTAAACTACCCTGAGCAAGCTCGCCGGGAAAAGATCTACGGCAAGCTGCGACTGCTGGTGTCCATCAACCGCGATGGGTCATTGCATGAAGTGCTGGTGCTTGAATCGTCTGGGCAACCGTTGCTGGATCAAGCCGCGCAGCGCATCGTGCGCCTGGCAGCGCCTTTTGCACCCTTTACCGGCGACCTGTCTGATATCGACCGTTTAGAGATCATTCGCACCTGGCGCTTCGGCCCCGGGGACCAGTTGTCGAGTAATTAGTGGGAGCTGTCACTAGGTTGAGCGCCAAACTTCATCCGCCAACTTGTCAGTTCCCCTTGTCAGCGCCACACTTAGGCTCATGAAAAAACACACGCCAACGTACCTCAAGCATCAATTCCTGATCGCCATGCCGCACATGGCTGACCCAAACTTTGCCCACACCTTGACCTACATCGTCGAGCACACGGCCAATGGGGCCATGGGGTTGGTGATCAATCGGCCGATGGAACTGAGCCTGGCGGATATTCTTGAGCAGTTGCGGCCCGATGCGCCAACGTCACCTTTATGCAGCCATGTGCCGATTTACGGCGGCGGCCCGGTGATGGTGGACCGCGGTTTTGTTCTGCACCCCGCCACCATGAACTTTGACGCCACCGTCGAACTGCAGGACGGGCTGGCACTGACCACCTCGGTCGACATCCTCTCCAGCATTGCCGACGGACATGGTCCACAGCGCAGCCTGATTTGCTTGGGCTATGCAGGGTGGGACGCTGGCCAGTTGGAGGCCGAACTGGTCGACAACGCCTGGCTGACCTGCCCGTATTCAACAGACATCCTGTTTGCAACGTCCAGCGAGCTGCGCCTCGACGCGGCCGCTAAACACCTCGGAGTGAACCTTAATTTGCTAACCAGTCAAGCAGGCCATTCCTGATGGCCAGCCTTCGCTTACTGCTGGGTTTCGACTACGGCACCCGCTCCATCGGGGTAGCTGTCGGCCAGATGATCACTGGGCAAGCCCGTGAGCTGTGCAACCTAAAAGCCGAAAACGGCATTCCCAAGTGGGAAGAAATCGAAAAGCTGATCAAAGAATGGCAACCCGACGCTATGGTGGTCGGCATGCCCCTGAACATGGACGGCACCCCGAGCGAGTTCTGCGCCCGCGCGCAAAAATTTGCCAATCGCCTGAATGGCCGCTTCAATCTGCCCGTGTTTACCCACGATGAACGCCTGACGACCTTCGAAGCCAAGGGTGAACGCCGCGCTCAGGGTGGCCAGCGCGGCAGTTATCGCGACAACCCCGTTGATGCCATCGCCGCCAAACTGGTGCTGCAAGGCTGGCTCGACGAACACCCGGAACAACCTCAAGCCTGACGCTGCGTTTGCACCACTGACGCGCCCCATTGTTTGCGCCCGCCGCCGCACGCTTTGCCACGCGGGCCTTTTAAGGAGCCACCATGATCCTGCCTGTTCCCGCTGAACTGATCTCTCAGATGGCCATTGATCTCAAGGCCCATCTGGCCCGTCGCGGCATCACCGAACCCCGTTTCATCGGCATTCGCACCGGCGGCATCTGGGTTGCTCAGGCGCTGCTACGCGCACTGGGCAGCGACTCGCCGCTGGGCACGCTGGACGTGTCCTTCTACCGCGATGACTTCAGCCAAAACGGCCTGCACCCGCAAGTACGTCCCTCAGAGCTGCCGTTCGAGATTGAAGGCCAACACCTGGTGCTGATTGACGACGTGCTGATGAGCGGCCGTACCATCCGCGCCGCGCTGAACGAATTGTTCGACTATGGCCGTCCTGCCAGCGTGACGCTGGTCAGCCTGTTGGACCTGGACGCTGCCGAGTTGCCAATCCGTCCAAACGTGGTGGGCGCCACCTTGTCACTCAAGCCCACCGAGCGAGTGAAATTGTCCGGCCCTGCACCGCTGATCCTCGAGCTTCAAGATTCATCTCTAGACCCAGCCCTTTAAGAGACCATTGCGATGACGCCTACAGACGCCAAGCGCCCGCTACAGCTCAATGATCAGGGCCAGTTGCGCCACTTCCTGTCGCTCGACGGGTTGAACCGCGAGCTGCTGACCGAAATCCTCGACACCGCCGACTCCTTCCTTGAAGTCGGCGCCCGAGCGGTAAAGAAAGTCCCGTTGCTGCGCGGAAAGACGGTGTGCAACGTGTTCTTCGAGAACTCCACACGCACCCGCACCACCTTTGAAATGGCCGCTCAACGCCTGTCTGCCGACGTCATCACACTGAATGTGTCGACCTCGTCCGCGAGCAAGGGCGAAACTCTGCTCGACACCCTTCGAAACCTTGAAGCCATGGCCGCCGACATGTTCGTGGTGCGCCACGGCGACTCCGGCGCCGCGCACTTTATTGCCGAACACGTGTGCCCGCAGGTGGCGATCATCAACGGCGGCGACGGCCGCCACGCGCACCCGACCCAAGGCATGCTCGACATGCTGACGATCCGTCGGCACAAAGGCAGCGTTGAAAACCTCTCGGTGGCCATCGTCGGCGACATCCTGCACTCGCGGGTCGCACGTTCGAACATGATTGCGCTGAAAACCTTGGGCTGTAAGGACATCCGCGTTATCGCACCCAAGACCCTGTTGCCGATCGGTATCGAGCAATATGGCGTGAAGGTGTACACCGACATGAACGAAGGCCTGAAAGACGTCGACGTGGTGATCATGTTGCGCCTACAGCGCGAGCGCATGTCCGGTGGCCTGTTGCCGAGCGAAGGCGAGTTTTACCGCCTGTTTGGCCTGACCACCGCCCGCCTGGCCGGTGCCAAGCCGGACGCGATCGTGATGCACCCTGGCCCGATCAACCGAGGCGTAGAAATTGAGTCGGCAGTGGCTGACGGCCCGCATTCGGTGATCCTCAACCAGGTGACGTATGGCATCGCCGTGCGCATGGCCGTGCTGTCCATGACCATGAGCGGGCAAACAGCCCAGCGCCAATTCGAACAGGAGAAGGCCCAGTGAAGCTCAGCATTCTCGGCGCCCGCGTAATCGACCCAGCGAGCCAGCTGGACCAAGTGACAGACCTGCACATTGAAGCCTGCAAAATAATCGCCATCGGCGCGGCGCCTGCCGGCTTTATTCCGAACCAAACCCTCGACGCCAATGGCCTGGTGGCCGCGCCGGGGCTGGTTGACCTTAACGTCGCCCTGCGTGAGCCGGGTTACAGCCGCAAAGGCACCATCGCCAGCGAAACCCGCGCTGCGGCGGCCGGTGGCGTGACCAGCCTGTGCTGTCCGCCGCACACAAAGCCGGTGCTCGACACCTCGGCGGTGGCCGAGTTGATCCTGGACCGAGCCCGCGAAGCGGGTAACTGCAAAGTGTTCCCGATTGGCGCACTGAGCAAAGGCTTGGAAGGTGAGCAACTGGCCGAACTGATTGCGCTGCGCGACGCCGGTTGCGTGGCGTTCGGCAATGGCCTTAACAGCTTCACCAACACCCGCACCCTGTGCCGGGCGCTGGAATATGCGGCGACGTTCGACCTCACGGTGATTTTTAACTCGCAAGACCGCGACCTGGCCGAAGGTGGCATCGCCCACGACGGCCCGATGGCGGCTTTCCGTGGTTTGCCGGGCATACCGGAAACCGCAGAAACCGTGGCCTTGGCCCGTGACCTGCTGCTGGTTGAGCAAAGTGGCGTGCGTGCACACTTCAGCCAACTGACCAGTGCTCGCGGCGTAGCCCTGATTGCTCAGGCACAGGCACGCGGCCTGAAGGTGACGGCCGATGTGGCGCTGTATCAACTGATTTTGACGGATGAAGCGCTGGTGGACTTCTCCAGCGTGTACCACGTGCAACCGCCACTGCGCACCCGCGCGGACCGCGACGGCCTGCGTGCAGCCGTGAAATCGGGTGTGGTACAGGCTATTTCCAGCCATCACCAGCCTCACGAGCGCGACGCCAAACTGGCACCGTTCGGTGCGACCGAGCCGGGCATGAGCAGCGTCGAACTGTTGTTGCCTTTGGCGATGACGTTGGTAGAAGACGGCCTGCTGGACTTGCCGACCTTGCTCGCCCGCCTCAGCGCAGGCCCGGCTCAGGCGTTGCGTCTGCCGGCAGGTAGCTTGGCGGTGGGTTCGCCTGCGGACCTGGTGCTGTTCGACCCAGCGGCCTCGACGGTTGCCGGTGAAAAATGGCTCTCCAAAGGCGACAACTGCGCGTTCCTCGGCCATTGCCTGCCAAGTGCCGTGCGTTACACACTGGTGGATGGGCGGATCAGTTACGAAGGCTAAGAGCCGCCCTCACCCCAACCCTCTCCCGGAAGGAGAGGGAGCTTTACCGAGGTGTTTTCAGATTCAGCGCAGTACCGTCAGAGTGAAGAGACCCGTCAATATCCCCCGATCAGCCCCCTCTCCCTCCGGAGGGAAAGGGCGCTTTACCGAGGTGTTTTCAGATTCAGCGCAGTACCGTCAGAGTGAAGATACCCGTCAATATCCCTCGATCAGTCCCCTCTCCCTCCGGGAGAGGGTTAGGGTGAGGGGCTTTTGATCTTTAACGGCGTTCAGCGTTCTTGATCGAGATCTGGTCGTTCAAGGTCCAGAAGTCATACAGCACACCGATCAGGAAAAAACCGCCTGTAAACAGGTAGATGATCCCGGTGATCCACTTGCCCATGTACATGCGATGCACGCCAAATACGCCCAGGAACGTCAGCAGAATCCATGACACGTTGTAGTCGGTATCACCTGACGTAAAACGCAGGTCCGCTTCACGGTCCATGCTCGGAATCAGAAACAAGTCGATCAGCCAACCTATTCCCAACAATCCAAAGGTGAAAAACCAGATCGTCCCGGTCACCGGCTTGCCGTAATAGAAGCGGTGCGCCCCCAGAAAACCAAAAATCCAGAGCAAATAACCCAGCACTTTGCTGTGGGTATCGCGCTGTACATCGTCTCGATAGCCGCTCATAAATGCCCTCTTTGCTGCTGATAGAAAAATATTGTGACTTTTTTTGTGACTTTTTTACTGTCTCGCAACAGGTAAAAGTGTCTTACAAAAAATGGCGCAAAGCCTTGTACTACCTGACTTGCACAGTTTCCATGTGACATTTTGTCACCGCATTTAGCCTTTTTGACCCCCAAGTCCAATCGACAAACGGCCTGAGAAAGGACAAAAAAGCTGTTATAAAGTTTCGCGCTAACCACCCATTGAGCCCTGCCGAATGCGTCCTATATTCAAGACATGGCTAACCATTTGCCTATTAATGCCACTGGCCGCCCACGCCACCAACCGTGAGCAACACCTTCCGTCCGGCTTCACTGGCTACACCGCAAAGTCATCTGCGAGTGCTGTTCATGTCGCCACTAACAGCAAAACCACGACCAAAACCGTCGTGCGCCCGACTTCTAGTAAAGTCCACCGCAAGGCCCCCGGCAAAATTGCCACCGCGTCACTGGCCGCTGCCAACAAGCAAAGCAGCGCAGTATTGAGCCGTGCAGTAAACGTGCTGGGTACACCTTATCGTTGGGGCGGCAGTAGCCCAAGTAAAGGGTTCGACTGCAGCGGATTGGTCAAATACGCCTTTAACGACGTAAAGGCGGTGAATCTGCCCCGCAGTTCCAGCGAAATGGCCAGCGGCCATGGCCAAAAGATCGAACGCAAGGATTTGAAACCAGGCGACTTGCTGTTTTTCAACATCAAGAGCCGCAAGGTTAACCACGTTGCCATTTATCTGGGCAATGACCGGTTCATCCACGCGCCACGTCGCGGTAAATCGGTGACCATCGACACCCTGAAAAAGCCTTATTGGCAGAGCCACTATGTGGTTGCCAAGCGTGTACTGCCTAAAGAACAAACCAAGTTGCAGATTGTTCAGCGCTAAGCACGCACATCTGTAGCCGCTGCCGCAGGCTGCGGCTACAGATGTTAGATCAGACCTCTATCTTTCAGCCTTATCAGGCCCATCTCCAGCGTCTGCATGCCCACCGCCCCGCCGGTCTGGATGACTGTGACCATCTGCGCGACCTTGTTTTCCCGGATCAAATTACGAATCGCCGGCGTCGCCAGCATGATTTCGTGAGCGGCTATCCGACCACCACCCACGCGCTTGACCAGTGTTTGAGCAATCACCGCCTGCAGTGACTCAGACAACATGGCCCGCACCATGGCTTTTTCTTCGGCAGGAAACACGTCCACGATCCGGTCGACGGTTTTGGCCGCCGAAGCAGTGTGCAGCGTTGCCAACACCAAATGCCCCGTTTCTGCAGCTGTCAGCGCCAAGCGTATGCTGTCTAGGTCACGCATTTCGCCCAGCATGATTACGTCCGGGTCTTCACGCAGTGCCGCACGCAAGGCTGTCGCCACGCTATGGGTATCACGCGACACTTCACGTTGGCTGATCAGGCATTGGCGCGGCGTGTGAACAAACTCAATCGGGTCTTCAATGGTCAAGATGTGCTGCTGACGGGTGGTGTTGATGTGGTCAATCATTGCCGCCAAGGTGGTCGTCTTGCCCGAGCCGGTCGCACCGGTCACCAGCACCAGACCTTGTGACAGGCTACAGAGCCCTTTGAACACCTCTCCAAGGCCTAAGGACTCGATACTTGGGACTTGCGCAGCAATGCTGCGAAACACCGCCCCAGCGCCACGATGCTGCTCGAAAGCATTGACCCGAAAGCGCCCCAGTCCCGGCACCCTGTACGAAAAATCAGCTTCGTGGTCTGTTTCAAACGCTATGCGCTGCGCGTCGCTCATGACGCTGTGAATGAGTTGGCGCACTTGATCCGGCGCCAGCACCGGCAACGCACAACGCTGCATCTCTCCATCCACCCGCAGCATAGGCTCCACGCCTGCTGACAGGTGCATGTCTGAAGCCCCGTGTTTGACGCTAAACGCCAACAGGTCGGCGATGTCCATACCCCCTCCCAATTCCAGTAGAATGCCGCAGACTTTCACAACGGCGGGCTTAAATGAATGTCCACGATAGCAGGCAACATTGCTCAGGTTGAGGCTCGGATCCGTGCAGCGGCAGAGGCTGTGCAACGTGATGTAACGAGCGTCCACTTACTCGCGGTCAGCAAGACCAAACCCGCAGCCGCCTTGCGCGAAGCGTACGCCGCTGGGATTCGCGACTTTGGCGAAAATTATCTGCAAGAGGCCCGCGCCAAGCAGGTTGAATTAGCTGATCTGCCCTTGTGTTGGCACTTCATCGGCCCCATTCAATCGAACAAGACGCGTGAGATAGCCGAGCATTTCGCGTGGGTGCATTCCGTAGACCGCCTGAAAATTGCCCAGCGCCTGTCAGAACAGCGCCCGGCCGACTTACCGCCGCTAAACATTTGCATCCAGGTCAACGTCAGCGGTGAGGCCAGCAAATCAGGCTGCACACCACACGATCTGCCCGCACTGGCGGCGGCAATCAATGCGCTTCCACGCTTAAAGCTGCGCGGATTGATGGCAATTCCCGAACCCACGGAGGTTCGCGCTGAGCAAGACGCCGCGTTTGCAGCGGTACGCACATTGCAACAGAGCCTTAACCTGGGGCTCGATACACTTTCCATGGGCATGAGCCACGACCTGGAGTCGGCCATTGCCCAAGGCGCCACGTGGGTGCGTATTGGCACCGCGTTATTTGGTGCGCGCGATTACGGCCAGGCTTGAGAACTCGCCTCATTTTTTATAAGGATCGGTTATGAGCAAAACGCGTATTGCCTTTATCGGGGCCGGTAATATGGCTTCCAGCCTGATCGGCGGCCTGCTGGCCAAAGGTCTGGACGCTGCACAGATTCGCGCCAGCGATCCCGGCGCAGAGACTCGGGCCAAGGTAACGGCCGAGCACGGCATTGAAGTGTTTGCTGACAACGCACAGGCCGTGCAAGACGCTGATGTGATTGTGATCGCGGTCAAGCCACAGGCCATGAAGGCTGTGTGCCAAGACCTGCGCCCGCACCTCAAACCGCATCAACTGCTGGTGTCGATTGCCGCCGGTATCACCTGCGCCAGCCTGCTGAACTGGCTAGGCAACCAGCCGTTGGTGCGTTGCATGCCTAACACCCCAGCGTTGCTGGGCAAAGGCGTGAGCGGCCTGTTTGCCACCGCCGATGTCACCGCCGAGCAGCGTCAACAGGCGGATGAACTGCTGTCGGCCGTAGGCATTGTGCTGTGGGTAGATACAGAAGCGCAGATCGACGCAGTGACCGCTGTTTCTGGCAGCGGCCCAGCGTATTTCTTCTTGCTGATCGAAGCCATGACCGCCGCAGGCGTCAAACTCGGCCTGCCGCGTGAAGTGGCCGAGCAATTGGCGCAGCACACCGCACTGGGCGCCGCCCACATGGCCGTTGCCAGCGATGTCGACGCCGCCGAGTTGCGCCGTCGCGTCACCTCGCCTGCGGGCACCACAGAAGCTGCGATCACGTCATTCCAGGCGGATGGTTTTGAAGCCATCGTCGAAAAAGCATTGAGTGCCGCCGCGCACCGCTCGGCCGAAATGGCCGAACAACTGGGTCAATAAAGGAGCACATGATGTCTGGACTTAATGGCGCTGCCATTTTCGTGATTCAAACCCTGGGTAGCCTCTACCTGCTGATCGTGCTGCTGCGCTTCATCCTGCAATTGGTACGGGCCAACTTTTACAACCCGTTGTGCCAGTTCACCGTCAAAGCCACCCAACCGCTGCTCAAGCCCCTGCGCCGCGTGATCCCGAGCCTGTTCGGGCTGGACATGTCATCGCTGGTATTGGCCATCATCGTGCAGATGGTGATCTTCGCCGTGGTGCTGACCCTCAGCTACATGTCGTTCAACATACTGGGCCTGCTGGCTTGGGCAATCATTGGCGTGACCGCGCTGTTCTTGAAGGTGTTCTTCTTCGCCATGATCATCAGCGTGATCCTGTCGTGGGTGGCACCGGGCAGCAGCAGCCCCGGCGCTGAGCTGGTCAACCAGATCACTGAACCTGCACTGGCACCGTTCCGGCGCTTCCTGCCAAGCATGGGCGGCCTGGATATTTCGCCGATTCTGGCCTTCATGGTGATCCAACTGATCCAAAGCTACGTGATCCCGCCTTTGGCAATGTACGTGGGCATGCCGGTCGTGTTGTTCGGCCTGATCTAACGAAAAAACCTGTAGGAGCAGCCGGTCGACGCTCGATTGCCTCGCGATCTTTTAAAACATCAAAAGATCGCGAGGCAAGCTCGTTCCTATAGAGGTTTGAGCATTGCTTGCTGCCCTGCCCCCCGCTCATTAGACTTACGCCTCATTTAAATGAGAGCAGGGTCGATGCCAACTGCCTTTCCCCCCGATTCCGTTGGTCTGGTTGTGCCGCAAATGGCGCACTTCAGCGAACCGCTGGCATTAGCCTGTGGCCGCTCACTGCCTGCCTATGATCTGATTTATGAAACCTACGGTCAGCTCAATGCCACAGCCAGCAACGCTGTGCTGATCTGCCATGCGCTATCCGGGCACCATCATGCTGCCGGTTTCCACAGTGCCGACGAGCGCAAGCCCGGCTGGTGGGACAGTTGCATTGGCCCCGGCAAGCCGATTGATACCACCAAGTTCTTCGTGGTCAGCCTCAACAACCTCGGTGGCTGCAACGGATCAACTGGGCCGAGCAGCCTCAACCCCGAAACCGGCCGTCCGTTTGGCGCCGATTTCCCGGTGCTGACGGTCGAGGACTGGGTACACAGCCAGGCCCGCCTAGCTGACCGTCTTGGGATCAACCAGTGGGCTGCCGTGATCGGTGGCAGTCTGGGCGGCATGCAAGCGTTGCAATGGAGCATCAGCTACCCGGATCGCCTGCGCCATTGTCTGGCCATTGCCTCGGCGCCCAAGTTGTCGGCACAAAACATCGCATTCAACGAAGTCGCCCGCCAGGCCATTCTCACCGACCCGGAGTTCCACGGCGGCTCATTCCAGGAAAAAGGCGTTATCCCCAAGCGCGGCCTGATGCTGGCGCGCATGGTCGGGCACATCACCTACCTGTCCGATGACTCCATGGGCGAGAAATTCGGCCGTGGCCTGAAGAACGAAAACCTCAACTACGACTTCCACAGCGTGGAGTTCCAGGTTGAAAGCTACCTGCGTTATCAGGGTGAAGAGTTCTCCGGGCGTTTCGACGCCAATACCTACCTGCTGATGACCAAGGCGCTCGACTACTTCGACCCGGCAGCCAACTTCGACGATGACCTGGCCAAAACCTTTGCTGGGGCCAAGGCGCGCTTTTGCGTGATGTCGTTCACCACCGACTGGCGCTTTTCACCCGCGCGCTCGCGTGAACTGGTGGACGCGTTGATGGCTGCCAAAAAAGACGTCTGCTACCTGGAAATCGACGCTCCGCAAGGCCATGACGCCTTCCTGATCCCGATCCCGCGCTACCTGCAAGCCTTCAGCAACTACATGAACCGCATAGAACTGTGAGAACGCCATGAGAGCCGACCTGGAAATCATCCAAGACTGGATCCCCGCCGGCAGCCGCGTGCTCGACCTCGGTTGTGGTGATGGCGAACTGCTGAGCTGGCTGCGCGACAACAAGCAAGTCACCGGCTACGGCCTGGAAAACGACCCGGACAATATCGCCGAGTGTGTCGCCAAAGGCATCAACGTCATCGAGCAGGACCTGGACAAGGGGCTGGGCAACTTCGCCAGCAACAGCTTCGACATCGTGGTCATGACGCAGGCGCTGCAAGCCGTGCACTATCCCGACCGGATTCTTGACGAAATGCTGCGCGTCGGGCGCCAGTGCATCATCACCTTCCCGAACTTCGGTCACTGGCGCTGCCGCTGGTATTTGGCCAGCAAGGGCCGGATGCCGGTGTCTGAGTTTCTGCCGTACACCTGGTACAACACGCCGAACATTCACTTCTGCACCTTCGAAGACTTCGAGGCGCTGTGCAGTGAGCGCGAAGCCCGTGTGATCAATCGGCTTGCCGTGGATCAACAACACCGCCACGGGTGGGCGAGTAAGTTATGGCCTAACCTGTTAGGCGAGATAGGCATTTACCGTGTCAGCAGTCCTAGCCTACAGGATCACCAAATCGCAGTTTAAATGAGTGTGTTTAAGGAGAAAGATCATGGGACGGATTGGATTACTGTTGCTCTCGATGTGCTTTACCGTTCAGGCCATGGCCGCAGGGGCAACCCAGGTGGGCGGCACAGTCGTCAATTACAACGCCTTCATGACCAACTTTCTGAGCGCTGATATCACGCAAAAATACGGCTTGCAGCGCAGCGACCAACTGGGCGCCTTGAACATCAACCTCGCCAAGGCTGATCAAAAAATAGCCAGCACCATCAAAGGCACTTACCGCGAAAACGGTGAGAAGAAAGCTAAACCGCTCACCTTCAAGCAGGTGATCAATGACCAGGGTTCGATAGATTACTTCGCCCAGTTCCCGGTCAAACCCGCTCAGGTCTATGTGTTTGATGTTGAACTCAAGGTCAACGGCGAAAGCAAAAGCATCGAATTTTCCCAAGAGGTCGCTCCGCTCTAATGATTAACCTTACGCAACTGGTCCTGGCTAGCCACAACGCCGGCAAACTCAAAGAACTTCAGGCCATGCTCGGCGAGTCGGTGCAGTTGCGCTCGATTGGAGAATTCAGCAGCGTTGAGCCGGAAGAAACCGGTCTGTCGTTTGTTGAAAACGCGATTCTCAAAGCCCGCAATGCGGCGCGCATCTCGGGCTTGCCCGCACTGGCCGACGATTCGGGGCTGGCTGTGGACGTTCTCGGCGGCGCGCCGGGCATTTACTCGGCCCGTTACGCCGACGGGCAGGGCGATGCAGCGAACAACGCCAAGCTGCTCGACACCCTGAAAAACGTTTCCGAAGCCGAACGCGGCGCGCAATTTGTGTGCGTCCTGGCGCTGGTGCGTCACGCCGATGACCCGCTGCCAATCATCTGCGAAGGCTTGTGGCACGGGCGCATCCTGCCTGCGGCCAGCGGCGAGCATGGCTTTGGTTACGACCCCTTATTCTGGGTGCCTGAGCGTAACTGCTCCAGCGCCGAACTCAGCCCGGCCGAAAAAAACCAGTTGAGCCACCGCGCCCGCGCCATGGTCTTGCTGCGTCAGCGTTTGGGCCTGAAATGACCCACGACACACCTCCACAGCCGCTCTATCTGGGTGCGGCTGGCTTTACTCAGCAGGCGCCGCGTGCGCCGCTGACGCAACTGCCGCCTCTGTCGTTGTACATCCACATTCCGTGGTGCGTGCGCAAATGCCCGTATTGCGACTTCAACTCGCATACCGCAAGCCCGGTGCTGCCCGAAGACGAGTACGTCGACGCGTTGCTGGCCGACCTTGATCAAGACCTGCACGCCGTCTATGACCGCGAGCTGAGCTCGATCTTCTTTGGCGGCGGCACCCCGAGCCTGTTCAGCGCCGAGGCGCTGGGTCGTCTGCTTAAAGGCGTTGAAGCGCGCATCCCGTTTGCCAGCGACATCGAAATAACCCTCGAAGCCAACCCCGGTACGTTTGAGCAAGAAAAGTTTGTGGCCTACCGCAGGCTCGGAATTAACCGCCTGTCGATTGGGATCCAGAGCTTTCAGCAAGAAAAACTCCAAGCGCTGGGCCGTATCCACAACGGCGACGAAGCTGTGCGAGCCGCCGGTATGGCGCGCTTGGCGGGCTTTGACAACTTCAACCTAGACTTAATGCACGGTTTACCCGATCAGTCGCTGGACGACGCCCTGAGCGATCTGCGCCAGGCCATTGCCCTCAAACCGACACACCTGTCGTGGTATCAACTAACGCTGGAACCCAACACGGTGTTCTGGAACAAGCCGCCTGATTTGCCAGAAGACGACACCTTGTGGGACATCCAGGAAGCTGGCCAAGCGTTGCTCGCCGAACATGGCTACGCCCAATACGAAGTGTCAGCCTACGCCCAGCCTGGCCGCCCGGCGCGGCACAACCTGAACTATTGGAGCTTTGGCGACTTTATCGGCATTGGCGCTGGCGCTCACGGCAAATTGAGCCATCCTGATGGCCAAATCGTCCGCACTTGGAAGACCCGTTTACCAAAGGACTACCTCAATCCAGCTAAAAGCTTTCAAGCCGGTGAGAAAACCCTGACAGCGGAAGAGCTACCGTTTGAGTTTCTAATGAACGCCTTACGCCTTACGGACGGCGTCGACTCATCGCTCTACCCGCAGCGTACCGGCTTGCCTCTTGAGAGTTTGAATGAGGGACGGCAGGCGGCAGAACAAAGCGGCTTATTGCAGGTCGAACCGACACGATTGGCGGCGACCGCCCGAGGGCAGTTGTTTCTCAACGACTTGTTACAGCACTTTCTGATCTAAGGAACGCGAATGGACTTGGTACTTGACCTGCTTGCCACGGTGTCACGTTGGAGCCGCAGCCATCTCTCCGAGATATCCCTGGCCCTGATTGGCTGCCTGCTGGTGCTGTTTGGTGCGGATTTTAAAGGGTGGGTCGAACAGCGTCTGGGCAGCATTGCCGGCGCCTTACGTGTTCCCTTGATGGCCCTGTTATGCCTAATTGGCAGCGGCGCGGCCTTGATCTACGCCACCCCGTGGGTTGAGCGCGGCCTGAGCCAATTCAACAACTACAGCCTTGCGCCGGTGTTGTTGGTGGTGCTGGTCTTGATTGGCGTAGTCGCAGACCGCCGCGGGTAGGCCGGATACAGGATCTGTAGCAGCTGCCGAGCTCCGCGAGGCTGCGTCCGATTGCGTAGCGATCGTAAATCCTTAGTGCCAGATCTAACTGAAGCATCATGGCAGCCCATTTACGACGACTGCGTCGTCGGACGTAGCCTCGCGGAGCTCGGCAACTGCTACTAGGTGTCTAGTGCGCAATACGACTGAACTGCCCCCACAGACTTAGCGTTTATTGAAAAAACGTTTACGCCAACTTCTCGAACTTCAAATCCCACACGCCATGCCCAAGACGTTCGCCACGGCGTTCGAACTTGGTCACCGGGCGCTCGGTCGGGCGCGGGACGCACTGGCCGTCTTCGGCCAGGTTGCGGTAACCCGGCGCGACGTTCATCACTTCCAGCATGTACTCGGCATACGGTTCCCAGTCGGTCGCCATGTGCAGCACGCCACCCACTTTCAGCTTAGAACGCACCAGCTCGGCAAACGATGCTTGGACGATGCGGCGCTTGTGGTGACGGCTCTTGTGCCATGGGTCCGGGAAGAACAACAGCAGGCGGTCAAGGCTGTTGTCAGCCACGCAGCGGGTCAGGACTTCGATCGCGTCGCAGTCGTAAACCCGTAGGTTGGTCAGGCCTTGAGTCAGGACGCCGTTAAGCAGCGCGCCCACACCCGGACGGTGAACCTCAACCCCGATGAAGTCTTGCTCAGGCGAAGCCGCCGCCATTTCCAGCAGGGAGTGACCCATGCCAAAGCCGATTTCTAGGGTGCGCGGTGCCGAACGACCAAACACCTGGTCGTAATCGACCGGCGCATCAGCCAGCGGCAGGACATACAGCGGCGTGCCTTGATCCAGACCGCGTTGCTGGCCTTCGGTCATACGCCCGGCACGCATCACAAAGCTCTTGATGCGGCGGTGCTGGCGGTCGTCGCCTTCTTCCAGGGTTGGGGTGTCGAGTGATTCAGTCATCAGTGGCTCTTACTTGATCAGACCATCCAGCGGCGAGGAGGCGCTGGCATAGAGTTTTTTCGGCATGCGCCCGGCCAGATACGCCAGACGGCCCGCCACAATGGCGTGCTTCATGGCTTCGGCCATGATGATTGGATGCTGGGCGTTAGCGATGGCTGAGTTCATCAGCACCGCTTCGCAGCCCATTTCCATGGCGATGGTGGCGTCGGAGGCAGTGCCTACGCCCGCGTCCACCAGCACCGGAATTTTTGCTTCTTCAAGAATGATCCGCAGGTTGTACGGATTGCAGATACCCAGACCCGTGCCGATCAGGCCCGCCAGTGGCATCACGGCGATGCAGCCCATGGCTTCTAGCTCGCGAGCGATGATCGGGTCGTCGCTGGTGTACACCATTACGTCGAAACCGTCTTTGACCAGAATTTCAGCGGCCTTGAGGGTTTCGATCACGTTCGGGAACAGGGTTTTCTGGTCTGCCAATACTTCGAGTTTGACCAGCTTGTGGCCATCGAGCAGCTCACGGGCCAGCCGGCAGGTACGCACGGCTTCAACCGCGTCGTAGCACCCGGCGGTGTTCGGCAGAATGGTGTAGCGATCTGGCGGCAATACGTCGAGCAGATTCGGCTCGCCGGGATTTTGACCGATGTTGGTGCGACGCACAGCGACGGTGACGATTTCAGCGCCCGAGGCTTCGATGGCCAGGCGGGTTTCTTCCAGGTCACGGTATTTGCCGGTGCCTACCAGCAAACGCGACTGGTACGTGCGGCCGGCCAACACGAAAGGCTTGTCACTGCGAACATTGCTCATCGGGAATCCTCTTCAAATTGTGTGCACTGTGGACAGGTGTGAAGCGCAACCAGGTGACTAGCCGCCACCGATGGCATGAACCACCTCGACCTGATCGCCTTCTTTGAGGACTACGTCGGCGTGCTGGCTGCGCGGCACGATGTCCAGGTTAAGCTCGACGGCGACCCGACGGCCCGTCAGTTCCTGGATGGCCAACAAACCAGCGACGGTCTCGCCGTCCGGCAGTTCAAAGGATTCACCGTTCAATTGAATGTGCATGCTCGACGCTGCCATCATTTTTAGGGGTCAGCATTCTAGCCCGATCAGTCAGGGCGACCCAAGCCATTCGTCCTACCGTCTTAACTTACGCGCCAAGCGGCTAGGCCTAGGCACAACCAACCGGCCAAGAATCCCAGCCCGCCGATAGGGGTAATCATCCCCAGCTTACTGATGCCGGTCAGGGTCAGTACGTACAGGCTGCCAGAAAACAGCACAATACCCAGCGCGAAACACATCCCCGCCCACATCACCAAACGGCTTTGCAATTGGCTCGCCAGCAGCGCCACGCCGAACAGGGCCAAGGCGTGGACCAATTGATAGGTCACCCCTGTATGAAAAATAGCCAGATACTGCTCGCTCAAGCGGTCTTTAAGACCATGGGCAGCGAAGGCGCCCAGCGCAACACCGGTAAAGCCAAAGAAGGCGGCTAACATCAGGAAAACACGCAACATGGTTCACTCCCTTCAGGGTCATGGAATAGCGCAGGGTCTGTATAATGGCCCGCTCAACGGGTTCGGCCAAGCCATCTATGCTGCGTAATCTTCTACATCGCGTCCTTAAAGCCCTGCTGTGGTTTGCAGCCGGCAGTGCGTTGCTGGTGCTGATTTTCCGCTGGGTGCCGCCACCGGGCACCGCGCTGATGGTCGAACGCAAGATTGAATCGTGGGTCGATGGCCAGCCCATCGACCTGCAACGCAGCTGGCGACCTTGGGACGAAATCTCCAATGAATTGAAAGTCGCAGTGATTGCCGGCGAGGATCAAAAATTCGCCGAACACTGGGGCTTTGATTTCAGTGCGATCAGGGCCGCCTTCGCACACAACGAGCAAGGAGGCACGTTGCGTGGTGCCAGTACGCTGAGCCAGCAAGTGTCGAAGAACCTGTTTTTGTGGTCGGGCCGCAGTTGGCTGCGAAAAGGGCTCGAAGCCTGGTTTACCGGGCTGATTGAAGTGTTGTGGCCCAAGCAGCGAATCCTTGAGGTGTACCTCAACAGTGCGGAATGGGATGACGGGGTGTTTGGCGCGCAGGCGGCGGCGCAGCATCACTTTGGCGTAGATGCCAAAAACCTTTCGCGCCAGCAAGCCAGTCAGTTGGCCGCTGTGCTGCCTAACCCGCGTAACTGGAGTGCTAGCCGTCCGAGCCCTTATGTGGCAAGCCGCGCGGCATGGATTCGCCAGCAAATGCGTCAATTGGGTGGGGATAGCTATCTCGACACACTGAATAATTCGCGAAAAGCGCCTTGGGCGGAGTAACCCGACTGCTCCTACAAGGTATTTACCGCACAAACAAAAACGCCCCGATCAGATCGGGGCGTTTTTTTGTCGGGCCGGGTTAGGCGGCGATCGACAGTTTGAGCTTGTTCATCGCGCTTTTTTCAAGCTGACGAATGCGCTCGGCTGACACGTTGTACTTCTGGGCCAGGTCGTGCAGCGTGGCTTTCTCTTCAGCCAACCAGCGCTGATACAGAATGTCACGGCTGCGGTCGTCCAACACTTCCAGCGCTTCGTGCAGGTTGGTGTTGGAGTTGTCGGTCCAGTCAGCGTCTTCCAGTTGACGCGCCGGGTCGTAACGGTGGTCTTCCAGATAATTTGCCGGCGACTGAAATGCACTGTCGTCGTCAGCTTCTGCTGCCGGATCGAACGCCATGTCATGGCCGGTCAAGCGGCTTTCCATCTCGCGGACTTCACGAGGCTCTACACCGAGGCTTTCAGCCACACGATGAACTTCTTCATTGTTCAGCCAAGCCAAACGTTTTTTCTGGCTGCGCAGGTTGAAGAACAATTTGCGTTGAGCCTTGGTGGTCGCGACTTTCACGATCCGCCAGTTACGCAGAATAAACTCGTGGATCTCTGCTTTGATCCAGTGCACAGCAAAAGACACCAGACGCACGCCCATTTCAGGGTTAAAGCGTTTAACGGCCTTCATCAGGCCAACATTACCTTCTTGGATCAGGTCTGCCTGAGCCAAGCCATAACCCGAATAACTACGGGCAATGTGTACAACAAAACGCAGGTGGGCGAGCACCATCTGCCGAGCCGCCCCCAAATCCTGCTCATAGTAGAGACTCTCGGCCAGTTCACGCTCCTGCTCGGGTGTCAGCAATGGAATGCTGTTCACCGTGCTTACATAGGCCTCAAGGTTCGCACCAGGGACCAACGCATACGCAGGTTGCAAAGAAGTGGTCATACGAAAAAACCTCCGTCTTACATAACTCGTGCAGTTCAGCACTGCGAAAGTTGACCGAAAACCATGAAAAAAGTTCCCGAAAATAGCTGAAAAGGTCAACAGGTAAAATGAAACTACTTGGGCGAAAGCTCACGTAAGTGACGCGCGACTGCAATCCATGCACCGATATACCCTAACAGCACCGCGCCAAGCAAGAGCGACAGACCATCGGCGACTGGCACACCGGCCAGCGCAAAATTGCTGCCATATAATCCGGCCAACCCTACAACGGCATCGTTGAGCCAGTTAAGGCCGTACGCCAAAACACACCAGGACAAAACCCCGGCTCCAAATCCGTAAAGCGCGCCCATGTAAAGAAACGGCCTACGTACATAGCTGTCAGTACCACCGACCAGCTTAATCACTTCAATTTCGATACGACGGTTCTCGATGTGCAGGCGAATCGTATTACCGATGACCAGCAATAAAGCCGAGACCAGCAGCACAGTCAGACCGAACACAAAGCGGTCACCCAATTTCAGGATAGCTGCCAAGCGCTCGACCCAGACTAGATCAAGTTGCGCCTGTTGCACTTTCGGCAATGCAGCAAGTCGTTCGCGCAAGGCCTCAAGAGTGGCTTTATCGACCTCATTCGGGGTTACCAGCACCACGCCCGGCAACGGATTATCCGGCAGCTCTTTGAGCGCTTCGCCCAGCCCTGACTGCTGCTGGAACTCATCCAGAGCTTTTTCGCGGCTGATGAATTCAGCGTCCGCGACCCCAGCCATACCTTTTATCTGATTGCTTAATTGCTCGCCCTGTTCACTGCTGGCGTCCATCTGCAAGTACAACGAAATCTGCGCCGCACGCTGCCATGAACCGCCCAACCGCTCGACGTTGTTCAGCAACAATGACAAGCCCATCGGCAAGCTCAGGGCCACGGCCATTACCAGGCAGGTAAAAAAGCTGCCTATCGGCTGCTTGCCCAAACGCCGCAAGCTATCGAGCAGGCTGGCGCGGTGCGCCTCAATCCATGCCTGAAACAACATCCCAAAACTGGGGCCATCGTCTTCGTCGTGTTTTTTCTTTTTCGGCGGCTGTGGATCGGCTGCCTTCGGCGCTACGCGCTCGGATACCTTGGGGCTGCGTGTTGCACTCATTGTGCGGCCTCCCCGTCACCGATCAGTCGGCCGCGCTGCAAGGTCAGCATGCGATGGCGCATACGTGCGATCAGCGCCAAGTCGTGGCTGGCAATCAGTACGCTGGTGCCCAAACGGTTGATGTCTTCAAATACGCCCATGATTTCCGCCGCCAGACGCGGGTCGAGGTTGCCGGTGGGTTCATCGGCCAGCAGCAATGCTGGGCGATGCACGATAGCGCGGGCAATACCGACACGTTGTTGTTGGCCTGTGGACAAGTCGCCAGGGAACAGATCGGTTTTATCCGACAGCGATACGCGCTCCAGCGCCGAATCCACACGTTTGGCAATTTCGGCCTTGGACAAGCCAAGAATCTGCAACGGCAACGCAACGTTGTTGAACACCGTGCGATCAAACAGCAATTGATGGTTCTGGAACACCACGCCGATCTGGCGACGCAAGAATGGAATCTGCGCGTTGCTGATCTGGCTCAGGTCTTGGCCGGCCAGCAGCAATTTGCCGCTGGTTGGGCGCTCCATCGCCAGTAATAGCCGCAACAGCGTGCTTTTACCTGCGCCGGAGTGCCCAGTTACAAACAGAAATTCGCCGCGACGAACCCGGAAGCTCAGCTCGTGCAGGCCCACGTGTCCATTTGGATAGCGTTTACCGACCTGCTCGAAACGAATCATGGACGCTCCCGCTCCGCAAACAGAGCCTGGACAAAGGGTTCGGACTCAAAAGTACGCAAATCGTCGATGCCTTCACCCACACCGATAAAGCGAATCGGGATATTGAATTGCTTGGCCAGGGCGAAAATCACGCCGCCTTTAGCCGTGCCGTCGAGTTTGGTCAGCGCTAGGCCGGTCAAAGCAACTGTCTGGTTGAACTGCTTGGTTTGGCTGATCGCGTTTTGACCCGTGCCTGCGTCGAGCACCAGCAGCACTTCGTGCGGCGCATCTTCGTCGAGCTTGCCGATCACCCGGCGGACTTTTTTCAGCTCTTCCATCAAGTTGTCTTTGGTGTGCAGACGACCCGCGGTGTCAGCGATCAACACGTCGATACCACGGGCTTTGGCCGCTTGCACTGCGTCGAAAATCACCGAGGCCGAGTCTGCACCGGTGTGCTGGGCGATGACGGGAATGTTGTTGCGCTCACCCCATACTTGTAACTGCTCGACCGCCGCCGCACGGAAGGTATCTCCCGCCGCGAGCATGACTTTTTTGCCTTCCAGTTGCAGTTTCTTGGCCAGTTTGCCGATGGTGGTGGTTTTACCCGCACCATTCACGCCGACCACCAGAATCACAAAGGGCTTGTTCTTCGCTTCGATTTTCAGCGGTTGCTCGACCGGCTTGAGCATGGCGGCCAACTCGTCTTGCAACGACTTGTACAGCGCATCGGCGTCGGTCAGTTGCTTGCGCGCCACTTTCTGCGTCAGATTTTTGATGATCACCGAGGTCGCTTCAACACCAACGTCTGCGGTCAGCAAACGGGTTTCGATCTCATCCAGTAGGTCGTCATCAATGGTCTTCTTGCCCAGGAATAGGCTGGCCATGCCTTCGCCAATACTGGCGCTGGTTTTTGACAAGCCTTGTTTGAGACGAGCAAAGAAGCCGACCTTGGATTCAGGAGCAGGTACCGGAACAGGAGTCGCCGCTGGCGGTTCAATAACGGGTGCGGGTGCTGCTACGACTGGTGCTGGTGCTAGCTCAGGTTCTGGCTCGACAAAGGTTTCAACCACTTCGACCACCGGCTCAGCAGCAATGACCGGCGCAGTGACAGCGACTTCAACAGCGGTTTCAGGAATCGGCGGCACGACATGCGGCTCGTCCAGGTCTTCGACCAGCGCAACCGGCTCTTCGGGAACCGGCAGTGGCGGCCACGGCTCAGCGTTGACCGCCTCTGGCACTTGAGCAACCGGCGCAGGCACATCGGCGACCACAACCACTTCAGGCGTCGGCTCGACCACCACCGGAGTGGCTTCGATCAACGGCTCAGGGATGGCTTCAGGCGCTGGCGCCGGCTGTTCAACGACGGTTTCCTGCGGCTTTCTGCGCAGCCATCCGAACAGGCCTTTCTTCTCGCCAGCCGCAGCTGGGTTCTTCTTGTCGTCGTTGGAACCAAACATGGAGGACGGCTATCTCATCGTAGCGAAGCGCCACTGTGGCGCCCCGGCAAATAATATTCGGTGTGAAAAAGACTGCTTTTTTGCCAGCTCGTTCGCACACAATTTATTAAGAGTGTAAAGAAACACCTCTATAACTTCGTCTTAACTCAGATCTGAAGCGGGAAAATCGGCAAAAAAGCGAAATTTACCGAGATACATCCACACTTTCAGGTCGGCTCCTATACTGCCCGATCAAACGTGGTCTGATCGTCATTGGCTTGATAGACGTGGCCGCCAGTAAAACGGATCAGTATCCTAGCACCTCATCACCCGCAGACGCTAAGGCCAAGCGGGCAGCCCAACAGGTTTAAAAACGAATGAATGCTCTAGCCCGCCACGCTGCTGGCCTGTTCTTCAGCACAGTATTAGTCCCACTTTCGGCCTTTGCAGCCGACGCACAACCCACCCACGAGTTTCGTCTGGACAATGGCCTCAAGGTCATCGTGCGTGAAGATCACCGCGCGCCCGTCGTGGTATCGCAGGTTTGGTACAAAGTGGGCTCCAGCTACGAGACGCCCGGCAAGACCGGTCTGTCCCACGCCCTTGAGCACATGATGTTCAAGGGCAGCAATAAAGTCGGCCCCGGCGAAGCGTCGTTGATTCTTCGCGACCTGGGCGCCGAGGAAAACGCCTTCACCAGCGATGACTACACGGCCTACTACCAAGTGCTGGCCCGTGACCGCCTAGGCGTTGCCTTTGAGCTGGAAGCCGACCGCATGGCCAGCCTCCGCCTACCGCCGGAAGAGTTCAAGCGCGAAATTGAGGTGATTAAAGAAGAACGTCGCCTGCGCACTGACGACAAGCCGATGAACAAGGCTTACGAGCTATTCAGTGCCATGGCCTACCCGTCCAGCGGCTATCACACGCCCACCATCGGCTGGATGGTTGACCTGGAACGCATGAACGTGGCCGAGCTGCGCGCGTGGTACGAAGAATGGTACGCACCTAACAACGCCACGTTGGTGGTGGTGGGTGATGTGACCCCGGATGAAGTCAAAACCCTGGCCCAGCGCTACTTTGGCCCGGTGCCCAAGCGTGACATCCCGATTGCCAAGATACCGCTTGAACTGGCCACGCCAGGTGAGCGTCTGCTCAAGATCCACGTTCAAACCCAACTGCCAAGCCTGATGCTGGGCTTCAACGTCCCAAGCATCGCCACTGCCAAAGACCCGGTGACCGCCAACGCCCTGCGCCTGATCTCGGCACTGCTCGACGGCGGCTATAGCGCTCGTATGCCGACCCAACTGGAACGCGGCGAAGAGCTGGTGTCCAGCGCTTCATCGAGTTACAACGCGTTCACCCGTGGCGACAGCCTGTTCTTGCTGTCGGCAATGCCCAACAGCCAGAAAAAAGTCACCTTGGACCAGACCGAAGCGGGGCTGTGGCGCTTGCTGGACGACCTGAAAAAGACCCCGCCTTCCACTGAAGAACTTGAGCGTGTGCGCGCCCAAGTGATTGCAGGCTTGGTGTACGAACGTGACTCGATCACCAGCCAGGCTTCCTCGATTGGCCAACTGGAAACCGTGGGCCTGTCATGGAAGTTGATGGACAGCGAATTGGCTGACCTGCAAAAGGTCACCCCGGCCGACATTCAACAGGCCGCTCGTACCTATTTCACTCGCGACCGTCTCAGCGTTGCGCATGTACTGCCCGAGGAGAAGACTCATGAGTGAGCGTAAAGGCCCCCGCTTTGCCCTGCTCGCCCTGACCACTGCGGTTCTGGTTGGTGCTCTCGGCTACTATTTCGCCAGCCCTGCCGAATCGGTGGCGGGTCAGACACTCGATCAAGCCAAATCCGAGCGCAAGCTTGAGTCTCTGACTGAGCTCGACGGCAAGGCACCGACTAATCGCAAACTGAATGTACAAACCTGGCAAACCGCCGAAGGCTCCAAGGTACTGTTCGTCGAGGCCCGCGAACTGCCTATGTTCGACCTGAGCCTGACTTTCGCCGCGGGCAGCAGCCAAGACGAGAACACCCCAGGCGTGGCGGTACTGACCAACGCCATGCTCAACGAAGGCGTGGCGGGCAAAGACGTTGGCGCCATTGCACAAGGTTTTGAAGGCTTAGGCGCGGCATTTGGCAATGGCGCTTATCGTGACATGGCCATTGCATCACTGCGCAGCCTCAGCGATGTCGATAAGCGCACCCCGGCGCTCAACCTGTTTGCCGAAGTAGTGGGCAAGCCTACCTTCCCAGCCGACTCGCTGGCCCGTATCAAAAACCAGTTTCTCGCAGGCTTTGAAGTTCAAAAACAAAACCCTGCCAAGCTGGCCAGCAATGAACTGTTCAGCCGTCTGTACGGCAGCCATCCTTACGGCCATCCCTCTGACGGCTCAGCGCAAAGCATCGGTTCGATCACCCTCGACCAGATCAGGGCTTTCCACAACAAGGCATATACCGCTGGCAACGCGGTGATTGCGATTGTCGGCGATCTGTCTCGCGCCGAGGCCGAAGCCATGGCGGCTCAAGTGTCGGCCGCACTGCCTAAAGGCCCTGCGGTGGCCAAAATTGCACAACCGGTGGAACCTAAAGCGGGCGAAACCCACATTGAGTTCCCGTCCAAACAGACTCAACTGCTGCTAGCCCAACTGGGTGTTGGCCGCGACGACCCGGACTACACCGCGTTACTGCTGGGCAACAAAGTCTTGGGCGGCGGTGGCTTTGGTACTCGCTTGATGACCGAGGTGCGTGAAAAACGTGGCCTCACCTACGGCGTTTACTCAGGCTTTAGTCCCATGCAGGCCCGTGGCCCGTTCATGATCAACCTGCAAACCCGTGCTGAGTTGAGCGAAGGCACGCTCAAACTGGTGCAAGACATTTTGGCTGACTACCTGAAAAACGGTCCGACGCAAAAAGAACTCGACGATGCCAAGCGTGAATTCGCCGGCAGCTTCCCGCTGTCAACCGCCAGTAACGCGGCCATCGTCGGCCAACTGGGCGCGATAGGCTTCTATGATCTGCCTTTGGAATATCTCGAAAGCCTGAGGCAGGAGTCCCAAAACCTGACGATCGAACAGGTTAAAGACGCCATGAACAAGCACTTGAGCGCCGACAAAATGGTCGTAGTGACCGCAGGCCCAACCGTGCCGCAAAAACCACTGCCACCTCCTACCGATAAACCTTCAGAGCAACCTCTTGGGGTTCCGGAGCATTAATGGCAAAGCCAAAAAACACATCGCACTCAGGTGCCGGTCAATTACGCATCATTGGCGGGGAATGGCGCAGCCGCAAGCTCGACTTCCCCCATGTAGAAGGCCTGCGCCCCACGCCAGACCGTGTCCGTGAAACCCTGTTCAACTGGTTGGCCCCGGACATCGTCGGCGCCAAGGTACTGGACGTGTTCGCCGGCAGCGGCGCGCTGTTTCTTGAAGCCTTGTCACGCGGCGCGGCCAAAGGCCTGGCCTTGGACAGCAACCGTGAAGCCATCTCCAATATCCGCGAAAACATGGGCCTGCTGCGCTGCACCGTCGGTGACGTGCAACAAACCGATGCGCTGCGCTTCCTGGACGCGACCCCGAGCGACACTTTTGACGTGGTGTTCCTTGACCCGCCTTTCCACAAAGACCTGCTCAAGCCTGCGTGCGACCTGCTGGAGCAACGCGGCTGGCTGAGCGAAGACGCGTGGGTTTACACCGAAAGCGAGCAACGAC
This sequence comes from Pseudomonas psychrophila HA-4, assembly GCF_000282975.1. Taxonomy (GTDB): domain Bacteria; phylum Pseudomonadota; class Gammaproteobacteria; order Pseudomonadales; family Pseudomonadaceae; genus Aquipseudomonas; species Aquipseudomonas psychrophila_A. Next base: position 42,933 of record NZ_ALJC01000066.1, read on the forward strand.
CTTCCGAACTTGGCCTGCCCACCAACTGGCGCCTGCACCGCGAGCAAAAAGCCGGCGGCGTGAATTACGCCTTGTGGCTGCGTGAAGCTGCGAAGCCTCAAGCCACCGAATGACCCTCCGGCGCCCGGCTTATGCCGGGCGCTGCACTTTTGTCGCCGCCATAGCTATATACCGCACCCCCTTTCCAGCGGTGCGTCATCCTCTTTGTTCATACATCACTCGCGCTCCAATCATGCCCCTGTGCATCGGCAGCGCCTTGTTAGAACAAAGGAATGTTGGAAATGACCCTATCTGCCTCACTTCTCACCCAAGAACTCACCCTCGAAAACGGCTTGAGAGTCATCGTTCGTGAAGACCGCCGCACACCGAGCGTCTGCACCGCACTGTTCCACAAAATCGGCACACGCCATGAAGGGCCTGACCAAAAAGGCTTGAGCTATTTGGCGGGTGGCGCATCGTTCAAAGATTCTGCTCGCGAAAAACACATCGGCGCTATCGCCAATGGCTGGCTTGATCACGATTTCAGCGCCTACAACCTGACCGCTCCATCCGTTTCGACGGACAGCGTTTTTGAGTTGCTGGCCCGCAGAATGGCCCCGCCCGTACTCTCACAAGAACGCCTCAACGCCGGGCTAAAGCGGGACGCTGAGATCCAGGCGGCCAGCACCTACTTCACGTCCGATGTGTGGACGACCGAGGCGTTTCAACACCTTATCCGCGGGCAGGTGGCTCCCTCGACAGCCGACAAAGTGGCCCCACCACCGAGCCTCAATGACGTGCTGAGTTGGCACCAAAAAGGCTACGCGCCCAACAATTCGATCCTAGTGGTCGTGGGCGATATTTCACTTGAAGAGGTCCTGCCGTTGGCTCAGCGCTCTTTTGCCGAGATTCCTCGGTCAATCGAGACCCCGGTGGCGCCGCCCGTACTTGCACTTCCCGACACTGAGGAACGCAGCATCACTGAATGGCTCGACACTGAGCAACCTAGGCTGCAAATGGCCTTAAATACGCCGGACCTAGCCAAGACCAGCGACCTGAAACACACCCGATGCCTGCAAGTTATCTGCGCCTTGCTGACCTTAGGACCCGATGCCTGGCTACCCGGCCGCTTGCCTGAAAAGGCGAGAAACGCACTGGACAGCGTTTACACACGCCCACCTACCTTTCAGGTCGGCAACGATATGCTGCTGATTTCGGCCACAGTCAATGAGCATGACAATGACGCTCTGGTCCGGCTGCAAAGCGCTATCACCCACCTGCTAGATACGCTGAAAGCGGCCCCACTTGATGCCGCAACCCTTGAATATGGCTGCGACCAAGCCATCGCTGCGATGCAGGTATACGACACGCTTGAGGGCCAGGGCACGCTCATTGCTCAGTTCCAGATTATCGAGAAGCCATTGTCGTTGATCGACAGCGGGGCTCAGGCAATACGCAACCTGTCCGCCGACGACATCCAGCAAGCAGCTATTGAATGTTTCACCCCGAAAAACCTGAGCGTCGCTTATATTTGGCCACGCAGCGCTTGAGATCATTGGGCACAAGACTAAGCACACAGATAGGCCTGCTCATCGTACTCAGACGGCCCAAGGAGTAACCTCATAGCCCACACACCAACACAACAGTTGGGCGCTTACCGTTGTTGTGGCAACGTAAGCAAACCCGCGTAGCCGTCACCTTACGAGAAGCTCAGTGTCCTTTTCAGCTGCCCATGCCTCACCCCTTGAAACATTTGCCCCCGCACCGGGCTTTGGCAACCCTCATTTGCAAACATTATGGGGACCGCTGTGGCGCACAAAACCCGTCATTACCCATCAGCGAGAGCGCCTATGGCTTAAAGACGGCGACTTTGTAGACCTGGACTGGCACGGCACGCCCTTAGCCTATGCGCCGGTGGTGCTGGTACTGCATGGGCTTACGGGGTCGTCGGGGTCGCACTATGTGTTGGGTTTGCAAACAGCACTCGCGACACAAGGCTGGACCAGTGTTGCGCTGAACTGGCGCGGCTGCTCTGGCGAGCCCAACCTGCTGACCCGCAGCTACCATTCCGGCGCCAGCGAAGACCTCGCAGAAGTGGTGGCGCAGTTGCGGGCCAAGCACCCGCTGGCGCCGCTGTATGCTGTGGGCTATTCGTTGGGGGGCAATGTGTTGCTCAAGTATCTGGGTGAGTCGGGCAGCGAAAGCGGCCTACATGGCGCAGTCGCGGTGTCGGTACCGTTTCGTCTGGATCAGTGTGCCGACCGCATTGGCATGGGCTTTTCAAAGGTGTATCAAGCACATTTCATGCGCGAAATGCTGGCTTACCTGAAACTCAAGCAACACCGGTTCCAGCACGATGCCAAACACGAGAGCCTGGCCACGCTGGCTAAACTGGGCTCCGTAAAGTCACTGAGCAAAATGCGTACCTTCTGGGAGTTCGACGACCGGGTCACCGCACCACTGAACGGTTACCTCAATGTTGAGGATTACTACCGCCGAGCATCGAGCCGCTACTTTCTTGGCACTATCGACACGCCAACCCTGATTATTCAGTCCGAAGACGATCCCTTTGTGTTCAAACACAGCATCCCCCAAGACTGCGAACTGTCGGCGAGCACTCAACTGGAGTTACACGCCAAAGGCGGGCATGTCGGATTCTTTGGCGGATCGGCGAGAAAACCCGATTACTACCTTGAGCGCCGTATTCCGCAGTGGTTGAGCGGGCTAAGGGGCGAACCAAGTTGATGAACCACGAAACGGAAGAATCGATTCGCTTTTGGCAAACGCCACCGCTCAACGGTGTCGAACTGCTGACGGCGCGCTACATCGAGCACCGTTTCGTGCCCCACGTACATGACGGCTTTGTGATTGGCATGATCATGGCCGGCGCCCAGCGTTACCGCTATCGCGGAGCCGAACACTTAGCGCCCACAGGCACGCTGGTCTTGATCAACCCGGACGAAGTTCACAACGGCCACAAAGGCCATGATGCGGGCTGGCATTACCGAGCGTTTTATCCAGACAACGCGCAGTTGCATGGGCTGCTGGAAGAGCTGGGGTTGCCCTCCACGCACTTGCCGACCTTCAATGAAACGCTGCTGCAAGACCCGGACCTGTTTAATGGTTTGCGCCAACTGCATCAACTGCTCGAAGGTCCAGAATCTGCACTGCACCAACAAACAGTCTGGCGCCAAATGATGCTCGCCTTGCTCAATCGCCATGCCCGCCTGCCGATGCCGGGCAAGCCTGGGGTGGAGCACCGCGCAGTCCGCCAGGCCAAGGAGTTGTTGCAAGCGCGACTGGCCGAGCCGCCTTCACTGGAAGAACTGGCAACGGCGGTCAACTTGTCACCGTTTCATTTTGCCCGGGTGTTTCAACGAGCGACCGGCATGCCGCCGCACACCTGGCTGATGCAACAGCGCATAGCCCATGCACGAGCGTTGTTACAACAGGGATGTTTACCGTTACAGGTGGCCACGCAGTTGGGCTTTGCAGACCAAAGCCACCTGAGCCGACAGTTTAAAAAGGTCTATGGCGTGGGGCCGGGGGCATATCGAATCGCCAGCGCGCAACTGTTGTAGCGTGCATACCGTCCGTTGCAGTTGGTTACGACCTCAATCGCCCGTCGCTACACCACGCTCAGGGTCATTGATCCACTCACTCCACGAGCCTGCATACAGCTTGCCAAGCGGGTAACCCGCCAGCCCCAGAGCAAACAGGTTGTGGCACGCTGTCACGCCAGAGCCGCAATACGCCACCAGTTCTTCGGGCGCACGGCCTGCCAATTGTTCGGCAAAGCGCTGTTTCAGTTGTTCAGCGGGCAAGAAGTACCCCGAACTGTCGAGGTTTTCGGCAAACGCGGCACACTGCGCGCCCGGAATATGCCCGGCCACGGGGTCGATGGGTTCGACTTCGCCACGAAAACGCGGTTTGGCGCGAGCGTCGATCAAAGTCAGACCCTGCTCGCCAAGGCGTTTTTGCAGTTGCTCGGCGCTCAGCAACAGGCTGTTGTCAGGTTTGCCATTGAAGGTTGCGAGCGGAGTAACCGATGCGTCCAGGCTCAGCGGCAAGCCCGCCGAATGCCAGGCCTTTAGCCCGCCATCGAGAAGAAATACGCCATCGCGTTTGCCCAGCCAAGCCAGCAACCACCACGCACGGGCCGCAAAAGCACCCGGACCATCGTCATAGAGCACCACATCACTGTCATCGCTGATGCCCCACGCACGCAAACGCTCAAGCAACGTCTGCGCATCAGGCAGCGGATGGCGGCCCGTCACGCCTTTGATCACCGGCCCGCTCAGATCCTGCTCAAGATCAGCGAACTGCGCCCCGGCAATATGCCCTTCGGCATAGCTGCTGCGGCCATAGTCCGGGTCTTCCAAAGCAAAACGACAATCCAAAATGACCAGCCCTGGCTGAGCCTGACGCTCATTCAGGGCTTGAGGGCTGATCAGTTGAGCAACGGGCATAGTGAACTCCTGTGAGGGTGGGGAAACCGTTAATGTACGTCCATTGCTTGTTCCAACGGGACGTAAAATTCCTTAATCAGCTCATCGACCTCGTTACGGTACTGGTCGGTGACGAAGCCCGACTCCAGCACCAGCAGTTGATAGATACCGCGTTTAATGGCCTGCTCGGAAAGCTGGTCACGGTTCTCGCTACTGGTGCACAAAAAGCCGATCCACGACGTAAGAATGATCCAAGAATTGAGGGTCAACGATTCGATCTGCTGTGGCGTCAAGTCCAGAATTCCCGCTTGCACAAACCCCGCGTAGATCGCCTGGCCCTGGCGCAGACATTGCGCAGAGAAGCGGCGATAGCGAACCGCCAGTTCCGTGTCACTGTGCAGCAGGTGCTCAATGTCGCGGTACAAAAACCGGTAGCGCCACATGGAGTTAAGTAGGTGCTTCAAATAATCGCGCTTGTCGCTGACGCCGGGCAAGCGCCCTTCTGGCGGGTGCAAAAAGCCCAACACCAGCGTCTCGTACTCACCAAACAACACCGAGATAATCGCCTGCTTGTTCGGGAAGTGGTAATACAAATTACCCGGCGAAATCTCCATGTGGGCGGCAATGTGGTTAGTGCTCACGCTCCGTTCGCCCAACTGGTTAAACAGTTCAAGACTGTTATTAACGATGCGCTGGCTGGTTTTTAATCGTGCGGCCATGGCTTGGACTTATCTGAAGATTGAAAAACATCTTAAGGCTTGGCCACGGATCGTAAAACCCTCGGGTGGCAGCCCCCAATTGACAACATAGAGCGCAAGCTCTAAAAACACTGAAGCTCTCACAAGAACACTTAATAAGAAACCCGCAGGAGCGAATCATGTCTGCCGACAGTGCCCACCACCACGCATCCTCTCTCCTGCCGAGTGACCTCCAGTCCCTTTTTGACGCACAGCGCAGGGCCTATGCAGAGCATCCATTCCCACCAATAGCACAACGCTATCAATGGTTGAAAAGTCTACGCCGAATGCTGAGTGATGAGCGCGACGTTTTAATCGACGCCATCAGCCAGGACTTCAGCCACCGCAGCCCTGATGAAACCTTGTTTGCAGAGCTAATGCCGAGCCTGCATAGCATTGATTACACCCTCAAGCATTTGAAGCACTGGATGCGGCCTTCATCGCGCAGCGTGGGCATGATGTTCCAGCCCGCCAGCGCCAAAGTGGTGTACCAGCCACTGGGCGTGGTCGCTATTATCGTGCCGTGGAACTACCCGCTGTACCTAGCGATGGGGCCTTTGATTGGCGCGTTGGCGGCAGGCAATCGGGTCATGCTCAAACTCAGCGAGTTCACTCCCGCCACTGGCCGATTGCTTAAGGATTTACTGGGGAGGATTTTTCCCGAGGACATGGTCACGGTTGTTCTGGGGGATGCGGAGGTGGCCGTGGCGTTTTCGAGCCTGGCGTTCGATCACCTGCTATTCACGGGCTCGACCCATGTTGGCAAGCTGGTGATGCGCGCGGCGGCTGAAAACCTGACCCCAGTAACCCTGGAACTGGGTGGTAAATCTCCCGCCATCGTGTCGGTCGATGTACCGCTCAAAGACGCGGCCCAGCGTATTGCTTGGGGTAAAACCCTGAATGCCGGGCAAACCTGTATCGCACCGGATTACGTGTTAGTGCCGCAAGACCGGATCGACGGTTTTATCGACGCTTACCGCCAGGCCGTTCATGGGTTTTATCCGACCCTGACCGATAACCCGGACTACACCGCGATCATCAGCGAACGCCAAGTGGCACGCCTTGAGCACTTGCAAGCAGACGCAACGCTCAAGGGCGCTCGGCTGATCCCGCTGTATGCACACGGCCAGGGTCAGCGCATGCCCCACGCCCTATTGCTGGATGTAAACGACGATATGCAGATCATGCAGGACGAGATCTTCGGCCCGCTGCTGCCCGTGGTGGCGTATAGCACGCTGGAGCAGGCGCTGGCCTACATCAATGCTAGGCCGCGTCCGCTCGCACTGTATTACTTCGGCTACAACAAGGCCGAACAGCAGCGTGTGGTTCAGGGCACACACTCCGGGGGCGTCTGTATCAACGAAACCCTGCTGCATGTGGCAATCGACGACCTGCCTTTTGGTGGCGTCGGCCATTCAGGGATGGGGCACTACCACGGTCACGAAGGCTTTTTAACCTTCAGCAACGCCAAAGGCGTTTTGATCAAACAGCGCTGGAACAGTTCGCTGACGATCTATCCGCCATATGGCCGACAACTGGTGCGTCTGATTCAAAAGCTGTTTATCCGCTAGCCCCTATTGGCGAGGCCTGCCCATGCCTGAATCGCATGTTGAAACGGCACTGCTGTCACGTCGCGGTGCTTTAAAAGTCGGTCTGTGCGCGACGGCTTTTCTCGCTGTCGCCGGGTTGGGCGCCAGCATCACTGGCTGCTCGGCCAGCACCAGCGCCCGTGGCTTTGAAGTGCTGCGCAGCGCTGACCTGAATTTTCTGCAGGCACTGATCCCCGTCATGCTCGCGGGCAGCATTGCCCATGTCGCCCTGCCCAGCGCGACAGACGCCACCCTGCATCAACTGGACAGCAACCTGGCCCACCTGTCGCCCGAGCTGCTCAAACTGACCCTGCAACTATTCGACGTACTGGCCATGCCCGTAACACGCGGCCCGCTGACTGGCGTATGGGGCAGTTGGGAGGACGCCAGCCCCGAGAGCATTCAACACTTTTTGCAGCGCTGGCAAAACAGCAACATCAACCTGTTGCGCATGGGCCATGGCTCTTTGATGCAGTTGGTGATGATGAGCAGCTATGAACAACCCGAGTTATGGACCCATTGCGGGTATCCCGGGCCGCCGAAAATCTAACTGTGGAAAACCTCTTATGCCCGTACCCGATCTGTTCCGCGAAGGCCTGGCGCGAGGCTGGAAAACCTATGACGGTTCGCGACTCGGCAGCGATCTGACGCTCGAAGCCGACGTTGCCATCATCGGAAGCGGCGCAGGCGGCGGCACCACGGCTGAGATCCTCAGCAACGCTGGCTATAAGGTTTTGCTGATCGAGGAAGGCCCGCTCAAAACCAGCAGCGATTTCAAGCTGCTCGAAGGCGAGGCCTACACCAGTCTGTACCAGGAAGGCGTCGGGCGCATGAGCAAAGACGGCGCCATCAGCATTCTGCAAGGCCGTGCCGTGGGCGGTACCACGCTGGTCAACTGGACCTCAAGCTTTCGCACCCCGGCGCAAACCCTGGAACATTGGGCCCGCGAGCACGCGGTCGAAGGCCACAGCGAAGCGGCCATGGCGCCATGGTTTGAGCAAATGGAGCAGCGTCTCGGCGTCGCTCCGTGGTTGATCCCGCCCAATGCCAACAACGAGGTGATACGCAACGGTTGTGAAAAGCTCGGCTACAACTGGCACGTGATCCCGCGCAATGTGCGCGGCTGCTGGAACCTCGGCTATTGCGGCATGGGCTGCCCGACCAATGCCAAGCAATCAATGCTGGTCACGACCATTCCTGCCACCCTGGAAAACGGCGGCGAACTGCTGTATCTGGCGCGCGCCCAGCGCTTACTGATCGCCGGTGATCAGGTGACTGGTCTGGAATGCCAAGGCATGGACAGCCGCTGCGTGGCGCCCAACGGCCGCACTATCACGGTCAAGGCCCGGTATTACGTGCTGGCGGGTGGCGGTATCAACACGCCCGGCCTACTGATGCGCTCTGAAGCGCCCGACCCTTATAAACGCGTGGGTAAACGGACATTTCTGCATCTGGTCAATTTCTCGGCGGCGCAATTTCCCGATGCGATTAGTCCGTTTTATGGCGCGCCACAGTCAATTTACTCAGATCATTTTCAGTGGAAAGACGGCACCACTGGCCCCATGGGCTTCAAGCTCGAAGTCCCGCCCCTGCACCCGGCTCTAGCCGCCACCTTGTTTGCCAGTTATGGCGACACTAGCGCCAAACACATGGCGCAGTTGCCGCATACCCACATGATGCTGGCCCTGATGCGCGACGGTTTTCACCCCGACAGCCCTGGCGGCAGCGTCGAACTGCGCGGTGATGGCAGCCCGGTGCTCGATTACAGCCTCACGCCTTATGGCTGGGAAGGGCTGAAACGAGCCTTCCACAGCATGGCCGAGATCCAGTTTGCAGCGGGCGCCAGCAGCGTCATGCCGCTGCACAGTGACGCGCAGTACCTCAATAGCTTGAGCAAAACCCGTGAGCAGATCGACAGCTTGAGCCTTGAGCTGTATCGCACACGACTGGCAAGTGCCCATGTGATGGGCGGTTGCGCGATGGGTGAAAATCCACAAGGGGCAGTCACAGACAGCCTTGGGCGCCATCACCAAATACGCAATTTATCGATCCATGATGGCTCTTTGTTCCCCACGAGCATTGGTGCCAACCCGCAACTGTCGGTGTATGGGCTCACGGCGAAACTCGCGACGCAGCTGGGCGAAAGGCTTAAAAATCCGTGAAAAAGACCTTAATTCGCCGCGTCTATAGTGCTTTCTTCTGCGAATGGCGACTTGGCCGACCGAGAATGCTGCGATACCATCCGACTCCCCAACGGATTCCCGCCAGGACGACGCGATGAACCGAGTGTTGTACCCAGGTACATTTGACCCTATTACCAAGGGCCATGGCGATCTGGTCGAACGCGCTTCGCGCCTGTTCGATCATGTGATCATAGCGGTCGCTGCCAGCACCAAGAAAAACCCGCTCTTCCCTTTGGAACAGCGTGTTGAGCTGGCGCGTGAAGTCACCAAGCACCTGCCCAATGTTGAGGTAGTCGGCTTCTCGACACTGCTTGCGCACTTCGCCAAAGAACAGAACGCCAATGTCTTTCTGCGTGGCCTGCGTGCCGTGTCGGACTTCGAATACGAGTTTCAGCTGGCGAACATGAATCGCCAACTGGCTCCCGATGTCGAAAGCCTGTTTCTGACGCCGTCAGAGCGTTATTCGTTTATTTCGTCGACATTGGTGCGTGAAATAGCAGCTTTAGGCGGCGATATCAGCAAGTTCGTGCACCCGGTTGTGGCCGATGCCTTGACCGAGCGGTTTCGCAAGAAGTAACCGCTGAAGCGGCGCCCGCGTGCACTGCGGGCGTCAATGCGGCACAATTGCCGCATTCGATTTCAGTTGCCCGGGCAAATCGCCCCGGCCGGAGTACCCATGTCCCTGATCATCACCGACGATTGCATTAACTGCGACGTCTGCGAACCCGAGTGTCCGAACGCTGCTATTTCACAGGGTGAAGAGATCTACGTGATCGACCCTAACCTGTGCACTCAGTGCATTGGTCATTACGATGAGCCGCAATGCCAGCAGGTTTGCCCGGTGGACTGCATCCCGCTGGATGAAGCGCACCCGGAAACCGAAGACGAACTGATGGAAAAATACCGGAAAATCACGGGTAAGGCGTGAGGGTTACGTCTGGCAGCGCGGGCAGAATACGCTGGCGCGCTGGCCCAGTTTGACGTCACGCAGTTCGGTGCCACAGACCTTGCACGCTTCGTACGCACGGCCATACACGAACAGCTCTTGCTGGAAGTAACCCGGCTGACCATCCCCCCCGATAAAGTCGCGCAATGTGGTGCCGCCGCGCTCAATAGCGGCGGCCAATATCCGCTTGATCTCAATCGCCAGCTTTAAATAGCGCGCCCGCGAAATGCTCTTGGCTTCGCGACGCGGATCAATGCCTGCGGCGAACAACGCTTCGGTCGCGTAAATATTGCCCACACCGACCACGACCGCGTTATCCATGATGAACGGCTTCACTGCCATCGAACGCTTGCGCGACAGTTGGAACAGTCGATCACCATCGAACAGGTCGGTCAGCGGCTCCGGCCCCAGTTTGAGCAGCAGTTCGTGGTTCAGCGGATCAAGGCTCCAGAGCATTGCACCAAAACGACGCGGGTCGGTGTAGCGCAAGGCCAGCCCGGACTCCAGCTCAATGTCCACGTGCTCATGCTTGAGCGCTGGCAACCCGGCTTCAACCAGACGCAAATTACCCGACATGCCCAAATGGCTGATCAACGTCCCGACTTCAGCGTTGATCAGCAGGTATTTGGCGCGGCGCTCGACCCGCACGATTTTCTGCCCCGATAAACGTATGTCGAGGTCTTCAGGGATCGGCCAGCGCAGGCGCCGGTCGCGCACAATTACTCGGCTAACCCGCTGCCCTTCAAGGTGCGGGGCGATACCCCGGCGGGTTGTTTCGACTTCAGGTAATTCAGGCATCAGAGGCTCTCACTAGTGAGCACCCAGCTCGCGGATGCTTTCTTTCAAGTTCTCAAAGTCATAATCAGACAGGCCGACGTAATCCAGCACCAGAGGGCCGACGCTGTTCCACTCATGGTCTTCACGCTGGTTGCCCAACACTTTGTATGACGCGCAGATGTGCTCGGCCATCTTGAGGATCGCCAGCAGGTTTTTAAGCTGGCTGTTGCGCGACGAGTCATCGCTGAAAATCGCCAGCGCATTGTGGTGGTTCGCAATCGCTTCGGTCAGATGACCGGGTAAGCGCCAGGATTTGGCCGTGTAATAGCCGACCACTGCATGGTTGGTGTTGAAATGCCTATTTTCTGTGTCGACCACCCGGCTGCCCGGTCCGGCATTAGCGTAGCCCTGTTCCAGTACATGCATGTACTGCGGGAAGCGCTTGAGCATCAGCGGAATGCCGCAATCGTGAAACAACCCCAGCGCATAAGCTTCATCAGCGGCCAGAGTGCCGGTGCGTTTGGACAGTGTCAGGCTGGTCATGGCAACGTCTTGGGCGGTGTCCCAAAAACGGTTGAGGGTCACGATGGTGTCGTCCGTCATTTCACCCTTGATCGACTGCGCGTTGATCAAGTTGATAACGGTGCGACTGCCGAGCAGCGTCACCGCGCGGCGGATTGAGGCTATTTTGTTAGTCAGGCCGTAATACGGCGAATTGACGATTTTCATCAGTGCGCCGGACAAACCGGGGTCTTGGGAGATCAAACGAGCGATCACTTCCAGGTCCGGCTCAGGCATGTATTGCTCCATCTGCAAATCAACCATGATCTGCGGTTGAGGCGGCACACTGATGCCTTGCAGTGCTTGGCTGATCTGCTCGGATGAAAGCTCTGGGGGCATGTCGACTTACTCTGGATTAGGCCGCGATTCTATCGGAAATATATGACCGGATGGGCGCGTGATCCGACGCAATACCGCGAATCTACCAAGCTTGAAGGCTGCGTCTAAGGCTATAATCGCGCCCTTTTCAATACCCGGAGCGACGTCATGTCCCTGCCAAGCCTGCGCCTTAAAGCCAATGCCGATCGACGCCTGCGCGCCGGCCACCTGTGGATCTACAGCAACGAGATTGATGTAGCTACCACCCCTCTTAACGGCTTCAAGGCTGGCGACCAAGCCGTGCTCGAAACAGCCACCGGCAAACCGCTGGGCATCGTGGCCATGAGCCCGAACAACCTGATCTGCGCTCGCTTGCTGTCGCGTGACATCAAGCTGCCGTTGGACAAGTCGCTGTTGGTGCACCGCCTGAACATGGCGTTGTCTCTGCGCGAGCGCCTGTTCGACAAGCCTTACTACCGTTTGGTGTTCGGAGATTCTGACCTGCTACCAGGTTTGGTCGTGGACCGTTTCGGCGACATTCTGGTGGTTCAGCTGGCGTCGGCAACCATGGAACAGCACAAGGACGACGTGATCGCCGCCTTGGTGCAAGTGATCAAGCCAAGCGGCATTCTGTTCAAGAACGACTCGGCGGCCCGCGATGCCGAAGGCCTTGAACGTTACGTTGAAACCGTCTTCGGCCTGGTGCCAGAGTGGGTTGCCCTGGAAGAAAACGGCGTGAAGTTCGAAGCGCCGGTCATGGCGGGCCAGAAAACCGGCTGGTTCTACGACCACCGCATGAACCGCGCCCGTCTGGCGCCATACGTCAAAGGCAAGAAGGTACTGGACCTGTTCAGCTACATCGGCGGCTGGGGCGTACAAGCCGCTGCGTTTGGCGCCAGTGAAGTGACCTGTGTCGACGCCTCCTCGTTCGCCCTTGACGGTGTAGAACGCAACGCCGCGCTGAACGGCTTTGCCGAGCGCGTCACCTGCATGGAAGGCGACGTGTTTGAGGCGCTCAAAGAGCTGAAAGCCAACGAAGAGCGTTTCGACGTGATCGTGGCGGATCCGCCCGCCTTCATCAAACGCAAAAAAGACCTGAAAAACGGCGAAGGTGCTTACCGCCGCCTGAACGAGCAAGCCATGCGCCTGCTCACCAAAGACGGGATTCTGGTCAGCGCTTCGTGCTCGATGCACTTGCCCGAAGACGACCTGCAAAACATCCTGCTGACCAGCGCCCGCCACCTGGATCGCAACATCCAGCTGCTGGAACGCGGCGGCCAAGGCCCGGATCACCCGGTTCACCCAGCCATCGTCGAAACGCGCTACATCAAGAGCATCACCTGCCGCTTGCTGCCTAACAGCTAAGTCGCCTTGGGAGCGAGCTTGCTCGCTCCCATGCGTTTGCCATCAAGGCTCTGAAGGTTTATCCGCCCTAGGGCTCAGCTCTACGCCACCGATCTCCAACGATTGGAAACTTGGTTTCACCACCTTCGCTTTTCCTTCCCGAATCAGCTCAATCAGCTCCAACGGGTTGTCGTCGATATCAAACATGCCCGCACGCTGCCATTTGCCCTGTGCATCGCGCTTAAAGAAGTACAACGGGCCAGACCATTTCAGCTTAGACACTTGCAACACTTCGTTTTGTCCATCCTGATCCAGATCGACTGCCCACATCGCACACCCTGGATACCGGCACAGATGGCCAGGCATTCCCAGCGCCTCGAACTGCTCACTGCCATCAACGGCTGGCCCGATCCACTCCAGCAACCTGTCGGCTGACGCATGCGCGCCCTGACCTTTGTCCGCGTCCTTGAGTCGCTTCAACAACACCTGCCTTTCAGGCTCGGCCAGCACCTTGCCTTGCTCGACGTGCGCCAATAAAGCCTCATACGCCAGTTGGCCCGGCAAGCCCAGTTGATAGCGCAACGTTTGCGCATCGAACGTATCAACCGCTGTTTTACCACTCAGCAAGCGCTGCACCTGATTCTTCGCACTGATCTGTAGCGGGCTGAACCAAGGCGTATGGATCGCCAGCAGCAACACCACACAAACCAGTGCAATCCATGGATTGCTGACACGCAAACTGCCCAGCCAATTGGAGCCCGACGCAAACACGGCCCAAACCGCCGCCACGCTGTGGGCAAAGACCACCAGCACCAGCAGCATCGCCAACAGACGGCTAGGGGTCAGGCCGTATTGTTCAATTCGCAACCAGCTCGAATACCCCGCCAACACCACGAGTACCGGCAAGCACAACAGGCACAAATCAACCATGCGTACCAGCCACACCGGGTAACCACTGTTCGAGTGCCCGTCCTGAAACACGCCATTGAGAAAGAACAGATTGACCGCCACCAGACACAGCATGATTGGCGTCGAATAGCCCGTATCCCAAATCGGCGCTAGTCCGCTAAAAGGCAGCGCAAACGTGAACACAATCGCAATCATCGAACTCAGCGGCAGCAGAAAGCGGCACAGCGTGAGCAGAATTCCGCGCAATAGGCCAATCACCCGATCATTCTCACGGCCCATGTGCAGACCCAGCGCGAACACCATCATCGAACTGACGCAGATAAACCCGGTGGTGGAGAACAGCGTATTCAGCGCCACCATTCCGAGCATCTTGAACAAGCTGCCCCACAACAGCAGTAGCGCCCAAAACACCGCATTCAGCAGCAAGCCCAGCAACACGATAAAAACCGTGTCCCAAGCATGGCGAAACAAGTCTTCGTAGCGCGCAAAACGCCCTTCGCGGGTCGGCCAACTAAGAATAAACGCCGTCACGATGTAGGTAATGACCACCGAAAAAAACAGCCAACTGCCTTCGAGCCAGTTATCAGAGCGCCACAGATCTCCACTCTCATGGAACACCCAGGCGCTGATCGCCGTCATCAAAAGGGTAAAAACCGCCACCAGCCAAATCGTGCCCCGCTGGCGCGCACTGTCGCCCAGCAATATCAAATTGATACCACCCACCAAGGTGAAGGCGACCAACGCATGCTTAAGACTCGACCCAGCAACATGGCTTGCCAGCCACAGTAAAAGCCCTTGGACCAGGCCAATGGCCAGACACGTATAAACGGATCGGTTGAGGGTGAGCATTCAGAATCCCTGCTGCAAAATGATTCCCCACTGTATCCCTTGAATGGGCAAACGTCGAAATACCGCTCTACGAAGGCAGCAAAACCCACAGGCAGGTTTTGCGCGAGCAACGTCTGGGCCATTCCCTCTCGACGCCAGCCGTGTAGAATCGACGCATTCATCGCCAATCATCCCCGGCGGGTTTATGAGCTCAAGCCCAAGCGCGCGGCGATCCCGCAGCGTTCACGGCAACTCGCGGATACGTAGTCATTTTCTGTGTGATCCGCCAGTCATTAGAAGCTCACTTCCCTGTTTGTTACCTGATTAGCCGCCCGGAGTTGCTCCATGCCTGACTATCGTTCGAAAACCTCCACCCACGGCCGCAATATGGCCGGTGCCCGCGCTTTGTGGCGCGCCACGGGGATGAAAGATGCCGACTTCAAGAAGCCGATCATCGCTATTGCCAACTCCTTTACCCAGTTCGTACCCGGCCACGTCCACCTAAAGGACATGGGGCAACTGGTGGCCCGCGAGATCGAGCGCGTTGGCGGCGTTGCCAAAGAATTCAACACCATTGCAGTCGATGACGGCATTGCCATGGGCCACGACGGCATGCTGTATTCGCTGCCGAGCCGCGAGATCATCGCTGACTCCGTCGAGTACATGGTCAACGCCCACTGCGCCGACGCTATCGTGTGCATTTCCAACTGCGACAAAATCACCCCTGGCATGTTGATGGCTGCATTGCGCCTCAACATCCCGGTGATTTTCGTTTCGGGCGGGCCGATGGAAGCGGGCAAAACCAAGCTCGCCAGCCACGGTCTCGACCTGGTTGACGCCATGGTCATCGCCGCCGACTCCAGCGCTTCTGACGAGAAGGTTGCCGAGTACGAGCGCAGCGCTTGCCCAACGTGCGGTTCGTGTTCCGGCATGTTCACCGCCAACTCAATGAACTGCCTGACTGAAGCCCTGGGCCTGGCCTTACCGGGCAACGGTTCTACCCTGGCGACCCACAGCGATCGTGAGCAACTGTTCCTGCAAGCCGGTCGTACCATCGTCGACCTGTGCCGCCAGTACTACGTCGAAAACGACGACTCAGTTCTGCCGCGCAACATCGCCAACTTCAAGGCGTTCGAAAACGCCATGACGCTGGACATCGCCATGGGCGGTTCCACCAACACCATCCTGCACTTGCTGGCTGCTGCCCAAGAGGCCGAGATCGACTTCGACCTCAAAGACATCGACCGCCTGTCGCGCCATGTGCCGCAGCTGTGCAAAGTGGCGCCGAACATCCAGAAGTACCACATGGAAGACGTGCACCGCGCTGGCGGCATTTTCTCCATCCTCGGCTCGCTGGCCCGTGGCGGCCTGCTGCACACCGAACTGCCGACTGTGCACAGCAAGACCATGGCCGAAGGCATCGCCAAGTGGGACATTACCCAAACTGACGACGAAGCCGTGCATACGTTCTTCCGTGCAGGCCCAGCTGGCATCCCGACGCAGACCGCGTTCAGCCAGTCGACCCGCTGGGACACCTTGGATGACGACCGTGAAAACGGCTGCATCCGCAGTGTCGAACACGCCTACTCGCAAGAAGGTGGCCTAGCGGTGCTGTACGGCAACATCGCGCTCAATGGCTGCGTGGTCAAAACCGCCGGTGTCGACGAGTCAATCCACGTGTTCAAAGGCAACGCCAAAATCTTCGAAAGCCAAGACAGCGCCGTGCGCGGGATTCTGGCTGACGAAGTGCAGGCCGGTGACATCGTAATCATCCGTTACGAAGGCCCGAAAGGAGGCCCGGGCATGCAAGAAATGCTCTACCCAACCTCTTACCTGAAGTCCAAAGGCCTGGGCAAAGCCTGTGCCTTGCTAACCGACGGCCGTTTCTCGGGCGGCACCTCGGGCTTGTCCATCGGCCACGCTTCGCCAGAAGCTGCTGCCGGTGGCGCGATTGGTCTGGTGCAAGACGGCGACAAAGTGCTGATCGACATTCCGAACCGCTCGATCAACCTGTTGGTCAGCGACGAAGAACTGGCCGCACGCCGTTTTGAGCAAGACAAGAAAGGCTGGAAGCCGGTTGAAGTGCGTCCGCGTAAAGTCACCACGGCGCTCAAGGCCTACGCCTTGCTGGCCACCAGCGCCGACAAAGGCGCGGTGCGTGATAAGGCGCTTCTAGATAAGCTAGTTCCTTAAAGAACTAGTATCTAGAAGCAGCTATAAGCTTCTAGCGGCAAGCTACAAGTGAAGAGCAGTGCGCGGTGTTGCTACTGCTCTTACTTGCGGCTTGTAGCTTAAAGCTTGTAGCTGCCTCACTGAATCTCGTCAGGTTTGACGATCACCCAGTTTTTGTCTGCCGTCACCGCTAAGCCTTCTTTGGCCTGTGCTGCGGCGTTTTTGGCCATCATGCCTTGCAGCTGCGTCATGTATTTGTCTTTGCGGTTAATCCACAGGTGAATCCCGCCTTTGTTCACGTCAACGCTGTGGAACAACATGTAGCCGTCACTCGATGGCGTATCGCCTGCCACCAGCACCGGTTTTTTCCATTGATCGATGTACGTCAGAATCGCCGCCTGCTTGCCCGCCATCCAGGTAGCCGGGGTCCATAGGTAAGGCGTGAGTTCAAGCCCCATGTTGGCTTGTTCGCTGTAGGTGCCCGCGCTGATCTGCTTGCGTGCCGTGGTCAACTCGCCGGTGTCACGGTTTTTGAGCAACGTGCTCACACCAATCACGTTCTGCGGTTTGACGTTGTAGCCGTACTTGGGATCTGCCGCGACCATGCGCACCAGTTCTTCAGAGGCTGCGGTCATCACGTACACGTCGATGCCGTTTTCCATCAGCTTGTTAAACAGCTCAACCTGACCCGCAAATATCTTGGGCGGCTGGATCTCAGTCGTCTTAAGCGCATCGCCTTCAAAATACGTCACAGGAATGGGCTGCCCGGACGCCATCAACTCGTCCACATAGCCTTTGAGCTGTTGCAGGGTAAAACCAGAAAACACCTGGGCGACCCATGGGTAACAGACCATGTCGTCGACTTCACACAAACGGTAGTAATAGCTGAACAAGCTTTCCTGGTGATCTGCCGTGTCTTTGAACGGCATCAGCTTGAGCGACGGATCAAGACTGTCACGGGTGATCAGACCCAGGTTTTCCATATACGGCAACAGCGCCTCTTCGAGGTCGTTGCGATAGCTGGTGTTGTCCATGTCAAAAACCGCGAAGTTACCCTTGTTCGCGTTGGCCGCAATCATGGCGTTCAATTGCTGGGCCTGATCCGCTGGCCAGTGTTCCAACTCAGTCGCCAATACGTGTCCAGCCAAGCTAAAACATAGGGTTGCAGCTATCCACTTCGCGGTCAGATTCATCAGCAATGCTCCTCGTAAAGGCGTCGACGCTAGCAAACCTATATGACAGTTTTAGCGTAGATACGACCTCTAACATCCTGAAAGCGCCACCGCCTTATTCCAAAAACAAAGGTGGTCATTCCAGAACGATATATTTCGAGCTATATCAACCTGTTAGCATTTCCGGTTGGAAATTTTTATCGCTAAAAGACTGGTTCAAGTCGTCCCCTCGGAGCTTTCATGAATGTCCCGCTGATCCTCAATCTGCTGGTGTTCCTCGCGTTGCTGTTCGGCTTGTCGCTGACCCGCCACACCGCGTGGAGCCTGGCAAAAAAAGTCCTGCTGGCGCTGGTTATCGGCGTGCTCTTCGGCTTGGGCTTACACCTGGTATACGGCACGGACAGCCCAACCCTCAAAACCTCAATCGGCTGGTTCGATCTGGTCGGCAGTGGCTACGTGCAACTGCTGCAAATGATCGTGATTCCGTTGGTATTTGCCTCGATCCTGAGCGCCGTGGCGCGCCTGCACAACGCATCGTCGCTGGGCAAAATCAGCTTCTTGACCATCGGCACGCTGCTGTTCACCACCATGATCGCGGCGCTGGTCGGCATCGGTCTGACCAACCTGTTCGGCCTGACCGCTGACGGCTTGGTCGCAGGCGTGGCTGAAATGAGCCGCCTGCAAATCATCCAGAGCGATTACGTGGGCAAGGTCTCGGACCTTAACGTGCCGCAGTTGCTGCTGTCGTTTATCCCGCAAAACCCGTTTGCCGACCTCGCCCGTGCCAAGCCGACATCAATCATCAGCGTGGTGATTTTTGCGGCATTCCTGGGAGTTGCCGCCCTGCAACTGTTCAAGGACGAGCCGGAAAAAGGCGGCAAAGTGCTCAACGCCATCGACACCCTGCAAGCTTGGGTGATGCGTCTGGTGCGCCTGGTCATGAAACTGACTCCGTATGGCGTGCTGGCCTTGATGACCAAAGTGGTCGCCATGTCCAACCTGCAAGACATCCTCAAGCTCGGCAGCTTTGTGGTGGTGTCCTACATCGGCCTCGCGTTGATGTTCGTGATTCACGGGGTGATCTTGTCGGTGTCGGGGGTTAACCCGCTGCGCTTCTTCCGTAAGGTGTGGCCAGTGCTGACCTTCGCCTTCACCAGCCGTTCGAGCGCGGCGAGCATCCCGCTGAGCATCGAAGCGCAAACCCGCCGCTTGGGTATTCCGTCCTCAATCGCCAGCTTCGCGGCATCGTTTGGCGCGACTATCGGACAAAACGGCTGTGCCGGTCTGTACCCGGCCATGCTGGCGGTGATGGTTGCCCCCACGGTCGGCATCAACCCGCTGGACCCGGTGTGGATCGCTTCGTTGGTGGCCATTGTGACCATCAGTTCGGTGGGCGTTGCGGGCGTGGGCGGCGGTGCAACCTTCGCGGCCCTGATCGTGCTTCCGGCGATGGGCCTGCCGGTGTCATTGGTGGCGTTGCTGATCTCGGTCGAGCCGTTGATCGACATGGGCCGTACGGCGTTGAACGTCAGTGGCTCGATGGTCGCCGGTACCGTGACCAGCCAGATTCTGCACCAGACCGACAAGGCCATATTGGCTGAAGACGATCATGGGGATTTGGCGCATACGTAACGTAGGAATCCTTGTAGGAGCTGCCGCAGGCTGCGATCTTTTGATCGTTAAAAACGATCGCAGCCTGCGCCAGCTCCTACACATTATTTAAGTCCTTTCCCACACTTCAAAGCTGAACGCCGGTTTGCCCTCTGCGGCGGCATGCTTGTCTTCTGACACCAGCGTCCACTGCGTCTGATCGAACTCAGGAAACCACGCATCCCCTTCCGGGCTCAAACCCACGCGCGTCAGGTACAACCGGTCGGCATCCGCCAGCCCCTGGGTGTACAACTGCGCGCCGCCAATCAGCATCACTTCGCTCACGCCCTGCTCATTGGCCCATTCTTCGGCGCGCTCGACAGCGGCCTTAAGGGAGGCGAACACTTCGGCACCTTCGAGCTGCAAGTCGGTCTGACGACTGACCACCAGGTTCAAACGACCCGGCAATGGGCGACCCAGCGAATCCCAGGTTTTACGACCCATGATGATCGGCTTGCCCAAGGTGGTGGCCTTGAAATATTTGAAATCCGCCGGCAAATGCCACGGCATGCTGTTATCGACACCGATCACGCGGTTTTCACCGAGGGCCGCGATCAGGCTGAGGGGGAGTGTTTTTTTCATGCCGGCGAGGATACCAGAGCCGCCCGCGCCTTGGTGCAGTACCCCGACTTGCGTAACAGCGGTTATGCTCATGGCTCACTTGAATGGAATGTCGCGTGACTCAACTTTCCCATCTGCAACGCCTCTGGCTGACCGAAACCGTGCGCCTGCGCGAAGAACACGCAGGCCCGCTGGACGACCTGGAGGCCAACCGCCGCGCCCGCAGCGACGGTGGCGATTTAGCCACACGCTTGCAAAACCGTGCCCTGTGGTTGGCCGAACGCGATGGGCTGGTCACCGCCCTTAAACATTGGCTGCAAGGTGCGCGCTTGGCGCTGCTGGGCCTCGCCGTGCTGGCGATCATCAGCGGCGCCGGGCTGGCCTTTGCCGCACTGGGTGACGGGCAAAACCCGGTCAATGTGTTTTGGGCGCTCGGCAGCCTGCTCGGGCTCAACCTGATTCTTCTGCTCAGTTGGGCGCTGGGCCTGCTGTTTGCCGGTGAACACGGCGCCAGCCTCGGGCGTTTATGGCTGTGGCTCAGCGACAAATTTGCCCGCGACGCCAAGGCCGCGCAATTAGCCCCGGCCTTACTGCTGTTACTGCAACGCCAAAAGCTCAACCGCTGGGCGCTCGGCACGTTGGTCAATGGCCTATGGTTGTTGGCGATGCTCAGCGCGCTGACGTTGATGCTCTTGCTAATGGCCACCCGCCGTTATGGCTTTATCTGGGAAACCACGATTCTGGGCGCCGATGTGTTTGTCAGCGCCACCCGCGCACTCGGCGCCCTGCCCGGCTGGCTGGGGCTCAATGGCCCGACCGAAGAGATGATCCGCGCCAGCACCGATACCGCCTACAGCAGCGAGCTGGTGCGCCAGACCTGGGCCGTGTGGTTAGTCGGTGTGGTCTTGGTTTACGGGGTGATTCCGCGTCTGCTGCTAGCGGTTTTTTGCCTGTGGCGTTGGAAGCGCGGGCGCAACGCGTTGCAACTCGACCTCAACCTGCCCGGCTACAGCCAACTGCGTGAGCGCCTGATGCCGAGCAGCGAGCGCCTAGGGGTCAACGACATCGCCCCCGACCACCTGCACAATGTGCTCGCCGGGCACACCGATCTACAGACCGACGGCGCACTGATCGTGGCCATTGAACTGGACGACCAGCATCTGTGGCCACCCAAGCTGCCCGACTCAGTCAAAGATGCAGGCATCCTCGACAGCCGCGAGTCGCGGCAGAAGCTGCTGGAACAAATGACCCGCTTCCCACCCGCACGCTTAGCCATCGCCTGCGACCCACGGCGCTCGCCCGATCGCGGCAGCCTCGCCTTAATCGGCGAACTGGCGCGCAGCGCCGCCGAGACCCGCGTCTGGTTGCTGCAAGCACCACCCGGCCAGGCGCTGGACGCCGACCGCCTGAGCGACTGGCACCACGCCCTTGAGCAACTGGGGCTGCCCTTCGCTACCCACGCGCCGATCAACTGGCTGGAGACAGGCCATGACTAAGCCTCTAACGCTGGCCGTGGTCGGCCACACCAATGTGGGCAAGACCTCATTGCTGCGCACCCTCACCCGCGACGTCGGCTTTGGCGAGGTGTCCCATCGCCCCAGCACCACCCGGCATGTCGAAGGCGCACGGCTGTCGGTGGACGGCGAGCCATTGCTGGAGCTGTACGACACGCCGGGGCTGGAAGACGCCATCGCTCTGCTCGACTACCTTGAGCGCCTCGACCGCCCCGGCGAGCGTCTGGACGGCCCGGCGCGGGTCGCGCGTTTTCTCGACGGCAGCGAAGCGCGCCAGCGTTTCGAGCAAGAAGCCAAAGTGTTGCGCCAACTGCTGGCCTCCGACGCCGGGCTGTACGTGATCGACGCCCGTGAGCCGGTGCTGGCCAAGTACCGCGACGAACTCAGCGTGCTGGCCAGTTGCGGTAAACCGCTGCTGCCGGTGCTGAATTTTGTCAGCAGCCCGCAACACCGCGAGCCAGAATGGCGCGAAGCGCTGGCCCGACTTGGCCTGCATGCGTTGGTACGGTTTGACAGCGTGGCCCCGCCTGAAGATGGCGAGCGCCGCCTGTATGAAAGCCTGGCCTTGCTGCTGGAGCATTCACGCGGGGCGCTGCAACGTTTGATTACCGATCAGCAAGCCCAGCGTGAAGCGCGCAAACACAGCGCATTGCGCTTGATCGCCGAACTGCTGATCGACTGCGCCGCCTGCCGCCGTAGTGTGGCCAGCGAAAAAACCGTCGAACAACAGGCCGTCAATCAATTGCGCGAAGCCGTTCGCCAACGCGAGCAACGCTGCGTTGAGGCGCTGCTCAAGCTGTACGGCTTTCGCCCCAATGACGCGGCGGCCAGCGACTTGCCGCTGATGGACGGGCGTTGGGGCGATGACTTGTTCAACCCCGAAACCCTTAAACAACTGGGCGTACGCGTAGGCAGCGGCATCGCGGCAGGCGCGGCGGCGGGTGCCGGGGTGGACTTGATGGTCGGCGGGCTGACGCTGGGCGCCGCCGCATTGGCAGGGGCCATTGCTGGCGGCGCGCTGCAAACGGCACGCAGCTACGGCAGCCGGTTATTGGGCAAGTTCAAGGGCCAACGTGAACTGACCGTGGATGACAGCGTGCTGCGCTTGCTCGCCTTGCGTCAGCGTCAGTTGCTGCACGCGCTGAATGCACGTGGGCATGCGGCGGTGGACAGCATCAAGGTGGCCACCCCACAAGACAAAACCTGGCGCGAGGGCAAGCTACCCGAAGCGCTGAACAAAGCCCGTGCACACCCGCAATGGTCATCGCTCAACCCGCATCCCAAATTGAGCCAAGGCGAGCGTCAGGAGCAAATCGAGGTGCTGGCTGAGCAAATCTGAATCGACACCTCCTCTGCGGCCACCCGCTCGCTAAAGCCTGCACGGCGCGCATAAAGACATGTTCTCGACCACCTGTTGCGCCAAGGTCATCACGCCTCTCCCAGCAAACGGGCAATGTTGCGCTCGGCCATTGCCGGGCCAACGCTCATGCCCACGCCGGTCTGCATCAAGGCGGCACTCAGACCAAGCGCCACAGGCAGCCAGGTAAACGGCTTGGCCCCGCGCGCGCCATAAACGCCCTGCCAGCGCTCCATTACCTGCACCTCACAGCCCAAAGTGTCTTCGCACAGCTGCAACATCCAGTTATCGACCTGTTCGGCGTTAAACGGCGATGGATCGCTGCCGTAATGGTGTGAATCACCGACGATCAACTCGCCGTAGGGTGTCGGACTGATCAACAAGTGAATACCGTGTTCGTCCAGGTACGGGCTGTCGCGCAGGATCTCGGCCTGCACCCCCTCCGCTTCCGGCAAATCGGCAAAAGCGCCGTAATGCACGCAGCTCAGGCCGGTGAGCAGGGCGTGTTGCAGCTGCAAGTCGATTGTTGGCCGCACCCGCAGCATTTGCAGGCGGCAGATTTGCGGGTTGAGCGTCGCCAATGGCTCGGCCAGCAGGGTTTGATAGTCGTGCCCTGAACAGACAATCACCTGCGCGCCTTTAAAGCTGCCCGCCGTGGTGTGAACCCGCCCCGGCTCGACGTCGCGCACCAGGGTTGAGAAGTGAAACTCGACGCCGAGGTCGCGCTGCAGGTACTGCACCAGAGCCACAATGGCCTCACGCGAATACACCTGCTGATCGTCCAGCCCATGTAACGCAGCGCGATGGTGGCTGAACTGGCCATCGTACAGCGCGTCCTTTTGAGCACCGCGCAGCAGTTCGACGCGGTAGCCGTGTTCACGGGCACGGCCTTGGCAAAAGGCCTCCAGCAGCTGTTCTTCAGCCTCGGTGCGGGCAAACAGGTATGAGCCGTTGCGCTTGAGATTAAAGCCCGCGTGCTGCGCCCAATCACCCCAGATGCCTCGGCTGGCCTGGGCTAGATCGAGCATCACACCCGGCGGCTGGCCGGTGACCAGCGCCTGGCCAAAGTTGCGCACCGAAGCACCCAATGGCGTGTGTGTACGTTCGAATACATGGACCTTAAGCCCACGCTTGGCGGCCGCGTAGGCATGGGACAAACCCAGAATGCCAGCGCCGACGATAAGCACTGAGTTGGATGGTGACATTTTTAAATCCTTTGAAGACAGCAACCCTCACCCCGGTCCATACACTCCCAGAGGGAGAGGGAGCAGATTTGAGTCGTACACACAATCGGGAACCCCCCCAATAAAGCCCCCTCTCCCTCCGGCAAATGGTTGGGGTGAGGGGCTTTTACTGCGCCACTTTCTCGGACTTGCCGTCATAGCGCTTGCGCCATTCGGTCAAGATGGCGTCGCGGTTTTTCGAGGCCCAGGCGAAGTCGTTTTTGATCAGGCGCTGCTCGTAGTCCGCTGGCAGTTCGGTCTGCGGCTTGGCAATGCCAGGCTGCGCGAGCACGGCGAAGTTCTCTTTATAAAGCTCCATCGCCGCCGGGCTGGCCGAGAAGTCAGCCAGTTTTTTGGCGGCTGCTTCATGCGGCGTACCTTTGATCACCGCCGTGGCTTCGATTTCCCAGCCCAGGCCTTCTTTAGGCAGGATGATGTCCAATGGTGCGCCCTGGCGCTTGAGTTGCACGGCCGGGTATTCAAACGGGATGCCAATCGGGAACTCGCCTGCCGCCGCCAACTTGCACGGCTTGGAGCCGGAGTGCACGTACTGACCGATGTTCTGGTGCAGGGCGTCCATATACGCCCACCCTTGCTTCTCGCCAAACGTTTGCAGCCACGCACTCACGTCCAAAAAGCCGGTGCCGGACGACGCCGGGTTCGGCATCACGATCTTGCCCTTGTACTCAGGCTTGGTCAGGTCTTGCCAACTCACCGGCTTGGTCAGGCCCTGTTTTTCAGCTTCGAGGGTGTTAAAGCAAATGGTCGCGGCCCATACGTCCATCCCGACCCACGCGGGCGGGTTGGCCGCATCGCGGTAGTTGGGGCCGATCTTGGCCAAATCTTGAGGGGCATAGCTTTGCAGCATGCCTTGCTGGTCGAGGATCGCCAGGCTGGAGGCTGCCAGGCCCCAGACAGCATCGGCTTGCGGACGGGCTTTTTCGGCCAGCAGTTTGGCGGTGATGATGCCGGTGGAATCACGTACCCATTTGATTTCCACGTCTGGGTTGGCCTTTTCGAACGCCTGCTTGTAGCTCTTCAGTTGCTCGGCTTCGAGGGCGGTGTAAACCGTCAGCTCGGTTTTGGCAGCAAACGCATTAACACTGAAAGCGGTGAGGACAGCAGCGACAAGAGCAAGAGGCTTGAACATGGTGCGGTTCCTTGAGGTGGACGGGTTATTGAGCGGGAGCACCTTGACGCCAGGCCTGCGAGCGACGCAGCACGCCGCGTGAGGCCCAGGCCAGCAGCAGGGACACGCCCGCCGAGGTAAACAGAATTAGGGTCGACATGGCCGCCGCGCCGCCTACGTTGCCGGCATCGTCCATGTTCAACACCGCCACCGCAGCCAGGATAGTGTCGGGGCTGTAGAGAAAGATCGCCGCCGAGACCGTGGTCATTGCAGACACGAACAGGTAACGCACGATGTCCAGCAACGCAGGCAGACAGATCGGTAAGGTGACGCGCCAGTAGTGGCGGTACAGCGGCGCCTTGAGTGACAGCGCCGCCGCTTCGAACTCGCTGTCGAGTTGACGCAACGCGGTGGTCGCGGTCATGTGTGCGGTGGTCAAATAGTGAGCAATTGTGCACACCACCAACAGCGTCATGGTCCCGTAGAACACGTGCAGCGGGTTGCCCGGCAGGTTGAAAAAGAACACGTAGCCCAAACCCAGCACCAAGCCCGGTACCGCCATCGGCACAAAGCTGAGCATACGCAGGGCCAGATTCAGGCGTTTTTGACCGTTGGTTTTTTCCATCAGGTAGGCGCCGGTGAAGATCACCGCGCTACCGATCAGCGCCGTGCACAGCGCCATGGTCACGCTATTGCGGTAGGCCAGCCAGCCGCCGCCAGCGGTGTCGCTGAACTGGTAATGGTTGAGTGAAAGCGACAGGTTGTACGGCCAGAATTTGACCAGCGACGAGTACACCGCCATCCCGAACACCAGCAACAGGGCCGCGCAAATCAGCAGCACGATGGCCAGGTAGCAGCCGTCGCGTCCTTTGGATGACAACGGTTTGAACACCTGAGCGCGGCCGCTCATGGCGTCGCCATGCTGACGGCGCAACCAGGCATCGACGCCAAAACTGAATAATGCGGGCAGCAGCAAGACCATGCCGATCAGGGCGCCACGTCCAAACTGCTGCTGGCCGACCACGGCTTTGTAGGCTTCCAGCGCTAGCACTTGGTAGTCGCCGCCCACCACCACTGGCACGCCGAAATCAGTGATGGTCAGGGTGAAAACAAGACAGAAGGCGGCGAACACTGCTTGGCGAGTGCCGGGCCACGTGATGCTGCGAAAGGCTTTGAAAGGGCTCGCGCCCATGCTCGATGCAGCATCAAACAAGCGCGCATCGGCCAGCGACAGCGCCGAGAGCAGAATCATCAATGCGTGAGGAAAGGTGTAGATCGCTTCGCCGAGCACGATGCCCCAGAAGCCGTAAATGTTGTCTGCGACCAGCCCGCGCAACACACCCTGATTGCCGAACAGGTACACCAGCGCAATACCCGGCAACATCGACGGCGCCATCAGCGGCAGCAGTGACAGCCCGCGCCAAATGCGCTTGCCGGGGATCAGGGTGCGTTGCAGGGCGTAGGCAAACAGGTACGCCAGCGGCACCACAATCGCTGCCACGCTGAGTGACACGTTGAGGCTATTGCCCACCAGCCAATGAAAATTGTCGCTGGTGACCAGCTCTCGCGCCGCGACCCATCCGCCGCCCTGACCGCCTTCGGCACTGAAACCACGCCAGAAAATCGCCAGCAAGGGCATTAGCACTGCTACGCCCAACAGCAACAGTAAAAACAGCTTACCGCCGAGCACAAAAATGCGGTCACCCAGTGGTACCTGAGCACTCTGTTTGCCCGTCAGCGGCAAGGCCATGTGCGCAGCCATCTTAGGCAAACACCTGCAAGCTGCTCGGTGGCAAGGCGACGAAGATGTCTTGGGCGCCGAGGCGCGGCAGCTCGTGGGTGCCGACCTCTGCGGTAAGCGCGTGGCCCGGCAACTGGTTGAGTTCAAAACGCATGCGGCAACGATTGCCGAGGAAGGTGATTTCCCGCACGCGGGCCGCAAACAGGTTTTCCTGGTGCAGCACAGGGTTCACGCTGATCGCTTCGGGCCTGCAAAACAGTCGGCCCGATGCAGCCCGGCCAGCGTCCGCAGCCAGGCGAATACTCAGGCCGCCCACTTGCGCGTGGCTGTCGCTGTTGCGCTGAAACGGCAACCAGTTACCTTGCCCGACAAATTCGGCGACAAACGGCGTGGCGGGTTTGTCGTAGATGTCTTGCGGGGTGGCGTATTGCTCGACCTTGCCGTTGTTCATCACGGCGATGCGGTCGGCCATCAGCATGGCTTCATCCTGGTTGTGCGTCACCATCAAGGTGGTGATACCCAAGCTGCGTTGCAGTTGGCGCAAATGGGTACACAAATGTTCACGCACGCGGGCGTCCAGCGCCGACATCGGTTCATCGAGCAACAGCAGCGACGGGGCTGGCGCCAAGGCGCGGGCCAGTGCAACACGTTGCTGCTGGCCGCCGGACAGTTGGCCGGGGAACTTCTTCTCGCTGTCGGTGAGGCCTACCAGTTCGAGCATCTGCACAACGCGCTTACGCGCCCCATCGCGGTTCCTACCCGCTAGGCCGTAGGCGATGTTGGCTTCGACCGTCAGGTTGGGAAACAAGGCGTAGGACTGAAACAGAATTCCGTAGTCCCGTGCTTGCGGGGCGAGCTCAGAGACGTCGCGATCACCGAGGTATAGGTGGCCATCGTCCTGACGCTCCAGCCCGGCGATGCACCGCAGCAGGGTGGTTTTGCCGCAGCCAGAAGGCCCGAGCAGGCACACCAATTCGCCTGCGGCCACCTCCAGCGAGACGTTATCTAGCGCCTTAAAGGCGCCAAAGCGTTTACTGACATTGCGCACCCTCATCGGGACGCCGGGTTGGGTCAACGTGGCGGTGTTCGTGCTGTTCATGGATGCACCTCATCAAGCAGATGGGGTCATCCTAGAGGCGCTATGCGTACACGATGTGGCAGTAACGCAAAAGCTTCCGATAGAGGTATTGGTGGATTTTGGGGTCGATCAAAAACGCCCTCAGCCTAGCCCTCTCACTCTGAGAGAGGATTGGGGTAAGGGCTTTTTCAGCAGCCTGCCATTTCCTGCGCCAGGCCCAGAAAAGCCGCAGGCAAGCGCGCTGACTTTCGCTCTTTGAGGCAGTACAAGTATTCAGAGATCAACGGCGCGCCTTCAAGGCTCAGTACCTTAAGTTGCGGGTCGTGGGGGACTTCTTGGCGGGCAATGATGCTTATCCCGATGTTGCGCAGTACCGCTTCGCGTATCGACTCACGGCTGCCAATTTCCAGCAGCGGGCCAAAGCCAACCCCGGCGCTGTTGAGCAGTTCTTCGGTCAGTTTGCGCGTGGTCGAGCCCTGCTCGCGCATCAGCAAGCAATGCCCGGCCAAGGCACTCAGCGGCACGTGATCGAGCTTGGCCAACGGATGATTGCGGTGCACCGCCACCACCAGCGGGTCGGAGCCGAGCACGCGGCGAATCAGCCTAGGGTCTTCAAGCAACTGTGATGAGGCCGCAAGGTCGACCCGGTATTCGTCCAGCGCTTCGAGCACTTGCTGCGAGTTGCCAATGTCTACCGACACCACCATCTGCGGCAAGCGTTCACGGAACGCTTTGACCAGATCGAGGATGTAGTACGGCGCGGTAGCAGCGATGCGCAGGGTGCCGGTGCCATGCCCGCAGTTGCGCAAGAAGAACTCAATGTCGGCCTCATGCTGCAACAACGTTTTGACCATGGGCAGCAAACGCACGCCGTCATCGCTGAGCGTCAGGCGCCGCCCGCCCCGGTAAAACAACTCCACGCCGTAATGGCTTTCAAGCTGGCGAATCTGGGTGGTCACGGTCGGCTGGCTCAAACCGAGCTTTTTCGCAGCCTGAGTAATACTGCCCAACTGGGCCACCCGGTAAAACGCTTTCAGCTCGGCACTCAGCACTGCGGCCCTCTCTTGATCTATTTGCGCAACAGACGCAAACCATTAAACACCACCAAGAGGCTCACGCCCATGTCGGCAAAAACGGCCATCCACATGGTGGCTAAGCCGAGGAAGGTTACCGTGAGAAAGATGGCCTTGATGACCAATGCCAACGCGATGTTCTGTTTCAGAATGCTCGAGGTGCTGCGCGACAAGCGAATGAATGCTGGGATTTTGCGTAGATCGTCGTCCATCAAGGCGACATCAGCGGTTTCAATCGCCGTGTCCGTACCCGCCGCCGCCATGGCAAAACCGATCTCGGCTCGGGCCAGCGCCGGGGCGTCGTTGATGCCGTCACCGACCATGCCTACGTTATGACCCTTGGCGTAAAGGGCTTCAATGGCCTTGAGTTTGTCTTCCGGCAGCAAGTTGCCCTGCGCTTCGTCGATGCCCACTTGTGCGGCAATGGCGTTGGCGGTGTGCGGGTTGTCGCCAGTCAGCATCAGGGTTTTAACCCCCAACTCGTGCAACTCGCGAATCGCTTCGCGGCTCGATTCCTTGACCGTATCGGCCACTGCGAACAGGGCCAATGGACCAACGCTGTCGATGAGCAGAATCACCGTTTTGCCCTGTTGTTCAAGCGCGAAGAGTTTCTCTTCAAGTGCAGGTGAGCACAGGCCCAATTCTTCAATCAGGCGGTGGTTGCCCAAGTGGTAAACCTTGCCCTCGATTTCGCCGCGCACGCCACGCCCTGTCAGGGCAGTGAAGTTATCCACAGCACGCAACGACAGGTTTTTATCCACAGCCGCATTGGCGACGGCCAGAGAAACCGGGTGGTCGGAACGCGAAGCCAGGCTTGCCGCTAATAAGTGCGCACTCTCGGCGTACACCGGATCAAGCGGCAGGTAATCGGTAAGCACCGGCTTACCGTGGGTGATGGTGCCGGTTTTATCCAGCGCCAAAAAGTCCAGCTTGTGGCCGCTTTCGAGGTATACCCCGCCTTTGACCAGAATGCCTTTGCGCGCAGCCGCCGCCAGACCGCTGACGATAGTCACCGGGGTCGAGATCACCAACGCACAAGGGCACGCTACCACCAGCAATACCAGAGCACGGTAAACCCAATCAAACCACACGCCGCCCATCAACAACGGCGGGATAACCGCCACGGCCAAGGCAAGCAAGAACACCACCGGGGTGTAGATTTTGGCAAAGCTGTCGACAAACCGCTGGGTTGGCGCACGCGCACCTTGCGCTTGTTCGACGGCATTGATGATGCGCGCCAGGGTCGAGTTGTTGGCGGCTGCCGTGACCCGATACTCCAGGGCACCGGCCTGATTGATGGTGCCCGCGAAGACTTTATCGCCAACGGTTTTTTCAATCGGCAAGCTTTCGCCTGTAATGGGCGCTTGGTCGATGGTCGAGTTACCGGCCACGATTTCGCCATCTAGACCAATACGCTCGCCGGGTTTTACCCGCACGATGGCGCCCAGTTCGACGTCTTTTACCTCACGCTCCTGCCAAGTGCCGTCCGCTTGCTGCACGGTGGCTTTGTCGGGTGCCATTTGCATCAGGCCGCTGATGGCATTGCGCGCGCGGTCCAAGGATTTGGCTTCGATCAGCTCAGCCACGGTAAACAGGAACATCACCATCGCCGCTTCTGGCCATTGACCAATCAGCACCGCACCGGTCACGGCGATGCTCATCAGGGCGTTGATGTTCAGGTTGAGGTTTTTCAGGGCAATCCAGCCCTTTTTGTAGGTGGTCAGGCCGCCGCTGAAAATCGACACCAGCGCCACCAAGGCAATCACCCACGTTGGAGCCGCGTCGGTGAAATGCAGCACTTCGGCGGCCAATGCGCCAACACCCGACACAGCCAGCGGCCACCAGTGCTTTTTGGCAACCGGGGCTGGCGCAGTGTCGGTGTCCGACTCCAGCGGATCGGCCTGCATGCCGAGAGATTTGATGGCCGCAACAATCGGCTCAGTGGTCGGCAAGTCGTGGGTGACGCCCAGCACCCGATTAATCAGGTTGAACTCTAACTGCTTCACACCGGCCAGCTTGCCCAGTTTGTTCTGAATGAGGGTCTGCTCGGTCGGGCAGTCCATGGCCTCAATACGAAAGCTGCTGACGCGAGCGCCCGCTGTCGCCTCGGCGCTCAGCTTGATGACGCTTGGCGCAGCGCTGCTGGAGCAGCAACTGGCTGCAGGGTCATGCTTTTCTTCATGACCGTGATCATGGTCATGGTCATGACCAGCGTGTGGTTTGTGCGGAGTGTGAATGGAGTCGCTCATCAGGTTGCGTCCAAGAAAGGTGCCTGTTGCCAAGTAAAGACCCTGTAGCCACTATAGGGTCAAGCATCCTTTCGGAGATAAGCGTGATGAAAATTGGTGAACTGTCGAAATTGACCGACTGCCAGGTCGAAACCATCCGTTACTACGAGCGCGAAGGGCTGCTGCCAGAACCGGCGCGCAGCGAGGGTAATTACCGTTTGTACACCCAGGCGCACGTTGAGCGGCTGACGTTTATCCGCAATTGCCGCAGCCTCGACATGACCTTGGAAGAGATCCGCAGCTTGCTCAATCTGCGCGACAGCCCGCAGGACCAATGCGAAAGCGTGAATGCGCTGATCGACGAACACATCCACCACGTCAAAGCACGCATTGATGGCTTACAGGCGTTGCAGGTGCAACTACTCGACCTGCGCCAACGCTGTGGCGAAGGGCCGGGCAACCAACATTGTGGGATTTTGCAGCGTCTGGAAATCAGCGGCTCAGTGACGGCGCCAGAAGGCGAGCCAAGCCATGTGGGCAGAAGCCACGGGCATTGAATCTGAAAACACCCTCACTCCCCCACAGGAGGTAAGCGAGGGGATAGGTTACACCGCCATTGGCGCGGTCATTGGCGCGTGGTGCTGGTAGCCTTCGAGGCTGAAGTCACTCGGCTCGATCAGCTCCAACCACTCCGGCTGATACACGCCCGTTTTGGCGAATTCCGGCACGCGGTCCGAGATCACCAGTTTTGGCATCGGAAATGGCTCGCGGGTCATCTGTTCGTTGAGCATGTCCAGGTGGTTTTCATACACGTGGGCATCGCCAATGAAGTACGTGAACCAACGCGGCGTGTAGCCCGTTAGGCGGCCAATCAGGCTAAGCAAGGCTGCGCCTTCGGTCAGGTTAAACGGTGTGCCCAGGCCCAAGTCGTTGGAACGAATGTAGAGGGTCAGGGAGATTTCCTTGGTCTCGACGTTCGGATGGAACTGGTACAACAAGTGGCACGGCGGCAGGGCCATTTCGTCGAGCTGGGCGCAGTTCCAGCCGTGGAACAAGATACGGCGGCTGCCCGGATCATTGATGATCGTGTCCACGCACTGGCGCACTTGGTCGATGGCTTTGTACAGCACCACGTAGGCTTGGCCGTCTTCTTCGCCTTCAGCAATCTGACGATAGCCTTGGCTCAGGCACAGTTCGATGGCTGCCTGGTTGCTGCGGGCCACTTGCTTATAGGCAGGCCACTTGCGCCATTGCACGCCGTAGATTTCGCCCAGGTCGTCTTCGCCCTGACGGAACGGATTGGCCAGCCACTGCGCGTTTTCGTTGGCGTTCTGGTCCCATACCTTGCAACCCAGTGCACGAAAATCTGCCGCGCTGTTCACCGGGCGCAAGAAGCCGCACATCTCGCCAATCGCCGATTTGAACGCCATACGCCGAGTGGTGATGGCAGGGAAGCCTTCTTTGAGGTCATAGCGCAACATGGCGCCGGGCAGACTGATGGTCTTCACGCCGGTGCGGTTGGCTTGCAAGGTGCCATTTTTAATGACGTTGGCAACGAGTTCGAGATATTGCTTCATGGTTTTCCTAGCGTTTGAATGCAGGGCCACTCGGCCCCGCGATTCGACTTTAATGCGCAGCCTTTTGAGCCGCTGGATCTCGCTTGTAAGCCAGCCAGATCAGGAACAGACCGCCCGCGATCATCGGAAGGCAGAGGATTTGCCCCATCGTGACCCAGCCGAACGCCAAATAGCCCAGTTGAGCATCGGGTACGCGGACGAATTCGACGATGAAACGGAAGATCCCGTAGAACAGGGCGAACATCCCGGAAACGGCCATCGTAGGACGGGGTTTACGCGAGTACAGCCAAAGAACGAGGAACAGTGCCACACCTTCCAGCGCAAACTGGTAAAGCTGCGACGGATGGCGCGCCAATTGCTGTGGGTCGGTCGGAAAGATCATCGCCCACGGCACGTCGCTGGCTTTGCCCCACAGTTCGGCATTGATGAAGTTACCAATGCGTCCTGCCCCCAGACCAATCGGCACCACGGGTGCGATGAAATCCAGGATCTGGAAAAACGACTTGCCGTTGCGCTTGCCGAACCACCAAGTGGCCAGCATGACGCCGATCAGTCCGCCGTGGAACGCCATGCCGCCTTTCCACACTTCGAAAATCAGCAAGGGGTTGGCGATGTAGGCGCTCAGGTCGTAGAACAGCACATAACCTAGACGGCCGCCGACAATCACGCCCATGGCCACCCAAAACACTAGGTCTGAGAGCTTCTCTTTGGTCCAGGTCGGATCGAAACGATGGAGGCGTCGCGACAGGATCAGCCAAGCTGCACCAATGCCGATCAGGTACATCAAGCCATACCAATGGATTTTCAGCGGTCCGATGGCCAATGCCACCGGGTCAATCTGCGGGTAAGGCAGCATTGCGACTCCTTGTTAGATCAGGAAACTCAAACCGACACAGAACAACAGTGCGGCAAACAGCCGTTTCAGCAGGCGCGGCGACAGTTTGTGAGCCAAACGCGCACCAAAACGGGCAAAAAACATACTAGTCAGGGCGATCCCGAGCAGCGCCGGCAAGTAAACAAAACCGAGACTATGCGCGGGCAAGTCCGGGTTGTGCCAGCCAATCATCATGAAACTTAGAGCACCTGCCAACGCAATCGGCAGTCCGCAGGCCGACGAGGTGGCCACAGCTTGCTGCATGGTCACGCCGCGCCAAGTCAAAAACGGCACCGTCAGCGAGCCGCCACCGATCCCGAAAATCGCTGAAGCCCAGCCAATTACACTGCCAGCCAAGCTCAGACCCAACTTGCCCGGTACCGTTCGGCTGGCCTTGGGTTTTAGATCAAGGGCCATTTGCAGGGCGATGATCACGGCAAACACGCCAATGATTTTCTGCAAGTGCGGACCCGAGATCGCTTCGGCGGTCAACGCGCCAATCCCGGCCCCGACCAGAATACCCACGCTCATCCACGCAAACAGAGGCCACAGCACCGCGCCTTTGCGGTTGTGCGCAATCACCGAGTTGATCGAAGTAAAAATAATGGTGGCCAATGACGTGCCGACGGCCAAATGGGTCAACACCTCGTGGCTAAAGCCTTGCAAGGTGAAACTGAACACCAGCACCGGCACGATGATCAGTCCGCCACCGACTCCAAACAGCCCGGCCAGTACGCCCGCAAAGCCCCCCAACACCAAATAGAGCAGAAATTCCATGACTCGCCCCCCAATTTTTGATCCGCATGGTAACGGAGCAAGGGCTTGGGCTCCACTGCATGGCGCAACACGCCTGAGCAATCTATAAGTAGAGTGATTAAAAAAACATTAAGGACTGCCCCATGTGCCTCATTGTCTTCGCTTGGCGCCCCGGCCACGCACAGCCTCTGGTCGTTGCGGCCAACCGTGATGAGTTTTATGCCCGCCCCAGCAAACCCTTAGCCCAGTGGGTTGAAGCGCCCCAGGTATTTGCCGGTCGCGACCTCGAAGCGGGTGGCACCTGGCTGGGCGTGGGGGCCAACGGCCGTTTTGCTGCGCTGACCAATATTCGCGAACCCCGCCGGCCGCCGGCCCGGCGTTCACGGGGCGAATTAGTGTCTGATTTTTTAAACGGAAACCAATCCATTGGCGAGTATTTCGCCGACATTGGCCGACGAACCGTGGAATATGCGGGCTTTAACCTGTTGCTGGGTAATCGCGATCAGTTGTGGCACTTCAACTCGAGAGACTTGGCGCCGCAGCCACTGAGCGCCGGAATTTACGGCCTGTCGAATGCCGGGTTGGACACGCCGTGGCCCAAGCTACTCAAGGCTAAGGCCGCGTTGGCCGAGGTGTTGAGCGATCCGCACCCGCAAGCCTTGCTGGCGCTGCTCAAAGACCCGCAAACAGCGCCGTTCAGCGAGCTGCCAGACACCGGCGTCGGGCTGGCCACCGAACATTTGTTGTCGAGTGTGTTTATCGCC
This sequence comes from Pseudomonas psychrophila HA-4, assembly GCF_000282975.1. Taxonomy (GTDB): domain Bacteria; phylum Pseudomonadota; class Gammaproteobacteria; order Pseudomonadales; family Pseudomonadaceae; genus Aquipseudomonas; species Aquipseudomonas psychrophila_A. The sequence continues at coordinate 78,421 of NZ_ALJC01000066.1, forward strand.
AGCCCCAGTTACGGCACGCGCGCCAGCACGGCGCTGATCGTCAACGCCGATGGTTCACGGGTAATGGTGGAACACAGCTTCGGGCCGCTGGGTGGGCGTTTGGGTGAGGTGAAGCTAGAGAATTGAAAGTGGCGTGTATCCCGTAGCAGTTGCCGAGTTCAGCGAGGCTGCGTCCGATTGCGAAGCGATCGTAAATGCTAAGAACACGATCTATCTGAAAGATCGCGATAGCCGATTTTACGACGACTGCGTCGCCGGACGTAGCCTGCGGCAACTGCTACGGATCCGGCTGGCGGTCTCCCCCACTAAAGCTAGTAAGGCTTGATCGCCGCCGGGTTCATCATGCGCGTCAGGCCCATGTTTTTCAGGGCCAACTGGATGGTGCTGCGAATGACTTGCGGGTTATCGATAGTCATCACTTCCGCCAGCAGTTCCTTGGCCCGGCTCAGGCTGACCTGACGCAGCATCCACTTCACTTTCGGCAAGTTGGTGGCGTTCATCGACAAGCTGTCAAAACCCATCGCCATCAACAAAATCGCCGCAGCCGGATCACCGGCCATTTCGCCGCAAATACTCGCCGGCTTGCCTTCGGCATGGGCATCACGCACCACCGATTGCAGGGCTTGCAGCACCGCCGGGTGCAGGTAGTCGTACAAATCGGCCACACGCGGGTTGTTACGGTCTACTGCCAATAAGTACTGAGTCAGGTCGTTAGAACCTACCGAGAGGAAGTCCACCTGGCGCGCCAGTTCTTTGGTCTGGTACACCGCCGCCGGGATTTCGATCATCACGCCAATTGGCGGCATCGGCACGTCGGTGCCTTCGTCACGCACTTCACCCCAAGCGCGGTGCAGGAGGTGCAGGGCTTCTTCGAGTTCGTGGGTGCCAGAGATCATCGGCAGCAAGATACGCAAGTTGTTCAGGCCTTCGCTGGCCTTGAGCATGGCCCGGGCCTGAACCAGAAAGATTTCAGGGTGGTCGAGGGTCACACGGATCCCGCGCCAGCCCAGGAACGGGTTGTCTTCTTTGATCGGGAAGTACGACAGTGACTTGTCGCCGCCAATGTCCAGGCTGCGCATGGTCACCGGTTGCGGATGGAAGGCGGCGAGTTGCTCGCGATAAATCGCCAGTTGCTCCTTTTCGCTCGGAAAGCGCTGGTTGATCATGAACGGCACTTCGGTGCGGTACAGACCTACGCCTTCTGCGCCACGCTGTTGCGCGCGCGCCACATCGGCCAGCAGACCGGTGTTGACCCACAGCGGCATGCGGTGGCCGTCTGGGGTGATGCACGGCAGTTCACGCAGGGCGTCGAGGCCTTGGGACAGTTGGCGCTCTTCTTCGACGACATCGGCATATTGCTTGCGCAGCACGTCGCTGGGGTTGGTATAGACCTCGCCGTGGTAACCGTCGACGATCATCTGAATGCCGTCAACCTTGGAGTACGGCAGGTCGACCAGGCCCATCACGGTCGGAATACCCATGGCACGGGCCAGAATCGCCACGTGGGAGTTGCCCGAACCCAATACCGACACCAGACCGACCAATTTGCCTTCCGGCACTTCGCCGAGCATGGTCGCGGTCAGTTCTTCACTGACCAGAATGGTGTTGTCGGGGTAGACCATGGTTTGCTGGCGGTCGTGCTGCAAATAGGCCAACAGACGGCGCCCAAGGTCACGCACGTCCGACGCCCGCTCACGCAGGTAGTCGTCGTCCATCAGTTCAAAACGGTTGACGTGATCAGTCACCACCTGACGCAACGCGCCTTGAGCCCACTGACCGGTCTTAATAATATTTTTTACTTCACTGCCCAGCGATGCGTCATCGAGCATCATCAGGTACACATCAAACAGCGCCTGCTCTTCAGGCCGCAGTTGAGTGGCGAGCTTTTTAGACACCGCACGCATGTCGTTACGCACGCCTTCGAGCGCGGTTTTGAACAAGGCAATTTCGGCCGGAATGTCGGTGATGGTTTTATCCGGCACCACGTCCAGGTCGGCCGGGGGCAGCATGACCACCGCTGTACCGACCGCGGCACCGGGCGAACCAGGCACGCCCACGAACTTGGCTTCCTGGATGCCTTTACCCTGACGCCCCAGGCCGCGAATCGAGCCCGTGGCCTCGGCGTGGGCGATAACCCCGGCCAATTGCGCGCTCATGGTCACGAGGAAGGCTTCTTCGCCCTCATCGAACTGACGGCGTTCTTTTTGCTGAATGACCAACACCCCAACCACACGGCGGTGGTGGATGATCGGCGCGCCGAGAAAGGAGGCATAGCGTTCTTCGCCGGTTTCGGCAAAGTAACGGTAGCGCGGGTGATCGGCGGCGTTTTCGAGGTTCAGAGGTTCTTCGCGGGTGCCCACCAAACCAACCAGGCCTTCGTTGGGCGCCATGCTAACTTTGCCGATCGAACGCTTGTTCAAGCCCTCGGTGGCCATCAGCACGAAACGGTTGGTCTCTGGATCAAGCAAATAGACCGAGCAGACCTGACTGCCCATGGCCTCTTTGACGCGCAACACAATAATCCCCAACGCCGCCCTGAGATCTTTGGCGGCGTTAACTTCCTGGACGATCTTGCGCAGCGTATTGAGCATGGTTCGGGGTCGAACTCCGTGTCAGGCGCGCGTCAATACGCGCGGGGCAAGCTCTTTGAGAGCGCGACGATAGACCTCGCGCTTGAATGTCACCACCTGGCCCAACGGATACCAATAGCTGACCCAACGCCAGCCATCGAATTCCGGTTTACCGGTTAAATCCATCCGCACCCGCTGCTCATTCGAGACCAGGCGCAGCAAAAACCACTTTTGCTTCTGACCGATACACAGCGGTTGGCTGTGGGTACGGACCAGACGTTGCGGCAAACGATAACGCAACCAGCCTCGCGTGCAGGCGAGTATTTCTACATCTTCGCGTTCCAGGCCAACTTCTTCGTTCAGCTCGCGGTACAAGGCGTCTTCCGGCGTCTCATCAGGGTTGATTCCGCCCTGTGGAAACTGCCACGCGTCTTGATTGATACGGCGAGCCCACAGTACCTGTCCGGCATCATTTGTCAGAATAATCCCGACATTAGGACGGAAACCATCGGGGTCGATCACGGCAACAACCTCGCAAACGCATGTCGCCGCATTGTTCCACAAAGGTTGTGAAAGCAGCAACGCGCCTTCCTGCCTTATGTGCACTCTTCTGAAAAGACCGTATTCTTGTGGCCTTCAAATAGACATTTCAGCGAGTAACTTCAATGCGTCTGGCTTTATTCGACTTGGATAACACCCTTTTAGGCGGTGACAGCGATCACGCGTGGGGCGACTACCTGTGCCAGCGCGGCATTCTCGACGGTGACGCGTACAAGGCCCGTAACGACGAGTTTTACCAAGATTACCTGGCAGGCAAGCTGGATAACGCCGCCTATCTTAATTTCAGCATGGAAATCTTTGGCCGCCATGACGTGGTTCAACTGGATCAATGGCACCGCGAATTCATGCGCGACTGCATTGACCCGCTGATGCTGCCAAAGGCTCAGGCGCTGCTGACAAAGCACCGCGACGCAGGCGACACGCTGGTTATCATTACCGCGACCAACCGCTTTGTCACCGCTCCCATTGCCCAGCGTCTGGGCGTGGAACACTTGATTGCCACCGAATGCGAAATCGTTGATGGTCGCTACACCGGCCGCAGCATCGACGTGCCGTGCTTCCGTGAAGGCAAAGTGACACGCCTGAACCACTGGATGGCAGAAAACAGTCACAACCTCGAAGACAGCTACTTCTACAGCGATTCGATGAACGATTTACCGCTGCTCGAGCAAGTGACGCATGCAGTGGCGGTCGACCCGGATGACAAGCTGCGGGCAGAAGCCATTACACGTGGCTGGCCAGTGATTTCGTTGCGCGATTGATTGATCACCCCTGTAGGAGCGTCGACCCGCTGCTCCTACGGGGGTTGTTTAAACCGGTTTGGCACCCATCATGGCCGCAATGGCGATAAAGCAAAGGGCACAAAAAACCGCCAATACCACGGTAAAACCCGGGTGTTTGGCCATTCGCCCCAGCCGCAGGCGATTGAGCCGCACCACGAGCCACAACCAGCTCAAGCCGCCCAGCAGGTACACACTGCTCCCGCCCAGCAACCACATCTGGCCCAGCGGCCAACCCGCCAGGTGCACCAAAAACCAGCCGCTCACCGGCAACGCCAGCAGGCACAAGCCCATCAGCACCCAAACAAACGACCACGGGCGCCGCACCAGGCCGCCCGCCAAAAATGTATCGCCCGCACGCCAACGGCGAATCACGACAACCAGCAATGCGAGCGCACTGACAAACAGCAACAGTGTCGACACGCCATGCAGCAGTTTTAACGCGCTGAACGTTTCCATTTCAGTTATCTCTTGAGCCGTTCAATCAGCGTAGCGGCAATCAGCCAAGAAACAGTTGATACGCCGGGTTATCACTTTCATCCCAATACGGGTAGCCAATTTCAGCCAGCGCCGCGGGCACCAGATGACGCTCTTCAGCCGGCACTTGCAGCCCCGCCATCACACGGCCATCGGCCGCGCCATGGTTGCGGTAATGGAACATCGAGATGTTCCAGCGACCACCCAGTTTGTTGAGGAAGTTAAACAACGCACCTGGCCGCTCCGGAAACTCGAAGCGAAACAGCAACTCATCGCTGACTTTTACCGCGTGCCCACCGACCATGTGGCGGATATGCAGCTTGGCCAATTCGTTTTCGGTCAGGTCGACAACCGGAAAGCCTTGCTCAGTCAGGCTGGCCAGTAAGCCGCTGCGCGGGTCGTTCTCGGGGTGCGTCTGCACACCGACAAATATGTGAGCCTCGCTGCCGGTGTGGTAGCGGTAGTTGAACTCGGTAATCTGGCGCTTGCCGATAGCCTGGCAGAACGCCTTGAAGCTGCCGGGCACTTCCGGGATGGTCACAGCGATGATCGCTTCACGGCCTTCGCCCAGCTCGGCACGCTCGGCCACATGGCGCAAACGGTCGAAGTTGACATTGGCACCCGAGTCGATGGCAACCAGTGTTTGGCCGCGCGCACCACGCTGCTCCACGTATTTTTTGATCCCGGCCACACCCAGCGCGCCCGCAGGCTCGGTGATCGAGCGGGTGTCATCGAAAATGTCTTTGATGGCCGCACAGATTTCATCGGTGCTGACGGTGATCACTTCATCGACATAGTCTTTGCAGATATCAAACGTGTGCTGGCCAATCTGCGCCACCGCCACGCCATCGGCGAAGATGCCGACAGTCGGCAAGACCACGCGCTCGCCCGCAGCCATCGCTGCTTGCAGGCAGTTGGAATCATCGGGCTCGACGCCAATGATTTTAATGTCTGGTCGCAGGTACTTCACGTACGCGGCAATACCCGCAATCAGTCCGCCACCGCCCACCGGCACGAAGATCGCATCCAGGGGTGCCGGGTGTTGGCGCAAAATTTCCATCGCCACGGTGCCCTGCCCGGCGATGGTGTGCGGGTCATCGTACGGGTGGACGTAAACGTAGCCTTTTTGCTCGACCAATTGCAGCGAGTAAGCCAAGGCTTCCGGGAAGGAGTCACCATGCAGCACCACAATGCCGCCACGCGAACGCACGCCTTCAATCTTGATCTCGGGCGTGGTTTTTGGCATGACAATAGTCGCTTTAACCCCCAGTACCTTGGCGGCCAGCGCCAGGCCCTGAGCATGGTTGCCTGCCGATGCAGTCACTACGCCGCAGGCGCGCTCGGCGTCGGTCAATTGTGTGAGCTTGTTGTAAGCACCACGAATCTTGAACGAGTACACCGGCTGCAAGTCTTCGCGTTTCAGCAAAATCTGGTTGCCCAGACGCTGAGACAGCTGATTGGCAGTTTGCAATGGGGTTTCTACGGCAACGTCGTAAACGCGCGAGGTGAGTATCTTCTTAACGTACTGTTCGAGCATCGGAAAGCTTCACTGGGCGGGTGGGC